>DAOMPM010000071.1:0-15776 GCA_035444805.1 Luteimonas sp. | reverse complement strand
GCCCATGGGACTCGCCGAAGGTGGTGACGCGGAAGAGATGGCCGAAGGTGTTCAATACGCTGTCCGCCTTGCTCCGTCATTCCCGCGAAAGCGGGAATCCATTTTCACTAGCCTATGACTCCAGGCCACAAGTCCAGCCATTCCGGATTGGATTCTTCAACCAGCTGCAGCTTCCATGCGCGATTCCACTTCTTGATCCGCTTCTCGCGCAGGATCGCACTTTCCATCGTCACATGCTGCTCGTACTAGACCAGCCTGGTGATGTTGTAGCGTTTCGTAAAGCCGTGCGCGAGATGCTCACGATGCTGCCACGCCCGCTGGACAAGGTCGCTGGTCACGCCGATGTAAAGCGTACCGCGCGCCGCACTTGCCATGATGTAGACCGCAGGTTGTTTTGGCATGATCCGTTGCCATGGATAGCCAGCCATCCGGCTGTTGAAGAGCGATTCCCGCTTGCGCGGGAATGACGAGCTTTGTCAAAACAAGCCGCCACCCGCCGATTGCGCGGAAACAAAGGCCGGCGCCCCACCCTCCCGCGCATCCGCCAGCGCACGGATCCTCGCGTTGTGCGTCACCAGGTCGTGGCGCTCGACCACGAACACGCCCATCTGCCCGACCTTGAACTCGACCCACATCAGCGGCAGCTCCGGCAGCAGCTTCACCAGGTGGCGCTCGGACTCGCCCACTTCGCAGATCAGCAGACCGTCCTCGGTCAGGTGCAGCGGCGCGTCGCGCAGCATGCGCAGGACGATGTCGAGGCCGTCGTCGCCGGCGCGCAGGCCGAGTTCGGGCTCGTACGAGTATTCCTTCGGCAGCGCGTCGGTCTCGTCGTTGGTGACGTAGGGCGGGTTGCTGACGATCAGGTCGTAGTGCTCGCCCTGCAGGTTCCCGAACAGGTCCGACTTCACGAAGCGGGTGTTGGCGACCATCAGCCGATCTTCGTTCTCGCGCGCCAGCGACAGCGCCTCGTCGCTGATGTCGGCGCCGTCGACGTGCCAGTCGGGGTTGTGGTGCGCCATCGCGATCGCGATGCAGCCCGATCCGGTGCACAGGTCGAGCGCGCGGCGCACCTCGCGACCGCCCAGCCAGGGCTCGAAGCCCGACTCGATCAGCTCCGCGATCGGCGAGCGCGGCACCAGGGCGCGGCGGTCGGACTTGAAGCTCAGCCCGGCGAACCAAGCCTCGCCGGTCAGGTAGGCGGCCGGCACCCGCTCCTCGATCCGCCGCAGGAACAGCGCCAGCACGTCCTCCTTCTCCGCCAGCGTCACCCGCGACTGGCCGTAGACCGGCGGCAGGTCGTGCGGCAGGTGCAGCGCGTGCAGGGTGAGCTGGGTGGCCTCGTCGATGGCGTTGTCGTAGCTGTGCCCGAACGTCAGCCCGGCCGCATTGAAGCGGCTGGCGCCGTAGCGGATCAGGTCGATGATCGTCTGCAGTTCGTCGGTCATGGCGGTGCGCATCCCCGGCAAGGCCCGGACCGGCAAGTATAGCGGCGACACGGGTATCATGGCCGCAGTTCAAGTGGATCCTGCGATGTTCAACCGGACCGTCATCATCGTGCTGCTGGTCGCCCTGTTCGCAGGGCTCGGCCTGCTCGCCTCGCGCCAGTTCTTCTCCGAGTCGGCCACGCCGCAACCGACGCTGCAGGCGGTCAAGCTGTTCCCGCAGCCGCGCGAGCTGCCGCCGTTCTCGCTGCAGCAGTCCGACGGCACCCAGCTGGTGCCGGGTGAACTGCACGGCCACTGGACCCTGGTGTTCATCGGCTTCACGTTCTGTCCCGACGTGTGCCCGACCACGCTGGCGCAGCTGGCGCAGGCGCAGAAGCAGTGGGAAGCGCTGCCCGAATCGACCCGCCCGCGGGTGCTGTTCGTGTCGGTCGATCCCGAGCGCGACACGCCCGACCGCATTGGCGAGTACGCCCACGCCTTCCACCGCGACACGCTCGCGGCAACGGCGGACATCCCCGCGCTGGAAACCTTCGCCCGCTCGCTGTCGATGGTGTTCGCCAAGGTGCCGATGGGCGACGGCCCCAACCAGTACACGATCGACCACAGCTCGTCGATGGCCCTGCTCGACCCGCAGGCGCGCATGGCCGGCGTGATCACCGGCAGCGCGGTCGACGACCCGGCCGCGATCGCCGCCGACCTCATCGCACTAACCGGGGCCGCCCGCCAGTGAGCCTGACCACCGCGCTGACCTACGTGCTGCCGCACCGGCTGCTGTCCTCGCTGGCGCGCGCGCTGGCGTATTCGGATTCGCCGCGCGTGAAGCAATGGCTGATCGACACGGTGACGCGGAAGTTCGGCGTCAACCTCGCCGAGGCCGCCGAACCGGACCCGCGCGCCTATCCCACCTTCAACGCCTTCTTCACCCGCGCGCTGAAGCCGGGCGCGCGCACGCCCGATCCGGATCCGCGCGCCCTGCTGATGCCCGCCGACGGACGCATCAGCCAGTGCGGCCCGATAGAAGGCGGGCGCATCTTCCAGGCCAAGGGCCAATCGTTCACCGCCGCCGAACTGCTCGGCAGCGAAGCCGCCGCCGCGCCCTACGCCGACGGCCTGTTCGCCACCGTCTACCTCTCGCCCAGGGACTACCACCGCGTGCACATGCCGTGGACCGGCCGCCTGCGCGAGACCGTGCACGTGCCCGGCCGCCTGTTCTCGGTCGGCCCGGACGCGGTCGCCAGCGTGCCGCGGCTGTTCGCGCGCAACGAGCGCCTGGTCTGCCACTTCGACACCGACTTCGGACCGATGGCGCAGGTGATGGTCGGCGCCCTGCTGGTGTCGGGCGTGGAGACGGTATGGAGCGGCGAGGAAATCCCCGCCTACGGCGACCGCATCCAGGCGAAGAACTGGACCAGCGACGACATCGTGCTGGAGCGGTTCGAGGAGATGGCGCGCTTCAACTACGGCTCGACCGTCATCGTGCTGCTGCCGGCGGGCGTGGCCGAACTTGCGCCCGGACTGGAGGCGGAAACGCCGGTCAGGCTCGGACAGCGGCTCGCGCGCTTGCGCTGAGACCGCTCGCGCTCATTGTAGGAGCGCCCCATGGGCGCGACCACGGAGTCATGGTGATCGATCGCGTGGGTCGCGGGCATGGCCCGCTCCTACGTTTTCAGCGACCGGCGCGCGCCTGCGCGCTCTTCTCGCGCTCGGCTCGGAACTCGCTGCCCTCGTCCCACTGCGGCCAGTCGCTGCGGTTGGCGAGGTCGGCGGCGAGCCGGTACACGGTGCGGGTGTCGGCGACCGGGCCGCGCATGTCCCAGTCGTCGCTGAACTCGTCGCAGGGCTGGTGGTAGCAGCGCTCGAAGTAGGCCGCGCGCGCGGCCTTGCCGCCGGCCACGCCGCCGTCGACCTGGTCCATGCCCGGGCCGATGGTGATCGACGGCACCCCCGCCTGGGCGAAGGCGAAATGGTCGGCGCGGTAGAACAGGCCCGCCTCGAGGTTGTCGTCGGGTGAGTAGCCGCGCCCCTCGCGGCGCGCGGTTTCGATCAGGTCGCGCTCCAGCGATACCTTGCCCATGCCCCACGAGGAAATGTCGTGGGTCGGGCCGTCCGGGCTCCACATCTCGAGGTTGAGGTCGGCCACCGTGGTCTCCAGCGGCCGCAAAGGGTTGGCGGCGTAGTACTTGGCGCCAAGCAATCCACTTTCCTCCGCGGTCACCGCCAGGAACAGCAGGCTGCGCGCCGGACGCGGGCCGGCGCTGAACACGCGCGCGATCTCGATCAGCGAGGCGATCGCGGTGGCGTTGTCGACCGCGCCGTTGACGATGCGATCGCCGTCTTCGTCGGCATCGGCGATCACGCCGTAGCTGTCCCAGTGTCCCGACAGGATCACCGTTTCACCCGGCCGCTCCGCGCCAGGCAGGATGCCGGCGACGTTGCGGCTGGTGACGCGGCCGCGCTCGACGTCGAACGCCAGCGACGCGGTGGCGCCGGCAAGGGGGTAGCCGGTGAATCCCCGCTGCTGCGCCGCCCGCTTCTCCGCCTCGAAATCGAGCCCGGACTCGCGGAACAGCCGCTGGGCGACCTCGAGCTGCATCCAGCCGCGCATCGGCAGGTGGTAGCCTGCGGCATCGGCCCGCACGATGTCGTACTGCGGGCCGGCGCGGCCGTTGCGCACGGTCGCCCACGGATAGGCCGCCGGCTCGGTCTCGTGCACGATCAGCACGCCGGCGGCGCCGCGTCGAGCGGCTTCCTCGTACTTGTAGGTCCAGCGCCCGTAGTAGGTCATCGCGCGGCCACCGAAATCGCCCTCGCCGCTTTCGAAGTCGGGATCGTTGATCAGCACGACGACGATCTTGTCCTTGACGTCGAGGCCTGCGTAGTCGTCCCAACCCAGCTCCGGCGCCGTGATCCCGTAGCCGGCGAACACCAGCGGCACCTCGCGCAGGTCGACCCGGTCGTGCGGGTACAGCGTCTCCACGGCGATGTCCTCGCCCTGCGCCAGTTCGCGCGCGCCGGCGCTGGTGTTGAACCGCGCCGTGACCGGGCCCTTGATCTCGCTGCGCTCCAGCGTCACCTGCTGCATCCAGCCGCCATCGTCGCCGGCCGGCTGCAGGCCGGCTTCCGCAAAGCGCTCGGCGATGTAGGCGACGGTCTTCTCCTCGCCCGGCGTGTCGGGGGCGCGGCCCTCGAACTCGTCCGAGGCCAGCACGCGCAGGCTCTGGGCCAGGTTGTCGGCGGAAATGTCGCCGCCGGGCACGGCCGCGGGTTGCGCGGAGCTGGCGACATCATCGGTCGGCTGCGTGCAGGCCGCGCACAGCAGGCACGACAGCAGTGACAGGACGAGAACAGGCTTCATCGGCACGCTACCTCTGCGCGAAATCAAGCCTCTACTATAGCGCGCGCCCGTCGCAGGCCGGCTGGCGGCGTGGATCCCGCAGCGCTATTTCCCGCACCCTTCCAGCCGCAGGCGTTGCCCCACCTTCACCATGTAGCGCGGTGCCGTGAGCCCGTTCGCGGCGCCCAGCGCCTTGGTGTCGCACTGGTAGCGGCGGGCGATGGCGACGAGGGTTTCGCCGCGCGCGACCGTGTGGCTGCGCGCCGGCGCGCGCTTCGGTGCAGGCGCCGCGGCCGCGGGCGGCGTGGCCACCACCGCCTGCTGGATCACGCTGCCGTCGGGCAACGTCACCGTCTCCACGTCGCCCACGCGCACGATCGCGGTGGCCGGGTCGCTGTTGACGAGCTGCTTGGCGAGCTCGGCGCGCTTGCCCCTGGTGCACCAGCGCTCGTACAGGCCGGCCATGCGCACGGTTGCGTTGAGCTGGGTCCCGGCCGGAATCCACGCTTCGGCCTCGTACTGCGGATTGAGGTTGCGCAGCACGCGCATGTAGCCGTCGCGGGTGCCGCCGTTGCCGAGGCAAATGGTCAACTCGTAGATCGACGCCGGGCGCTGCAGCTGGATGGTCGCCGGCCGCGTGTCGACCCTCGGGAAGGACAGCCCGTACTCCCGCGGGTGCAGGTACAGCCAGGCCGCGGCGATCACCATCGGCACGTAGTCCTTGGTCTCCGGCGGGAACTGGTTGTAGACGTCGACGTCCCAGAAGCTGCGCCCGCCGAACTCCCTGTAGACCCGTCGCGCCCGCCCCTCGCCGCCGTTGTAGGCGGCCAACCACAGCTCGATGTTGTTGCCCAGCTCGCCATAGCGCTCCGCGAGGTAGGCCGCTGCGGCGTCGGCCGAGGCGCGCGGATCGTAGCGGGTGTCGAAGCCGCGGCCGTCGGGACCGAGGCCGAAGCGCTGCCCGGTGGCCGGCATGAACTGCAGCGGCCCCGCCGCGCCGGCGCGCGAGCGCGCGTGCACGCGGCCGTTGGATTCCTTGGCCAGGATGCCGAACAGCAGCGCCTCCGGCAGCCCCCGGCGCTTGAACGCCGGCGACATCATGTGCTGCATGTACTGGTAGTTCTCGTGGCTGGTGATCAGCGACACGCGCATGTCGGTCAGCCAGCGGCGGATGCCCGCCTGCACGGCGGGGTTCATCCGCACCTGTTCGAGGAAGCGCCGGTCCTCGGCCGCCAGCAGGGACGCGGCGCTGGCGCTGCCGGGCACCTCGCCGGTGGGCAGGTCGCTGCTGTCCTCGTCGAAGACGTCGTCGCCATCACCGGCGGCGACGCCGGCCGCGGCGTCGGCCTGCGCCTTCAGCAGCCGCTTGTAGCCGCCCAGCAGGGTGCCGGTGCCGCAGCCCTTGAGCTTGCCGCAGTCGACGATCACGTCTTCCATGTCCTCCAGCGCCTCGTTGCTCTCGGTGAGCCCGGCCGGATCGCTGTTGCCGATCTTCACCAGCGCCTCGCGGTAGCGCGCCTCGGCGGCAGCCATGCGCTCGTTGAGCGCCTCGATCGCGACCTGGGTGCGCCTGGACTGGGCCTGGGCGACGGACGGAAGCGCGACGAGCACGAGCGCGCCGGCAAGCAGCAGGCCGCGCATCGCGGACGGAAACAGGGACATCATCGACAGCCGGGGACGCGGTGGGGCCGGCAGGTTAGCCGCTGGCGTGCGGTGCCACAAGGAAACCGGGCACGGAACGCGTGGCCGCGGCATCGGCCGGTAGGGCGTTCAGCCCGGGGGAGTGCCCGCACGCGGCGCAGCGCCTAGAATCACGGCATCCCACCGGAGACGCCCCCTCGCATGGATCCCATTCTCGTCGGCAAGGCCATCACCACCGCGGACAGCGGCCAGGTCCACCTGTTGCCGAAGTACGGCAACCGCCACGGCCTCGTCGCCGGCGCCACCGGCACCGGCAAGACGGTGACCCTGATGACCCTGGCCGAGGGCTTCTCGCGGATCGGCGTGCCGGTGTTCCTGGCCGACGTGAAGGGCGACGTGTCCGGCCTCGCCGTGGCCGGGGCCGCGAACGAGAAGCTGGCCGAGCGGCTCGCCCACATCGGCGTCGAAGGCTGGACGCCTGAGGGCAGCCCGGTAATTTTCTGGGACATGTACGGCAAGCTCGGCCACCCGGTGCGCACCACGGTCACCGAGATGGGCCCGACCCTGCTGTCGCGCATCCTGGAGCTGAACGACACCCAGGCCGGCGTGCTCGACATCGTGTTCAAGCTGGCTGATGACCGCGGCCTGCTGGTGCTCGACCTCGCCGACCTGCGCGCCCTGCTCAACCTCGTGGTCGAGGAACGCAAGACCATCTCGACCGAGTACGGCCTGGTCAGCACGCAGTCGGTCGGCGCGATCCAGCGCGCGCTGCTGCGGCTGGAGCAGGAAGGCGGCGAGCAGTTCTTCGGCGAGCCGGCGCTGGAGCTGGCCGACCTGATGCGCACCAATACCAATGGCCGCGGCGTGGTCGGCATCCTCGCCGCCGACCAGCTGATCCTCAAGCCGCGCCTGTACGCCAGCTTCCTGCTGTGGCTGCTGTCGGAGCTGTTCGAGACCCTGCCGGAAGTCGGCGACCTCGACAAGCCGAAGCTGGTGTTCATCTTCGACGAGGCGCACCTGCTGTTCGACGACGCGCCGGCGACACTGCAGCAGCGCATCGAGCAGGTGGTGCGCCTGATCCGCTCCAAGGGCGTCGGCGTGTACTTCTGCTCGCAGTTCCCCGACGACGTGCCGGGCAACATCCTCGGCCAGCTCGGCAACCGCTTCCAGCACGCGCTGCGCGCGTTCACGCCGCGCGACCAGAAAGCGGTGCGGACGGCGGCGGAGACCTTCGTCTCCAACCCCAACCTCGATGTCGCCGCGACGCTGTCCAAGCTCGGCACCGGCGAAGCCCTCGTCTCGACCCTGCAGGAGAAGGGCGTGCCGATGCCGGTCGAGCACACCCTGATCGCCGCGCCGCGCTGCCGGATGGGCGCGATCACCGAGGCCGAGCGCGCGCAGGTCCGCGCCGGCAGCCCGGTGGGCGCGAAGTACGACAATGCCGTGAACCGCGAATCCGCGGCGGAGCTGCTGAAGAAGCGCGCCGACGAAGCCGTCGCCCACGCCAGCCCACAGGCGGCGAAGCCCGCGAAGCCCTTGCCGCCCGAAGAGGAAGGCGGCATGGGCAAGGCGGTCAACGAATGGCTGTTCGGCACCAAGCGCCGCCAGGGCGTGGTCCAGGCCGCCAGCAAGCAGGCCACTCGCACGATCACCAACCGCATCGTGCGTGGACTGCTTGGCGGCATCCTGAAATAGGATGCGCCCAACACTTGTCATCCCGAGCGTAGCGAGGGATCTGCTTCTTGCATCGTGTTCGTCGAGCGAGATCCCTCTCGGAGCCTGTCCTGAGCGAAGTCGAAGGGCTCGGGATGACAACATCCACGTGACCAGCGCAGCCATGAACTCGCCGGGCAGCATCCACACGTGCCGCACAGGAGCCACCCCATGACTTATCGCCTCGCTTCCGCTCTCGCCCTGGTTCCGCTCGCGCTCGCGCTGGCCGCCTGCCGCCCCGTTGCGGAACCTGCCGATGACACACCGACGACCGCGGCCGAAGCCATCGCCGCGCCGGCACACGCCGACCCCCTCGCCGGCACCGACGCCACCGCCGTCGTCCACCATGCCGCGGTTGATCCGGCCGGCTTCGACCGCAAGGCCTTCGCCGGCCGTTTCAGCGGCACCCTGCCCTGCGCCGACTGCCCCGGCATCGACATGCACGTCGAAATCGACGCCGATGGTACGTTCAGGGCAAGCGAGACCTACCAGGATCGCGACACCACCATCGAGACCACCGGCACCTGGACGATCGACGCCGACGGCAGGCGCCTGCAGTTCGACCCGGACCGCAAGGATGACGCCGACCGCTGGTTCGGGATCGTGTCGAAGGACGAGATCCGCATGCTCGACAGCGACGGCAACCCGGTCCAGAGCGAGCTGAACTACAGCCTGCGCCGCGGCTGAGCGTCTCCGCTTGGGCCGCTGGCGTCCTCCCGCCGAGAGCAGCACCGCGCTGGTCACCCCGGAGGGCCACGCGCGGCTCAAGGCCGAACTCGACGACCTCTGGCGCGTGCAGCGCCCCGAAGTGGTGAAGGCCCTCGCCGCCGCCGCCGCCGAGGGTGACCGCTCCGAGAACGCCGAATACACCTACCGCAAGAAGCAGCTCGGCGGCATCGACCGCCGCGTGCGCTACCTGAGCAAGCGGCTGGATGCGTTGCGCGTGGTCGACACTCCGCCGTCCGATCCGGAAGCGGTGTTCTTCGGCGCGCGTGTGGAAGTGGAGGACGCCGCCAGCGGCGACACCGCCCGCTATCGCATCGTCGGCCCGGACGAGACGGATGCGAAGCGCGGCTGGATCAGCATCGACTCGCCGCTGGCGCGCGCGATGCTCAAGAAGCGCCTCGACGACGAGTTCGAGGCGCTGCTGCCCGGTGGCGTGGCGCGGTTCTTCATCATCGACGTGCGCTACGGCGATGGCGACGGCTGAATCCATCCGCATCCGGGCGGCCGGGATCGACGATGCCATCGCGATCAGCGCGCTGACCACGGCTTCGACGCGTCGCTGGATCACTCGAGCGTGCACGAAGACCGGCGCCAGACTCCTGCTGTCCTCGATGCGCCCCGGACCGACGCAGGAACGGCTGCTGCAGGGCTACCGCTATCTCGTCGCCGAACAGGACAACCGCATCGTCGGCGTCGCCGCCATGCGCCTGCCGGACCACCTCTACCACCTGTTCGTGGACGACACCGTGCATCGCCTCGGCGTGGCGCGCCGGCTGTGGCAGGCCCTGCTGGAAGCCGAACCGCGCGACCGGGTGACGGTCAACGCCGCGCGCAACGCGATCGAGGCCTACCTGCACCTGGGGTTCACCCGCGACGGACCGGAACGGATCTCCGACGGCATCCCCTCGACGCCGATGGTGTGGCAGCGGTAGCGAACAGGCTGGGGTGAGCCCGCGAAGCCCAACGCCCGGACCGTATGCTCCGTCAACCGCGACTCTCGCCGGCGTCCGCGGCATCCAGCAAGGCGTCGGGGTCCGGTGTATGCACCATCCAGACCGGCTTCGACGTGCGTACGCTCCGTTCGGGCTGGTCGTCGGGATCGACGGCGCCGACGCCGGGGGCACGCCGGCCACGCCAGACCAGGTGTTCCCCGGTCAGCAGGTTCCAGTCGAGCCGCAGGCCGGTGTTGTCCCCGATGCCACCGTCGCGCCCGGCGTCGAGGCCGATCAACAGCATCTCGTGCTCATGCGGGTCGTAGCGATAGCGCAGCGTTGCCGTGGTCGCGGACGTACCCATGGATGGCCTGTGCACGATCAGCACCTCCTCGCGCAGCGCCAGTTCCGGCCGCTCCACCAGCGCCAGCGGGTGCAGTGCGTCGTGCACGAACTCGCCCTCGCTGCGATAGGCGAGGATCACGCCGACGCGGTACCCGTCGCCTCCGCGCGCGAGGTAGATTGTGTCGATCTCGCGGTCGTCGTTGAGCTGCGCGTCGATCCGCTGGACGAGCTCGAGGTCCGGACCGAGCATCGCCTGCAGCTTCGCCGCGTCCAGCGACGACGCCTGCGGCACCTGCGCATGTGCCGCGCCGATGCAGGCGAGCACCCAAATCATCCTTGCCATCGCCTTCGCCATGCCGCCTCCCGCGACCGCAGCCGGCTCAGACCTCTCCATATAGATCGTGCTCGTCGCTGCCCATGATCTCGACGTCGACGAAGTCGCCCGGCTGCAGCCCGGCCTCCAGGCCGTTCTGGATCTGCACCACGCCGTCGATCTCCGGCGCGTCGGCCATTGATCGGGCGATCGCGATTTCGCCATCGACCAGGTCGACGAGGCAGCGCTGCACGCTCCCCACCTTCGCTTCGAGTTTCTGCGCCGAGATCTCCGCCTGCACGTCCATGAAGCGGGCCAGGCGCTCCTGCTTCACGGCTTCCGGCACCGGATCGGGCAGCGCGTTGGCGCTGGCGCCGTCGACCGGCGAATAGGCGAAGGCGCCGACACGGTCGAGCCGCACTTCGCGCAGGAAGTCGAGCAGCTCCTCGAACTCGGCCTCGGTCTCGCCGGGGAAGCCAACGATGAAGGTGCTGCGGATGGTCAGCTCCGGGCAGATGTCGCGCCAGCGGGCGATGCGCTCGCGCACCTTGTCGACCGCGCCGGGGCGCTTCATCAGTCGCAGCACGCGCGGGCTGGCGTGCTGGAACGGGATGTCGAGGTACGGCAGCAGCTTGCCGTCCGCCATCAGCGGGATGATGTCGTCCACGTGCGGGTACGGATAGACGTAGTGCAGGCGCGTCCACACGCCCAGCTCGGCCAGGCCTTCGCACAGCGCCTTCATCCGCGTCTGGTACGGCTTGCCGCGCCACTCGCGTTCGGCGTACCGCACGTCGACACCGTAGGCGGAAGTGTCCTGCGAGATCACCAGCAGTTCCTTCACCCCGCCGCGCACCACCAGCCGTTCGGCCTCGCGCAGCACCTCGTCGACCGGGCGCGAGACCAGGTCGCCGCGCATCGAGGGGATGATGCAGAAGCTGCAGCGGTGGTTGCAGCCTTCGGAAATCTTCAGGTAGGCGTAGTGCTTCGGGGTGAGCTTGACGCCGACGTCGTCCTCGCGCGCGCGCCGCGGCACCAGGTCGACGAAGGGATCGTGCCTGGGCGGCAGCGCCTTGTGCACGGCGGACATCACGCTGTCGTAGTCCTGCGGGCCGCTGATCGAGAGCACGTCCGGGTGCGTCTCGCGGATCAGGCTCTCGCGCTTGCCCAGGCAGCCGGTGACGATCACCTTGCCGTTCTCCGCGATCGCCTCGCCGATCGCGTCCAGCGACTCGGCCACCGCCGAGTCGATGAAGCCACAGGTGTTGACCACCACCACGTCGGCGTCGTCGTAGCTGGGCACCAGGTCGTAGCCCTCGACGCGGAGCTGGGTGAGGATGCGCTCGGAGTCGACCAGCGCCTTGGGGCAGCCGAGGCTGACGAAACCGACCTTGGGACTGGCTGCGGACATGGGGATCTTGGCGGGAAGGGAGGCCGCGACGGGCGGGCGTCACGGGGCACGAATTATAGCGTCGGCTAGAATCGGGCCGGATCGGGTGCAGGAGCCTGCGCATGGGCCGCGACATCGTCATTCAGGATCCGCGGGGACCGGTGGACGCCTGGCGGGCGGATCCGCCCGAGCGCGCCGCAGCGCTGGGCGGGATCGTGGTGCTGCAGGAGATCTTCGGCGTGAACGAGCACATCCGCAGCGTGGCCGAGGGCTATGCGGCGGCCGGCTACGTCGCGCTGGCGCCGGCGCTGTTCGACCCGGTGGCGCGCAACGTCGAGCTGGGCTACGACGAGGCCGGGTTCGCACGCGGACGCGAGCTGGTCGGCGAGCTGGGCATGGACCGGGCGGTCGCCATCGTCCGCGCCGCCTCCCGCGCGCTCCAGGACGAGGGGCTGAAGGTCGCGGTGGTCGGCTTCTGCTGGGGCGGCAGCGTCGCGCTCCTGGCCAATACCCGCCTGGGCCTGCCGGCGGTGGCCTACTACGGCGCGCGCTCGCAGCCTTGGCTGTCCGAGCCGCTGCGCGCGCCGATGTTGTTCCACTTCGGCGAGGACGATGCCAGCACCCCACCCGACTACGTCCAGGCGCACCGTGACGCGCATCCGGACGCGGAACTGCACGCCTATCCCGGCGCCGGCCACGCCTTCAACCGCGACGTCGACCCACGCCACTTCCACGCAGAAAGCGCGACACTGGCGCGCAGGCGTACGCTGGCCTTCCTTGAATCCGCGCTGCGCTGAAAGGAGCCCAACATGGCCAGGCCACCGCAGGACCCCACGCATTACGAACTGCACCCGCAGCTCGCCGCCGACACCCACCCGCTGGCCACGCTCGCCCTGTGCGAGCTGCGGCTGATGGACGACAGCAACTACCCGTGGCTGGTGCTGGTCCCGCGCGTCGCCGGTGCGCGCGAGATGATCGACCTCGATACCGGCCAGCGCCACCTGCTCACCGACGAGATCGACCGCGCCGGGCGCCTGCTGCGCGAGGTGTTCCGGCCGTTCAAGCTCAACGTCGCCGCGCTCGGCAACCTCGTGCCGCAGCTGCACGTGCACGTGATCGCCCGCTTCGAGCACGACCCCGCCTGGCCGGCGCCGGTGTGGGGCCGCGTCACCGCACGCCCCTACCCGCCCGAGGCGCTGGTCGAACGCATCCGCCAGCTGGACGCTGCGTTGCGCGCGTGAAACGCAGTCATTGTGCCACCCGCCGAACGCACCGCACGCGTCCAGAGAAAACCCGCGTCAATCGCCTGCTTTCATTCCCGTCATCCCCGCGAAGCACTCCTCAACAGCCGAAGGCTGGTCAAGCGGGAAGCGCTTTTCAACGGACGAATGTCCGGTCATCCAAGTTGCTTGTGTAAAGCCAAATGGATCCCCGCTTTCGCGGGGATGACGAACCCATGCTGATCCGCTTGAGCAGACGCTCGTCGACCTGTCCGGCACCGCAACAGGCATCCCGCTTGGCCCAAAGCATGATGCAACGCGACATGGGCCGTGGCTATAATGGGCGGCTCATCTTCCGCCTGCGTCCGGATCCCCAGAATCCTTTCCGGATCAGCCATTTGCCTCCCCCTCAGAGTCCGATGCACCCGACGTGGACAGTCTCCTGAAGCAGTTTGCGCAGTCCTCCCAGCTCGGCGCCAACGCCGCCTACATCGAGGACCTCTACGAACAGTACCTCGTCTCTCCCGACAGCGTCGGGCCGAAATGGAAAGCCTGGTTCGACGGCTTCAAGGGCCGCGAAGCCGGCGACGTGCCGCATTCGCCGGTCATGGCCGCGGTCGCCGAGGCCGGCAAGCTGGCCGCGCGCGGCATCGCCAGCGGCGGCAGCGGCACTTCCGACGAGCGCGAGCGCAACGTCGGCCGCCTGATCACCGCCTACCGCTCGCGTGGCCACCTCGGCGCGAAGCTCGATCCGCTGGCGCTGACCCCGCCGATGAATCCGCCGGACCTCGACCTGCCCTTCCACAGCCTGTCCGAGCGCGACCTCGACGGCGAGTTCAGCACCGGCGGCATCGCCGGCCAGCCGCGGATGCGGCTGCGCGACCTGCTCGCCCGCCTGAAGGCCACCTACACCGGCCCGATCGGCGCGGAGTTCATGCACATCCCGCAGCATGAGCAGCGGCAGTGGCTGTACCAGCGCCTGGAGACGGCCGGCGGCGACTACGGCCTCGGCGCGGACACCCGCAAGCGCATCCTCGAACGCCTGACCGCCGCCGAGGGCCTGGAGCGCTACCTGCACACCAAGTACGTCGGCCAGAAGCGCTTCTCGCTCGAAGGCGGTGATTCGCTGATCCCGCTGCTGGACACGGTGATCCGCCAGTCCGGCGTCGACAGCGTCAAGGACATCGTGATCGGCATGGCCCACCGCGGCCGCCTCAACGTGCTGGTCAACACCCTCGGCAAGAACCCGCGCAAGCTGTTCGACGAATTCGAGGGCAAGTTCGAGCACAACGCGCTCGCCCACGCCGGCGACGTGAAGTACCACATGGGCTTCTCCGCCGACGTCGCCACCGACGGCGGCCCGGTGCACCTGGCGCTGGCCTTCAACCCCTCGCACCTGGAGATCGTCGATCCGGTGGTCGCAGGTTCCGTGCGCTCGCGCCAGGAACGCCGTGGCGACGAAGAGCGCAAGCAGGTCATGCCGGTCCTGATCCACGGCGACGCGGCATTCGCCGGCCAGGGCGTGGTGATGGAGCTGTTCCAGATGTCGCAGGCGCGCGGCTTCGCCGTCGGCGGCACCGTGCACGTGGTGATCAACAACCAGGTCGGCTTCACCACCAGCAACAAGGAAGACGCCCGCTCCACCCTGTACTGCACCGACGTGGCCAAGATGGTCGGCGCGCCGATCTTCCACGTGAACGGCGACGATCCCGAGGCCGTGGTGTTCGTGGCCAAGCTGGCCTACGACTTCCGCCAGCAGTTCAGCAAGGACGTGGTCATCGACCTGGTCTGCTACCGCCGCCACGGCCACAACGAGGCCGACGAGCCGGCGGCGACCCAGCCGCTGATGTACCAGACCATCCGCAAGCACCCGACCACCCGCGAGCTCTACGCCACGCAGCTGGAACAGGCGGGCGTGATCGCCGCCGGCGCCGGCAAGGCGATCGTCGACGCCTACCGCGACAAGCTAGACGCCGGCAAGGTCACCACCGACCTGGCCGACGCCAAGCCCGAGGACTACGAGCTGCACATCGACTGGTCGAAGTACCTGTCGGGCTCGCTGTCCGACCCGGTCGATACGAAGGTCAAGAAGAAGACGCTCACCGATCTGGCGAAGCGCATCAACACCATCCCCGCCGACGTGCAGCTGCATCCGCGCGTGGCCAAGATCTACGACGACCGGATGAAGATGACCGCCGGCGAGATCCCCGGCGACTGGGGCTTCGCCGAGAACCTCGCCTACGCCACCCTGCTGGCCGAGGGCTACGGCCTGCGCCTGGTCGGCCAGGACGCCGGCCGCGGCACCTTCTTCCACCGCCACGCGGTGCTGCACGACCAGAAGAGCGACAGTTCGTACCTGCCGCTGCGCCAGCTGGTCGAACGGCCGGAACAGGCCACCGTGATCGACTCGCTGCTCAGCGAGGAAGCGGTAATGGCCTACGAATACGGCTTCTCGACCGCTGACCCGAACATGTTCGACATATGGGAAGGCCAGTTCGGCGATTTCGCCAACGGCGCCCAGGTGGTGATCGACCAGTTCATCGCCTCGGGCGAGGCCAAGTGGGGCCGCATCAGCGGACTGACCCTGCTGCTGCCGCACGGCTATGAAGGCCAGGGCCCGGAACACAGCTCGGCGCGCCTGGAGCGCTTCCTGCAGCTGTGCGCACTGGACAACATGCTGGTCTGCGTGCCGACCACGCCCGCGCAGTGCTTCCACATGC
>DAOMPM010000070.1:0-15994 GCA_035444805.1 Luteimonas sp. | reverse complement strand
TGGCGGTGGTCGAGGCCTACCCGGACCTCAAGGCCAGCCAGAACATGATGCAGCTGACCGAGGAGCTGACCAGTACCGAGAACAAGGTCGCCTTCGCCCGGCAGGCCTACAACGACTCGGTGATGGCCTACAACAACAAGCGCGAAGTGTTTCCCTCGAACATCCTCGCGGGCATGTTCAACTTTGCCCAGGCCGCGCTGCTCGACATCCCGGCGGACAAGGCCGAGGTGCGCGAGGCGCCGAAGGTGCAGTTCTGAAGGAGCGGGGATTCGGAATTCGGGATTGGGGATTCGGGAGAGCCGCGAGCGAGGATTCCGCCGCTTCCTTCCCGACACCCGATGCCGTTGACTTTCCGAATCCCCAATCCCGAATTCCGAATCCCCGCCGTCAATGAACTTCTTCGAACGCCAGGCCCAGGCCCGACGCAACACCACGCGGCTGGTGCTGCTGTTCGCGCTGGCCGTTGCCGGGATTGTCATTGCCGTCGACCTCGGCGTGATGCTGGTGTTCGGCGCCGACCCGGCGCTGCTGGCGATGTCGACCCTGACCGCGCTGGGCGTGATCGGCATCGGTTCGCTGTACCGGATGGTGTCGCTGAGCGGCGGCGGCGAGCCGATCGCGCTGCAGATGGGCGGGGTGCCGGTGCCCGAGGACACCACCGACCTGCACCTGCGTCGCCTGCGCAACGTGGTCGAGGAAATGTCGATCGCCTCCGGCGTGCCGGTGCCGAAGATCTACGTGATGGAGCACGAGGCCGGGATCAACGCCTTCGCCGCCGGCTATTCGCCGTCGGACGCGGTGATCGCGGTGACCCGCGGCGCGCTCGACCGCCTCAATCGCGACGAGCTGCAGGGCGTGATCGCGCACGAGTACAGCCACATCCTCAACGGCGACATGCGCCTGAACATCCGCCTGGTCGGGGTGCTGTTCGGCATCCTCATGATCGGCCTGATCGGGCGCAAGATCCTGCAGCACGGCGGCAGCGTGCGTGGGCGAGACGCGATGCCGCTGCTCATCGGCGCGCTGATCGCGCTGCTGGTTGGCTATGTCGGCCTGTTCTTCGGGCGCATGATCAAGGCCAGCGTCAGCCGCAGCCGCGAGGTGCTGGCGGATGCCTCGGCGGTGCAGTTCACGCGCCAGACCTCGGGACTGGCCGGTGCGCTGAAGAAGATCGGCGGCGTGCACGACGGCTCGAAGCTGGGCGAACGTGCCGACGCCGAGGAAGTCGGGCACATGCTGTTCGGCGACGGCACCGGCCTGCGCGGCCTGTTCGCCACGCATCCGCCACTGCTGCAGCGGATCCAGGCGCTGGAGCCTTCGTTCAGGGCCGAGAGCCTGGATCGAATGAGGGCGCAGTGGCTGGCGGCGCCGCCGAACGGACTCGACGAGGACCTGCAGCTGGGCCTCGTCGAGCCGGGCGGTGGCGTGTTGCCGCCGGCGTCGACGCGGATCAACGTGACTCCGCCGATGATCGCCGCGCAGGTCGCCGATCCAAAGAACGACGACTACCGGCGCGCTGACGCGATCGTCTCCACCCTCGACGGCGAACTGCGCACGCTGGCCGCGCAGCGCGACAGCGCCGCGCTGCTGCTGCTCGGCCTGCTGCTCGACGACGACCCCGCGGTCGCCGACATGCAGCGCAGCGAGATCATCGCGCGCATGGGCCTGCAGGCGGCCACGGAGGCGCGGCGCCTGCGCGACGAACACCTGCGGACCCTGCACCCGATGCTGCGTATGCCGCTGGCCGCGCTGGCGTTCCCGACCCTGCGCCTGCGCCCGCGCCCGGAGCTGGCGACCTTCCTCGACACGGTCCACGCCGTGGTCCACACCGACGGCCGCGTCTCGCTGTTCGAGTACTGCCTCGGGCGGCTGCTGGAAGTGCAGCTGCGCGAAGCACTGGATCCCGGCCGCCATGCGCGCTTCGGCCGACGCAAGCCCGGCAACGTGCGCCAAGAGTTTGCGACGCTGCTGGCGGTCGTCGCGCAGGCCGGCAACCCGGACAATCCGGACGAGGCGCGCCGCGCCTACCTCGCCGGCATGCAGCGCATCCTGCCGCGCGACCACCTGCCGTACGCGCCGCCGGCCGAAGGCGTGCTGGCGCTGGATGCGGTGTGGGATCCGCTGGACAGGCTCGATCCGCTGGCCAAGCAGGTCGCGGTCGAGGCGATCACCGACGCCGTCTCGCACGACGGCCGCGTGTCGGTGGCCGAGGCGGAACTGCTGCGCACGATCTGCGGCGTGCTGCATTGTCCGCTGCCGCCGGTGCTGGAGCGCTGATGCCACGATTGCCGCCGTAGGAGCGCGCCATGCGCGCGACTGTCGTCCGCTGCGAGGCATCCGGTCGCGCGCATGGCGCGCTCCTGCACAGTGCATGGCCCGACCGAAACCCCGATGCCGCGCGCCCGGGACGGCAGGCCGGGCAGGTGCATAGGTTGGGATGACCCCGGACTTGATCCGGGGGAACCCCAACGGCACACCACATGCCGCTCCGGCGTTGGGGTTCGCAGGCTCACCCCAACCTATCTGCTGGAAACATGGGGTTCAGCCCGCCTTGATGAGATCCGCCGCCCGCTCCGCGATCATGATCGTCGGCGCATTGGTGTTGCCGCCGATGAGCCTGGGCATCACCGAAGCATCGACCACGCGCAGGCCGTCGACGCCGCGCACGCGCAGCTGCGGGTCGACCACCGAGGCGTCGTCGCTGCCCATGCGGCAGGTGCCGATCGGGTGGTACACACTTTCGGACTTGGCGCGGATGAAGTCGATGAGCCCAGCATCGTCGAGGTCGTCGCGCGCCGGGAAGATCGGCGCGCCGCGGTAGGGGTCGAACGCAGGCTGGGCGAAGATCTCGCGCGAGAGCTTCGCGCACTCGAGCATCATCTTCAGGTCGAAGCCTTCGTCGTCCGACAGGTAGTTCGCCTCGATCCGCGGCTTGTCGTTGACGCGGCTGCCGGCCAGCGTGATGCGGCCGCGGCTGCGCGGGCGCAGGAAGCAGGCGTGCATCGTGTAGCCGTCGCCGGGCAGGCGGTGGCGGCCGTGGTCGTCGAGCATCGCCGGGACGAAGTGGAGCTGGATGTCGGCGCGCTCGTCCGGCGCCAGCGCCGAGCGCACGAAGCCGCCGGCCTCGGCGATGTTGCTGGTGCCGGGGCCGGTGCGTCCGCGCAGGAAGTAGTCGAAGGCGACCTTGAGGTCGCTCATGCGGTCGTAGCTCACGCGCTGCGTCGAATGCCACAGCGTGCACACGTCGAGGTGGTCCTGCAGGTTGGCGCCGACGCCCGGGGCATCGTGCACGACCTTGATCCCGTGCCGGCGCAGCTCCGCCGCCGGGCCGATGCCCGAGAGCATCAGCAGCTGCGGCGAGTTGATCGCGCCGCCGCACAGCAGCACCTCGCGCGTCGCCACCTGGTGGAACGCGCCGCCGGCGGCGCCGTAGACCACGCCGTTGGCGCGGCCGTGTTCGAAGGTGATGCGGTTGGCCTGGGCACCGGTGATGACGGTCAGGTTGGGCCGCGCCTTCGCGGACTCGAGGTACGCGACTGCCGACGAGCAGCGCGCACCGTCGCGCTGGGTCACCTGGTACAGGCCGACGCCGGCCTGCGACGGGCCGTTGAAGTCGTCGTTGCGCGGGATGCCGGCCTGCCGTGCCGCCTCGATGAAGGCCTGCGAAAGCGGGTTGACGTGGCGCAGGTCGGAGACCGACAGCGGGCCGTCGGCGCCATGCAGCGCGTCGGCGCCGCGGGCGTTGCCCTCGCTGCGGCGGAAATACGGCAGCACGGCGTCCCAGCCCCAGCCGGTCGCGCCGTGCGCGGCCCAGTCGTCGTAGTCGGCGGGCACGCCGCGGATGTAGCACATCGCGTTGATCGAACTCGAGCCGCCCAGCACCTTGCCGCGCGGCCACCACAGCCTGCGGCCGCCCAGCTGCGGCTCGGGCGCGGTGTCGTAGTCCCAGTTCACGCCCTTGCGGTTGACCAGCTTGGCCAGCCCGGCGGGCATGTGGATGAAGGGGTGCCAATCGCGCGGCCCGGCCTCAAGCAGCAGCACGCGCACGTCCGGGTCTTCGCTGAGCCGGTGGGCGAGGACGCAGCCGGCCGAGCCAGCGCCGATGATGATGTAGTCCCAGGCGACAGGCGCGGAGGCGGGTTTCAGGGGCATCGCCGCATGTTGGGCGGGGGGGCTAGAGCATATGCTCGGGCGGTTGGCAGGGACTCCGGGTTTCGCTACCGTTTGCGCGCCCCACGCGTGGAAACCGAATGAGCAGCGCCTCCGAACTCGATACCCCCGCGGGCCGGGCCGCGCGCTTCCGCGCCGCGCTGGCCGAATCGCCACCGCTGCTGTGGTCGTTCCTCTATTTCTTCTGCCTGCTCAGCGGCTATTACGTGCTGCGTCCGGTGCGCGAAGCGATGGCGGCCTCCAGCGACGTCGAGGCGGTGTTCCCGCCGGCGCTGATCGCCTGGTTCGCCGAGCGCGGCGTGGCCCTGGGCGAGTTCACGCTGCAGTTCATCTTCACCACGGTGTTCGTGATCATGCTGCTGCTGCAGCCGGTCTACGGCTGGCTGGTCAGTCGCTTCGCGCGGCGGGTGTTCCTGCCGGTGATCTACGGCTTCTTCATCGTGACCCTGCTGGGCTTCTACGCGATGTTCGACAGCGGTGTGGCCGGGCGCGGGCTGGCCTTCATCCTCTGGCTCACCGTGTTCAACCTGTTCGCGGTGGCGGTGTTCTGGAGCTTCATGGCCGACGTCTACAGTAACGCCGAGGCGCGGAAGTACTACGGCTACATCGGCGCGGCGGGCACGATCGGCGCCTTCCTCGGACCGATCCTGACGCGCAGCCTGGTCGAGCGCGTCGGCATCCCGAACATGATGCTGGTCTCGGCGGTGTTGCTGAGCCTGTGCGTGGTCTGCATCCTGCGGCTGCGCCGCTACGCCGTGCTGCGCGAGGCCGAGCGCGGGCTGCGCAGCGGCGAAGTGCCGATGGGCGGCGAGGTGTGGGCCGGGCTCAAGCTGGTCGCGAAGGAGCCGTTGCTGCGCTGGATGGCGCTGTTCGTGGTGCTGGGCGTGGGCGTGGGCACCCTGCTGTACAACGAGCAGAACCGGATCGCGCGGACGCTGTTCACGACCGCCGAGGAGCGCACCGCCTTCTTCGCCACCATCGACCTGGCGGTGAACTCCCTGGCGCTGGTGGTTCAGCTGTTCATCACCCGCGCACTGCTGTCGCGCTTCGGCATCGGGCCGGCGCTGCTGGTTCCCGCCGTCGCGATCATCCTTGGATTCTCCATCCTGGCGGCGTCGCCGCTGCCGATCATGATCGCGATCGTGCAGGTGGTGACACGCGCCAGCGAGTTCTCGCTGGCCAAGCCCGCGCGCGAGACCATCTACACCCGGGTCGGGCGCGAATGGCGCTACAAGGCCGGCGCGGCCATCGACACGGTGATCTACCGCGGCGCCGACCTGACCTTCGTCTGGGTGCACAAGCTGCTGTCCTCGTTCGGGACCAGCGTCGTGTTCGGCGCCGGCGTGCTGATCGCCTCGGGCATGACCTTCAGCGCCTGGCGGCTGCTGAAAGAGGAAGCGAAGCTGCCTTCGGAGCGCGCGCCCCGCGAAGGCCCGAAATCACCGTAGGAGCGGGCCATGCCCGCGACCGGTTCCTCCAGCGAAAGCGGTCGCGGGCATGGCCCGCTCCTACAGGAACAGCGGTGCGGCGTTCAGCCGGCCCGGCGCGGCGACACCCACATCGCGATGCGCGCGTTGAACGTGGTCTCGCCGTCCGGGTCGGTGACGACGACGTCCATCGGCAGCTCATAGCCTTCCGCGGCTTCGTGCGGCGCGAACGCCGGCGTGGCCACCGCGCGCTGCAGGCCGACGGCCTTCTTGCGGTACCCGACGCTCATGCCCTTCGGGATCCAGCGCATCGAGGCGGGAATGCTGACGTCGCAGGTCAGACCGCCGACGAACTCGGCCAGGTTGCACAGCGCGATCGCGTGCACGGTGCCGAGGTGGTTGGTGACGCGGCGGCGATGCGCGATGGTCGCCTCGCCACGGCCGGGTTCGAGCGAGACCATGCGCGGCGCGATGCTGGCGAAGTAGGGCGCCTTGAAGCAGATCAGCTTCGAGAACAGCCAGCGGCCGAGCGGCTTGCGACTGAGGCTGCGATACACCTGCAGGACGTTGGCTCTCATCGTGGTCTCGCATTTGGCTCCCTCCCTTGCGCAGCAGGGGAGGGCTGGGGAGGGGTTGCTTCCTGCCTTGGCCCTCCTCCTGCTGCGCAAGGTGAGGTGCAAGGCTCATACCCATTCGCGATCAGAAATTTGAACGTAGGAGCGGGCCATGCCCGCGACCGGCGGCGGTCGGGGTAGCGTCGCGACTCGGTCGCGCCCATGGGGCGCTCCTACGCGAGTCCATACTTATGATCGCAATTCGGTATCAAGCCGCCTCGCGCGACTGCCGCTTGTGCTGCGGCAGGTCGTAATACCCGGCCGAGCGCAGCTCGTGCGGGTCGAAGTCGTCGACGGTGATCACGTCCAGCGTCAGCTCGCGCAGCTCCTCGAGCTGTTTGCGTTCGTCGGCCGTGATCCAGCCCTCGCGCACGCCCTCGTCGAGCTGGCTGGCGAAATCGAGCGCCTCGATGTCGCTGGTCTTGAGCGCCTTGAGGAACTTGCGCTCCACCGGTTCGGCGGCGATCGCCTTGGCCAGGTAGCTGTCGATACGGCCACCCATGTTGTTCGGGCAGGGCGTCAGGAACACGCCCTCGCCAAGGCGGTCGCGGGCCTCGTTGGGCGCCATCAGCGACAGCGCCACGCGATGGCTCAGGCGGTCGCCCGGCGGCACCGCGCGGCGGCCGAACGGGAACACCACCGGCCACAGCAGCCAGCCCAGCGGCTTGATCGGGAAGTTGCGCAGCGCCTGCGACAGCGCCAGCTCGATCTGGTGGGCGCTGTTGTGGAAGGCCCAGGCCAGCAGCTGCCGGTCGGACTCCGGCGCGCCGGCGTCATGGTGGCGCTTGAGCACCGCGCCCATCATGTACAGGTGGCTGAGCACGTCGCCGAGCCGGCCCGACAGCGATTCCTTGAACTTCAGCTTGCCGCCGAGCGCGCCCAGCGACACGTCGGTGAGCAGGGCGAGGTTGGCGGCATAGCGGTCGAGCCTGCGGAAGTAGCGGCGGGTGTTGTCGTCGCCCGGTGCCGAGGCAAACCTGGCGCCGGTGATGCCGAACCAGAACGAGCGCGTGGCGTTGGAGATCGCGCCGCCGATGTGGCTGTACAGCGCGTCGTCGAGTGCGTCCAGGCCGGCCTTCGTGTCCGGGTCCTGCGCCGCCTTCATCTCCTTCATGATCCAGGGATGGCAGAGGATCGAGCCCTGGCCGAAGATCAGCAGGCTGCGGGTCATGATGTTGGCGCCTTCGACCGTGATCGCGATCGGCGAGGCCTGCCAGGCGCGTCCGCCGAGGTTGCGCGGGCCGAGGATGATGCCCTTGCCGCCGATGATGTCCATGAAGTCGCTGGCGATCTCGCGGCCCATCGTGGTGCAGTGGTACTTGGCGATCGCCGACGGCACCGAGGGCACGTCGCCGCGGTCGACCGCGGCCGCCGTCGCCTGCGACAGCGCGCTGATCGCGTAGGCCTTGCCGCCGATGCGCGCCAGCGCCTCCTCGACGCCTTCGAAGCGGCCGATCGACAGCCCGAACTGCTTGCGGATGCGCGCATAGGCGCCGCCGACCACGGCCGCGAACTTGGCGCCGCCGCTGGCGGTGGAGGGCAGGGTGATCGAGCGCCCGATCGCCAGGCATTCATTGAGCATGTTCCAGCCCAGGCCGGCCTTGTCGACGCCGCCGACCAGGTGCTGCAGGGGCAGGAACACTTCCTTGCCGCGCACCGGCCCGTTCTGGAACGGCGAGTTGAGCGGGAAGTGGCGGCGTCCGACCTCGACGCCGTCGGTGTCGCGCGGCAGCAGCGCCAGGGTGATGCCGATGTCGCGCGTGTCGCCGACCAGGCCATCGGGGTCGTACATGCGGAAGGCGAGGCCGATGAGGGTCGCCACCGGCGCCAGGGTGATGTAGCGCTTGTCGAAGGTCAGCTTCACGCCCAGCACCTGGGCGCCGTTCCACTCGCCCTTGCAGACGATGCCGAAGTCGGGGATCGAGGTCGCGTCGGAGCCGGCGAAGGGGCCGGTCAGGCCGAAGCACGGCACTTCCTGGCCGGCGGCCAGGCGCGGCAGGTAGTAGTCCTTCTGGTCCTGGGTGCCGTAGTGCATCAGCAGCTCGCCCGGGCCGAGCGAGTTGGGCACGCCGACGGTCGAGCTGACCACGGTCGACGCCGACGCCAGCTTCTGGATCACCTTGTGGTGCGCCAGCGCGCTGAAGCCGAGGCCGCCGTATTCCTTCGGGATGATCATGCCGAAGAAGCGGTTGCGCTTGATGAAGTCCCACATCTCCGGCGGCAGGTCGGCATGGACGTGGTTGATCTGCCACTCGTCGACCATCCGGCAGAGTTCTTCCACCGGGCCGTCGAGGAAGGCCTGCTCCTCCTTGGTCAGCTCCGGCTTCGGGTAGGCCAGCAGCTTGTTCCAGTCCGGATCACCGGTGAACAGCTCGCCCTCGAAGCCGACCGAGCCGGTTTCCAGCGCGATGCGCTCGGTCTGCGACAGCGGCGGCAGCGCCCGGCGCAGGAAGCCCAGCGCCGGTGCGGTGATCAGCGGCTTGCGCACGAACGGCAGCAGCAGCGGCACCGCGACCAGGGCGAGCAGGGCGCCGGCGACCACCGTGGCCGTGCGGTCGGCGCCGAGGAACCAGCAGCCGAGCAGCAAGGTGGCGGTGATCGCGACCCAGGTGGCCAGGCGCAGGCGGTGGTAGGCCGAGAACGCGCCGGCGAGCAGGAGCGCGAGGAAGGGAAGGGCGACGCTCATTGCAGGTGCCTCCGAGGGGAAGAATGGCCGCGCCGGCTGGAAAGCGCCGTGACGGGCCTGACCGTACGCACGAGTATGGTGATGCATTCCGGGCTTGTCAACGCGGGTCGCGATCGGCGAGGATACTTTTCCCGACGCTGGCGTATGGACGACGATCGACATGGCCAAGACCGCCGCCAAGCCGCCCGCCAAGGCCGCTGCCGCAGAGGCGAAGACTGAATCCGCCAGGCCCGAACGCAGCGGTCGCCTGAGCGCGGACGACTGGGCGCAGGCGGCCCTCGACATGATCGCGGAGCAGGGCGTGGCCGCGGTGGCGGTGGAACCGCTGGCGCGCCGGCTCGGCGTCACCAAGGGCAGCTTCTACTGGCACTTCCCCTCGCGCGAGGCGCTGCTGCAGGCGGCGCTGGAGCGCTGGGAAAGCGTCGAGCAGGAGGATGTGTTCGGCACCCTCGAGCGCGTGCCCGATCCGCGCGAGCGCCTGCGCGCGCTGTTCCAGATGGTCGCGCACGAATACCAGTCGCACGTGATCTACAGCGCCCTGCTCAAGGCACTCGACCATCCGGCGGTGCAGCCGGTGATCGACCGCGTGTCCAAGCGCCGCCTCGACTACCTCACCGCCTCGTTCCGCCAGACCGGCCTCGGCCGCGAGGACGCCCAGCACCGCGCGCGCCTGACCTACGCCGCCTACGTCGGCTTCCTCCAGCTCAACCTGCAGTTGCACCAGGCGCGAATGCCGCAGGAGGAATTCGAGGCCTACGTCGAGCACCTGGCGAGGACGCTGGTGCCGGCCTGAGGCATTGCGCCAGCGTCAACGTCGTTCCCGCGACCGCGGCCCGATGCCGGGCTTGATGCACGAGGCCATATTGATGTCATCCCGAGCGCAGCGAGGGATCTGCGTTTTCCGGAAGCCCTGGGCAAGAGCAGATCCCTCGCTGCGCTCGGGATGACAGACGGGAAGGCCCTAACCAGGTCCCGGCTTCGCCTGCAGCACGCCACCGCGCCATTCCATCTGCGCCTGCGCGTGTCCGCGCCCGTCCAGCCAGCGCAGGATCGAGCGCACCGTGACCACCGGATAGTCGCCCGACAGGCGCGTGCCGACGCCGTGGTCGGTGAACGCGACGTTGCTGCCGAACAGGCCGCCGAGCACCCGCTTCGAATACGGGATGTGGATGGTGTCGGCGCGGAAGTCGTCGCGGGCGGCGAGGGACCACGCAGCGCGCCGGTCGCGGAGATCGCCGCCCGCCGGCAGGGTGGCCGCCAGCGTTTCCAGCACCCATGCCGTCGAGTTCTGGTAGTCGCGGCTGCCGGGACGCGCGATCAGGCTGTAGTTCGGCTGGTACAGCGGATTGGCCGGCAGCGCGCGCAGGTGTGCGGCGAGGCGCCGTGCATGCTCCGGCTGCAGCCAGACGATGCGTGCGTCCTGGTTGACCAAGTCGTCGGAGAAGAAGTCCACCAGCCCCTGCGCATACAGCCCGGAGCGATGGCTGCCGCATTCGTTGAGCAGGTGCACCACGCTCCAGCGGCCGTCGACGTGGTCGCGCACGGCGAAGCCGGCGTGGCTGTAGACGAGGCCGTGTTCGGACAGGTCGCGTCCGATCCGCGCGACCAGCGCGACCGGGGCATCCGCGCGATCCAGCGCCGCGGCCGTGCGCAGGGCGGTCTCGGCGGCGGCCGCGACCTTCTCCGGCGCCATCGCCATCGCCTCGCAGCCGGTGCCGGCCTCGACGCGCAGCGGCAGCAGGCATGACAGGGCCAGCAGCCCGGCCAGCAGCCGGTTCACAGCGGCAATCTCCGCGAATGCAGGTGTGGCCGTGCGAGCGCGTTGGCGACGAAGCACAGCGACTCGCCGGCAACGCTGAGGATCCAGCCGGCGGCCACCGCGGTCACGACGACCGCGCTGCCGACCGCGATCCCCAGCGCCTTCGCCGCCTCGGCGGAGATCATGACGACCGCCGACGTGCCCACCGCCACCGCGGAGATCGTCAGCGCGACCGCGCCGCCGCTGGCTTCGATCGCGCTCACAGAGAACGCCGCGCCGGCGGACAGGGCCTCGGCCATCACGATCGGCACCTCCACCGAGGCGGCGAGGCTCGCTTCGGATTGCCGGCTGAGGTCGGATTGGGTCGCGGCGCGCACCGGGGCGATGGCTGCGGACAGGGCCAGTGCGGCCAACAGGACGAGGAAGCGGATGCGCATGGCGGCGGGACCGTCGGCAGTGGGCGTGCGCGCAGCCTTGGCGCCCGACGAACGGAGCGGCAAGCGGCATCGGCAAAGTCAACCCCGCGACGCCGGCCGGTAGAGTATTTTTGCACCATGAGCGTATCCGTCGACCTGATCAACGCCCTCAAGCGCAGCCTGCGCGCGCAGGGGCTGACCTACCGCGAGCTGGCGCAGCGCATCGGGCTGAGCGAGGCGGCGGTCAAGCGCATGTTCTCGCGGCGGGCGATGAGCCTGCTACGGCTGGAGCAGATCTGCGAGGTGCTCGGCGTCGGCCTGGCCGAACTGGGCGCCGAAGCCGGGCGCGGCAGCGAGCCGATGGCGCGGCTGAGCGAGGCGCAGGAGCAGGCCCTGGTCGACGATCCGGCGCTGATGCTGGCGATGTTCCTCGGCATCAACCGCTGGCGCCAGGACGACGTGATGGCGCATTTCGACTTCAGCCTGCCGCAGTGGACCGGCCTGCTGGTCAAGCTCGACCGCCTCGGCATCATCGAGCTGCAGCCAGGCAACCGCGTGCGTCCGCTGACCGCGCGCAACTTCCGCTGGCTCACCGACGGGCCGATGGAGCGCCACTTCCGCGGCGCATTGCTGGGCGACTACTTCGCCGATCCCTTCGACGGCGAGCAGGACCGCCTGCTCCTGCTCAGCGGCTCGCTCAGCCCCGAGGGCGTGCAGCAGATGAAGCAGCGACTGGACGACGTCGCCCGCGAATTCGACGGCCTGCTCGCGCGCGACGCCTCGCTACCGGCCGAGGCCCGCACCGGCGTGAGCCTGGTGCTGGCGCAGAAGCCGTGGCTGCTGAGGCTGTTCGCGCCGTACCGCCGCGCGCAGGACTGATAACGCTGTCATTACCCCGCAGCCGGTGCCGCCGGTGGCGCTGGCGCCGCGCGCGCGCATAGACTGTCGACTTTGCGGTCTTTTACGGCGTTTCGCCGGACTTTTGGGAGGACATCGATGCATGCAGTTCCGCGCCCGCAGGTCTCACCTGCGTCGGGCAGCCGTCTGGCTGCGCTGAACGACTGGGTGGCCGAGGTCGCCAGGCTGACGCGGCCCGACCGCATCCACTGGTGCGACGGCAGCGACGACGAGTACGCCGCCCTGGTCGCGGGCATGCTCGATGACGGCACCCTGGTCGAGCTGAACCAGGACACGCACCCGGGCTGCTACCTGCATCGCTCCGACCCCGACGACGTCGCCCGGGTGGAGCACCTGACTTTCGTCTGCTCGCGCGAGCGCGACGACGCCGGTCCCAACAACCACTGGATGGCGCCGGACGAGGCGCACGCCAAGATCGACGCGCTGTTCGCCGGCTGCATGCGCGGGCGCACGCTGTACGTGGTGCCGTACTGCATGGGGCCGATCGACTCGCCGCTGGCGCGCTGCGGCGTCGAGATCACCGACTCCCCCTACGTGGTGGCGAACATGCGCCTGATGACGCGCATGGGCAGCGCAACGCTGGCGCGCATCGAGCGCGAGGGTGCGCAGGGCAAGTCGTTCGTGCGCGGCCTGCACTCAACCGGCGAGCTCGACCCGGACCGCCGCTTCATCATGCATTTCCCCGAGGAGCTGTCGATCAAGTCCTACGGCTCGGGCTACGGCGGCAATGCCCTGCTCGGCAAGAAGTGCCACGCGCTGCGGATCGCCTCGTGGCAGGCGCGGCGCGAGGGCTGGCTGGCCGAGCACATGCTGATCCTCGGCCTCGAGTCGCCGGAAGGAAACACGCATTACATCGCGGCCGCCTTCCCCAGCGCCTGCGGCAAGACCAACCTGGCGATGCTGATCCCGCCGGAGGAGTACCGGCGCAAGGGCTGGAAGGTCCACACCATCGGCGACGATATCTGCTGGATGCACCCGGGCGAGGACGGCCGGCTGTGGGCGATCAATCCCGAGGCCGGCTATTTCGGCGTCGCGCCGGGCACCTCGGCCAAGACCAACCCGAACGCGCTGGCGACGATCCAGCGCGACACCATCTTCACCAATGTCGCCGTCACCGCAGACAACCAGCCGTGGTGGGAAGGGCTGGACGACCGCGTACCGGTGACCGACTGGCAGGGCCGGCCCTACGACCCGGCGAACGGCCCGGCCGCGCATCCCAACTCGCGCTTCACGGTCAGCGCGAAGCAGTGCCCGTCCTGGTCGCCGCGTGCGGAGGATGCACAGGGCGTGCCGATCTCGGCGATCGTGTTCGGCGGCCGCCGCGCCACCCTGATGCCGCTGGTGTTCGAGGCCCGCGACTGGGCCCACGGCGTGCGCGTCGGCGCCTCGATGGGCTCGGAGACCACCGCCGCCGCCACCGGCAAGACCGGCGTGATGCGCCGCGACCCGATGGCGATGAAGCCGTTCTGCGGCTACCACTTCGGCGACTACTTCGCGCACTGGCTGTCGTTCGACCAGCCCGGCGCGAAGCTGCCGCAGGTCTTCCACGTCAACTGGTTCCGCAAGGGCGAAGACGGCAAGTTCCTGTGGCCGGGCTTCGGCGAGAACATGCGCGTGCTGGAGTGGATCGTGGGGCGGGTCGAGGGCAGCCACGAGGCCCGCGACAGCGCCGTGGGCCTGCTTCCGCTCGAAGGCGCGATCGTGTCGCCGGAATGCCCGGCCGACGCACTGGCCGCGGTCACCGGTTTCGACGAGGCCGGCTGGCCGGCGGAACAGGCCGAGGTCGCCGAGCACATGGAAGCCTATCGCGGCCGCCTGCCGACGCAGGTGGCCTGAGGCCCGAAAAGATCAACGTAGGAGCGGGCCATGCCCGCGACCAGCGGCGAGCGGAATCCCGTTGCACCCGGTCGTGTCCCGGACAGGACCATGGACGCGGTTGTTGACCGGCACGGCGCGCGGCGGCGCGTTCATCATCCCGGCAGCGGCAGGATCCGCGCGGCGCGGGGCGCTCCTGCGCCATTCGATGATTTGATCGCAGGTTGGCATGAAGCCCGTGCGACGTTCGCCGCCGCCGGCCGATAGAATGGGGCCGTGCCGGTCAGGCGAGGACGGAATGGGTTCGTGAACGCACAACAGCTGTCGTCTTTGGTGAACGCCGCCGGGGCCGCTGCCGCCGGCGGGCGCTGGCAGGAGGCCGAGCGGCTCTGGGGCCAGGTGCAGGCGCTGGACCCGGGCAACGTGCAGGCGCTCTTCAGCCTGGGCGTGCACGCCTTCCAGCGCGGCGACTCGCGGGCCGCGCTGGAGATGCTGCAGCAGGCGCGCGCGCGCGCGCCGCGCGACCCGATGATCCTGCTGACCATCGGCCGGGTCCATCGCGAAAGCGGACAGCCGGAGCAGGAGTGGGGCACGATCATCGCCGCGCTTGAGATCGATCCGTATTTCCTGCCGGGACTGCTGGGCCGGGGCGAGTTCCACGAGCGCCAGGGCAATCCCAGGGCGGCGGCGCACGCCTTTCGCAACGTGCTCACGGTCGCGCCGGCCGAGCCCGACTGGCCGCCGGCACTGCGGCGACGGCTTGAGCACGCGCGCGAGATGGTCGAACGTGACACCCTGGAGCTCGTCGACTTCCTCGGGCATCGTGTGGCCGCCAAGCGCGCCACCGTGGACGAGGCGCGGTCGGCGCGCTGGGACGAGGCGGTGTCGATCCTCGCCGGGCGCACGCGGCCCTACCATTCCCAGTGCAACCAGCTGCAGGTGCCGCGGCTGCCGGCGCTCACCTTCTATGACGACGCGCTGTTCCCGTGGATGCGCGAACTCGAATCGCGCACCGATGCGATCAAGGCCGAGCTGCAGGCCATGCTCGCCAGTCGCGGCGACGAATTCGTCCCCTACATCCAGTACAAGCCGGGCGACCCGGTCAACCAGTGGGACAAGCTCAACCACTCGCGCAACTGGAGCGGCTTCCACCTGTACGCGCACGGTGAACCGGTGCACGAGCACCTGGCACAGTGCCCGCGCACCGCGGAGACGCTGGCGCTGGTGGATGCGGTGGAGATCGCCGGGCTGTGCCCGAACGCGATGTTCTCCGCGCTGGCGCCGGGCGCGCACATCCCGCCGCATACCGGCGAAACCAACGCGCGGCTGGTCGCGCACCTGCCGCTGGTGGTGCCCGAGGGCTGCACGTTCCGCGTCGGCTACGACACGAAGCACTGGCGCGAGGGCAAGTGCTGGGTGTTCGACGACACGCTGGAGCACGAGGCACGCAACGACAGCGACCAGCTGCGCGTGATCCTGATGTTCGACGTATGGAACCCGCTGCTCAGCCAGGCCGAGCGGGAAATGGCGACGGCACTCGCGGGCGCGATGCGCGACTGGCGCAGCGCAAGCGACGTGGCCTGAGCCGGCGGGCTATTCTTGCAATCACACCAAAGGGACGATGCCGATGCGCTGTCTTCTGCCAATGATCCTGTTGCTGCTTGCACTGCCGGTGGCGGCGCAGCAGCCCACCCACGCCTGCGCCAGCGAGGCCCAAGCCGCCGCGCGGCTGGCCTGCTACGACAAGGCGTTTCCGCCGCCGCCGGAAGTGATCGAGGCGGCAACGGAGCAGGCGCAGGCCGATTTCGGCCTGAGCCAACCACGGGATGCGCTGCGCAATCCGGGGCAGACCGTCGAGCAAGCCGACCCGCAACGCATCGAAAGCCGGGTCACCAAGGTGGACCATTACAACGGGCAGCGCGTCTTCAGCCTCGAGAACGGGCAGGTGTGGACGCAAGCCGAATCACGCAGCAGCGGCCATGTGCAGGACGGTGATGTCGTGCAGGTGCGCAAGGCGCTGATGGGTACCTACATGCTGATAATGCCGAACGGCGTGGCCTTGCGCGTGCGTCGCACTCGCTGAACGCGGCGGTGCAGACGCCCCGCGCCCAGCCGTTGGATGCGGCGCAGGCCGAGCGATTCAGGCAAGCGCTGGGCCTGATGAAGTCCGGACAGCACGCGCAGGCGCT
>DAOMPM010000069.1:0-16191 GCA_035444805.1 Luteimonas sp. | reverse complement strand
CCTCGTCCAGCAGCAGCACGCAGTGCGGGGTCTTGACGATCTTCTCGGTCAGCAGGCCGCCCTGGTCGAAGCCGACATAGCCCGGGGGCGCGCCGATCAGGCGCGACACCGAATGCGGCTCCATGTACTCGGACATGTCGAAGCGCACCAGTTCGATGCCCAGCTGCAGCGCGAGCTGCTTGGTCACCTCGGTCTTGCCGACGCCGGTGGGGCCGGCGAACAGGAAGTTGCCAATCGGCTTTTCCGGATTGGCCAGGCCGCTGCGCGCGAGTTTGATCGCCGAGGTCAGGGTCTCGATCGCCGGGTCCTGGCCGAAGATCACCATCTTCAGGTTGCGCTCGAGGTGTTCGAGCACGTCCTTGTCCGAGGCGCTGACCTGCTTGGTCGGGATCCGCGCCATCTTGGCGACGATGGTCTCGACCTCTTCCACGTCGATCAGCGACTTGCGCAGGTCGAGCGGCAGCAGCCGCTGGCGCGCGCCGGCTTCGTCGATCACGTCGATCGCCTTGTCCGGCAGCAGGCGGTCGCCGATGTGCTTGACCGACAGGTCCACCGCCGCGCGCAGCGCCTCGTCGGCGTAGGTCACGTCGTGGTGGGCCTCGTACCTGGGCTTGAGGCCCTTGAGGATCTCGTAGGTCTCGCCCACCGTCGGCTCGACGATGTCGATCTTCTGGAAGCGCCGCGCCAGCGCACGGTCCTTCTCGAAGATGCCGCGGTATTCCTGGAACGTGGTCGAGCCGATGCAGCGCAGCTCGCCCGAGGCCAGCGCCGGCTTGATCAGATTGGAGGCGTCCATGGTGCCGCCCGAGGCGGAACCTGCGCCGATGATGGTGTGGATCTCGTCGATGAACAGGATCGCACCCGGATGCTTGCGGATCGCCGCCAGCACCGCCTTCAGGCGCTTCTCGAAGTCGCCGCGGTACTTGGTGCCGGCGACCAGTGCGCCCAGGTCGAGCGAATAGATCGTCGCGTCCTCCAGCACCTCCGGCACCTCGCCATCGACGATGCGCTTGGCCAGGCCTTCGGCGATCGCGGTCTTGCCGACGCCGGCCTCGCCCACGTACAGCGGGTTGTTCTTGCGCCGGCGGCACAGCACCTGGATCGTGCGTTCGATCTCCTCGGCGCGGCCGACCAGCGGGTCAATCTTGCCTTCGCGCGCCATCGCGTTGAGGTCGGTGGCGAACTCGGCCAGGGCGTCGCCCTTGGCCTCGCCATCGCCGCCCTCGCCCTTGGCCGCGGCGTCCTCGCCGCTGTGCTCCGGCTCCTCGCCGCCGGTCTTGGCGATGCCGTGGGACATGTAGTTGACGACGTCGAGCCGGGTCACGTCCTGCTGGTTCAGGAAGTAGACGGCGTGCGAGTCCTTCTCGCCGAAGATCGCCACCAGCACGTTGGCGCCGGTGACCTCCTTCTTGCCGGAGGACTGCACGTGGTAGACGGCCCGCTGCAGCACGCGCTGGAAGCCGAGCGTGGGTTGGGTGTCGCGGCCGTCGTCCTCGGGCAGCTTCGAGACCGAAGTCAGGATGGCCTGCTCCAGGTCGCTGCGCAGGCGGTGGAAGTCGGTGCCGGTGGCCTTGAGCACGGCCTCGGCGGAGGGGTTGTCGAGCAGCGCCAGCAACAGGTGTTCGACCGTCATGTACTCGTCGCGCGCCTCGCGGGCACGCTTGTAGCACTGGCCGATGCTGTACTCGAGATCCTTGCTGAACATGGGGCGGGAGCCTCCGGATTTCACTGTGGACCAGATGGGGTCGCCCGGTGGCGAATTCCATGGTGGCCCGCAGGTCTGTTTTAGGCCTTTCAGCGCGTGCTTGGCAAGCGTCGTCCGCCGGACCGCATTGTCTCGCCGTTCACGCGAGCCGTTCGCGCCAGCCGGCCGCCGCCGGCATCCACCGCCGGTGGCCGCTGCCGGCGGCACGGTGCGTAGCTATCAGCGACAGCACCGGCCCGGAAGACGCCCTGCCCCCGTGGCAGGGGCCGTCGAGCGGTGCCCGCATCGGCAGCGAGGGTCCCGCAGTGACCGAAGCACCGCACACCGACGGCCCTCCCGCCCCCATGCCGGCCGCGCAGGCCGCGGCGCGGCGAGTGGAGAGCTTCCGGCTCCTGGGCCGGCTGCTCGCTTACCACGCCGCCCTGGCGGCGGGGCTGGTGATCCTGCTGGCCATGTTTCCGTCGATCCGCGGCCAGCTCCCGATCGGAGGCGTCCAGGAACTGGCTGCCGGCGCCGGCATCGTCGGCTACGCGGAGCCTGCCAGGCCCGAGCTCGATCCGCTCGGCTATGCGCGGCGCCTGGCGATCGCCCTGGTCGGGACCTGGTTGCTGATGCTGCCGGTGTCGTGGGTACACAAGGGCATCCATCGCAGCAGCGCCTACGATCATTCGCTCGACGGCACCACGCTGATCATGCCCGGGATCGTCGCGGCGATCGTGCTGGTCGTCCAGTACAGCCTGGCGCTGGCGTTCGCGCTGGCCGGCATCGTCGCCGGCGTGCAGTTCCGCCGCGCCCTGCAGGACACCTTCGACGCGCTGTTCATCCTGGTGGCGATCGGCACGGGTATCGCCGCCGGAGTCGGTGCGCTGGAGGTGGCCGCGGTGATGACGGTCTTCTTCTGCTACGCAACCCTGTACGTCGGCCGCTTTGGCGGCGGCTTCGAGTCCGACTTCCTGGCCGAGCGCAAGGAGAAGAAACGCCTGCGCAAGGCGAACGGGCACAAGGACGCGGAATCGGACCCTGGCCCGCCATGAACGCGCGGGCGCTTCTGGTCGGCCTGGCCATCCTGCTGGCCTCCACCGCCGGTGCCAGCGACAGCCCCCGTCCGCTGTTCGAATCCGCGACCACGCTGAACGTGAGCCTGGAGGCGCCGTGGTCGGAGCTTGTGCGCCGGAAGGACGAGGCGCAGCGCTACCCCGCGATCCTCGGTCTGACGGACGGATCGGGGCACGGCCACCGGATCGAAGCGACGGTGGAAACGCGCGGACTGACCCGGCTGCGCGTGTGCAAGTTTCCGCCGCTGCGCATCCGTTTCGCCCGCGACGCCGCCGCAGGCACCGAGTTCGCCGGGCAGCGCTCGCTGAAGATGGTGACCCACTGCCGCTCCGGCGCGGCCTACGAGCAGTACTACGTCCAGGAGCTGCTCGCCTACCGGATCTACAACCTGGTCACCGAGCACAGCTTCCGGGTGCGGCCGCTCAGCGTCACCTACCGGGACAGTCGCGGCGGCACAGCGGACGGGCCGCGCTTCGCCTTCCTGATCGAGGACCTGGGCGACGTGGCCAGGCGCAACGGCCACAAGCGTTCGCCCCGGGTGGAGTTCGCCCCCGGCGACTTCGAGCCGGTGGCGCTGACGCGCTTCATGCTGTTCCAGTACCTGATCGGCAACACCGACTTCGCGGTGCTGGGCGGACCGAGCAAGGACGCGTGCTGCCACAACGTCCGCGTCACCGGTCCCCCGGACGACGGCGGGCTGGTGGCCGTTCCCTACGACCTCGACTCGGCCGGGATGATCAATGCCGGCTATGCCGCGCCGCACGAGAAACTGCCGATCAAGGCCGTCACCGAGCGCCTGTATCGCGGCTTCTGCCTCCACAACGAGGCCCTGCCGCCGGTGCGCGCCGAGTTCCTCGGCCACCGCGATGCGATCCTCGCCCTGGTCCACGGCGAGGACCGGCTGAGCGCGACGCGCAAGCGCGAGACGCTGCGCTATTTCGAGGCGTTCTTCACCACGCTCGCCAGCGACTCGGCGTTCGCGCGCGAGATCACCGGGAAGTGTCGCAAGTGACGGCGGGCACTGCGATCTCCTGCCCGGTCTCGACCTCGCCCGGGACGACAGGAGCGGCGTCCAGCGTCCCGGCGATCAAGGCTTCGCGCCGACGCACCAGCGCGGCATTGCCCGGATGCAGGTCGATCACCGCCTGCAGGTAGTCGAGGCGCTGTCCGTCTTCGGTCGGCAGCGGCAGGCGGCCTCCGCGATAGCCGGCGAACAGGCCCTCAGGCGTCGCCTCCAGCCAGCCGACATGGCCGCCATAGGCGGCGCTGATGCCGGTGTCGATCATGATCACGCGACCGTCCAGGCGCGGCCAGACCACGCCTTCGGTGGGCGTATGGCCGATCACGATCCGGCGCGCGCCGTGGTGCTGGAGGGTGGCGTCGACCATGTCCGTGCGCGCCGCCGGCGCCACGCCGGCCAGTCCGCGGTACCATAGCGGGCCGGCCTCATCCTCCAGGATGCCGTGCGCATCGGGATCGCCGCTGCGCAGCGCCGCACGCGCCATCGTCGTCATCGATTCGAGGCTGTTGCCGCAGTACGCGCTGCTGATGCCGGCATGGACGAAGACCAGGTCGTCGAGCTGGATCGCGACCTGCGTCTGCATCGTCCACCGGAACAGTTCGCCCTCCGGGTCCCAGCGCGGATCCCAGGCGAGGCGGTGCTCCACCCAGCCCAGCGGATGCTCGCGATCCCACTGCTCCCGATAGTCGGCAGGCAGCGCGGCGAAACGCTCCGGCTCCTTGGCCGCGAGCGCCTCCATGCTGGCCTTGAAATAGCGATCCCGGAGCGCGACGGACCCCTTGCCGGCAAACGCCTTGAACTCGCCTTCGCTGACATAGCGCAGGTCGCCGTAGACGTTCATCGCCTCATGGTTGCCCATCAGGTTGTGCACGCGCCCGCCGCTCTTCGACGCCTGCCGGGCCAGCCCCGCCATGTGCGCGATGATGCGGCGGGTGTCCGGCCCGCGATCGGGGATGTCGCCGACCTGCACGAGGTGGGTGTCGCCGGCGATCCAGCGTCCGCGGCGATCGACGATGCCGGCAGCCTGCAGCACCGCCAGGTAATGGTCATAGTCGCCGTGCAGGTCGCCGATCGCGACGATCCGGTCGACGTTCTCCCAGCGATAGTCGTCAACCTGCCGCGGCGCGGCCCACAGGGCCTGGGCGAAGACCAGCAGGCCGAGCAGCAGGGCCGGTGCGGAAAACACGATTGGACGGTGGCCGGTGTCCATGGCGGGAGCATACATCCGGCGGAACCCGGGATCCGGGCAGGTGGTTCATACCAGCTTGCGATCAACAATATGGAATGGCGTAGGAGCGCCCCATGGGCGCGACCGGTTCGCGACGGGCCCCGGGCTGCGCGGGTCGCGGGCATGGCCCGCTCCTACGTTCATCTTCTTGATCGCGAATCGGTATCAGGCCTTTTCCATGGTGCAAAGCAAGGGGTGCTGGTTGAGCCGGGAAAACTCGTTCACCTGGGCGACCTTCGATTCGGCCACCTCGCGGCTGTAGACCCCGCAGACGCCGCGGCCGCGGGTGTGGACGTGGAGCATGACCTGGGTGGCCTTCTCCAGGTCCATGGCGAAGAACCGGACCAGCACCTCGACCACGAAGTCCATCGGCGTGTAGTCGTCGTTCAGGATCAGGACCGAGTACAGCGGCGGCCGCGCCACCTCCGGCTTGCTGGTCTCGACGATGGTGCCGTGTTCGTGCTCGGGCGCGTGCTTGCGGGTCATCCGCCCATTATACGAAGCCGTGGCCGGTCGCCGCTCCATTCGCCGCGGCATGGACGATCGCCCGCCCGGCGCGAGACAATCGCCCGACCACACACAGGGGACCTTGCCATGCGCCTTGCCAGACCGTTTGCCCGCGCCGTGGTGCTGCTGTCCGCGCTGCTCGCCTGCCAGGCCGCGCTGGCGGACGCCTCCGTGGCTGCGCGCCTGGACGCCCGCGGCGTCAACTACACGGTCGACGAGGACGGCGACTACCGCGTCACCTACAACTACGCCGACGAGGGCCGGACCCAGCTGGCCTACGTGTCGGGGCGGACCGAGTCGATCGGCGGCTTCCAGGTGCGCGAGGTCTTCGCGCCTGCGGCCTTGGTCGACCGGGACGGAGTCGATGGTGCCAAGGCGCTGGCGCTGCTCGGGGAAAGCCGAACGCAGAAGATCGGCGCCTGGGAGATCGGCGGCAACGTGCTGTATTACGTCATCAAGCTGCCCGACAGCGTCGACGCGGCGCAGCTGGCGGCGGCCCTGGACGTCGTCGCCGAGCTGGCCGACAACAAGGAAATCGAGCTCAGCGGAGACCGGGACGAGCTGTGATACCAACTTGCGATCACAAGGTATGGAATCGCGTAGGAGCGCCCCATGGGCGCGACCGGGTCGTGACTGAGGCGCGGCCGCTACGAGTCGCGGGCATGGCCCGCTCCTACGCCTGTCGTTCTGATCGCGAATGGGTATGAGTTTCCATCGATGAGCTATCGCGAAGGACGCTTCTGGCAGCCTGACGTCACCGTCGCCACGGTGGTGGTCGACGGCGGCCGCGTCCTGTGCGTCGAGGAGCGCGCCAACGGCCACCTGGTGCTCAACCAGCCCGCCGGCCACCTCGAACCGGACGAATCCCTGCTCGAAGCCGCGCTGCGCGAGACCCGCGAGGAAACCGGCTGGGACGTGCGCCTGACCGCCTTCATCGGCGCCTACCAGTGGCGGGCGCCGGAAACGCAGCGCCACTACCTGCGCTTCGCGTTCGCCGCCGAGCCGGTGGCGCACGATCCTGCGCGGACGCTGGACGAGGGCATCGTGCGCGCGCTGTGGATGACGCCATCCGAGCTGCGCGCCGCGGCCGACCGCCACCGCAGCCCGCTGGTCTGGCAGGCGGTCGCCGACCACCTCGCCGGGCGCCGGCATCCGCTGTCGCTGGTGGCGCAGCTGGGATGAGTTCACCTGAAGTCATTGTCGGCATGTCGGGTGGGGTCGATTCGTCGGTCGCCGCGCTGCTGCTGCGCGACGCCGGCATGTCGATCGCCGGGCTGTTCATGCAGAACTGGGAGGATGACGGCAGCGGCGAGTGCCGCGCCGAGGACGACCGCCGCGACGCGGTCGCGGTCTGCGGCCGGCTCGGCATCCCGATCCACTTCCGCGACTTCTCCGCCGAGTACTGGAGCGGCGTGTTCGAGCATTTCGTCGCCGAATACGCCGCCGGGCGCACGCCCAATCCCGACGTGCTGTGCAACCGCGAGATCAAGTTCAAGCACTTCCTCGACGCCGCGCGCGAGCTCGGCGCGGAGCGCATCGCCACCGGCCACTACGCGCGCGTCGGACAGGCCGGCGACCGCTGGCAGCTGCTTCGCGCCGTGGACCGGAGCAAGGACCAGAGCTACTTCCTGCACCAGCTGGGCCAGGCGCAGCTCGCAAGCACGCTCTTCCCGCTCGGCGAACTGCCCAAGACCGACGTGCGCAGGATGGCGCGCGAGGCGGGCCTGCCGACCGCGGAAAAGAAGGACTCCACCGGCATCTGCTTCATCGGCGAGCGCGACTTCCGCAGCTTCCTGTCGCAGTACCTGCCGGCGCGCGAGGGCGAGATGCGCACGCCCGACGGCCGCGTCGTCGGCCGCCACCCCGGCGTGTTCTACTTCACCCTCGGCCAGCGCGAGGGCCTGCAGCTGGGCGGCGTGCGCGGCTTCGACGACAAGCCGTGGTACGTGGTCGGCAAGGATGTCGAACGCAACGTGCTGCTGGTTGACCAGGGCAGCGACAGTCCCTATGTCCAGTCGACGCGGCTGTGGAGCGAGCCGGCGCACTGGATCGGCGGCACGCCGCCGGCGCGGCGCTTCGACTGCACCGCCCAGACCCGTTACCGGCAACCGGAGGAACCCTGCCAGGTGAGCATCGATGAATCCAGCGGCGCGCTCGAAGTCGCATTCCGAAATCCGCAGCGCGCGGTGACGCCCGGCCAGTCCGTGGTCCTGTACGACGGCGACGCCTGCCTTGGTGGCGCGGTCATCGCCGCCACCGATGCGCCGCTGGAACGGCGCCTGCGCGAGGCCGCGGCATGATCGACGACCGTACCCTCGCCCTCGCCGGCCTGGTGCAGGCGCTCAAGCAGGTGCGGCGCATCGCCGACACCGGCCAGGCCGACGCTGGCATCCTCGCCACCTCGCTCGACAGCGTGTTCCGCATCGACGCCGCCTCGCCCGAGGAGGTCTACGGCGGCGCCGGCAACGTCCGCCCCGGCCTGCTGCTGCTGCGCGACTACCTCGCCAACCAGGGCGACGACCCGCAGCTGCCCAAGCTCGCCCTGTCGGTGACCCAGCTCGAACGCCGCTTCGTCGCCAACGACGAGGTTGCCGGACGCGTGCACGAGGGCATCGTCGAACTCAGGCCCAAGGCCAATCAGCTCGGCAGCAGCCATCCCGAAGTGCTGGCGGCGCTCGGCGCGCTGTACGCCGAGAGCGTGAGCCACCTGCGCCCCAAGGTCATGGTCCAGGGCAACCCGCACTACCTCGGCCAGGCCGGCGTGGTCGCCGAGATCCGCGCCATCCTCCTCGCAGCCCTGCGCTCGGCGGTGCTGTGGCGGCAGATGGGGGGCAGCGCCTGGGACATCTTCCTGCGCAAGCGCGCCCTGCAGCAGTCGATCGAGGGCTGGCTGGACTGAGGCCGGGACCGGCGCCGCGCGCGGAAATGGCCGTGGCGGCAGTCTGGATCCCCTGGACGAATCCGACCTGTCATTTCGTGATCGCACGAGCAAGAACTTTCGTCATCCCCGCGAAAGCGGGAAGCGCTTTTCAACGGACGAATGTCCGGTCATCCATGTTGCTTGTGTAAAGCCAAATGGATCCCCGCTTTCGCGGGGATGACGGAAATATTTGATCTTGGCGCGAGTTCCATCCAACGAGAGTTGTTCGGAGAAGACGGCCGTGGAGGATCATCTGGCCTGACATCGGTCACGAAATGACCCTTGCGCGGCGGTCACCTCTTGGCGCTACTCTCCACAGCATGGCCGTACCGCGGCCCCGGAGACCCCCATGTCGATCCAGACCATCCTGTCCGACCTTGACGCCACCCGCGACGCCCGGGAGGCGCTGTACAAGCACTTCCACCGCCACCCCGAACTGTCCCTGCAGGAGTACGCCACGGCCGACAGGATCGAGGCGGAGCTCAAGGCCAGCGGCATCGAGGATGTCGTCCGCATCGGCAAGACCGGCCTGGTGGCCACGCTGCGCAACGGCGACGGCCCGGTGGTCGCGATGCGCGGCGACATCGACGCGCTGCCGATGGCCGAACGCTCGGGCAAGGACTACGCCGCCGAAGGCGTGACCCAAGTCGACGAGGCCACCGGCCAGGAGACTCCGGTCGCGCATTCCTGCGGCCACGATGTGCACATCATGTCCCTGCTCGGCGCCACCCAGGCGCTGCACGCGCACCGCGGCGACTGGTCGGGCACCTTCCTCGCGGTGTTCCAGCCCGGCGAGGAGAATGCCGCCGGTGCCAAGGCCATGGTCGCCGATGGCATCGTCGACAAGCTTCCGAAACCGGATGTCTATCTCGGCCAGCACGTGCTCGGCTCGCTGCCCGGAGGCGCGGTGGGAATCCGCAGCGGCCCGATGCTGTCGGCCGCGGCGTCGATCGAGATCACCCTGTACGGCAAGGGCTCGCACGGCTCGATGCCGAACCTGGGCGTGGATCCGATCGTGCTTGGCGCAGCCATCGTCACCCGCCTGCAGGGCATCGTCGCGCGCGAAGTCGCGCCGCGCGAGACCGCGGTGATCACCGTCGGCAGCTTCCACGCCGGCAGCAAGTCCAACATCATCCCGGACTCCGCGGTGCTGGAACTCAATACCCGCGCCTTCGACAAGGACGTGGAGAAGCACCTGCACGAGGCGATCGAGCGCATCGTCCGCGCCGAGTGCGATGCGTCGCGCTCGCCGAAGGCACCGGAGTTCCGCTACTACGACCAGTATCCGCTGACGAACAACCACGAGGCACCGACGGTCCGCGTGCGCGCGGCCTTCGATGACTACTTCGGCGAGGACTCGATCGAGATGGCGCCGGTGCCGGCGTCGGAGGACTTCTCGGTGATCCCGGACGCCTTCGACTGCCCCTACACCTACTGGGGCCTGGGCGGCTTCGCCGACTGGAAGAACGCGCCCGGCAACCATTCGCCGTTCTTCGCGCCCGACATCCAGCCCACGCTCGATCGCGGCATCGAGGCTATTGTCGTGGCGGTGTCGCCCTGGCTGATCGACAAGGACCAGGCATGAACACCGCCACGACCGGTTCGTCCACACCGGCCCCTGCGCCGGCCTCCGCGGCCACCAGCTTCAAGGGCAACGACTCCGCCCTGCTCGGCATCGTGCTGGCGGTGCTCACGTTCTGGCTGTTCGCCCAGACCACGATGAACATCGGCCCGATGATGGCCCGCGACATCGGCATGCCGATGCCGGTGATGAACATCGCCATCTCGCTGGCGGCGCTGTTCTCGGGCATGTTCACGGTGATGTTCGGCGGCTTCGGCGACAAGTACGGCCGGGTCAGGATCGTGTTCATCGGCAATGTCCTCGCCATCATAGGTTCGCTGCTGATCGCGCTCTCCTTCGGCGCCGCCGCGACCCCGATGATCATCGCCGGGCGCATCCTGCAAGGCCTGGCCGCCGGCGCGATCATGCCGTCGACCATGGCCCTGCTGAAGGTCTACTGGGACGGCAAGGAGCGCCAGCGCGCGGTGTCGATGTGGTCGATCGGGTCCTGGGGCGGTTCCGGCCTGGCGGCGTTGTTCGGCGGCTTCATGGCCTCGACCCCGCTGGGCTGGCGTTCGATCTTCATCATCTCCGCCCTGGTGTCGGTGGCCTCCATCCTGCTGATGCGCCAGATCCCGGAGTCCGCCCCGGCCGCGGGGCGCGATACCCGCACCGACTGGACCGGGATCATCTCCCTGGCCATCACCCTGGCGGCGCTGCTGATCGTGGTCACCCAGGGGTCGACCATCGGCTGGGGCAGCCTGGCCACCTGGACGCTGCTGGGCGTCGCCCTCGTCGCCTTCGGCATCTTCGTCAACGCCGAGCAGCACGCCGACAGTCCGCTGGTGGACTTCAAGCTGTTCCGCAACACCGTGTTCACCGGCGCCACGATCTCCAACTTCCTGATCAACGGCACCGCCGGCGCGCTGACGGTCTCGCTGTGGGTGCTGCAGGGTGCGGCCGGAATGTCCGCGGCGACGGCCGGTTACCTCACCATCGGCTACGCCGTGTGCATCATCGCCTTCATCCGCGTCGGCGAAAAGCTGCTGCAGCGCTTCGGCCCGCGCAAGCCGATGCTGTGGGGTTCGATGATCGTGCTGGCCTCGGTCCTGCTGCTGATGGCTACCCATACCCTGAAGTGGCAGTACATGATCCTGGCGGTGGTGGCCTACGCACTGTTCGGCATCGGCCTGGCCTTCTACGCCACGCCGTCCACCGACGCCGCCCTGACCAACCTGCCCGACGACCAGGCCGGCGCCGGTTCGGGCATCTACAAGATGGCGTCTTCGCTCGGCGCCGCGTTCGGCGTGGCCGCGTCCACCGCGATCTTCACCGCATTCTCGGCGTCTGGCGTCGATGCCGTCGGCACGGTGATCGAGTTCACCGGCCGCCAGGACAACCTCGCCGTGCGCGAAGCGGGCATGGTGGGGCTGGCATTCAACGCGCTGATGGCGATCGCGGCGATGATCTCGATCATCGTCTTCATTCCGAAGCAGAAGCGGGGCGATGCCGCGGATGCAAAGTCCTGATCAGGCGCTTTTGGGCACATCTGATCAAGGCGCTTTTGCTCGTCATCCCCGCGAAGGCGGGGACCCAGTGTCTTTGCCCTTCAAAGACCTGAAGACACCGCGTCACCGCCTTCGCGGGGACGACGGCACTTTCCCAGCCCTGCCTTAGACTTCCACTTCCCACCACAGCCCCCCGCCCGTTGATGGCTTTCGACGCCTTCGCCCTGATGCTGGCCATGCTCGCGCTGGGCATGCTGTTCGCGCGCCTGCGCGTGCTGCCGGCCAACGCGGCGGAAACGCTCAACCTGGTCGTCCTGTACGTCTGCCTGCCGGCGGCGATCCTGCTCAACGTGCCGAAGCTGCGCTTCGACGTCTCGCTGCTGGGGCTGGTGGCCCTGCCGTGGCTGATCGCCGGCATCGCCTGGGCCCTCGTGCACCTCGTGTCGCGCCAGCTGAAATTCCGCCGCGACGAAACCGTGGTGCTGGTGCTGCTGACGATGCTCGGCAACACCAGCTACGTCGGCTTCCCGATGGTCGAGGCCCTGCTCGGCGCGCATGCCTTGCCCTACGCCGTGGTCTACGACCAGTTCGGCACCTTCCTGCTGCTGTCCACCGTCGGCATGGTCGTGCTCGCACACGGCAGCGGCGAGAGCGCACCCTCGGCGCGAACGATCGCACTGCGCATCCTGCGCTTCCCGCCAACCTGGGCACTGGTCTTCGGACTCACCCTGATGCCGGAACAGCCGCCCCAATGGATCGCCCTCGCCCTGGAGCGCCTGTCCGGCGTCCTGGTGATGCTGGTGATGCTGGCCGTCGGCCTCGGCATCCAGCTGCGCCTGCCGCGCGACGAAATCGCACCGCTGGCGACCGGCCTGGCGCTGAAGCTGGTGCTGCTGCCCCTGCTCTCCCTGCCCCTGGCCTGGCTGCTCGGCCTGCGCGGCGACATGCTCGACGTCGGCGTACTAGAAACCGCGATGCCACCGATGATCACCGCCGCCGCACTGGCGATCGCGTACGGCCTCGCGCCGCGGCTGGCCGCGGCGATCGTGGGCTACGGGATCGTGCTGTCGCTGGTGACCTTGCCGTTGTGGAGGTGGGTGTTGCTGCAGGTGGCGTGAGCATCAGGATTTCGTCCCGTGCGTTTCATAGGTAGGGGACAAAACAGGAATAGCAGACCGCCTAGTTCCGGAGGCTCTGGTTCATCCGGCGCCACTCACGCACGCTCTCCACGCGTCCCAGAACCACTTCATAGATGGGCGCTGCCGAATCAGCAAAAATCTGAACTTCCATATATACAAGCTGAGACGGCATCGACAACTTGTACTCAAGGCGAAGCTGGCAACCTAGATAGCGTTCATAGGGTGGCGGCTTGGTTCCTACAAATGCGCCTAAGCGCTTTTCAGGATGGTTCATGAATGCATCCACCAAATGCTCCGTGCCACTCAGCTTCTCAAGTGCTCCATCACGCCATGCCCAACCGTAAGCAATTTTTGCGATCGCCCTGGCAAACGGCATCGTGCGCTTGCCGACTTCCTTTTGCCTGACCGCGCTCGCTTCGTGACGATCAAGAAAGCTCGCGACGTCGACGCCGAAGGCCACAGCACCCATGCCTTTTAAGCGAAGGTCTAAACGCTTACCGTCTCCTACTAGTTGACCTGGCCTGACGAATAGTGGAAGCCCAAGAATCAATGGAGCAAGGGCGTCATCAGCCAAGATAATTTCTTGGCCATCCTTCCCTGACAAAGACGTTTCCGGTGGATTCTTCGCGTTCTTATGCCCGGAGCGCGATGGAATGCTCAATGCCTTACGGACATGCGGCATCGCTCCATCGTTGAGTGCATAGTTCTCGAACTGCGACGTTATGTGACGACACTTCTCGCATGACCCGCGGTGGATCTGCAATGTACCTCCCCAAGCAAATGGAATCACGTGTTCGCTGGACAGTTGCTCGGTGGAAGAGCAGTAGATGCATGCATCCGCATGCAGTGAGGACATGGCGTTCATTGAACGAACGTCTGCACTGTCCTTGTCAACGACCTGGACATCTTCGGTGACCATGCGAAGATCCTCTACGCCATCTGGCGTAACGCGCTTGATCTTGACTTCGGTCTTTATCTTCTTCACGCCACCTCCCTTGATCGCCACATAGAACGGATAGCGCGGTCGCGTGAATACAGTGCGATTTCAGTAAAGAACGCCCGGCGTTGCCGGGCGCTCTTTGAGTGCAGCGGCAGATCGGATCAAGCCGCCTGCACGCCCTCCGCCACTTCCCGATACTCCTCGATCTGGTCGAAGTTCATGTACCGATAGATCTCCGCACCCTTGTCGCTGATGACGCCGACGCCTTCCATGTACTCCTCGCGGGTCGGGATGCGGCCCAGGCGCGAGCAGATCGCGGCCAGCTCCGCCGAGCCGAGGTAGACGTTGGTGTTGCGGCCCAGGCGGTTGGGGAAGTTGCGGGTCGAGGTCGACATCGCGGTGGAACCCTCGCGGATCTGCGCCTGGTTGCCCATGCACAGCGAGCAGCCGGGCATTTCCATGCGCGCGCCGGCGGCGCCGAAGGTGCCGTAGTGGCCTTCCTTCGTGAGCTCGCTGGCGTCCATCTTGGTCGGCGGGGCGACCCACAGACGCGTGGGGATGTCGCGCTTGCCTTCCAGCAGCTTGGCGGCGGCGCGGAAGTGGCCGATGTTGGTCATGCACGAGCCGATGAACACTTCGTCGATGGTGTTGCCGGCGACGTCGGACAGGGTCTTCGCATCGTCCGGGTCGTTCGGGCAGCAGACGATCGGTTCGACGATCTCGGCCAGGTCGATCTCGATCACCGCGGCGTACTCGGCGTCGGCGTCGGGTTCGAGCAGCTGCGGGTCGGCCAGCCACTGCTGCATCTTGTCGATGCGGCGCTGGATGGTGCGGGCGTCGGCATAGCCTTCGGCGATCATCCACTTGAGCAGGGTGATGTTGCTGGTCAGGTATTCGATGATCGGGGCCTGGTCCAGGCGCACGGTGCAGCCGGCGGCGGAGCGCTCGGCCGAGGCGTCGGCCAGTTCGAAGGCCTGCTCGATCTTCAGCTCCGGCAGGCCCTCGATCTCGAGGATGCGGCCGGAGAAGATGTTCTTCTTGCCCTGCTTGGCGACCGTCAGCAGGCCGGCCTTGATCGCGTACAGCGGGATCGCGTGCACCAGGTCACGCAGGGTCACGCCGGGCTGCATCTTGCCCTTGAAGCGCACCAGCACCGACTCCGGCATGTCCAGCGGCATCACGCCGGTGGCGGCGGCGAACGCCACCAGGCCCGAGCCCGCCGGGAACGAAATGCCGATCGGGAAGCGGGTGTGGCTGTCGCCGCCGGTGCCGACGGTGTCGGGCAGCAGCATGCGGTTGAGCCAGCTGTGGATGATGCCGTCGCCCGGGCGCAGCGAGACGCCGCCGCGGGTGGAGATGAACTCCGGCAGGGTGTGGTGGGTCTTCACGTCCACCGGCTTCGGATAGGCGGCGGTGTGGCAGAAGGACTGCATCACCAGGTCGGCGCTGAAGCCCAGGCAGGCCAGGTCCTTCAGCTCGTCGCGGGTCATCGGGCCGGTGGTGTCCTGCGAGCCGACGGTGGTCATCTTCGGCTCGCAGTAGGTGCCCGGGCGCACGCCCTGCCCTTCGGCCAGGCCGCAGGCGCGGCCGACCATCTTCTGCGCAAGCGTGAAGCCCTTGCCGGTGTCGGCGGGCGCGGCCGGCTGGCGGAACAGCACGGTGGCGGGAAGACCCAGCGACTCGCGCGCCTTCGCGGTCAGGCCGCGACCGATGATCAGCGGGATGCGGCCACCGGCGCGGACTTCGTCGAACAGCACGTCGGACTTGACCTGGAATTCGGCGATCACTTCGCCGTTCTTCAGCGCCTTGCCCTCGTACGGGCGCAGCTCGACCACGTCGCCGTGCTCCATCTTCGACACGTCGAGCTCGATCGGCAGTGCGCCGGCGTCTTCCATGGTGTTGTAGAAGATCGGCGCGATCTTGCCGCCCAGGCAGACGCCGCCGGCGCGCTTGTTCGGGATGTAGGGGATGTCATCGCCGGTCCACCACAGCACGCTGTTGGTGGCCGACTTGCGGCTGGAGCCGGTGCCGACCACGTCGCCGACGTAGGCGACCAGGTGGCCCTTGTCCTTCAACGAGAGGATCTCGGCGATCGGGCCGCGCTTGCCGTCTTCCTCCGGCACGAACGGCGCGTCGGGGCGCTTGTTCTTCAGCATCGCCAGCGCGTGCATCGGGATGTCGGGGCGGGTGGTGGCGTCGGGTGCCGGCGACAGGTCGTCGGTATTGGTCTCGCCCGGCACCTTGAATACGGTGATAGTCAGCGACTCCGGCACTTCCGGATTCGAGGTGAACCATTCGGCGTCGGCCCAGCTCTGCAGCACGGCCTTGGCGTTGGCGTTGCCTGATTTCGCCTTCTGTTCCACGTCGTGGAAGGCGTCGAACACCAGCAGGGTCTTCTTCAGGCCATTGGCGGCGATGGCGCCCAGCGTGGCGTCGTCCAGCAGCTCAACCAGCGGCGAGACGTTGTAGCCGCCGAGCATGGTGCCCAGCAGTTCGGTGGCGCGCTCGCGCGACACCAGCGCGTTCTGCTCGCTGCCGAAGGCGATCGCTTCAAGCCACGAGGCCTTGACCTTGGCGGCATCGTCCACGCCCGCGGGCACGCGGTT
>DAOMPM010000068.1:0-16228 GCA_035444805.1 Luteimonas sp. | reverse complement strand
CCCGGGTCAGTTTTAAATCGGCGCGGCGGGTCAGTTTTAAGTCGGCGCCAACAGACCGGTCAGAACAAAATGACCGCAATCCGGTCAACGACGCTACGTCGGGCTGTCGCTTTAGCACACAGGCCGGCACGCTCAGACTATGGTTTCGGAAGTCGGCGCTCGTACCAAGGCCGGGATCGATTAACGATCCTGACCACCGACAGCATCACCGGCACCTCGATCAAAACGCCCACCACGGTGGCCAGCGCCGCACCGGAATGCACACCGAACAGAGCCACGGCCGTGGCGACTGCCAGCTCGAAGAAGTTGCTGGCACCGATCAGCGCCGAAGGCCCGGCGACACAATGAGCCACGCCAAGCCTGCGATTGAGTAGGTAGGCCAGGCCGGAGTTGAAGTACACCTGGATCAGGATGGGTACGGCCAAAATCGCGATGATCAATGGCTGCTCGATGATCTGTCTGCCCTGGAATCCGAACAGCAACACGAGCGTCGCCAGCAGCGCGATCAACGATATCGGTCCCAGACGGGCAAGGACGGCCTCCAGTCTTGCCTGACCACCACGGGAAAGCAGCCAGCGGCGCAGCAGGACGGCGACTGCGACCGGCACCAGGATGTACAGCGCAACCGACAGCGCCAAGGTGTCCCAAGGCACCGTGATCGACGACAACCCCAGCAATAGGGCTACCAGCGGCGCGAAGGCCACCACCATGATGGCGTCGTTGAGCGCGACCTGGCTCAGGGTGAAGTTCGCATCGCCACGGCACAGGTTGCTCCACACGAACACCATCGCGGTGCAGGGCGCCGCGGCCAGCAGGATCAGGCCCGCCATGTAGGAGTCGATCTGGTCTGGTGGCAGCCAGTCGGCGAATACATGCCGGAGGAAGGACCATCCCAGCAGGGCCATCGAGAACGGCTTGACGGCCCAGTTGACGAACAGGGTGACGCCAATGCCGCGCCAGTGCTTGCCGACTTCCCGCATGGCGCCGAAGTCGACCTTCAACAGCATCGGGATGATCATCAGCCAGATCAGGACAGCCACCGGCAGGTTGACCTTGGCCACTTCCATGCGGCCAAGGCTCGCGAAGACGTCGGGTAGGACGTGCCCCAGGCCGGTGCCCACCAGGATGCACAGCCCGACCCAGAGGGTGAGGTAGCGTTCGAACAGCCCCATGCGGGGCGCCACCTCAGCCATCGACGGACGCATCGTCTTCAGGCTGTACGAAACCGATGCGATCAAGCGAGTCCTTCAGGGCGGCACTGTCGTCCCACGCCTCGGCTGGCAGCGCCAGCAGCGCCTGCAGGCGCGCCTTCACGATGCGATGGGCCTGGCGGAACGCTTCACGCTTGTCCTCGTCATCGCCCTCCACCGCGGCCGGATCCGGAAGCCCCCAGTGCGCCCGTAGGAAGTCACCGAATACGACGGGGCAGGTTTCGGCTGCCGCTGAGTCGCAGACCGTCACGACAAGATCCATCGATGCCGCACCCGGCGTCGCGAACTCGTCCCAAGACTTGCTGCGTAGGCCCACGGTGGCGATGCCCTCGGCTGCCAGTTGACCCAGCGCGTAGGGGTTGATGGTGCCGGCCGGCTGGCTGCCCGCGCTGAACACTTCGAAGCGATGACCGGCCCAGGCCCGCAGCGTGGCCTCGGCTAGAACGCTGCGGGCGGAGTTGCCGGTACAAAGGAAGAGGACGCGACGCTTCATCAGGCGGGTTCCTGGAGAGGCAACAATCTGTGGGTGACGATCAGCAGGCGCAGGCGGCGGCGGGGGTGCAGCTCTCGTCCGGAGAGCCTGCGCAGCAGTTGTGGGTCAGGTAGGCGACCAGCGCGTTCATGGCATCGAAGTTGGCGCGGTAACAGACGTTGCGCCCCCGGCTCTCGCCGCCGATCAGGCCGGCATGCACCAACTCCTTCAGGTGGAAGGACAGGGTGGCGCCGGGTACCGCCAGCGCCTCGCCGATCTCACCGGCCATACGGCCGTTGGGGCCGGCCTCGACCAGCAGCCGGAAGATGGCCAGCCGAGTGGCGTGGCCGAGCGCGGTCAGCGCGGTGATTGCGTGTTTCGTTTCCATTCCTCTAGAATAATCGAATGAATATCGAACGGCAATCACCCCTGACTCAAGAGCTTCCCCATCTGGCCACCGATCTACTCCCCGGCCCCCGGCACGATGACCTGGGCTCGGGCGGCAGTGCGCACGCGCCACGCATCCTGCTGCTCTATGGCTCCCTGCGTCCGCAGTCGTACAGCCGCAAGCTCGCGCTGGAGGCCGAGCGCATCCTGAAGCATCTCGGCGCCGAGACCCGGATATTCGATCCGCACGGCCTGCCACTGCTGGACAGCGTCGACAGCGATCATCCGAAGGTTCAACAGCTGCGCGAATGGTCGCAGTGGTCGGAAGGGCAGGTCTGGGTGTCGCCGGAACGCCACGGCACGATCACGGGCGTGTTCAAGAACCAGATCGACTGGCTGCCGCTCGAGGACGGGAGCGTGCGACCCACCCAGGGAAGGACGCTGGCGGTGATGCAGGTCTGTGGCGGCTCGCAGTCGTTCAATGTGGTCAACGCGCTGCGGGTGCTTGGGCGCTGGATGCGGATGGTGACGATCCCGAACCAGTCATCGGTGGCCAAAGCGTGGCAGGAGTTCGACGACGCCGGACGCATGCGCGCCTCGCCGTTCTACGACCGTGTCGTGGACGTCATGGAGGAACTCGTGAAGTTCACGTTGCTGGTGCGCGGACGGAGCGAGTACCTCGTTGATCGCTACAGCGAGAGGAAGGGTGCCGACGAGGCCAGGCGGTTGGCCAGAGAGTCGGGAGTTCTCGAGAAGGACGCAGCAGCACTCTCCTGACTTCGTGGTCCGGATTGCCGTAGGGATGGGGTGGTTACCGAGGCTGGTTGAGTGATCATCTCGTTCCGTTCCAGGTGATCAATCTCGTTGGTACCTGCAGATGGCCAGGTGCGACAAAAGATGGGCTTTTCTTGTGCCAGGCAGGAGACTCAGCTATACGTACAGCTAGTTCCTAGGGATCTTTCGGGTTCCCCAGCTGAGTCGGCGACATCGCCGGACAACACGAGGGCGCCGGGCAACCGGCGCCTTTTCGTTTCGGTCCGCGGAGCCGGTGGACTTGCCCGGCGAACGGCCGCAACATGGCGGCCATCGAGCGATGGCCCGCGTCGGCGGCGTCGCCCGCCCCTGGAGCAGGATGCATGTCCGGTGCGGCCACCCGCTTCCTCGCCAACGCCCCCGCGCGGCTCGCCACGCTCGGCGATGCGCTCGCGCACGCGGCCTCGCCTTCGGACGTGGCGTGGACGCTGTGCAACTACGCCGGCAAGGAGCTCGACCTGGTCGACGCCATCGTCTACCTGCTCGACGCCGACGGCCGCACCCTGACCCAGCACGCGGCCTGGGGCCCGAAGCGCGCCGCCAGCCGCGTGCTCGAATCACGCATCACGCTCCGGGTGGGCCAGGGCATCGTCGGCTGCTGCGCCCGGCTGCGACTGCCGCAGCGCACCGGCGACGCCAGCGACGACAAACGCTACGTCGTCGACGACCAGTTCAACCTGTCGGAACTCGCGGTGCCGATCGCGCTTGGCGACACCCTGTTCGGCGTGCTCGACAGCGAACACCCCGCCATCGACTACTACACCCTCGACCACGAACACGCGCTGTGCGCAATCGCCGAGCGCGGTGCGCAGCGGCTGGCGGCATTCGCGAACGGCGCGACGCGCTGATTCCGGCCCGGCTCAGCCTTCCTGCAGGGGCGTCAGCAGCTTCAGTCCCTTGCCAACCTCGTAGATCCCGCCGTCGGCGAGCGCGTCCGGACCACGACTCGCATCGGCGTCGTCGTCCTGCCAAGGATGGCGCTGGTAGGGCCCCGGGATATATGCCTGCCACTGTCCGTACTGGTACTTCTCGCCGGCGAATTTGTAGTCGACCGGCACGCGGGCCAGCCAGTACTCCTGGTCGGCCGACTCACCAACGGTCGGCACACGGAAGGTCCACCTGCGCGCAGCCGCCGCCGCGGGTTTCGAGAGCATGTCGCGGATCCGCTGCATCTGGTTCTCGTTGCCGACGACGCGCAGGTTGACCTGCTCGACGGCGACATCCTCGACGGCGCCATCGCGGCCGACGCGTACGATCAGGTAGACCGTGCCGCGCGCACCCATCTGCAGGGCAGTGTCCGGGTATCCCGGCGGACGCATGGCGATCGCGCGAAGGCTGTCGGCAGCTTGGCCTGCATCGCTGTCGCCGTCGCGGTCGAGCGCCGTGCGCTCCTTCTCGCTCAAGGCGTCCCGGCCAAAGTAGCCGTTGCCGATCGCGATCCGGAAATCACCGTCGCTCTGCTTCTCGGCGACCAGGCGCAAGCTCATGCGCGCCTTCATCGCGCGCGGCTGTCCGTCGATCAACACCGGTTCGAACTTCCACATCGGCGCCGAGCGCTCGACGAGGTTCGCGGCGTAGTCCGGCAGTTTCTCGCGCTGGTCGATCTGCCAGCCCGTCACGCGCCCCTCGGGATCAATCAACACCATGCCGGTGACCAGCATGCTCATTTCGGCCTGTTCGCGCACCGCGCGCGGCCCCGCGGCGTGGACCACGCCGGCCAGGAGGACGAACAACAAGATCAGGATGCGTGCACGCATGTCGGAACCACTCCATGGAACCCGCGGCGATCATACCCCAGGCGTGCAGGTGTAACCGTCCGCCGGGCAGCACCGACGTTTCCTTTGGACCAGGGGGCAGTCCACGGGGGCAGGCGGACCGCGACCGTGATGCGTGGGATCAACCCCGGTCGCGCAAAAACCGCGCCATCGACACGCCCGCCGGCGCGGGGACGTATTCGTGGGCGACGTCGACGAAGCCGCGCATCACCGCGATCTCGCGCGGGGTGCGGTTGAGGGCGTCGCGCTGTTCGGGGTCGGCGCCGGCGCGCAGCAGGCGCTGGGTGACGCGCAGCAGGCCGTGCAGCGCGGCCAGGTGCAGGGGGCCGAAGCCGCGCGGGTCGCGGGCGTCGAGCGAGGCGCCTTCGTCGAGCAGGTATTCGATCACCGCCAGCAGCACGTCCTCGTCGCAGGCGGTGCCGGGTTCGGCGCGGGCGCCGATCAGCAGCAGCAGCGGGGTGACGCCGCCGGCGGCGGTGGCGTCGACTTCGGCGCCGGCCAGCAGCAGGGTGTCGAACAGCGCCAGCAGGCGCGAGCGGTCGCGCGCGGTGAAGCCGTACAGCGCGGCGCAGTGCAGCGGGGTGAGGCCCTGGGCGTCGGTGGCGTGGACGTTGGCGCCGGCGGTCATCAGCCGCGCGCACAGGTCGGGCAGGCCGAGCGCGGCGGCGAGCATCAGCACGGTGACTTCGCCGGGCAGGCGCTGTTCGAGCTGTGCGCCGGCGGCGAGCAGGCGGTCGACGATCTCGGCGTGGCGCATGCTCACCGCGGCAGACAGCGGGGTGGCGCCGGTGTGGGCGACGTGCTGCGGCTTGGCGCCGCGTTCGAGCAGCAGTTCGACCACCTCGCGATGACCGCCGCCGCTGGCGCGCAGCAGGGCGCTGCAGCCCTGCGCGTCGACGCCGTCGACCGGCAGGCCGAGGTCGATCAGGCGGCGCACCGCGTCGGCGTCGCCGGCCATGGCCGCGGCCGGCACGTCGGACGGCTGCAGCACGCGCCGAGGCAGCGGCCAGCCGCGCCAGTCGAGCCAGTCGGCGAGGTCGCGGCGGCCGCTGGCCAGGGCCACGCCGAGCGGGGTCTGTCCGTCCTGCGCGCGCACGTCGATCGCGGCGCCGTGGCGCACCAGCGTCTTCAACACGTCCTCGCGCGCGAGCGCGGCGGCCAGGTGCAGGGCGGTCATGCCGCGCGCGTCGCGGGCGTCGGCGTCGACGCCGATCGCGAGCAGGCGTTCGATCAGGCGGTCCCAGCCCAGGTGCACGGCCAGCGACAGCGGCGGATCCCCGGCCGGCGACGGCGCGAACGGGTCGACGCCCTGTTCGACCAGGTCCAGGGCGCACTGCTCCAGCGCGCGCCCGGCCTGGTCGCCGGCGACGCAGGCGGCGAGGAAACGGGCCAGGCCGCCGCTGCCGGCGGGCGAGGCGCCGTGGCGCAGCAGCGCCTGCAGCGCGGGCACGGCGGCGGGGACACGCGACAGCAGGCGGAAGGCAGCGGTGTCGCCGGCGTCGTCGCGGGCTTCGAAGTCGGCGCCCTGCGCGACCAGCCAGTCGATGCGCGCCAGCGACGGCGCTGCGTCGTCGTCGAGCAGCAGGTCACCGAGTTCGGCCGGCGTCACCAGCGCGGCGACGCGCTCCAGGTCTTCGAAGCGGCCGGCGTCGAGCCCTTCGCGCAGCAGCAGCAGCGGCGCGCGGTCCTCCGGCGGTGCTTCGCCATCCTCGGCCTGCACGCTGGCCGGCAAGGCGTAGCCGGGGTCGAGCAGGGCGACCAGGCGCCAGCGGCCGGCGGCGGCGGCGAGTTCGGCGGCGCGGCGGCCGTCGCTGCCGCTCGCCTGCGGATCCAGGCCCAGTTCGAGCAGCCGCGCGACCAGCGCCGACGACGGCACCTCGGCCAGGCAGGCCAGCAGCAGGGCGTGGCGACCGTCGCCGTCGATCGCCTGCGGGTCGGCCTTGGCCGCAAGCAGCGCTTCGAAGGCGGTGGCGTGCGCGCCGCGCGCGGCTTCGAGCAGCGGCGTCGACCCGCGCGCGTCGCGCGCCTGCACATCGGCGCCGGCATCGAGCAGGGCGGCGATGATATCGGCGCGCCCGTGGAATGCAGCCACGTGCAGGGCGGTGCGCGCATCGCGATCGCGCGCATCGACCTTCGCCTTGTGCCGCAGCAGCAGCTGCACGCCGGCCGGATCGTCCTCGTCGCCGCCGGCCGCGGCCAGCAGCGCCGGCGTGCCGTCGTCCACGCCCGGCTTGGCGCCGCGCTCGAGCAGGAAACGCGCAAGCCGCCAGTTGCCCGCGGCGCAGGCGATGCCGAGCGGGGTCAGGCCTTCGGCGTTGCGCACGTCCAGCTCGGCCGAGGCGTCGCGCAGCAGCGCGGCCACGCCCGGGTCGGAGCTGCGCGCGGCGTGGTGCAGCGGGGTGTTGCCGTCGCCATCGGCAGCGCGCGGGTCGGCGCCGTTGGCGAGCAGGGTCATCACCGCGTCGGGGCGGCCGTGCCAGCTGTCGCGGGTCGCGGCGAGCAGCGGGGTGAGGCCGGCGTGCGCGGCATTGAGGTCGGCGCCGCGGGCGATCAGCGTGCGCAACAGGCGCAGGTCGGGCAGCACCGCGGCCAGCACCGGCAGCGGGCGCTGGTCGCGGTCGTCGTCCAGCGGCAGCGCGTGCACATCGGCGCCGGCTTCGACCAGGGCCAGCGCCTGGTCGACGCGCCCGCCGCGGGCGGCGGCGTAGAGCGCGCGGTCGAGGTCGCCTTCGACCGGGGCCGGCGGCAGCGACGAGGCCTCGCCGTCCATGTCGACCACCGGCAGCGCGTGCGTCGCCGGCGCCGGCAGCCGCTGCAGCAGGAAGTGGAGCAGCGGCCAAACCACAGCGGATGCGCCGGCCAGCGTCCAGCGCGCGGTCGGCGACAGCAGGCCGGGCCAGGCCAGCAGCACGATGGCGGCGAGGATCAGCGCCACGCAGGCGGCCGCAGCCGCGCCATGCCAGTCGGAGGCATCGCGTTCGCCCAGCGCCTGCCAGTGCTTCGACAGCGTGCCGCCCTCGTCTTCGAGCGCATGCCACAGCGGCCAGGTGCGCCACAGCCCGAGCACGCAGACGCCGACCACCGCGCTCAGCGCCAGGGTCGCGCCGAGGCTGCCGCCCTGGCGCACCGCCAGCAGCGGCCATGCCACCAGCCCCGCCACCAGCGCCAGCGCGATCGCCCACAGCGCCAGCAGCGCGCGGCCGTCGCGCAGCGCGGTGGCGCGATCCGGCCCGCCGCCGCGACGCCAGCCACGCACGGCCAGCGCCAGCGCCGGCTGCGCCAGCACGCCGGCCAGCGCCGCCACCACGCCGCCGAACCCGGCGAGCCCGGCGAGCGCGATGCCGGCGGCCGCGGCGGCGATGACGGGGCGTCGGGACACCGCGGCCTCAGGCATCGGTGCCCCAGTCCTCTTGCATCGGATCGGCCGGCGGCGTCGGCGGGAACTGCAGGTGGAAGCCGCGCGCGACCAGGTTGGCGCGCACTTCGTCCGGATTCTCGCGGGCCAGCCGGCGCTCCGCCGTCAGCGCCAGATCGAGCACGAAGGCCAGCGGACCGAGCTGGGTGCGCAGCGGCTCGGGCAGGCGGGAAAAATCATCGCGTGCGGCGAGGTAGACGTAGGTATCGGCCCGGCGCTGGCTCTTGTAGACGTAGGCGTGCATGTCCGCGCGGTGTCACAGGTCACGGAATTGTGCGGGATTTCCGCCTGCGGCGATACGGCGGGCGGCTGAACGCGACTTCAGGAAACAGATTGGCGCCGAAGCCCGGCTTGCATTTCCCTTCTCCCTCCGGGAGAAGGTGGCCGCCAGGCCGGATGAGGGCACGAGCAAAGCGCAAGAACGAAACCTTGCCACAAGATTTGGTTGCCGCGCTTCGCTCGTACCCTCACCCCAACCCCTCTCCCGCAGGGAGAGGGGCTTTCCGTGGGTGCGCGTGACCCATGGCCCGGGGACGGGAGCGGGCGGGTTGCTACCCTTGGCGATCCACCGCCACACCATCGCTGCCATGTCCCGACCGCTGCTTCCGCTGTCCCTGCTCCTGTTCGCGGCGAGCGCCGCCGCCCAGCCCGCGACACCGCTGACGATGGAGCGGATCATGGCCGATCCGGACTGGATCGGGCCGTCGGTGGACACCGCGTGGTGGTCGTGGGACGGCCAGCGTGCCTACTACCCGCTCAAGCGCGAGGGCAGCGCGATCCGCGACCTGTACGTGCAGGACGTCGCCGGCGGCACGGCACAGCTTGTCGACGGTGCCGCGCGCGCCGGCATCGACGCTGGCGACCCGGTGTTCGACCCGCAGCGTACGCGCATGGCCTTCATCCGCAGCGGCGACGTGTTCGTGCGCGACCTGCGCAGCGGCGCCCTGAGCCAGCTCACCCGCAGCGAGGCGAGCGAATCCTCTCCACGCTGGAGCAGCGACGGCGCCCTGGTCTGGCGCAGCGGCCACGACTGGTTCCGCTGGAGCGCGCACGACGGCGTCGCCACCCAGGCCGCCGCGCCCAGGGCCGAGGATGATCCGGCCAACCCGCCCAAGCCCGACGTCCTGCGCGAGGAGCAGCTGCACCAGCTCGAGACCCTGCGCAGCGACCGCGCGCGCCGCGAGGCGGTGCGTGAGCAGGAGACGCAGTGGCGCCGTGCCGACAGCAGCCGCGCCCCCGCCCCGCTCTACCTCGGCAAGGACGTGGAGATCGCCAGCACCGCGCTGTCGCCCGACGGCCGCTGGCTGCTGGTGGCCACCGAGAAGAAGTCCGACGAGCGCGGCCAGGGCGGCCGGATGCCCAAGTACGTCACCGAGTCCGGCTACGAGGAATTCGAGGACGTGCGCACGCGCGTGGGCCGCAACGCGCCGCGCGCGCAGGCGCTGTGGCTGGTCGACGTGCGCGACGGATCGCGTCGCAAGCTCAAGCTCGACGCACTGCCCGGCGTCGGCAGCGACCCGCTGGCCGCGCTGCGCAAGGCCGCCGGCAAGGAACCGCTCAAGGGCCTGCGCGCGGTGCGCATCGAGGATCGCGACGACGGCATGCTCTGGAGCGCCGACTCGCGCCTGGCCGCGCTGATGCTGCATTCGGTCGACAACAAGGATCGCTGGCTGGCGACGGTGGATCCGGCCGCAGGCGCCCTGCAGTCGCGCCACCGCCTCACGGATCCGGCCTGGATCAACTGGGAGTTCAACGACTTCGGCTGGCTGCCCGACCAGCGCACGCTGTGGCTGCTGTCGGAAGAGAGCGGCTACTCGCACCTGTACACGGTCGACGCCGCCGGCGGTCGCGCACGCGCCCTCACCTCCGGCCGCTGGGAAGTCTCGCAGCCGGCGCTGTCGCCGGACGGCACGCGCTTCCACTTCGCCTGCAACCGCGCGCATCCGGGCGACTACGAGCTGTGCACGGTGCCGGCGGCCGGTGGCGAAACGCGCGAGCTGACTGATCTCAATGGCGTCGAAGGCTTCGCGCTCTCGCCCGACGGCTCGCACATCCTGCTGCGGCATTCGTCGACCTACCTGCCACCGCAGCTGGCGGTGATGGCGGCCGACGGCAGCGGCCTGCGCACGCTCACCGACACGCGCACTACCGACTACCGCGCCTTCGACTGGCTGCCGCCGCAAACCGTGCAGGTTCCGTCGAAGCATGGCGCCGGCGTGATCCAGGGCAAGTACTACGGACCGGCGGCGATGGAGCCCGGCCGCAAATACCCGGTGGTGCTGTTCGTGCACGGCGCCGGCTACCTGCAGAACGTCAGCGACCGCTACCCGAACTACTTCCGCGAGCAGATGTTCCACAACCTGCTGGTGCAGCGCGGCTACATCGTGCTCGACCTCGACTACCGCGCCTCCGAGGGCTACGGCCGCGACTGGCGCACCGCGATCTACCGCCAGATGGGCCACCCGGAGCTGGAGGACTACCTCGACGGCATCGACTGGCTGGTCGAACACCACCAGGCCGACCGCGACCGCGTCGGCATCTACGGCGGCAGCTACGGCGGCTTCATGGCCTTCATGGCCCTGTTCCGCGAGCCGGGCACGTTCAAGGCCGGCGCCGCGCTGCGCCCGGTCGCCGACTGGACCCAGTACAACCACGAGTACACCAGCAACATCCTCAACACGCCCGACATCGATCCCGAGGCCTACCGCGTCTCCTCGCCGATCGAATACGCCACCGGCCTGCAGGACCACCTGCTGATCGCGCACGGCATGATCGACGACAACGTGTTCTACCGCGACTCGGTGGTGCTGGCGCAGCGCCTGATCGAACTGCGCAAGGACAAGTGGGAGATGGCCAGCTATCCGGTCGAACGCCACGCCTACCAGCGCGCCGACTCCTGGTACGACCAGTACCGCCGCATCCTCGAACTGTTCGAGCGCACGCTGAAGTGAGCGAGGCCGGCGCGGTCGAGACGCTGCGGCCGTCGCCGGTGAAGTGGCTGGCGACGGTCGCGATCTGCGCGGCCTTCGTCTGGATCGGCCTGGGCATCATGGCCACGCACCCGCTGGTCGCGTGGGCCTGCATCGTGTTCTTCGGCCTGTGCGGCGCGATCGGCCTGCTCAACCTGGTGCCGGGCGCCAGCCGGCTGCTGCTCGACGACGACGGCTTCGAGATCGTGTCGCTGTTCCGGCGCACGCGCGTGCGCTGGGCCGACGTCGCGCGCTTCGGCACCTCGCGCGTGGGCCTGCAGCACATGGTCGGCTTCGATTTCGTCGACGGCTACCGCGGCAGCGACCGCCTGCGCCGGGTCAACCGTGGCCTCAGCGGCTTCCAGGCCGCGCTGCCGGATACGTATGGGCTGAAAGCCGGCAATCTTGCGACGTACATGGAGGCGCGGCTTGCCGCATGGCGCGCAGGAAACGCCCCCCTGTAGGAGCGCGCCATGCGCGCGACCAATGGATCCGGCGCGATGGCGGCCGCTCGCGGCCACGGGCCGCTCCTACGCCAGCAAAGGCGGCCCGCGACAGTCGCATCCACTCCCTCCGGTACAGCACGCCGCATGCCGACCGGTATGCGGCGATAGAATTGGCGTCATGGATACCTTCGACACCATCCGCGACTACCTCACCGGCCTGCAGGACCGTATCTGCGCCGCGATCGAAGCCGCCGACGGCCAGGCGCGCTTCGTCGAGGACGCCTGGCAGCGCGACCCCGACGACCCGACCACGCACCTGCGCGGCGGCGGCCGCACCCGCATCCTGCGCGAGGGCGCGGTGTTCGAGCAGGCGGGGGTCGGCTTCTCCGACGTTTCCGGCGACACCCTGCCACCCTCGGCCACCGCGGCGCGGCCGGAGCTGGCTGGTGCCTCGTGGCGGGCGGTTGGCGTGTCGCTGGTGTTCCACCCGCGCAATCCCTACCTGCCGACCACCCACGCCAACGTGCGCCACTTCCGCGCGCAGCGCGATGGCGAGACGGTGGCCTGGTGGTTCGGCGGCGGCTTCGACCTGACGCCGTTCTATCCCTTCGACGAGGACGTGCAGCACTGGCACCGTACCGCGCGCGCGCTGTGCGAGCCCTTCGGCGGACAGGAACGATACGCGGCGCACAAGCGATGGTGCGACGAGTACTTCCATCTCAAGCACCGCAACGAGACCCGCGGCATCGGCGGCCTGTTCTTCGACGACCTGCACGGCGAGATGGAGCGCGAGTTCGGCTACCTGCGCGCGGTCGGCGACGGATTCCTCGATGCCTACCTGCCGATCGTCGAGCGCCGCAGGGACACGCCGTACGGCGAGCGCGAGCGCGAGTTCCAGCTGTACCGGCGCGGCCGCTACGTCGAGTTCAACCTGGTCTACGATCGCGGCACCCACTTTGGCCTGCAGAGCGGCGGCCGCGCCGAATCGATCCTGATGAGCCTGCCGCCGCGCGTGCGCTGGGAGTACGGCTACACGCCCGAGCCCGGCAGCGCCGAGGCGCGGCTGCACGACTACCTGGTGCCGCGCGACTGGCTGGCGGGGACCTGAGGCACGCGATGGACGCCGCGGCCGCGCAGCTGAAGGCCAACCTCGACGCGATCCGCGCGCGCATCATTGCGGCCTGCCGCGCCGCCGGCCGCGATCCGGGCGAGGTGCGCCTGCTGCCGGTCAGCAAGACCGTCGACGAGGCGCGGCTGCGCCAGGCCTACGCCATCGGCCTGCGCGAGCTGGGCGAGAACAAGGTGCAGGAGGCGATGGCGAAGTCGGAGGCGATGGCCGACCTGGCCGACCTGCGCTGGGTGCTGATCGGCCACCTGCAAACCAACAAGGCCAAGTACGCGGCGCGCTTCGCCAGCGAGTTCCAGGCGCTCGATAGCCTGCGCGTGGCCGAGGCGCTGGATGCACAGCTGCAGAAGCAGGGCCGGTCGCTCGACGTGCTGGTGCAGGTCAACACCTCGAACGAGGCCAGCAAGTTCGGCCTGGCGCCCGAGGAGGTCGAAGCCTTCGTGAAGCAGCTGCCGGCGTTCTCCTCGCTGCGCGTGCGCGGACTGATGACGCTGGCGCTGTTCTCCGACGACCAGGCGCTGGTGCGCCCCTGCTTCGTGCGCCTGCGCGGGCTGCGCGATCGGCTGCGGCAGGTCGCGCCCGATGGCATCGCGATGGACGAGCTGTCGATGGGCATGTCGGGCGACTTCGAGCTGGCCATCGCCGAAGGCGCGACCACGGTGCGCGTGGGCACCGCCATTTTCGGCAGCCGCGGCACGCCCGACAGCGCCTACTGGCCGGGCTTCGCGGGCAACGCGACACCATGAGCGATGCCGCCACGTTTGCGCCGTCCGCCGGCGCGCGCCTGGTCGACGTGGTCTCGGTGCAGTCGCAGGTCGCCTACGGCGCCGTCGGCAACTCGATCGCGGTGCCGGTGCTGCAGGCGCTCGGCCTGCAGGTGGCGCCGGTGCCGACGGTGGTGCTGGGCAACACGCCGCACTACCCGACGATGCACGGCGGGCCGCTGCCGCAGGACTGGTTCGAAGGCCTGCTCGACGACCTCGAGGCGCGCGAAGTCGCCACCCGCGCGCGCCTGCTGCTGGTCGGCTATCTCGGCAAGCCGCAGCAGGGGCTGGCGCTGGCGCACTGGCTCGACCGCATCCGCGAACGCAATCCCGGGCTGGTCCTGCAGATCGACCCGGTGATCGGCGACCACGACACCGGGTCCTACACCGATCCGGCGCTGCTGCCGGTCTGGCGCGATCACCTGCTGCCGCGCGCGCACGGGCTCACGCCCAATCATTTCGAACTCGAACAGCTGTGCGGCCGCCGGCTGCGCACGCTCGACGACTGCGCCGACGCCGCCGCCGGCCTGCTCGGCGCGACCACGCGCTGGGTGGTGGTGACCAGCGCCGCGCCGGAGGCCTGTCCGCCGGGGAAGCTGCAGCTTGTCGCGGTGTCGGCTGACCTGCGCGAAACCTTCGTGCACCCGCTGGTGCCGCATCCGGTGAAGGGCACCGGCGACCTGTTCGCCGCACTCCTCGGCGGCCGCCTGCTCGACGGTACGCCGCTGCCCGACGCCGTGCACCGCGCCTGCGACGACGTGGTCGCGACGCTGCGCCACGTGCAGGCAAAGGGATGGCAGGAGCTGGCCCTGCCGCGGGAGATTGCGTGCGGCTGGCACCAGGCATCGGCCAGCGGACCTGCAGGTGTCATTCCATAGGTTGGGGTGAGCTTGCGAACCCCAACACCCGGGGTGGCATGCGGCGTGCACGTTGGGGTTCACTTCGTTCACCCCAACCTATCGGTTGTTTTCCTGGAAGCCTCCTGCCCTATCCGAACGGCATTCCCGCTTGACGGCGTGCCCGACGCTGCCCAACCTGCCGTGATGACGATGATGTTGATCCGCAACGCGGACGTGTACGCCCCCGCGCCACTGGGCCGGATGAACCTGCTGGTCGGCGCCGGCCGGCTGCTGTGGATGGGGGCCGAGGCCCCCGCCCTGCCCGACTCCATCGGCGCGGTGACCGTGGACCTGGCCGGCCGACGCCTGGTCCCGGGCTTCATCGACGGCCATGTCCACGTCACCGGCGGCGGCGGCGAAGCCGGCTTCGCCAGCCGGGTGCCGGCGCCGATGCTGTCGCGCTACACCCGCAGCGGGGTGACCACGGTGGTCGGCCTGCTTGGCACCGACGATGTCGCCCGCGGCACCCGCGAGCTGGTGGCCCAGGTCAACGCGCTGCGTGAGGAGGGCCTGTCGGCCTGGGGCCATGCCGGCGGCTACCACCTGCCGCCGGCCACGCTGACCGGCAGCGTGCGTGCCGACCTCGCCTTCATCGACTGCCTGATCGGCGTCGGCGAACTGGCGATCAGCGACCACCGCTCCAGCCAGCCGACGCTCGACGAACTGCTGCGCATCGCCTCCGAGGTGCACGTCGCCGGGCTGATGACCGGCAAGGCCGGGATCGTCCACCTGCACCTGGGCGACGGGCCGCGCGGGCTGGACCTGGTGCGGCGCGCGCTCGACCAGAGCGAGCTGCCGCCGCGCGTGTTCAATCCAACCCACGTCAACCGACGCAAGGCGCTGTTCGACGAAGCCATCGAGCTGGCGCGTCGCGGCTGCACGATCGACATCACCGCCTTCCCGGTGGAAGACGGCGAAGACGCCTGGAGTGCGGCCGACGCCTTCCTGCGCTACCGCGACAGCGGCGCGCCGCGCGAACGCGTCACCGTCAGCTCGGATGCCGGCGGCTGCCTGCCCTGCTTCGACGACCAGGGCCGCGTGTGCAGCATGGACGTCGGCCATTCGGGCTCGCTCATCGACACACTGCGCGAGCTGCTCGCGCGCAGCGTCACGCTGGAAGACGCGCTGCCCGCCTTCACCTCGAACGTCGCCGACCTGCTGCGCCTGCCCGGCAAGGGCCGGATCGCGGTCGGCGCCGACGCCGATTTCGTGGCGCTGGACGACGCCGGCGCGATCAGCGACGTCTTCGCCGGCGGCCGCCCGCACCTGCGCGAGGGTGTCGTCGTGCAGCGTGGCACGTTCGAAACGCAGGACATCTGACATGAACCACAGGAGCCATTGATGCCGAGCAAGCCCACCAACGGGGCACCACGCGGCTGGATCATCCCGATCGGCGGCGCAGAGGACAAGGACACCAACCCGCGCATCCTGCAGCGCTTCGTCGAACTCAGCGGCGGCGGCGAAGCCGACATCGTGGTCATCCCGACCGCCAGCCGGCTGAAGGAAACCGGCCAGCGCTACGTGGAACTGTTCGGCAACATGGGCGCGGCCAGGGTCGAGGTGCTGGATTTCGACACCCGCCGCGACTGCCAGGAGGAAGCCCGGCTGGCGCGGCTGGCGCAGGCCAGCGGCATCTTCTTCACCGGCGGCAACCAGCTGCGCCTGTCGACCATCCTCGGCGGCACCAACGTCGCGCGCACCATCCGCCTGCGCAACGCCCAGGGCGTGACCGTGGCCGGCACCAGCGCCGGCGCGGGCTTCCTGAGCGAGCACATGATCGCCTTCGGCAGCGAGGGCTCGTCGCCGCGCGCCAGCAGCGTGCGACTCGCCCCCGGACTGGGCCTGACCAATCGTTTCATCATCGACCAGCACTTCCGCCAGCGCGACCGCCTCGGTCGCCTGACCGCGGCGCTGGCCTACAACCCGTTCGCGATCGGCATCGGCCTGGACG
>DAOMPM010000067.1:0-16245 GCA_035444805.1 Luteimonas sp. | reverse complement strand
TTGGGGGGAGAGCGGGAAATTATTCCGGACAGCAGTGCGCGAAGGCGGGGATGACGGGCAAAAGCGACTTCATCAACGCTGCGTTAACCCCAGGACGCCTGACGCGTACTCGCACGCAGCCGTCAAAGCGTCTGCGTCACCTCCGCTCCGCGCCGTTTCAGCTCGGCCGCGGCACGCGCCCGCTGTTCGGACGACAGCGCGTGGACCACCACCGTCGTCCGCCCCGCGTCCATCGCATCGCGCGTGGCCTCGATGTCGCGATCGTGGTCGGGGCGCAGCGACACCAGCCCGTCGAGCAGCAGGCCGGCCAGCGCACCGAAGGCGACGAGTACCGAGACTGACACCCACGGCGAGGCGGCCACGAACGGCACCCTGATCCACAGCAGCAGGCCGAACGCGAGCAGGCCGACGATGGCGCCGACGATCCCGAGCCGCACGTGCGCCACGACGATCGTGCGCCAGATGCCTTCGCCCTCTGGTTCAAGCATGATGTCCGCGTCCACTTCACCGGGCGCAATGAGCTTGACCTGCGCACGCTGCAGTCCCGCCTCCGTGATCACGGCCGACGCCGCATCACGCGCCGCCGACCGGCTCATGGACACGCCGGCGACCTTGCCGTTGGACACTTCGCCGGTAACCGCGGCCCTGGACATGACGGCGTCCTCGGTGGACTGGAGTCCGATCATTCCGCATCGAGCGTGGCACCGATGTGAGCAGCATTCAGGCCGCGGCTCGCCGGTCCGCTTCCTTGCGACGCCCTGGGGCGAGGGCGCGGGATGCAATTCGCGGAACGCCTGCGCAAGCGACGGAATCGTGAACCCGACCTGTTCCAGGCCCCCGTTCCCGCGGCCGTGGCGGCCTTGTGTTCACATTCGGCGGGGCAGGATGGATGCCGACCGGAGCCGAAGAGGACACCGCCATGAAACGCCTGCTGCTTGCCATCGCCCTCACCACCTTCGCCATCTCCGCCGCCGGCACCGCCGACGCGCGCGACGACCGCCGGGGCTACGGTTACCACGAGGACGGCAAGGACTACTGGAAAGATCGCCGCAAGGCGGACAAGCGCGCGTTGAAGGCGCAGGAAAAAGCGGAGAAGGCCTACTGGAAGGCCGTCAAGGAGGACCAGAAGGCCTACCGCCGCTGGGCGCGTGGCCAGTACATCCCCGTCGAGTACCGCCAGCCGCGCTATTACGTGAGCGACTACCGCGCCTACCACCTGGCGCCGCCGCCGCGAGGCTATTCCTACGTGCGCCCCTACGACCACGACGACACGTACTACCTGGTCGAACTGGCGACGGGGTTGATCACGCAGATCCTGGGCGACTGACTCCGACGCGCTACTCGATCAGGTAGTCCCCCGCCTCCACCAGCGCCGCGCCCGGCGGCTCGTCGCCAACGTCCTTGGGATGCCGGCAACCCGGAAATGGTTGCGAAAGCGTGGCCGGATTCACCTTCCCTCCCCCCGGCAAGGCCGCCGGCAGGAGCCTGGGCGGCAGGGGGTGGGTACACTGTGCGCTCCTACCACGACGGGATCCCCATGGCGAAGCCCAACTATTCGTTCGAAAAGCGACAGCGCGAGATTGCCAAGAAGAAGAAGCAGGACGAAAAAGCGGAGAAGAAGCGCGCGGAGCGCGAGGCCGCGAAGCCGGAAACGCCGCCGCAGGGATGAGCGGGACCACGCCGCCGGCACCCAGGATCCGGTGAGCGCCATCGCCTGCCCCGCGCCGGTCAGGGAAATCCTGGACCGCGCCGCCGAACGCTCGCCCCTGCCCCGGCCCGTGCTCGCCAATCCGTGGCGGCGCACGCCGCCATCCCGTGACATCCGGGCACCGCAGGCGCGGCGCACGCGGCATCAACCCCTGCGGCGGCCGTCCGAGGCAGCGCATCCAACGCCAGCGGACCGCCGCGACTACAATCGCGCCTCCCCCGCTCCGGCCCCCACATGGCACCCAACTCGACCATCTACAAGGCGGAGCTGCAGGTCAGCGACATGGACCGGCACTACTACGCCAGCCACAACCTCACCCTCGCCCAGCATCCGTCGGAAACCCCGGCGCGGCTGATGGTGCGGCTGATCGCGTTCGCGCTGCATGCGGACGAGCGGCTGGAGTTCGGCCGCGGGCTCAGCACCGACGAGGACCCCGACCTGTGGCAGCGCGACTACACCGGCGACGTCGAGCGCTGGATCGAACTCGGACAGCCCGACGAGAGCCACATCCGCAGGATCTGCGCTCGCGCGCGCCAGGTGGTGCTGGTGAACTACAGCGGCAACAGCGCCGGGATCTGGTGGAACAGGATCGAATCGTCGCTGTCGCGGCTCAGGAATCTCACCGTGCTCGACCTTGCGCCGGATGACGTCGATGCCGCCGTCGAACTGCTCGAACGCGGCATGCGCCTGACGGCGATGATCCAGGACGGCGAGCTGCAGCTGATGAGCGACCAGCGCAATGTCGCGATGACGCCACGCGTGCGGCTGGCCGCGGCGTCCTGACATGCGCCGCCTCCTCGCCCTGTGCCTGCTGCTGTTGGCCTGGCCCGCCGCGGCCGCCCTGCCCCCGCCGCCGGCATGGCTGGACGAGCTGGATGCGCTGTACGGCACGCATGTGCGGGTCGATGGGCTGGACGATCGGAGGTTCCAGCCGGAGCACTGGTGGGCCGTCGCCGCGCCGCTGGCGAGCGATGGCGCCGGCTTCCGGACGGAACTCCTCGGCGAGAGCGCGGAAGGCCGGCCGCTCCGCCACGTGTCCTGGGGCAAGGGCGACACGCGCGTGCTGCTGTGGTCGCAGATGCACGGCGACGAGAGCACCGCGTCGATGGCGCTGGCCGACCTGTTCCGCTTCCTCGGCGAACATCCCGACCACACGCTGGTGCAGCGCCTGCGCGCCGGCACCACCCTGCACTTCCTGCCGATCGTGAACCCCGACGGCGCCGCGCGCTTCCAGCGCCGCAACGCCCAGGGCATCGACATCAACCGCGACGCGCGCGCCCTCGCCTCGCCGGAAGCACACGTGCTGCACGACCTGCGCGATCGCGTGCGGCCCGCATTCGGCTTCAACCTGCACGACCAGCAGGTCGGCTACCGCGCCGGCGATTCCGACCGCGGCACCGCCATCGCCCTGCTCGCCCCGGCCTTCAACGAGGCCCGCGACGTCGACGCCAGCCGCGGCCGCGCGATCGAGGTCGCGGTGGCGATCCGCGCCGCGCTTGAGCCCAGTATCGCCGGGCACATCGCGAAATGGGACGACACCTTCAACCCGCGTGCGTTTGGCGACCTCACCGCAGCGGCCGGCGTCTCGACCGTGCTGATCGAATCCGGCGGCATCGAGGGCGACCTGCACAAGCAGCGGCTGCGCAAGCTGAACTTCCTCGCCCTCGCCGCCGCGCTCGACGCCATCGCCACCGGCGCGCACCGGGGCCTGCCGCACGCGGCCTACGACGAACTACCGGAGAACGGCAAGGTCTGGCCCGACCTGCTGATCGCCGGCGGCACGCTGGCGCTGCCCGGCCAGCCGCAGGCCAAGGCGGACGTGCTGGTGGACTTCGACGACCCGCTGCTGGAGCGCGGCGGCCGCATCGACGACGTCGGCGACCTGGGTGGCGTGCGTGCGCGACGGACGATCGACGCCACCGGCCTGTACCTCGTGCCGCTCGCGCCGCACGCCGCGGAGACGGAAGATGCGCGTGGCGCATTCGCCAGGAACGCGCCCGCACGCTTCGTCCTCAGCCGCGATCCGCACGGCCGCGACGTAGTGTGGACGCTGGCGGAAGACGTGGATCCGGCGATGCCGGGGCCTGTGCGATAGCGCACGCCGGTGTCGTCATCCCCGCGAAGGCGGGGACGCAGTGACTTCGTTCTTTAGGGTAGCCCCTGAAAATTTCGGATCTGTCATTTCGAACGCAGTGAGAAATCTGCCTTTCGCAGAATGCTCTGCGCCCCGAAGCAGATTTCTCACTGCGTTCGAAATGACAAGCCGGGCTTTTCCAGCGTTTCCCTAATCCATCTCCGCCGCCGCTTCCCGCCCCTGCTGGCGGATCAGCGCTTCCTCACGCGCATCGTTGATGGCCGCGCGCACGCCGTCGATGTCCGGCGCCGAGGCGTCATGCACGAACACGCCAGTCAGTTCGCTGTCCGGGCGCAGGTCGCCGGCTTCGTACAGCGCCCACATCTCCTCGCCGTACCAGGTGTCCAGCAGGTCCGGCGCCCATTGGCCAAGGCTGGCGGTGAGGTTGTTGACGTCGCGCAGCAGCATGGTGCGGGCGGCGTTGTTGCCGGCGGCGCTGACCACCTGCGGGAAATCGATGATCACCGGCCCGTCCGGGGCGACCAGCACGTTGTACTCGGACAGGTCGCCGTGGATCAGGCCCACGCACAGCATCTTCACCACCTGCCGCACCAGGAAGCGGTGGAAGCCGCGGGCCTGTTCCGGCGACAGTTCGACTTCGCCCAGCCGCGGCGCGGAATGGCCGTCGGCGTCGACCACCAGTTCCATCACCAGCACGCCATGGAAGTAGCCATGAGGCTCCGGCACGCGCACGCCGGCGTCGCGCAGCTGGTACAGCGCTTCGACCTCGGTATTCTTCCACGCCGCTTCCTGCTGCCTGCGGCCGTACTTGCTGGCCTTGCCGATCGCCCGCGCCTCGCGGCTGCCGCGCACCTTGCGCCCTTCCTGGTACTGCACGCGCTGCTGGAAGCTGCGCTGCGCCATGTCCTTGTAGACCTTGGCGCAGCGGATCTCCGCGCCCGCGCGCACCACGTAGACGGCCGCTTCCTTGCCGCTTTTTAGCGGTCGCATCACTTCATCGATCACGCCGTCGTCGATGAGCGGCTGCAGGCCCGAAGGGGTTTTCATGGCATCTCAGGGGGAAAGGACGGGTGGCGCGGCACCGGGACGGCGCGCCATGGGGGAATCCGGGTCGCCAGAGTGCCTGATCGCTACACTGCCTGTCCCGATTCCGCGGCATCGATTCATGTCCGATCCGGTTCGACTGGCCAAACGCGTGGCCGACCTCGCCCGATGCTCCCGCCTCGAGGCGGAGCAGTACATCAAGGGCGGCTGGGTCCGGGTCGCCGGCGTCGTGGTCGAAGACCCGGCGCACGAGGTATCGACCGAAGCCGTCGAACTCGATGCCGATGCGCAGATGGAGGCCGTCGAACCGGCGACCATCCTGCTGCACAAGCCCGCCGGCTACGACACCATCAGCGGCCGCAGGCCCGCGGCCGGCCTGGTGCAGCCGGAGACGCGCTGGGCCGACGATCCGTCCGGGGTGCGCATCCTGCAGCGCCACTTCCACCGCCTGACGCCGCTTGTGCCGCTCGACGCCGAAGCCAGCGGCCTGATGGTGCTGACCCAGGACGGCCGCGTCTGGCGCCGCCTCACCGAAGACGGCGACGACATCGAGCAGGAGTTCGTGGTCGAGGTGAGCGGCGACATCGCCCCCTACGGCCTGCGCAAGCTCAGCCACGGCCTGCACTACGGCGGCCGCGCCCTGGGGCCGTGCAAGGTCAGCTGGCAGAACGAGATCCGCCTGCGCTTCGCGATCAAGGGCGTGCAGGGCGGGCAGCTGCGCGACATGTGCGCGCAGGTCGGGCTGGACGTGGTGGCGATCCGGCGCCTGCGCATCGGCAGGGTGTCGCTGGCGAAGATGCCGGTGGGCGCGTGGCGCTACCTGCCGGTGGGGGAGCGGTTCTAGGGATTGCGTCTACCGACTGGCGATCAATGGATATGGAGTAGGAGCGCCCCATGGGCGCGACCGGCGAGCGGCGGGGTCCCGGCCGCGCGGATCGCGCGGGTCGCGGGCATGGCCCGCTCCTACGTTTGGTCGCGAATGGGCGTCAGATGGGCGACAACGCTTCCCCATGGTCCAATGGAGCCGTCCCGGCCGCGCACGTAGCGCGGGCCAATCCTGCAATGGGAGTGCAAAGCCATGCCCGGTCCAGAGCCCAGGCCGCCGCTGCCGCCGCTGCGCCGCCAGGGCAAGCGCGTCTCAGCCGCCGATGCGGTGCGGCTGATCCGCGACGGCGACACGGTGGCCACCGGCGGCTTCGTCGGCATCGGCTTCCCGGAAAACCTGGCGGTCGCGCTGGAGCAGCGCTTCCTCGACGAAGGCAATCCGCGCGACCTCACGCTCGTCTACGCCGCCGGCCAGGGCGACGGCCGCGAGCGCGGCCTCAACCACCTCGCCCACGAAGGCCTGGTGGCGCGCGTGATCGGCGGCCACTGGGGACTGGTGCCGGGACTGCAGAAGCTCGCCGTCGACAACCGCATCGAAGCCTGGAACCTGCCGCAAGGCGTGATCTCGCACCTGTTCCGCGACATCGCCGCGGGCAAGCCCGGCCAGATCACCCGCGTGGGCCTCGGCACCTTCGTCGACCCGCGCCACGGCGGCGGACGCCTCAACGCGCGCACCACGCAAGAGCGCGTGAAGCTGCTGACCATCGACGGCGAGGACTATCTCTACTACCCCACCTTCCCGATCCACGTCGCCCTGGTCCGTGCCACCACCGCCGACGGCGACGGCAACCTGACCATGGAGCGCGAGGCGCTCACGCTCGAGGCCCTGTCGATCGCGATGGCCGCGCACAACAGCGGCGGCATCGTCATTGCCCAGGTCGAGCGCATCGCCGAGAACGGCAGCCTGCCGCCGCGCCAGGTCAAGATCCCCGGCACCCTTGTCGACGCCGTGGTCGTGGCCGAGCGCCCCGAGTACCACCAGCAGACCTTCGCCGTGCCCTACGACCCGGCCTACTCCGCCGAACTGCGCGTGCCCGCGGCCAGCGTCGAGCCGATGCCGCCCGGTCCGCGCAAGACCATCGCCCGCCGCGCCGCGCTGGAGCTGCGCCCCAACGCCATCGTCAACCTCGGCATCGGCATGCCCGAGGGCGTGGCGGCGGTGGCGGCGGAGGAAAAGATCATCGACCTGATCACCCTCACCACCGAGCCCGGCACCATCGGCGGCATTCCGGCCGGCGGCCTGAGCTTCGGCGCCGCGGTCAATGCGCAGGCGGTGATCGACCAGCCCTACCAGTTCGATTTCTACGACGGCGGCGGCCTCGACATCGCGGTCCTCGGCATGGCCCAGGCCGACGCCGAGGGCAACGTCAACGTCAGCCGCTTCGGCCCGCGCCTGGCCGGTGCCGGCGGCTTCATCAACATCAGCCAGAACGCGCGGCGGCTGGTGTTCATCGGCAGCTTCCAGGCCGGGAGCGGCGACACCGCGGCACGCAAGTTCGTGCGCGAGGTCGAACACCGCACCTTCTCCGCGCGCGAAGCCCTGCGCCGCGGCCAGCCGGTGCTCTACGTCACCGAGCGCTGCGTGTTCGGCCTGCACGCCTCCGGGCTGGAGCTGCTGGAGATCGCACCCGGCGTGGACCTGGAGCGCGACATCCTCGCGCACATGGACTTCCACCCGCACATCGCCGACGAGCTGCGGGCGATGGATCCAGCCCTGTTCGACGACGCCCCGCTGGGCCTGCGCGACCGCCTGCTCGAACGTCCGCTGGCGCAGCGCTTCAGCCTCGATGCCGCGGCCGACACTCTCTACATCGACTTCGAACACCTGCGCATCCGCAGCCAGGCCGACATCGACGCCGTGGGCCGCGAAGTGCGGGCCCTGGTCGCGCCGCTGGGCCGCAAGGTGCACGCGATCGTCAACTACGACCACTTCCACCTGCCCGACGAACTGGAGGAGGCCTGGGTGGAGATGGTGCGACCGCTGGTGGAGCACCACTACACGCGCGTGACCCGCTACAGCGCGACGGGGTTCGTGCGGATCAGGCTGGGCGAGGGTTGATCCTTCCCGACGGCGCGGGACAACACCGCGTGGAAGGAAGCTGCGTGCTGCGCATCGAGTCCGCCGTGCAAGACGACGCCGAGGTTTCCCCGAGGGCTTGATCGCCTACCCCGCCACTTGTCCCATCCGCAGGCGTGCCTGCGTTCCCTCCTTGGCAGACAGCACCCATTTCGCGCGCCCGTATCGGGTATCTGCGGGATGGGATCCGGTGAACCTGATGCTGAGGAATGGAGGTCGCGATGAAGCACCACCTCGCCGTCATCGTGCCGTGCCTGGCGTGCCTGCCAAGCATGGGCAACGCATGGGCCAACAGCGCCAAAGAGCCCTACACGGAGATGCGGATTACCCAATTCAAGCAATACGAGACTGATAAGCAACGAGCGAGTCGGCACAACGCCTTGACCGGATCGGCCAGAACCAAGGCCATCGCCCGGGAAAAACTCCTCCTCGCGTTCGGGACCGACGACTTCTTCAAGGACAAGACCGCGCAGACATGCCCACCGCCCGATCCCAAACCCGGCATCAGGGCGGCGCCACTCGTAGCCGCCTTCGCCGGGATCATCGTGGACTGGCTGTTCACCGGCGCGCGCAACGGTATCAGCAAGCGTGTCAAGCAGCGCATCAAGGAACACACGCTGGTCCACAAGAGTCGTCGCGAGTTTGGCGACATGTTTGACACCGACCGCTGGAACAACGGCGAATCGTGCGTGGTGATGCAACTGCTGCATTGCACCGCAGACCCGACCGCCATCAACTCCGGGCAGGCAAGGTGCGACGCCCGGACCGCGGAGGTCGGGATGTCCGTCGGGCTGCACCTGAAGCAGGACGGACGCGTGCTGCGCGTGCGCACCTACGCCGCGCAGGTGGAGGCGCTCGCCGGCGAGTTTCCACGCCACAGCGGCGGCGACGTCGCCATCTCGGCGAGCTTCCGCATCGACGCCTTCGGCTGGTCGCGCGATGGCTCCGGGCATGCCTGGGACTCCGGTGACGCCGTGGTCGCGTCGCTGGATTGCGCGGTGTTCGAGGATCGGAAGATCCAGAAGGATGCCGCCAGCTGCCGCTTTGAGCCAAAGGTTCCCGAGGGCCCGGAGGCGGACCCTTGGCGTACCGCCGCCCTCCTGCCCATGCCGCCGAAGACGCAACATGCGCTCGTGTTCGAAGTGGTGCAGGTCGGTGTCCCCTCGCAGGGGCTCAAGCGATTCGACGCCTTCTTCGACGCCACCGGCGAATCGATGTCGGCGGCCCTGGCCGATGCCTTCAAGAAGAAGGCGAAGCTGGCAAAGGATGAGTGATCACGCGCCGCGCGTGGTGGCGCGCCGCCGCATCAGGCACCGCCTCCCGCATGGTGCGGTGTCGCGCTGCCCGACCTGTCGCCAGCCCCTGCTTGCCGGCACATTGTCGCGGCGTGCAGCCTGAACCCGGCTTTCGGTCCACGGCGAGGACGACATGCGCGTTCACGATGCCGGCCCGCCCCACCGCCTTGATCGCGGCCGGCCTTGTTTCGCGCATACTGGCCGTATCGACTGCGGCGCAGTCCCGCGCCCAGGCGCCCCGGGAGCAACGATATGAGCAAAGGCCTGAACCAGAAGAAGGAACAGAAGAAAAAACCGGCCAAGACGATGAAGGAGAAGAAGGCCGAGAAGCGCGACAAGAAGGCCAGCAAGCCGTTCTCACCGACGTGAGGACGTTACTGCACCGGCGCGAAAAGGCCCGACATCGTCCGGGCCTTTTCATTGGGGTCGATCGTGCATGCGGGGGACGTAGTTCATCCTCGCGCACATCGACAGGATGAACGTCCGTCACTGGAATATCCTGAGGCTGGTGCGGCCAGGGTGAGCGTTGGCATGCCGACGTGATGGCCCTGGTCGATGCGGGGGGCTGGCGTGGGCATGGTTACGCCCGCCCCTCAGGTCGTTTCCCTCGACGCTGGCTGTCGAATCGCGGCCTCCCCGTTCGTCAGGCACAGGTGCGGCCCGATCCCGGGCGCCCCAAGGAGACTCCCGATGATCCCGAAGAACACCATCTGCCTCTGGTACAACGACGACGCGCTCGAGGCCGCGACCTTCTACGCCAGGACCTTCCCCGACAGCGCCGTGCTGGCCGTCCACCGCGCCCCCGGCGACTACCCCTCGGGCAAGCAGGGCGAGGTGCTGACGGTCGACTTCAGCGTGCTCGGCATCCACTGCCTTGGCCTGAACGGCGGCCCCGCGTTCAAGCACAGCGAAGCCTTCTCGTTCCAGGTCGCCACCGACGACCAGGCCGAGACCGACCGCTACTGGGACGCGATCGTCGGCAACGGCGGCCAGGAGAGCGAGTGCGGCTGGTGCAAGGACAAGTGGGGCCTGTCGTGGCAGATCACGCCGCGCGCCTTGACCGAGGCCTACACCGGCGCCGACCGAGCCGCGGCCAAGCGCGTGTTCGACGCGATGATGACGATGCGCAGGATCGACGTCGCCGCGATCGAGGCCGCGCGGCGGGGCTGATGCCCCTGCGCGCACGCCCGGGCCGTCGCTGTACGCGCCCGCGATCGCGTCCCGATCACGGCACCGGGTCACCCAGGAATCCGAGGATCCTCTCTTCGAAGTCGCGCGCGTTGCGGTCGTAGATCGGCACATGGTCGCCGCCGGGAACGATCCACAGCTGCGCTTCCGGGATCGCGGCGTAGACCTCCACCGGGATGTCCACCGGGAAGAACTCGTCGCGATCACCATGCACGATCAGGGTGCGGGCCTCGATCAGGGCCAGCTCCTGCCGTGACAGGCGGATGTCTTCGTCGTTGTCCTTCAAACCATGGAACCATTGCAGGATCTCGTCGACCTGTACCTCGCCGCGGGTGGCGCAGGCGTTGAAGAACCCACGCACCTCCAGCGGCAGGTTGCCCGGCGTACCGCGCATGATTTCGCGCGCCTGCTCCGGGAAGTAGTGCGCCGCGCCAATGATGGCCATGGCCTCGATCCGGCCTGGTTGGCGCGCGGCCGCATGCAGGAGGGTCATGCCACCGGCGCTGATTCCCATCGCCTTGACGCGCTCCAGGCCCAGGTGGTCCAGCAGCCCCAGCAGGTCACCGGCCGAGTCCTCGAACAGGAACGGCCCCTCGAACCCGCCCGAACTGCCGTGCCCGCGCAGCTCCATCGTGATCACCCGGTAGTGCCGGGCCAGGCCCGGGACGAACGGATCCCACACGCTGCCGCAGCCGCCAAAGCCATGGACCAGCACCAGCGGCGGGCCGCTGCCTGTTTCGGTCCAGGCGATGCCGACACCGTTGACGCGCGCGAGCTGCGGCGCGGCCACGGCCAACGGGGGCAGCAGGCACAGGCAGGCCAGCAGCAGGGAACACAGGCGGCGGGTGAGATGCATGGGTGGCCCCCGTTCGGGTTAGTGCATCCAACGCGATCCGGGAAGGACCCCGGCCGCCGTCTTCAGCCGAGGATCGACTTCGCCCTCACGCCACGCGCTCCACCCGGCACGCGAAGCAGCCCGGCCGCGCGTTGTGCAGATGGATGAACTGCGCGGCGGAGTTGGCGAAAAAGCCGTCGATCCTTGCCGCCACCACCTCCCCTTCGCAGACATCGGCATCGATCATCATGCCCGCTGCGTCATAGGTGCGCACCGAAATCAGGCGACCGGTGATGTATTGCGGCACCCCGCCAGGTGCAAGGATCCGGCGCTGCGCTCCGCGCCGGACGAAGATCGGACCCGTGGCCTGGTAGGGCGAAGGCCCCTCCATGTGCGTGTAGGGCAGCAGCAGGAGCTCCTCGCCGACGACCGCATCCTCGAGGCTGACGCGGCAGGGGTAGCCGGGCGCACTGTCCGCCCGCAGCCGCATCACGCCCCTGGCGCGCAGCACCTCGTCGGGCAGTGCGAACAGCGGCGCGAACGGTGCGGGGTCGAGGCCAACCAGCTGGAACGTCGACATCGGCTTGCTCGGGAGTGCAAAGGGAGCGTCATGGTGGCGCGGGCCGAACCATTGCGCTGGCCGCTTTCGGACATGGAGTTGGCGGTGTCGTCCACCGCATGGATTGTCATCCCGAGCGCAGCGAGGGATCTTGCTCGTTACCCGCGCGCCGGATGCGCAGAAGCGGATCCCTCGCTGCGCTCGGGATGACATGCTGTCGGTGGCCCTTGGGCCCTCTCCAGCGCCTGCGCGAAGGATTCGGTGAACCGGTCCGACGCCAGTATCCGGAGCATCGAACGCAGCGCCTCGGCTTCCGAAGCCCCCACCACGGCCTCGAAGCCCGCCTGCGCTTCCTCCCAGAGGGCATCGGTGTCTTTGAGCTTCTTCCGGCCCGCCGGCGTCAGGCTGACCAGGCGGCTGCGCCGGTCGGCGGGATCGGGCCGGTACGCGATGAAGCCGTCGCGCTCCAGCGGCTTGAGCGTATGCGCGAAGCCGTTCGACTCCTTTACCAGCGCCGTAGCCAGGGCGCCGACCGGGAGCGGACCGCTGCGCCGCAGCTGGGCCAGGATGGCGCGCTGGGTGGTCTTCAGCCCACCAGTGGCGAGCGCCTGGTCGTAGAGCTGGGAGATCCGGCGCGAGGCCTTGCGCAGCGCCGTGCAGTGGCACAGGCCGGCTTCGGCGCCTTCTTCAACTGCTCTTTCCATGACGGTCATCCGCTCAGGGGGCACTTGCGCATTATACATGCATATGCTTCTATTGTTTTACATGCATATGCATGCATCTTGAGGTGCCGCCATGCCCATCGCCCGTATCGACCTCCGCAGGGGCAAGACTCCTGAATATCGCCGGCGCGTCGGCCAGGCCGTCTACGACGCCATGCGCAGCGTCGGCGTTCCCGAGAACGACCGCTTCCAGGTCATCCAGGAGCACGACGCCGACGGCCTGGTCTACGACCCCGGCTATCTCGGAATCTCCCGCTCCGACGATTTCATCTCGATCCAGATCACCTGGAACGAGGGACGCAACGTGGACCAGAAGCGCGCCCTGTACCGGGCGATCGCCGACGGCCTGCACGGCGCGGTCGGCCTGCGGCCGGAGGACGTGTTCATCAACCTGGTCGAGGTGAAGAAGGAGAACTGGTCGTTCGGCAACGGCGAAGCCCAGTACGCCACCTGACACTACCCTGCCGGAAACGTCCCGTGAAACTCGCAAGCTTCCTCCTCGACGGCCGCGAACGCGTCGGCCTGGTGATCGACGACGGACGCGCGGTGCGCCCGGTGGTCGCGCCGCTGTCCATGCTCGATCTCATCGCGCTGGCGGAAGCGCCGGCCACCGGCGACGCGATCCCGCTAGCCGACGTCCAACTGCTCGCCCCCCTGCCCCGCCCCGCGCGGAGCATCTTCTGCGTCGGCAAGAACTACCGCGATCATGCGCAGGAGTTCGTGCGCAGCGGCTTCGACGTGGGCGCCGATCCGGACCATCCCGTCGAACCGGATCCGGTCATCTTCACCAAGCTCGCCTCGAGCGTCGCCGGCCCGCACGACCATGTCGAACTGCATCCCGCGGTGACCCGCGAGGTCGACTACGAGGGCGAGCTGGCGGTGGTGATCGGCCGCCCCGGGCGCAACATCCGCGCGTCCGGCGCCATGACCCACGTCTTCGGCTACACCCTGCTCAACGACGTCACCGCGCGCGACCTGCAGAAGCGACACCGGCAGTGGACGCTGGCCAAGTCGCTCGACACCTTCTGCCCGATGGGGCCTTGGATCACCATCGCCGACGAAGTCGACCCCGAACGAATCGAACTGACCACCCACGTCAACGGCGAACTGCGCCAGCGCTGCACGGCAAGCGACATGATCCACGCGATCCCTGCGCTGATCGAAGTGTTGTCAGCCGGCATCGCCCTGCAGCCGGGCGACATCATTGCCACCGGGACGCCCGCCGGCGTCGGCATCGGCTTCGATCCGCCGAGGTTCCTGCGCCCCGGCGACGTGGTGACGGTGTCCGCCGACGGGCTCGGGTCGATCAGCAACCGCTTCCAGTAGCATCCACACCACGAGCATCAGAGCCATGAACAACTCCACCCTGCACCACGCCATCATCTCGTCCTTCCTCGACCGCCAGCGCGCGCCCACCGTCGATGAGATCGCGGCGCGCTTCGCCTGCAGCCCTGCGGACGCGCGCAACGGCCTGAAGGCGCTGGCCGACTACCACGGTGCGGTGCTGCACCCGGGCTCGGACGAGGTCTGGATCGCCCACCCCTTCTCCGCCGCGCCGACCACCTGCGTGGTCAAGTCGGGCGGTCGCTGCTGGTGGGGCAACTGCGCCTGGTGTTCACTCGGCCTGGCCCACCTGGCCGGTGGCAACGCCACCATCGAGACGCGCACCGGCGCCATCGGCGAGCACGCCACGATCCGGATCGAGAACGGCAAGCTGCTCGACACCGATTACGTCATCCATTTCCCAATCCCGATGCGCCAGGCCTGGGACAACGTGGTCTACACCTGCTCGGTGCAGCTGCTGTTCCGCGACGAAGCCGAGGTGGATGCGTGGTGCGCCACGCGCGGCATCCCCAAGGGCGATGTGCGTCCGATCGCACAGGTGTGGAACTTCGCCCGCGACTGGTACGGACGCCATGCCGACGCCGACTGGAGCAAGTGGTCGATGCAGGAGGCCGCGGAACTGTTCGCGCGCCATGGCCTGGACGGGCCGGTGTGGGCGCTGTCGGACGACGGCGGGCGATTCTGATACCAGGATTTTGCAGGAGCGCCCCATGGGCGCGACCGGTGAGCGACGGTGTACGGAGTGTGCGGTCGCGGGCATGGCCCGTTCCTACATTCCGGTTCCTGATCGCGAGGACTTCGCCGATCTACCGCTTCACATCCAGCGCGGCGAAATCGACCCCCAGCGGCGCGGACAGGTCTTCCATCGAATCATGCAGCAGTTCCAGCGCATAGCGCGGGTTGTGCACGTGGATGCCGGTGTCCGATCCGACGAACTTCCAGTTGTAGGTGGCCTTGAGCAGGCGCGGCGTCCACGCGGAATAGTGCACCGGCTTGCCGTCGGCCTGGTCGGCGATGCCGTCGCCGTCGGCGTCGGCGAAGAAGTAGGGATGGCGGCCGCTGTCGTAGATGAGCGGCACGCCGGCCACCCTGGCCGCATAGTCCTCGATCATGTCCAGCAGGCGCGAGGCATTCGCGGAGATGTCCTGGCGGATGCCCTTGCGCGTGTCGCCGCTGCCGTCGTAGCTCATCCGCGAGGTGCGGATGTCGGCGGCGCTGCCGGTGGCATGGCAGCGCAGGCAGGTCTGCGCGTCCACGGTCAGGCGGTGCGGGTCGTGGCAGGAGGCGCAGGTCTGGACCGGCTTGGCGTGGAGGAAGCGGCCGGAGTAGGCCTTACCCGGATAGTGATAGCCCATGCCGCCGTCGCCGCCGAGCTGTGTCGCTGCCGCGGTCGCATAGTGCGGATTGATGAAATCCAGCGCCGGGTCGGGCGCATCGACCGGTTTGTCTTCGACGGCGCGCGCGATCGTGGTGCCGGCGGCCATGCCCTGGTGACAGCTCATGCACGCCGCCTCGGTGCCCGTGACCGGATGCATGACGCCGCTGGGTATGGCGATCTGCGTGACCGATGCGAGGCCGGGGCTGTGGCAGGTCGCGCAATCGACCACGCCGCCTACCGGGACCGGATGCTCCGGCAGGCCGGGCGCGCTGCCGTCGAACCCGTGCAGCGAACGGAAGCCGGTGCCGGAATGGCAGACCGCGCAGAACGGCGGGATCACGCCCGCCTCGTTCCAGTTGGAGAACGCGAGCGATGCAGCGTCGGAGTGACCCGAGCGCGCCCACGCGTCGGTGGCAGCGCGCTGCGCAGCAGAAGCCGGTTCGGGCGCGAACGGTCCCGACTTCGGCATCACGAAGATCGCAGCGGTGTCGGCATCATCTCCTGTGGGCGTGTCGATGCTGCGCAGGAAGGCGTAAGCCGCCGGAAGCACAGCGCAGAGCACGAGCATCAAGATCAGGATCCGGCGCATGGAAGGCCTCTAGGTTTGCGTGGGTTCCGGTTCTTTGTTAGCGTCCGTGCGTTGGATCATAAACCAGCGATCTTCGACAGGCCGGGCAGATTCCGCGAACTGATCCAGGATGAAAGTGGAGGATAGTCGTCTGGCTTTTCCCGCACGCGAAGCGAAGGTTTCGACAGGTCATTTCCGGACAGGCGATGTCGAGATCCGGCCGATGATCACTGATCAGTGCGCGCTGCATGCGCTGCTCGAACAGGACTTCCGCGTCGACCTGCTGGTCGCCGAAGGCGACAGGGTGGCGCAAGGCGCACCGGTGCTGCGCTCGCGCCGGCAGCCGGACCTGGTGCTGGTCGCGCCCGTTGCCGGCGAGGTCGCGAGGATCGAACTCGGCGCCGGTCGCCGGCTTGCCAACATCCAGTTCTTCCACGCGCCGGAGGCGGGCCGGCATCAGCACGACACGTCAGCCGCCGACGGTGGTTCGGACGCCGCAGGCGCGACGGGCGACGTGCTGCCGATGCTGACGTGATCGAAGCCGCCG
>DAOMPM010000066.1:6180-16359 GCA_035444805.1 Luteimonas sp. | reverse complement strand
ATGCTGGCCTGTCACGCCGGAGGTCGCGGGTTCGAGTCCCGTCCGCTCCGCCATTCGATTCAAGGACCCCGCAGGAATGCGGGGTCTTTTTTTTCGTCCGCGCCGGCCGTTCGGGTCGTCCGGACTTGCGCGCCTCGCACCGCCGATCGAAGCCGCGGTCGCCGCGCACGGCGAACGGGACCCCGGCCCGGCATGCGGTTAAACTGTGCGGCTACGTCCCGGGTCGCCATGTCATGCTGCAAAGCCTCCGAGAAAAGATGTCCGGCTGGATCGCGATCGTCGTCGTCGCGCTCCTGGCCATTCCGTTCGCGTTCTTCGGCATGGAGCAGTACCTGTTCCAGAGCGGCGCCAACTACGCCGCCAAGGTCGAAGTGCAGCCCTCGTGGTGGCGTTCCGCGCCGGACTGGTGGTTGGTGCGCAAGCTGGCGTGGAAGTCGATGGAGGTCAGCCCGGAGGAGTTCCGTACTGCGTTCGAGAACGAGCGGGCGAACCGCCGCCAGATGGAAGGCGAGCAGTTCGACGCGCGCGCGTTCGAGTCGCCGGAGGCCAAGCGTGCGGTCCTCGAGGCATTGATCGACCAGCGCGTGCTGCAGCTGGCCGCCGAACGCGACGGCATGGTCGTCGGCGATACCCAGGTGCGCGAGGCGATCAACGAGGTCGGCGCGTTCCAGGTCGACGGCGCCTTCGATCCGCAGCGCTACCAGATGACGCTGCAGGCGCAGGGGCTGTCGCCCGCCGGCTTCCAGGAGATGGTGCGCAGCGACCTGCAGGCCTCGCTGCTGCGCGGGCAGGTCGCGCAGTCGGCGTTCACCACGCCCGGCGAAACCGACCGCATGATGCGCCTGCTCGGCGAGCGGCGCGACGTATCGTTCGTGGTGTTGCCGGCACCAGCGCCGGACACCGGCGCAGTCAGCGCGAAGGAGATCCAGGACTGGTACGACGCCCACCGCGGCGAGTACCGCGCGCCGGAGCGGGTGACGCTGGAGTACGTCGAGATCGACGACAGCGCGCTGCCGCCGGTGGCCGAACCCGACGAGGCGTCGCTGCGCCAGCGCTACGAGCAGGAGAAGGTGCGCTTCGTCGAACCGGAGCAGCGCCTGGTGTCGCACATCCTGGTGCCGCTCGAGGACGGTGCGGATGCGGCGGCGCAGGCGGCGGCCGAGGCCAGGGCGAAGCAGGTCGCGCAGCAGGCACGGCAGGCGGACGCGGACTTCGCGGAACTGGCCAGGGCCAACCCTGGCGATCCGGGCTCGGCCGCCAACGGCGGCGACCTCGGCTGGATCCGCCAGGATGGCGCCATGGTCAAGCCGTTCGAGGACGCGGTGTTCGCCGCGCAGGCCGGCAGCATCAGCGATCCGGTGAAGAGCCCGTTCGGCTGGCACGTGATCCAGGTGCGCGAGGTCAAGGCCGGGCAGCAGGTGCCGTTCGAACAGGTGCGCGAGTCGCTGGCGCAGGAACAGGCGCAGGCCGACCGCGAGCGCGCGTTCAACGACCTGGTCGGTGGCTTCGTCGACCAGGTCTACCGCAATCCGACCGAACTGACCGAGGCGGCGAAGCAGGCCAACCTCGAGGTGCGGACGGTCGGCCCGATCGCGCGCGGCGAAGGCGAGGGCGTGATCGCGGTACCGGCGGTGCAGCGCGCGGCGTTCTCCGACAGCCTGGTGCAGGACGGCACGGTGAGCGACCCGATCGAGATCGGGCCGGACCGCAGCGTGCTGATCCGGGTAGTCGAGCACCAGCCGGAGCGAGCGCTGACGGTCAACGAGGCGCGCGAGCGGATCGTCACGGCGATCCGCGCCGACCGCGCGAACAAGAAGGTCGCGGCCGATGCCGACGCGCTGGTCGAGAAGATCGCCGCCGGCGAGAGCCTGCAGGCGCTGGCGGACGCGCGCTCGCTGCAGCGGCAGGACATGCTGGGCGTGCCGCGCGGCGCGCCGGTGCCGACCGCCGAGGCGGCCGCGGCCTACTTCCGCGCACCGGCTCCCGCCGAGGGCAAGGTGTCGCCGGGCAAGGCGGTGCTGCCTGACGGCAGTGTCGTGGTGTTCACGGTGGACAAGGTCACGCCGGGCGACGCCACCGAGGCGAGCGTGGAAGAACGCGACATGTTCGAGCAGCAGATGGCGGCGCTGATGGGCCGCGAGGACGCCGAGACCCTGCTGCGTGCGCTGCGCCGGGAAATGAAGGTGACGGTGGTCGAGTCGAGGCTGTAGCCGCGGCCGGCGTCATGCGCACGAAAAAGCCCGGCGATTGCCGGGCTTTTTCGTTGGAGTGAAGAAGAAAAACAGGGGTCAGAGTAGACTTTCCCCCCGTGTTTCGTCCGATTGCGATGTTCACTTGGGGGAAAAGTCTACTCTGACCCCTGTTTTTTCTTATTCGCCTTCGTCCAGCCCGGTCATGCCGACGATGCTGTAGCCGCCGTCGACGTAGGTCACCTCGCCGGTGATGCCCGAGGCGAGGTCGGAGCACAGGAAGGCGGCGGCGTTGCCGACGTCCTCGATCGTCACCGTGCGCCGGATCGGGGCATTGGCCTCGACGTGGCCGAGGATCTTGCGGAAGCCGCCGATGCCCGAGGCGGCCAGGGTCTTGATCGGGCCGGCCGAGATCGCGTTGACGCGGATGCCTTCCGGGCCGAGGTTCAGCGCCAGGTAGCGCACGCTGGCCTCGAGTGCGGCCTTGGCCACGCCCATCACGTTGTAGCTGGGCAGGGTACGCACGGCGCCGAGGTAGCTCAGGGTCAGGATCGCGCCCTGGCGGCCCTGCATCAGCGGGCGCGCGCCCTTGGCCAGCGCCGGCAGCGAGTAGGCCGAGATGTCGTTCGCCATCGCGAAGTTCTCGCGGGTCAGGCCGTCGAGGAAGCCGCCGGCGATCGCTTCGCGCGGGGCGTAGGCGATGGCGTGGACGAGGATGTCGAAGCCGTCCGGCCAGTGCTGGCCGAGGCCTTCGAACAGGGCGGCGATCTGGGCATCGTCGGTGACGTCGAGCGGGAACACGGGGCCGCCGCCGAGCTTGGACGCGGCGTCCTCCACGCGCGACTTCAGTTTCTCGTTCTGGTAGGTGAAGGCCAGTTCGGCGCCTTCGCGGTGCATCGCCTCGGCGATGCCGTTGGCGATCGAGCGCTGGCTGGCGATGCCGGTGATCAGTGCGCGCTTGCCCTGCAGGAAACCCATGGATGACTCGCGGTGTGGACCGGCCGCTATTCTGCCACGCCGGTCGCCTCGACCCCGTCCGCAACCGTATCGATCGCCAGCGCCATGCCCGGGCGCAGCACCGCCCCGGCGCCGAGACCGTTGCGCGCGAGCAGGTCGCTGACGCTGACGCCGTAGCGGCGGGCGATCTTCCACGGCGAATCGCCGCGGGCGACGGTGTGGGTGCGCGGCGGCGCCGGCGGCGGTTCGAGATGGGCCGAGGCGTCGGCCATGGCGTCGGAGATGTCGGCGGCTGCCGGTGCGGGTGCCTGCCGTGCCACCACCGACGCCGGCGCGATCGCACGCAGGTTCGAGGCATGCGCCGAAGGCAGCAGCACGCGCGGGGCCTGGTCGCCGCGGGCGATGCCGCCGTCGCCGAAGACCGGATTCAGGCGCCGCAGCCGGGCGGCGTCGGCGCCCTGGCGGCGGGCCAGCGCGTCCAGCGACGCGACCTGCGCCGGCACTTCGACCGCGGTCAGGATCGGCACCGGCCGATCCATCGCGGCGAGCCAGGCATCGCGGTCCTCGGCCTCCTCGAGCAGGCACGACAGCGCGTGCAGCTTGCGCACGTAGGCCATGGTGATCGGCGGCATCGGCAGGGTCGCCGGGTCGGCGTCGGCCGCGCGCTGGCCGGTGCGCTTGAGTGCGCCGAGCAGGCGGTACTCGCCGGCGTTGTAGGCCATCACCGCCAGCCGCCAGTCGCCGGCGAACATGCCGTGCAGGGTCTTGAGGTAGCGCACCGCGGCGTCGGTCGAATCCACCGGCGAGAGGCGGCCGTCGTAGCCGGCGCGCACCGGCACCTTGTGGTTGCGCGCGGTCACGGCGATGAACTGCCACAGCCCGGCCGGCCCCTGCGGCGAACGCGCGCCGGGCCGGTAGCCGCTTTCGACGAAGGGGATCAGCGCGTACTCGGTGGGCAGGTGCTCGGCGCGCAGGCGGTCGACGACGTAGCCGAACAGCGGCAGCACGTCGCTGCCGGGCGTGGCGAGCACGCCCGGGGCGTGCGCGAAATGCTGGCGCCAGCGGTTGCTCGCGCCGGGTTCGCAGACCGGATCGGCCAGGCCTTCGCGGAAGTTGCGGTAGATCTCGACGCCGCTGCGGGTCCCCGCGGGCAGGACCACGGACGGCGCCGCGGGGGGTGCTTCGACGACGCGCGGTTTGGGCAGCGGCACCGCTTCGCCGTCGATGAGGATGCTGTCGGGCTGGGGCGTGGACGCCGCTGCGTCGGGGTGGTCGCCCGCCGTTGCCGGCGCGGCCAGTGCGAGGGCCAGCGCGAGGGCAAGCGCAAGCCCAAGCGCAAGCGCTGCGGCGAAACCGCTGCGCGCGCTCATGCGCGGAATCCGTCTTTCCAGCGCCGCAGTTCGGCGAAGGCCTCGACCCGGTCGTCCGCCGCGGCCGGATGGCGCGCCGCGACCGCCGCGCGCACGGCGGCGGTGTCGATCCGCAGGAAGGGATTGCAGGCGGTCTCGTCGCCGAGGGTCGTGGGCAGGGTGGGGCGTCCGTGTTCGCGCATTGCGATGGCCTCTTCGTGGCGGCGCCGCAGCGCCGCGTTGTCGGGGTCGACCACCCGCGCGAAGGCGGCGTTGGCCAGCGTGTACTCATGCCCGCAGCAGACCCGGGTCTGCGCGGGCAGGGCGGCCAGCCGGTCGAGGGAGCCGAGCATGTCGCGGGGCGTACCTTCGAACAGGCGACCACAGCCGAGGCTGAACAAGGTATCGCCGCAGAACAAGAGGCCATGACCGTGGAATGCGATGTGGCTCACGGTATGGCCCGGTACGGCGACCACGTCGAAGGCCCAGGGGCCGGCTTCGGCCCGCTGTCCGTCGCCGACGGGACGGTCGACGGTCGGGATGCGCCCGTCGACCGGACCGAACACCGGCACCCCCGGCCAGCGCTGCAGCAGCGCCGGCACGCCGCCGACATGGTCGGCGTGGTGGTGGGTGAGCAGGATCGCCTCCGGTGCCGGGCCGTCGCCCGCGGCGGCGAGCACCGGCGCGGCCTCGCCGGGGTCGACCACCAGCCAGCGGCCACGGTCGTCGGCCAGCCGCCAGATGTAGTTGTCGGCCATGGCGGGAAGCGCGGTCAGCTGCATCGGCGGGGCGGGCTCGGGCTGCCTTTAGAATGGTGACCATGCACGCCCCCCTCCCGGCCCGTCAATCGGCCCCCGCCCCTGACTGGTTCCTGTCCGATGCCGGCCGCGCCGTGCTGGCGAGCGAGGACGAGATGGTCGCCCAGGCCCTCGGCGACCGCCCCGGCCAGCCCTGGCTGTGGTGCGGTCCGGTGCCCCGCGAGGGCGGCGACCCGACCGGCCGAGGCCTGTACCTGGCGCCCGACGGCGCGCACTGGCGCGGCCGGATCGCCTGCGGCCTGCCGCTGCCCCTGCCCAGTGAATCCTTCGGCGTGGTCGTGCTCCAGCATGTGGCGCGACCGGCCGGCGCCGGTGGTCCGGCGCTGCTCGAGGAGGCCGCGCGCCTGCTGGTGAACGGCGGCCGGCTGTGGCTGTTCGTGCTCAATCCGCTGGCGCCGTACCGCTGGCGCTGGCGTGGCACCGGCGTCAGCGCGTCCGAGCCGCTGGCCTGGCGCCGGCGCCTGCGCGCCGCCGGGCTGGTGCCGGACGCGGTCTCGCAGGGGCTCGGCCCGAAGTGGGACGTCCGGGTCTCTCCGGCGCCGCAGCAGGGCGCTGGCCTGCGCGCGGCCTACCTGCTTCGCGCAGAGAAGCGGGCGCTGCCGCTCACCCCTGTCCACCAGCGGCGCGCCCTGCGGCTGACGCACGGCACCTCGGTGGCATGAGCATGGTCGGCATCCACACCGATGGCGCCTGCCTCGGCAATCCCGGTCCCGGCGGCTGGGCGGCGCTGCTGCGCTTTGGCGGGAAGGAGCGCGAACTGGTCGGCGGCGAGCCGCAGACCACCAACAACCGCATGGAGCTGATGGCCGCGATCATCGCCCTGGAAACCCTGAGCCGGCCCTGCGAGGTGGTCCTGCACACCGACTCGCAGTACGTGCGCCAGGGCATCACCGAATGGATGCCGAACTGGGTCCGCCGCAACTGGAAGACCAGCGGCGGCGACCCGGTCAAGAACCGCGACCTGTGGGAACGACTGCACGAGGCCTCCCGCCGCCACGACATTGACTGGCGCTGGGTGAAGGGTCACGCCGGCGATCCCGACAACGAACGCGTCGACGTGCTCGCCCGCGACGAGGCGATCCGCCAGCGCGCGCGCGGAGCGGCGTGAGCCAGGCAGATCCCTCCCCCGGATCAAGTCCGGGGTCGTGATGACACCCGAGCGTTCCCGAATCCCCAATCCCGAATTCCGAATCCCCGCCCTCATGCGCCACGTCATCCTCGATACCGAAACCACCGGCCTGGAATGGAAGAAGGGCAACCGCGTCGTCGAGATCGGCTGTGTCGAGCTGATCGAGCGCCGACCGAGCGGACGCACCTTCCACCGCTACCTCAATCCCGGGCGCGAGTTCGAGGCCGGCGCGCAGGAGGTGACCGGGCTCACCCTGGAGTTCCTTGCCGACAAGCCGAAGTTCGCCGAGGTCGCCGACGAGTTCCTCGCCTTCGTCGAAGGTGCCGAACTGGTGGCGCACAACGCCGCGTTCGACATGGGTTTCCTCGAATACGAACTGTCCCTGCTCGGCGAGGGCCATGGCCGGTTGGGCGATCGCGTCACCGTGCAGGATTCGCTGGCGCTGGCGCGGCAGCGCTATCCGGGCCAGCGCAACGGGTTGGACGCGCTGTGCAGGCGCCTGGGCGTCGACAACTCCCATCGCCAGCTGCACGGCGCGCTGCTCGACGCGCAGCTGCTGGCGGAAGTCTGGCTGGCGCTGACGGCGGGGCAGGGCGAGATCGGCTTCGCCGCGGCGGAGCCGTCGCCGCGCGCGAGCGCAGGCCGTGTCGTGGTGCAGCAGGCCGCGGGCGGGCAGCGCCCGTCGATCGGGGTGCCGGCCGAGGATCTCGAGCTGCACCAGGCGCGGGTCGAGGCGATCCGGAAGAAGGCGGGGCGCTGCGTGTGGGATGACGAAGCAGAGGCGGTGGAGAGCGCCGTCGGCTGACCCTGGTTGTCATTCCGAGCGCAGCGAGGAATCTGCTTTCGTCCCGATCTGAAAGCAGATTCCTCGCTGCGCTCGGAATGACAGCCGGGGTTTCCGGAGGGTCATCCATCGTCCTGGAGATCACCGGTCGTTCCCGATGCCAGCCCCTCAGTGGCTGCGCACCAGCACCACGGTGACGTTGTCCGAGCCGCCGCCGTCGAGAGCGGCCGCGACCAGGCCATCCACGCACTCCTGTGCGCTGCACTCGGTGTGCGCCAGCACTCGCGAGATGCCGCCGTCGTCGACCTCCTCGGTCAGGCCGTCGCTGCACAGCAGCAGCTGGGTGCCCGGTGCGAGTTCGCCCGACAGGGTCTCCACGTTCAGCGACTGCGGCTCGGTCACGCCGAGCGCCTGGGTCACCACGTTGCGGTGCGGGTGGCTGCGCGCCTGGTCGATGCTGATCGCGCCCTGGGCGATCAGTTCCTGCACGTAGCTGTGGTCCTGCGATAGTTGGGCGAGCTTGCCGTCGCGCCACAGGTAGGCGCGGCTGTCGCCGACCCATGCGACTTCGAAGCGGCTGCCGGTCAGGCGGGCTGCGACCACGGTGGTGCCCATCGGCAGGGCGTCGTTGCGCTGGCGCGAGGCGCGGATGATTTCCTCGTCGGCGATCCGGATCGCCTGGGCCAGCGGCGTGCCCTGGCGGGTCTCGCGCACGATCGTCTCGCGCGCCAAGGCGCTGGCGACCTCGCCGTACTCGTGCCCGCCCATGCCGTCGGCGACCAGCCACAGCCCCAGCTCGCTGTCACCGTAATAGGTGTCCTCGTTCAGCTCGCGGCGCAGCCCGACGTGGGTGAGATGTCCGAATTCGATCATGCGCAACCCGAAAGGAGCGGGCGAGGGCGGGGCTCTTTCGTCGGCTAACGCGGAAACGGCGGTCGGCAGGTCAGTGGGTTCGCCAAAGGGATGCATGCAGCCGGTCGTGATGCGGGGACTTGGGGCCAAGCTAGCAGAGGGCCGGTGAAACCGATATTGATCTTTCCGACTACGGCCTGACGACGCTTTGGCGTGGCCCATGCCGCTGGCGTCAGCGGGTCCCGGCGGGTCGCAGGGCCAGGGCATGGACCTTCGGGCCGGGCAGGAACGGGGTCGGCCGGCCATGGACCCAGTCGTCGTGGCCGGCGCCCCAGAACGGCGACAGCCGGTGGCCGCTCTGGCCACCGGGCATGTGCATCAGGCCGTCGGCCTCGTGGCCCGGCGCCACCACCATGCGCTCGGAGGCGCCGAAGGCCGGACCCTGCACCCGCGGCATCATCGAGTCGCCGGGCAGCGGATCGGCCGGCATGCACAGCAGGCGCTTGCCCAGCGGAACCGCGCCGGCCAGCGGATGGCAGATCGCGGCGGTGTTGCGTTCGCCCCAGTTGCGCTCGTGCAGCGGGCCCAGCGTCGCCAGTTCGTCGCGGATTTCGCGTGCGGCGTCCTCGAACAGCGCCTCCCAGCTGGCGAAGCCGCGCGGCAGCAGGTGCGCGGGACGCTGCTGCACAAGCGGCCAGGCGACGCCTTCGAACTGCGGGAACTGCGGCTTCACGAAGCCGTCGGCCATCGCCGCCTTCGCCGGCGCGAGCAGGCCGTCGAGCATCCGTTCCTGCACCGCCAGCCGCCAGGCGCGGACGATGCGGTAGCTTGCCGATTCGACGCTGGCGCGGCCTTCCCAAGGTTCGGACGCGAGCGCGAGTTCATGCAGGGCGGGCGAGGCCTCGCCGTCGTCGAGCGTGCGCAGCAGGTCGTGCCAGCGGGTCATCAGCAGGGCGCGATCGTCGAGCTGGATCGCGAGCAGGTCGCGTTCGCTGAAGCGCTGCTTCGCGCGAAGTCCGTCGCGGATCTGCTGCGCGCGTGCGCCGAGAGCGTAGCCGCCATCGCCGATGCGCTGCAGCGCATCGCCGGAGACGACGCGGGCGTTGGCGGTCCACAGGCGGTCGGTGGCCGGGGAACGCACGATGGGCGACGCGGAGGTGTCATCGTCCCATGCGTAGCAAGGCTCCGGGCGAGCATGTGGCGGCAGGTCGACCTGTTCCTGCGGAGCAGTCACCGGGGCGGGCGCGTTGGCCACGAGGTCCCGGGTTGAACACCATCCGGTGCGTTGGGGTAGCGGCCCCAGCAATCGCCATGCGATGTTGCCCTTCGCATCGCCGATCACCAGGTTCTGCGTCGGGATCGCGGTGCGATCGGCGAGCGCCAGCGCGGCATCGAGGTCGCCGACCCGGGCGAAGTCCATCAGGCCGAGGTTGAGCGAGGCTGGCAGGTGGGCAGTCCAGCGCAGGGACAGGATCTTGCCGTCGGGCTGGTCGTGGAGCACCGGTCCCCAGCGGGTTTCACGCACGTCGAACTCCACCGGTTCGGCGCCGGCGACGAGGATGCGTTCGCGATGCACGTCGACGGCCGCACATGGCGAGGGCGCATCGCCCGCATCTTCGCCACACGGCGTTTCCAGGGCCCAGTCGAGATAGTCACCGTAGCTGTTGGTGTAGCCCCAGGCGACATGGCCGTTGCTGCCGACGATGACCGCCGGCAATCCGGGCAGGGTCACGCCCTGCACGTCGACCTGGCCGCCAGGCGCACGTGCATCCGGCCAGCGCAGGCGCGCGCGGAACCAGATGTTGGGCGCGCGCAGGCCCAGGTGCATGTCGTCGGCGACGATCGCGCGGCCGTCGGCGGTCAGCGCCCCGGACACCGCGAAGTTGTTGCTGCCCGGAAAGAAGCCGGTCGCCGCAGGCGACCAGCCGACGCCTCTCCCTTGCGCAGCGGGGGAGAGGGGGACCGTCCGCGGAGCGGATGGTGGAGAGGGGGCGCCGCTGTGCAAGAACGCCGCAGGCGACCAACCGACGCCTCTCCCTTGCGCAACGGGGGAGAGGGGGACCGTCCGCGGAGCGGATGGTGGAGAGTGAGCGGGCGGCGA
>DAOMPM010000066.1:0-6080 GCA_035444805.1 Luteimonas sp. | reverse complement strand
CGGGGGAGAGGGGGACCGTCCGCGGAGCGGATGGTGGAGAGTGAGCGGGCGGCGACGCTGCCACCGCCGCACCGCTTTCATTCGCTTCTTCCGGCGCAGGCAGCGTCCGCAGATCAACATCTTCCGCCCCCGGCAGCACCGCATCACCAAACGCCTCGCCCTCCAGCGGCGCATCCCAGCTGCTGCCCGGATGCGTCAGCAGCGCGAACAGCGGTGCAGGCAGGTGCGGCTGGAGCCTCCACAGCGCAAGCTCGTTCGCGTTGGTCGAATCCTGCAGGTCGAAGTACATGGCGTAGCCTGCCAGCGCGGTGTCGGTTTCCAGCCACGGCCTGGGCTGCTGGCGCAGCAACAGGTATGGCCACGGGCGCACGCGCAGCGCCGCCAGCCCGGCGTTGACGCCTTCGGTGTAGGCCCGCAGCTGCGGCAGGCGGTCGCCGGCGACCACGTCGAGGTGGGCATTGACGCGTGCGCGCATGCGGTGGACGCGATGGCGGCGGTCGACCTCGAGGGCGCGCGGCCCGAACAGCTCCGCCAGCTCGCCCGCCGAGGTCCGCCGCATCAGGTCCATCTCGAAGTAGCGCTCCTGCGCGTGCACGTAGCCGAGCGCGCGCAGGGCGTCGGGCTCGTTGGCGGCGTCGATGGTGACCACGCCCAGCGCATCGCGCTGCACCGACACCGGCGCCGACAGACCGGCCAGCGCGAGCTCGCCGTCCAGCGCCGGCAGGCTGCCGCGCAGCAGCCACCAGGCGAGGCCGGCGACGAGCGCGGCCAGCGCGAGCAGCAGCACCGCGATCCGTTTCAGCCATCGCGCCATCGTTGTTCTCCGGCCCCCGTCGTCGAGTCGGGCACTCTATCCGATCGCCGACGGCCTGCGCGTGCGACGGATCATCGTCGATGCAACGCGGGCAGGCGTGCGGGACAATGCCCGCGCGCGCATCGCGCGCGCCAACGCCGCACATCGAGGAAAAGGCCGTTTGTCGAAGTTCCGCGTGATCGTGATGCTGGTCCTCGCTGCGGCGCTGGGCTGGTCGTTCTGGCGCAGCGGCGGCTGGCTGCAGTTGTGCGCCGGCCTGGCATTGTTCCTGTTCGGCATGCAGTGCCTGGAGGAGGGCCTGCGCCAGCTGGCCGGAGGTCGGCTCGAGCAGATGCTCGCGCGCAGCACCGGCACCCGCGGGCGGGCGCTGCTGTTCGGCATCGGCGGCACGGTGCTGCTGCAGTCGAGCACCCTGGTGTCGCTGCTGACCATCGCCTTCATCAGCTCGGGCCTGATCCAGCTGGCCGGCGGCATCGCCGTCATCCTCGGCGCCAACCTCGGCGCGACCAGCGGCATCTGGCTGCTGGCACTGGCCGGACAGGACCTGAGCCTGTCGCCGCTGGCGCTGCCGCTGCTGGTGTTCGGCGTGCTGGCGGGCTTCACCGGGCCGCGCGGCAAGGCGGCCGGCCGGGTGGTGCTGGGTGTGGCCTTCATCTTCCTCGGCATCGACCAGATCAAGGACGGCTTCGCCCAGATCGGCGGCGGCATCGACATGAGCGGGATGCACGGCGGCACCCTGTGGTTCGTGCTCGCCGGCATCGCGATCACCGTGGTCCTGCAGTCCAGTCACGCCACCCTGATGTTGACCCTCGCGGCGCTGGCCGGTGGCCAGCTGCAGCTGGAGCAGGGCCTGGCGATCGCGATCGGCTCGAACGTGGGCAGCAGCGTCTCCACCGCCTTCGTCGGCATGCTCGGCGGCAACCGCAGCGGACAGCGGCTGGCGCTGGCGCATGCGCTGTTCAACGTGGTCACCGCGCTGGCGGCGCTGCTGCTGCTGGCGCCACTGACCTGGCTGGTGGAAACGCTGGCCGGCTTCGCCGGTTTCGGCGACAACCCGATGCTGCAGCTGGCGCTGTTCCACACCCTGTTCAATGCCGGTGGCGTCGCCCTGTTCTGGCCGTGGCAGGCGCAGCTGGCGACCGCACTCGAGCGCTGGCTGCCCGAGCACGCAGGGGTCGCGGCCTCCGACGCACACGCCATCGTGACGGCACTCGGGGACGAGCAGCCGGGGCGCGCGCTCCACCTGAGCGGGCCGGCGCTGGAATCGGTGGACGCCGCCGCTGCCGCCGTGCTGCGGGAGCTGCGCCACCTCGGCCAGATCTGCCTCGAGCTGACTTGCCGCGCGCTCTGCCTGCCGCCGGAGCAGCTGGTGGCGGAGACGGTGGACGAGGCGCTGGTGCGCGCGCCGCCGCAGGAATGCGTCGACCTCGACAGCCTCTACCGGCAGCGGATGAAGGGCGTCTACGGCGACCTGCTGGACTTCATGGGCCGGCTCGACGCGCCGCTGGACGAGGAGCACCAGCGCTTCTGGACGCAGGCGCAGATGGCGGCGCTGCAGATGGCCAAGGTGGTGAAGGACGCCGGCGGCCTGCAGTTGAACTTGTCGAAGCGGCTGGCGGAGCCGGATTCCCCGCTGCGCGAGGCCTACGTCGACATCCGTCGGCACCTGCTGTCGCAGCTGCGGGCCTTCCACGCGCTGGGCCGGGACATGCCGGAAAACGACGGGCTCGCCGAGCACATGGCGTCGCTGGAACACAGCGCGGAGCTGTTCGGCGCGATGATGCGCGAGCAGCTGTTCGCGATGGTGCGTCGCCACGCGGTGGACGGCCTGCAGGCCGGCTCGCTGATGAACGACCTGGGCTACGTCGACCGCATCCTCGACGGCCTGCGCGAGGTGCTGTCCTTCGACGCCGAGCCGGAATCGCTGCGGCGGCTGCGGCGCTCGGCGGACGATGTGGCCGCGGCGAGCCAGCAGCCCGCAATCAGCGATTAGCGGCGCGTCCGGGCGTCGCCGCTTCTGAGAATGCGAAATGCAGTCGTTCTCATCCGATCTCCGCCCGCGGCGGATGGATATGCTGGCGTGATCAGGACAAGGACCTCCCGCGATGAAAGGCCACCCCGAAGTCGTTGATTACCTGAACTTCCTGCTGCGCGGCGAACTGGCCGCGCGCGACCAGTACTTCCTGCATTCGCGCCGCTACGAGGACCTCGGCCTCAACGCGCTGTACCAGCGGATCAACCACGAGATGGAGGAGGAGACCCAGCACGCCGACGCGCTGCTCCGGCGCATCCTGTTCCTCGAGGGCAAGCCGGACATGCGCCCGGACGCGTTCGAGCCGGGCGAGACGGTCGAACAGATGCTGCGCAAGGATCTCGATCTCGAGTACCAGGTGCGCGGGCACCTCGCCAAGGGTGTCGCCCTGTGCGAGAAGCACGGCGACTACGTCAGTCGCCAGATCCTGGTGGAGCAGATGGTCGATACCGAGGAAGACCACACCTGGTGGCTGGAGAAGCAGCTGCGCCTGATCACCATGGTCGGCCTGCAGAACTACCAGCAGGCGCGGATGGGCGAGGACGCGACGCCGGGCTGAAGGCTGCGCGGCGATGCCTTTAGTGTCGGTCGAGGGCGTGGCCCGCTTCTACTGTAGGAGCGCCCCATGGGCGCGACCGCGTCCCTTGGACGACTGGTCGCGGGCATGGCCCGCTCCTACGAGTTGCGGTGCAGGCGGTAGACGGCCGTGTGCAGGGCTGTCACGCCTTCTGCCTGGAACCCGGGTTCGCCGGCGAGGATGTCGCGGCGCTGCAGCAGGTCGATCGACCAGTCGCGCTCGAGGCGTTCGCGCACTTCCGCTTCGTCGACCGAGAACGGCGGCCCCGCTTTCTCCGCCTGCGGGTATTCGAGCGTGACCAGCAGCCCGCGGCAGCCTGCGGGCAGGCGTCGAAAGCTGGTGGCGGCATAGGTCGCGCGCATCTCCGGCGGCAGCGCCACCAGGGCGGCGCGGTCATAGACGCCCGCGCAGTCGGCGAGCAGCGACGCCGGCAGCGCGAAGGCGTCGCCCTCGATCAGCTCCCAGGGACCGGCGACGTGGTGCCGGCCGGCCGCGCTGTCGTGCGTCTCGGGCGTGAGCCCGCGATCGGCGAAGAACTGCGCGATCGCCATCGCCGACAGCTCGACGCCGAGCACGCGATGCCCCTGTTCGGCCAGCCACACCATGTCCAGCGACTTGCCGCACAGCGGGACGAACACGCAGCTGCCCGCGGGCAGCTGCAGCGACGCCCAGTGGCGGGTGAGCAGCGGCAGCGGCGCGTCGCGGTGGAAGCCGATGCGGTTGTCTTGCCAGCGTTCGTGCCAGAAATCCGGTCGCATGGTGAGTTGCATCTCCTGCGAAATCTCTACTGTCATCCCGAGCGCAGCGAGGGATCTGCTTCTATGCAGTTGCTCGCAGGCGAGGAGCAGATCCCTCGCTGCGCTCGGGATGACAGCTGGGAGATGCCTGGCCCTGCGCGAAAGCGGGCGTCACTCTACCGACAGCCCATCCACCTTCTGCCACCCCCTCGGCAGCAGCCCGCCGCGGCTTGCGCGTGCGCCGAGGTAGTCGCCGAGGTCCTTGAACGACAGGCTCATCGTGCGCGCGCCGGACTTCACCACCAGGGTGCCGCCCGGCGGCACCACGGCCACCGCGATCACGCGTTCGGTGCCGCGCTTGGCCTTGGGGATCTCGATCAGCTTGTTGCCCTTGCCCTTGTCCAGCTCCGGCAGTTCCGCGACCGGGAAGGCCAGCAGGTGGCCGGCGCTGGTCACCGCGACCAGGCGGTCGGCTTCGACGCTGCCCACCGTCGCCGGCTGCAGCACCTTCGCGCCCTCGGACAGCGACAGCATCGCCTTGCCGGCCTTGTTGCGTCCGGTGAGGTTCTCGAAGCGGGTGACGAAGCCGTAGCCGTGCGACGACGCCAGCACGAAGCGGTCGTCGTTGCCGCCGCTGGCCAGCGCCACGAACGACGCGCCCGTCGCCGGCGAGAAGCGTCCGGTCAGCGGCTCGCCGTTGCCGCGCGCCGACGGCAGCGAATGCGCCAGGGTCGAATAGCTGCGGCCGCTGCTGTCGAGGAAGGCGACCTGCTGGGTGGTGCGCCCCTTCACCGCCGCCAGCAGCCCGTCGCCCTCGCGGTAGGACAGCGTCGCGGCGTCGACGTCGTGACCCTTGGCCGCGCGCGCCCAGCCCTTTTCGCTGAGCACCACGGTGACCGGCTCGCTGGCAACCAGGTCGGTTTCGTCCAGCGCCTGCGCGGCATCGCGCGCGACCAGCGGCGAGCGGCGCGCGTCGCCGTACTTCTTCGCGTCGGCGAGCAGTTCGTCCTTGATCAGCTTCTTCAGCCTGGCCTTGCTGCCGAGGGTGGCGATGAGGCGGTCGCGCTCGGCGTCGAGCTCGTCCTGCTCGCCGCGGATCTTCATCTCCTCCAGTCGCGCCAGCTGTTTCAGCTTGGTTTCGAGGATGTACTCGGCCTGCTCGTCCGACAGGTCGAAGCGCGCGATCAGCGCCGCCTTTGGCTCGTCCTCCGTGCGGATGATGCGGATGACTTCGTCGAGGTTGAGGAAGGCGACCAGCAGGCCTTCGAGCAGGTGCAGGCGACGCTCGACCTTCTGCAGGCGATGGTTCAGGCGCCTGGTGACCGTTTCGCCGCGGAACACCAGCCACTCGGACAGGATCGCGCGCAGGTTCTTCACCTGCGGGCGGCCGTCCAGGCCGATCACGTTGAGGTTGACCCGGAAGCTCTTCTCAAGGTCGGTGGTCGCGAACAGGTGGCCCATCAGCTGTTCGGCGTCGACCCGGTTGGAGCGCGGGATCAGGGCGATGCGCACCGGGTTGGCGTGGTCGGACTCGTCGCGGATGTCCTCCAGCCACGGCAGCTTCTTGGCCCGCATCTGCGCCGCGATCTGTTCGATCACCTTCGACGGCGACACCTGGTGGGGCAGGGCGGTGATGATGATGTTCGCGCCTTCCTTCGCGAACGTGGCGCGGGCGCGCACGCTGCCGATGCCGGTCTCGTACATCGCCAGCAGGTCGGCCGCGGGGGTGATGATCTCGGCCGTGGTCGGGTAGTCCGGGCCACGCACGTGCTCGCACAGGTCGCGCACGCTGGCGTCCGGATCGTCGAGCAGGCGCACGCAGGCGCTAACGATCTCGCCTAGGTTGTGCGGCGGCACGTCGGTCGCCATGCCCACCGCGATGCCGGTGGTGCCGTTGAGCAGCAGGTGCGGCAGGCGCGC
>DAOMPM010000065.1:0-16751 GCA_035444805.1 Luteimonas sp. | reverse complement strand
AGATTGCCGACCAGGATGACCTTGTTGACGCCACGAGCCATGGGAATACGTTCCTGTGGATTCGCCGGGATCCGGCGATGGACATTGGATTATATCCCGCCGGGCCTGCGGCATCGGACCACGCCGCGCCGGCGGGTAGGAATCCGCCGCATGGAGGCTGCAACGGGCGTCGCCACGCGGGCTTCGTATAATCAACCGTTCATCCTTGCCGGATCGTCCATGGACGCCCCCTCCCCCGCCGCGCCCGCCCCCGCCCTGCCCGAGATCCTGGCGCTCGCGGCCGCCGACATGGCCGCGATCGATGCCCTGATCCGCCGCCGGCTGGCCTCGGACGTGGTCCTGGTCAACCAGATCGCCGAGCACATCGTCTCCGCCGGCGGCAAGCGCCTGCGGCCGATGCTGGTGGCGCTGGCCGGGCGCGCGGCAGGCCCGGTCACGGCCGAACACCACCAGCTCGCCGCGATCATCGAGTTCATCCACACCTCGACCCTGCTGCACGACGACGTGGTCGACGAATCCGACCTGCGCCGCGGCCGCAGCACCGCCAACGCGCTGTGGGGCAACGCGCCGAGCGTGCTGGTGGGCGACTTCCTGTACTCGCGCAGCTTCCAGCTGATGGTCGAACTGGACCGCATGGAGGTCATGCGGATCCTCGCCGACACCACCAACCGCATCGCCGAGGGCGAGGTGCTGCAGCTGCTGCACGTGCGCAACCCGGACACCGACGAAGCCGCCTACCTCGACGTGATCGAGCGCAAGACCGCGGTGCTGTTCGCCGCCGGCACCCGCCTCGGCGCGCTGGCCTCCGGCGCGGACGCGGCGACGCAGCAGGCGCTGTTCGACTACGGCCTGCAGCTGGGCCATGCCTTCCAGATCGCCGATGACGTGCTCGACTACAGCGGCGACGCCAGCGCGCTGGGCAAGAACCTCGGCGACGACCTCGCCGAGGGCAAGGCCACGCTGCCGCTGATCCACGCGATGGCGCAGGCCGACGACGCCACCCGCGCGCGCCTGCGCGCCATCATCGAACATGGCGAGGTCGCGGCGATGCCCGAGGTGCTGGCCGCCATCGCCAAGGCCGACAGCCTCGACTACAGCCGCGCCCGCGCCCGCGACCATGCCGCCGCGGCTGAAGCCGCGCTGGCGCCGCTGCGGGAGAACGAAGCCGTCGCCGCCCTGCGCGGGCTGGCGCGCTACGCGGTCGATCGCGGGTACTGACGCCGGGCTACGGCTCACGCTCGCTCGCGATCAATGGTTGACGTAGGAGCGGGCCATGCCCGCGACCCGCCGCGGCCGAGGCATCGTCGCCAACCGGTCGCGCCCATGGGGCGCTCCTACGCGCGTTGGGATCAGTCGTCGCCGAAGACTTCTTCGAAGAAGCCGTCCATCATCCGGTAGGCGCGTTTCGCCGCGCGCTCGTCGTAGCGGCAGTTGCTGGCCGGGTCGCTGCCCGCCGATGGCTCGGCGAAGCAGTGCACGGCACCGCTGAAGTCGACGAACTGCCAGTCGGCGCCGGCAGCGTCCATCTCCTGTTCGAACGCGACGATGTCGGCATCGCTGACCGCCCGGTCGTCGGCGCCGTTGAGCACCAGCACCGGCGCGCCCACCTTCGCCGCCGTCGCCGACTGCGCGCCCGGCGCCAGCCCGCCGTGCAGGCTGACCACGCCGGCCACGTCGGCGCCGCTGCGCGCCAGCTCGAGCACGGCCGAGCCGCCGAAGCAGAAGCCGAACGCACCGATCCGGTCCGCCTGCAGCGGCACCCTGCCGGACTGCGCCTTGAGCGTGTCCACGGCGACCTGCATGCGCGCGCGCAGCGGGCCGCGGTCGTCGCCGCGCAGCGAACCGGCCAGCTTACCGGCTTCACTGCTGTCCTTCGGCTGCCGGCCCTTGCCGTAGACGTCGGCGACCAGCACGACATAGTCGTCGCCGGCGATCATCCTGGCGCGCGCCAGCGCGTCATCGGTGACGCCCATCCAGTTCGGCACCATCACCAACCCCGGACGCGGGTCGTCGGAGGCGTCGTCGTGGACGAGCCAGCCACTGAGGGTCTCGCCTTCCACCGTCCACTCCAGCGGTTCGGCCTTCATCGCGGCCACGGCCTGGGTCGATACCAGGGCGGTCGAAAACAGTGCGGACAGGATGACGGAACGGCGCATGGTGGACTCCCGGCGAGAAGAATGGATCAACCTGGCGCAGGAACATCGACGAGGCATGGGGATGCGCAAGGACGACACGGCGCGTGCAGGAACAACAGCACGCGGCCATGACCGCCAGCATACCCGGTGGATCAGGCGATGCCGATGCCCGGGATTGCGGTGATCGCCTCGGGATCGAAGCCCGCCAGTGCGGCGAAATGGCGGCCGCGTTCGGCGTAGTCACGATACGCGCCGAAGCTCGGCGCGCCGGGCGAGAGCAGGACCACGCCCTCGCCGTCAAGCGCAGAAACCGCCTGCGCGACCGCGTCGGCGAGGTCGCCCGTCTGCCGCAGTGCGAAGCCCGCTTCGTTTGCCACGTCGGCCAGCAGCGCATGGATGCGCGGCCCGTTCTGGCCCATGGTCACCACCGCCGCCGGCGCCCGCGCGCGCAGCGCGTCGGCAAACACCTGCCAGTCGAGGCCGCGGTCGTGGCCACCGACCAGGATCGCCACGCGCCGGTCGCGGAACACGTCCAGCGCGGCGAGGCTGGCGTGCGGCGTGGTGCTGATGGAATCGTTGACGAAAGCGATGCCGCCACGCGTCCCGAGCATCTGCAGCCGGTGCGGCAGCGGCTGGAAGCTCGCCGCGTGCGGCGCCAGCGCAACGGCATCGAGGCCCAGCGCCTCGATTGCGGCGAGAACGGCGCAGAGGTTGCCGCGGTTGTGGCGCCCCGGCATCGGGATGTCGCGGGTGTCGAACACTTCCTCGTCGCCACGCCACAGCACGTCGCCGCGCAGGTGCCAGCCGCCGGCGCCGCCGAACCAGCGCACATCGCTGTCGGGCAGCGATAGCGCGGCCAGCGTCGGATCGTTGGCATTGAGCACGGCCACGCGCGGCTTCGCTTCGGTCAGCAGCGACAGCTTGTCTTCGACATAGCGCGCCTCGCTGCCGTGCCAGTCGAGATGCTCGGGGAAGATGTTGGTGACGACCGCGACATCGGGATGCACGCCGCTCCGTGCGACATCGCGCGTCTGGTAGCTCGACAGCTCGATCACCCAGTAGTCCGCCTCGCCGCCGAGCAGCTCCAGCAGCGGCTGGCCGACGTTGCCGCTCAGCGCGGTGCGGTGCCCGCCGGCGCGCAGCAGGTGCGCGAGCAGCGCCGAGGTGGTGCTCTTGCCCTTGGTGCCGGTGACGCAGACCGTGTGCGCGTCGGGACGCTCGGCGAACCACAGCGTGGTGCCGCCGATGAAGCGCGTGCCGCGCTCCGCCGCCGCCAGCGCCTCGGGCCGGTACGGACTGATCCCGGGCGACTTGATGACCACATCGAACGCCGCCAGCCGCTCCGCCGTCGCCTCGGTCTCGACAACCAGCGTCCCATCCCCCAGCGCCCACGCCTCGTCCGCCTCGGCGGCCGTGCAGAACAGGATCAGTCGCGCGGGAAAGTGCTCTTCCGATTCCCGATTCCCAATTCCCGATTCCCGCGCGGCGCGCAGCGCCGCGTAAGCCTCCCGCCCCTCGCGCCCCCAGCCCCAGAGCGCGACGCGCTTGCCCGCGAGCGCGGCGATGCTATTTGGAGAATCGGACACGCAGGCGCTCCCACAGCGGCGCGGGGATGCCGTGCTCGTCGTCAATGGACAGCAGCGCCGCCACGTCGACCTCGTCATCGCCCAGCTGCGGCGCGATCTCGCGCGCGAAACGCGCCACGATCGCGTCCTCGCGCCACTCCGGGCGCGCCGCCAGCGCCGCCATCGCCGCGCGCGACTCCTTGCCTTCGCCCACGCATTCGAACGGCTTGTGGTCGCGGTACTCGAGCAGCGCGTCGTAGCCGGGCACCTGCGCCGGATCGTCGAGCAGGTTGCGACCGAAGATGCCGACCAGGCGCGGCTTGGGCATGAACGGCGCCAGCGCAAGGAACACGAAGTGGCACTTCGGGCAGACGCCGCACCAGCGGTTCACCGGGCGCTCGCCGAGCAGGTGGAAGTTGCGGTTGCAGCTGGAGAAATGCGCGTCGTAGTGGTCGGTCTTCGCGAACTGGCGCGCGACGGCGAGCTCGCTCAGCGGACGCAGCAGCGAGTAGTAGTGAAGATCTGTGGCGACGTGGCTGCGCAGGTGCGCGGCGAACGCGCGTTCGAACGCCCAACCCTTCGACCACTGGTGGTTCACCTCGCCGGTGACGCTTCCATCAGGCGCGAGGATCAGGCTGCCGTAGCTGGCCGAGCGCTCGTTGGAGAACACCACCTGGTCCACGCCCAGCACGATCGCGGCGAAGGCGAGGATCGCGGAGTTCACCGCGGTCACCGGGATGTGGCCGTTCCATGCGCCGAGGCGGTTGTACTCGAACAGCTCCGGCGCCAGCTGGCGGCCGATATTGATGGTCGACAGGCCGGTGCGTTCGGCGCAGGCCTTGATCAGCTGCGAACTGCCGATCCAGGTGACCGTCTGTTCGACGCCGAGCGCGCGCAGCGCTTCGATGCTGACCAGGGAGTCCTTGCCGCCGCCGATGGCGACGAGGGCGTGATGGCGCGTGGGAGCGCCCTTGGGCGCGATGGCCCTCTCGCCTGCCGCCATCGCGCCCAAGGGCGCTCCCACGGGGAATCTGATGCGGCCGTGCAGATCGAGGCCATTGCGGTAGGCGAACTCGCCCAGTCCATTGACGTAGACGTCTTCGAGCAGCGCTGCCGCCACCTCATCGATCACATACGACTCGATCCGGATCTCCGACGGCACCGCGGCCTTGTAGTAGCTCACGCCGGCGATCAGGTGCAGCAGCCGCAGCGCGCGTTCGGTTGCTTGCGCGCGCGCATCGTCCAGCTCGAACGGCGCCCCCGGAAGGGTGACGGTCTCGACCAGCTCCGGGCCGTCGTCGAACGCGTAGACCAGCTGCGCGACGCCGGTCGCGGCATCGAAGCCGCAGCGCACGAAGCGGAACGCGCGCACCGCGTCGCGATCGAACTTCAGCAGATTCATTCCAGCACATCCTCCTGCGGCAGCTCGCGCAGGTTGTAGGTATTGGCCATCACGAAGCCGTAGGCGCCGGCATCCGACACCAGCACCACGTCGCCTTCGGCGGTCGCCGCCGGCAGCGGGCGGTCGATGCCGAGCACGTCGCCGGATTCGCAGATCGGGCCGACGACGTCGAAGTCGGTGTCCGCGGGCTCGTCGAGGCGCGAGAGGTTGTGGATGCCGTGGTAGGCCTCATACAGCGTCGGCCGCATCAGCGCGTTCATGCCGGCGTCCAGGCCGACGCGGCGGATGCCCTGTTTCTCCACCACCTGGGTCACCTGCAGCAGCAGCGCGCCGGACTCGGCGACCATGAAGCGGCCCGGCTCGATCGCCAGCCGGTAGCGCGGCCACGCCGCCTTGATCTCGGCCAGGCCTTCGGCCCACAGCGCGAGGTCGAAGGGCTGGTCGTCGGGCTTGTACGGAATCGTCAGCCCGCCGCCGATGTCGATGGTGTCGACCGTGCCGACGGCGTCGGCGACCGCAGCCAGTTCGGCATACACCTCGCGCCAGTGCCTGGGATGGTCAATGCCGCTGCCCAGGTGGGCGTGGATGCCGGTGATGCGCACGTCGAGCGCGCGCGCCGCGGCGGCGAAGGCCTCGGCGTCCGCCACCGGCAGGCCGAACTTGGACGCGGTGCCGCCGGTCACGACCTTGGCGTGGTGGCCGCCGCCGCGGCCGAGGTCGATGCGCAGCCACAGGTCGCGGCCGCGGAAGGTCTCCGGCCAGTTGCGCAGGGCCTCGATGTTGTCGAGCGTGACGTTGACGCCGCGCGCGAACGCCGCCTCGTACTCGCGCCGCGGCGCGAAGCTGGGCGTGAACAGCAGCCGCGACGGGTCGATGTCCGGCAAGGTGGCGAACACGTGCTCGATTTCGCCCTTCGACACGCACTCCAGGCCGAAGCCTTCGGCCTCCAGCGCGCGCAGGATCGCCGGGTGCGGATTGGCCTTGATCGCGAAGAAACGCCGGTCGATGGCCGCCACCGCGTTGAGCTGGCGCGCGCGTTCGCGCACCACCGCCAGGTTGTAGACATAGCGCGGCGTGCCCGCCTGCGCCAGCGCCAGCAGGCGTTCGCGCTCGCCGGCGCCTTGCCACCACTTGCGCACGCGCGGCGGCTTGCCGAACTGGATCTCCTGCCAGCTCGGGCCGAACACGCCGGCGTTGGCCACCGGCATCGCGCCGCTGGCGATCAGCTCCGCATGCAGCTCCGCCAGCAGGCCGTCGGCGTCGGCCTCGTCGATCACGAAGGTCAGGTTGAGGTCGTTGGACGACTGCGAGATCAGGTGCACCCGCTCCTTGCCGAACGTGGCCCAGACGTCGGAGAGCTTGTGCAGCAGCGAGCGCATGCCCAGGCCGACCAGGGTGATCGCCGCGCAGGGCGCGATCACCTTCACCCGGCAGACCTGCGCGAGGTCTTCGGAGAGCTGCGCCAGCACGTCGGTGCTGACCAGGTTTTCGCTGGGATCGAGCGACACGGTGACGTTGGTCTCGGCCGAACCGATCAGGTCCACCGACAGGCCGTGGCGCTTGAAGCGCTCGAAAATGTCGGCCATGAAGCCGACCGACTGCCACATGCCGACGGTTTCCATCGACACCAGCACGATGCCGTTGCGGCGGCTGATCGCCTTGACGCCCGGCACCGGCGCGGCCGTGGCGTCGATGCGCGTGCCCGGCAGGTCCGGGCGTTCGGTGTCGAGGATCGCCATCGGCACGCCGGTGACGCGGCAGGGACCGATCGCGCGTGGATGCAGCACCTTGGCGCCGGTGGTGGAGATTTCCTGCGCCTCGGCATAGTCGAGCCGGGCGAGCAGGCGCGCATCGGGCACCTCGCGCGGGTTGGCGCTGAACATGCCCGGCACGTCGGTCCAGATCTCGACGCCGCGCGCGCGCAGCAGGCCGCCGAACAGCGCCGCCGAGGTGTCCGAACCGCCGCGGCCGAGCACCGCGGTGCCACCCGCGGGGTGGCGCGCGATGAAGCCCTGGGTGAGCAGCAGCCGCGCCGGCTGCTCGGCGAAGCGGGCGCGCCAGGCGTCGTCGGCCTCGCGCCGGCACGATACCGACAGGCGCCGGCTCCACTCGCTCTGGTTCGGCAGTTCGATCGCGTCGAGCCAGTCGCGCGCGTCGGTCCAGCCGAAGTCCAGGCCCTGCGCGCGCAGATAGGCCACGCCCAGGGTCGAGGACAGCAGCTCGCCCTGCGCCAGCAGTTCGGCCTGCCAATCGAGCGGGCGCGCCGCTGCGCGCGCATCGGCGAGCAGCGCGGACAACGCGGCCAGGCGTTCGCCCAGCACTGCGTCGGGATCGAGATCCAGCGCCTGCGCGAAATCGCGGTGACGCGCGACCAGCGCCTCGACGCGCGCGACGCTGTCGTCCGCGCCGTCCGCGATCGCGGTCAGCTCATTGGTGACGCCAGAAAGCGCCGACACCACGACCAGAGCGCGTCCGTCGCAATCGTCCGCGCGTTGGTGCGCCAGCCGGCCGATGGTGTCCCAGCGGTGGCGCTGCGACACGGACGTGCCGCCGAACTTGAGCACGACCCAGGGCGTGCCGGTCGAAGGAGAAGACATCGGGATGGTCGGTTCCGGTATAACGGGCGGCTGCACCCGCGCGCGGATGCGATCTGCGCGATTCTATCCAAATCGAGGCCCCCGCCCCCATGTCCCGACGCCGCTACCTGCAGCTCGACGTCTTCGCCGACCGCCCCGGCGCCGGCAATCCCCTGGCCGTGGTGCTCGACGCACAGGGGCTCGACGACGCCACCATGCAGGCGATCGCGCGCTGGACGCGGCTGCCGGAAACCACCTTCGTCTTCCCCTCGCCCTCGCCGACGGCGAGCTACGGCATCCGCATGTTCAGCCCGCGCCGCGAGGTGCCGTTCGCCGGCCACCCCAGCGTTGGCACCGCGCACGCGGTGCTGCAGGCGGGGCTGGCGACGCCGCGCGACGGCGTGCTGGTGCAGGCCGGCATCGCCGGTGAGCTGCCGCTGCGCGTCCACGGCGCCGGCGCGAGCCGCACGATCGCGGTGCGCACGCCGCGGGCAAGGATCGTCGAGGTCGCGCAGGCCGGCGATCCGCGCCTGCGCGACGTACTTGCCGGCCTGCCGCTGGGCCGGCTGCCGCAGGCGCTGGTCGACGGCGGGCGCCGCTGGTGGCTGGCCGAACTGGCCAGCGAATCCGAACTGCGCGCCGCCGCGCCCGACTGGGATGCGATCGAACGCCTCGCCCACGCCAGCGACAGCATGGGCCTGTGCGTGTTCGCGCGCAGCGACGATCCGGTGTACTACCTCGCGGTGCGCGCCTGGGTCGGCTCGACCGGCCGCTTCGAGGACGCCGCCTCGGGCGCGGCCAACGCCACCCTGGCCGCCTGGCTGGCCTCGCAGGGCGCCCTGCCCGGCAGCGACGGCCGCTACCGCATCAGCCAGGGCCGTGAGGTCGGCCACGACGCCATCATCGAACTGCACGTGGACGAGGCCGGCGACGTGTGGTCGGGTGGGCGGGTGCAGTCGGTGGTCGACGGCTTCATCGACTGGTAACCCCCACCGCCGCGTGGCGTAGGAGCGGGCCATGCCCGCGACCCGCGGCGGTCGGAGCATCATCGCCATCAGGTCGCGCCCATGGGGCGCTCCTACGCCACATTGTTGGCCATCACTCCCGACCTGACGCGCCTGCCTCGTAAACAGGTACGCCATCGACCCAGGTCGAGCGAATCACCAGATCGTCCAGCGCCGCGGCATCGACCGTGAGCGGGTCCTGCGCCAGCACAACGAAATCCGCCTGCAGGCCAGGCGCGAGCCGGCCGACGAGCGCCTCGTCGTGGTTGGCCCAGGCGGCGTCCGCGGTGAAGCCGCGCAGGGCTTCGGCGGCGGTCAGCTTCTGCCCAGGCAGCCAGCCGCCCGGCGGCTCGCCTTCGCGGTCCTGGCGCGTCACCGCTGCGTACAGCCCCAGTCGCGGGTCCGGTGATTCGACCGGGAAATCCGAGCCCAGCGCAAGCCGCACGCCGGCGTCGGCAAAGCGCCGCCAGGCATAGGCGCCGGCGATGCGCTCCGGGCCGACGCGATCCTCCGCCCACGGCATGTCCGAGGTCGCGTGCGTGGGCTGCATCGAGGCCACCACACGGAGTCCGGCGAAGCGAGGGATGTCCTCCAGCGCCATGATCTGCGCATGCTCGATGCGCCAACGGTGATCGCGCTTCGCGTCGTCGCCGAGCGCGGCCGCATAGGCGTCGAGCACGAGACGGTTGCCGCGGTCGCCGATCGCATGCGTCGCCACCTGCAGGCCGCAGCCGCGCGCGCGCTCGACCAGCTGGCCGAAGCGCGCCGGTTCGATCAGCAGCAGGCCGCGGTTGCCCGGGTCGTCGCTGTAGTCCGCGGCCAGCGCCGCGCCGCGGCTGCCGAGCGCGCCGTCGATCAGGAACTTCACCCCGCGCATCTGCAGGCGCTTGCCCGGGTGCGCATAGGCGCCGTGTTCGCACAGCCAGGCGAGCGCGTCCGCGTCGCCGTCGGCATAGGCGCTTATGCGCAGCGGCAGGCGGCCTTCGTCGGCGAAGCGCCGCAGCTGTTCGAAGTCGGTCCGGGACGTGCCCATGTCGTGCACGCCGGTCAGGCCGTTGCGCACCGCCGCCTCCAGCGCCAGCGCCAGCGCGCGGTCGGCGTCGGCCTGGTCCATCGCCGGGACCACCGCGTCGACCAGGCGCTCGGCCTCGTCGACGAATACGCCGGTCGGACGGCCATCGGCGTCGCGCACGATCAGGCCGCCGTCCGGCTGTCCTTCGGCCAGCAGCGCCGCCCCCTGCGGACGCGCGGCCACCGCACGCAGCGCCGCCGAGTTCAGCCAGCCGGCGTGGCCGTCGACGCGGCGCAGCCAGACCGGGCGTTCTGGGAATGCCGCATCCAGATCGGCGGCGTTCGGGAACGCCTGCTCCGGCCAGTCGTTCTGGTCCCAGCCGCCGCCGAGCAGCCATTCGCCGGGCGGCAGGTCCTGTTCGAACGCCTGCAGCCGATCGAGGATCTCCTGCTTACTGCCGGTGCCGACCAGGTCGACGCGGGTCAGGGCGAGGCCGAGCCCGACGATGTGGGCGTGGGCGTCGATCAGGCCGGGGATGACGGTGGCATCGCCGAGGTCGATCCGGCGCGCGCGCGGATGGCGCGCGGCGAGATCTCCCGCGTCACCAACGGCGAGGATGCGGCCGCCTTCGTCCCAGACCATCGCCGCGACCGTCGGGGTCGCGGGATCGGAGGTGTGGATGCGCGCTGCCTGCAGCAGCGTTTCGGCACCCGCCGCGACCGGCAGGACGGCGAGGGCGTACAGCAACGGCACGAGCGTCTTGCGCAGCATCGGCAGGCTCCACTGGAGGTGGGCCGATGCTACAACGTTCGCCGCTGGCGGCTGTCCGCGATCGGGCCTGCCCCGCTCCGGCCGGCCCCGCGGGCCGACCGTCGCGCCACCGCTTCACTCCGCGCGCACGTCCACCCGCACTCGGATGCGGTCGCCCGGGTGGTAGCTGGTGCGCGTGGTGTATTCGCGCCCGGCGTATTCGTAGGTGACGTCGTACTGGTCGACGGCGCGGTCGGAGACATCGCGCCCGTAGGCGTCGTATCCGCCATCGCCGCGGTACGGATCCGGCTCGCACACTGTTACGTAGGCGTCGCGCTCGCGGCGGTTGGCGTCGTAGATGCCGCGACCGGCCATGCCGCCAACCATCGAACCGACCGCGGTGCCGATGTACTGGCCGCTGCCGTCACCAATCTTGCTGCCAAGCACCGCGCCGGCGATGCCGCCGAGCACGGTGGCGACCATGCGCCCGTTGTCGTCGCGGCGCGCCTGCCCGTAGGGATCCGGGTAGCGGTCGTCGCGCCGGTAGTCATCGCCGTAGTAGCCGTCGCCGCGATAGCCGTCGCCGCGATACGGATCGCGCGAGGCGTAGCCGTCGCGGCGGGTCTGGCAGCGGCGCTGGTCGTTGACGGGGCGACTGCGACCATCGAACACCGGATCCACGCGCAGCACGCGCGCCCAGTCGTAGTGACCCTGGTCACCGTAGCGGTCCGAACCGTCGCGCGACAGCCGGTCGTCGTAGCGGCCGTCGTAGCGGTCGCCCGCCGCGCGATCGCCGTAGGTGCCGTAAGGGGCCGGGCCGTCGCGCTCGACATAGACCTGGGCGGATGCGGCACCGGCGGACAGCACCAGCGCCACGGCAAGCGGAATCCCCAGCAGCTTCATTGTTCGATCTCCGCGCCGGAACGAAGGTGGCGCGACGGCTACGCTAGGACCGCCCGGGTAACGCGTGCCTGAATCGAAACCGTTTGCAGCGCGCGCCGGCGCCGCGCGTTTACCGCGCCGACAGCCAGGCCAGCGCCTGCGCGGCGCAGTCGGCGGCGCCGCGGCCCAGCAGCGGGCCGACGTGGCTGACCGCGGTGGCGCGCAGCAGCGAGGCATCCCAGCTGGTGGCCAGGGCGGCGGTCAGCGCCGGCGGCACGTCGTCGTCGACCATCGAGGCGATGCACAGCACGCGGCAGGCCGGACGCAGCACCGCGATGCCCGCCTGGGCCTCGCGCATCGCCCGCCCGCTCTCGTCGCGCCAGTGGCGGAAGGCGAACAGCGCGGTCGCCTCGTCGGCATCGGGCAGCGCGCGCTGGGTCCCGGTCAGGCGCGCGTCGCGCTGCCAGGGCACGATCTCCGGCCACTCGCGCCGCGGCAGCTGCGCGTGCCAGGGCGACGGCGGCATCGGGTTGACCAGCACCAGCGCGTCGGCACCGGCAGCGCAGCGCATCGCCAGCAACCCGCCCAGGCTGGCGCCGACCAGGGCGCGCGGGCGCGGCAATGCCTCCAGCGCCACGTGCACCTGCGCGGCGTAGTCGTCGAAGCCGGTGGCGGCGAGGCCCTGCGGGACAGCCTGCAGGTCGGGCGCGGCCACGCGCAGGCGCGCCGCCTCGAACACGCCCTTCCAGACATTCCATTCCCAGCCGCCACCGCCGCCGCCGTGCACCAGCAGCGCTGAACGAATGCGGTTACGCAACCAGTTCGGCCTCCAGCGTGATCGGCACCGCGCTCAGCGCCTTCGACACCGGGCAGTTGAGCTTGGCGTCGTCGGCGAGGGCACGGAACCTCGCTTCGTCCAGCCCCGGCACCTTCGCCTTCATCTTCAGCCGGATCGCGCTCAGCATCGGCCCGCCCTCCATCGACAGCTCGACCTCGGCGCTGCCGTCGAGCGCCTGCGGCGGATGCCCGGCCTCGGTCAGCTTGGCCGACAGCGCCATGGTGAAGCAGCCGGCGTGCGCGGCGGCGATCAGCTCCTCGGGATTGGTGCCCTTCTCGTCGCCGAAGCGGCTGTTGAAGCCGTAGCGGGTGCCGTCGAGCAGGCCGCTCTGCGGCGTGCTCAGCGTGCCCTTGCCGCTCTTGAGGTCGCCCTCCCAGTGCGCGCTGGCCTTGCGGGAAATACCCATCGTGTCGCTCCTGTGCGGAAAACCCGCAGCGTATGCGGCACAACGTTACTTCCGCGTGTGCCGGGACAGCGCGCCTCGTGCGGGCATGCATCTGCTGCGACGCAACGCGCCCCCGCCGGCGCGACGCGCTAAGGTGTCCCCCCGCCATGACCGCCCCCCGAGCGAACGCCCGGACGGCAGCGTTCCTCCCGCGGACAGCCATGACGGCCGCGCTCCACGCGAGCACCCATCCTGACCCACGGGAGGAACGGCCTCATGCCCTACTCGACAGCCCAGATCCGCAACGTGGCCCTCGCGGGCCACCCCGGCGCCGGCAAGACCACCCTGTTCGAAGCCCTGCTGCATGCCGGCGGCGCACTCCAGACGGCAGGCACCGTCGAACGCGGCAGCACCGTGTCCGACTTCGACCCGATCGAGAAGCAGCGCGGCCACTCCATCGACGCCGCCATCGCCAGCACCGATCACTCAGGCGTCCATCTCAACCTGATCGACCTGCCCGGCTATCCCGATTTTCGCGGCCCGGCGCTGTCGGCGCTGGGCGCGGTCGAGACCGCGGTGATCGTGGTCGACGCCGCCGGCGGCGTGGAGTACGGCACGCGGCGGATGATGGAGCGCGCGGCCGAGCGCGGCCTGTGCCGCGCGATCGTGGTCAACCGCATCGACGCCGACGGCGCCAACCCGGCGCGCGTGCTCGACCAGCTGCGCGAGGCCTTCGGTCCCGAGGTGCTGCCGCTGAACCTGCCGGCCGACGGCGCTACGCGCGTGGTCGACTGCTTCACGCAGTCGTCCGGCGACAGCGACCTCGGCCCGGTCGCCGACTGGCACCAGAAGATCATCGACCAGGTGGTCGAGATCAACGAGACGGTGATGGACCACTACCTCGACCTCGGCGAGGACGGCCTGTCCGGCGACGAACTGCACGATGCCTTCGAGCAGTGCCTGCGCGAGGGTCACCTGGTCCCGGTGTGCTTCGCCTCGGCGCGCACCGGCGTCGGCGTGAAGGAACTGCTGGACGTGGCCGAACGCCTGTTCCCGCACCCTGGCGAGGCCAACGCGCCGCCATTCGTGAAGGGCAACGGCGCCGACGCGCAGCCGATCGCCACCGCGCCCGACCCGGATGCGCACGTGGTCGCCGACGTGTTCCGCATCGTCCACGATCCCTTCGTCGGCAAGCTCGGCGTGTTCCGCGTCTACCAGGGCACGGTGAAGAAGGACACGCAGCTGTTCGTCGACGACGGCCGCAAGCCGTTCAAGGTCGGCCACCTGTTCAAGCTGCGCGGCAAGGACCATGTCGAGATCGAGCAGGCGATCCCCGGCGACATCGCCGCGGTGGCCAAGGTCGACGAGCTGCATTTCGACGCGGTGCTGCACGACAGTCACGACGAGGACCAGATCCACCTCGCCCCGGTCGCGTTCCCGAAGCCGATGTTCGGCCTCGCGATCGAGGCCGGCAGCAAGGGCCAGGAGCAGAAGCTGGCCAACGCGCTGCACAAGCTGGCCGAGGAGGATCCCTGCTTCCACGTCGAGCACGAGGAGGAAACCAACGAGACCGTGGTCCGCGGCCTGTCCGACCTGCACCTGCGCATCAACCTCGACCGGTTGAAGGACCGCTTCGGCGTCGACGTGGACACGCGCCCGCCGCGCATCGCCTACCGCGAGACCGTGGCCGCGAAGGCCGAGGGCCACCATCGCCACAAGAAGCAGACCGGGGGCGCCGGCCAGTTCGGCGAGGTCTTCCTGCGCATCGAACCGCTGCCGCGCGGCGCCGGCTTCGAGTTCGTCGACGAGGTCAAGGGCGGGGTGATTCCCGGCCAGTTCCTGCCGGCGGTGGAGAAGGGCATCCGCCAGGTGCTCAAGTCCGGCGCGGTCGCCGGCTACCCGATGCAGGACGTGCGCGTGGCCGTGTACGACGGCAAGCACCACCCGGTCGACAGCAAGGAAGTGGCCTTCGTCGCCGCCGGCAAGAAGGCCTTCCTCGACGCGATCGCGAAGGCGCGGCCGCAGGTGCTCGAACCGATCGTCGATCTCGAGGTGAACGCGCCCGAAGCGCACATGGGCGACATCAGCGGCGGCCTCGCCGGCAAGCGCGCGCGCATCAACGGCACCGACGCGACCGGCGTTGGCGAGATCGTGGTCAAGGCGCAGGTCCCGCTGTCGGAGCTGGAGGGCTACGCCGCCGAGCTGAAGTCGGCCACCGCCGGGCGCGGCCGCTACGCGCTGGATTTCAGCCACTACGAGCCGGTGCCGCCGCAGGTGCAGCAGAAGCTGGTGGAGGCGTACAAGCCGCGGCACGAGGAGGACTGAGCGCGGCGAGCGACGCCATCCCGATGTCCCCCGGCCTCGCCGCGGTGCTCGCCGACGCGATCCTCGCCCTGCACGTGGGTGTGGTCGGCTTCGTGGTGCTGGGCACCGGGGCGATCCTGGTCGGCGGTCCGCGCGGCTGGGGCTGGGTGCGCGGTTTCTCGTTCCGCGCCACCCACCTGGCGCTGATGCTGGTGATCGCGCTGCAGGCCTGGCTGGGCCGGCTGTGCCCGCTGACGACCTGGGAACAGGCGCTGCGAAATCGAGCCGGGCAGGCCACTTACGGCGAATCCTTCATCCAGCACTGGCTGTCGCGACTGATCTTCTTCGAGGCGCCATGGTGGGCGTTCGTGCTCGCCTACAGCGCGTTCGCCGCACTGGTGCTTGCCTGCTGGTGCCGCTGGCCGCCGGTGCACAAGCGCGCGCGTCGCCAACCCCGCGCCTGATCCGCTGCGCGGAAAGCGCATTTTTTTCGCGTTTTCCTATTGGCGGCGCGTTGCGGATGCCCTACATTGCGCCTGCCGGCACGTTTCGGCCACAAGAACGCAGACCACACAGACACAGACGAGGGAACACAAAACCCATGGCAAAGAAGAAGGCCGCCGCCAAGAAGGCTGCACCGAAGAAGGCCGCGAAGGCCGCCAAGCCCGCCGCCCCGAAGGCGATCAAGGAACCCCTGAGCAAGTCGGGCCTGGTCGCCCACATCGCTGACGGCACCGGCGTCGCCGCGAAGGACGTCCGCGCCGTGCTGGGTTCGCTCGAAGGCGCGATCCACGGTTCGCTGAACAAGAAGGGCGCGGGCAGCTTCACCCTGCCGGGCGTGGCCAAGTTCACCGCGGTGAGCGTGCCGGCCAAGCCCAAGCGCAAGGGCATCAACCCGTTCACCAAGGAAGAGCAGTGGTTCGCCGCCAAGCCCGCCTCGGTGAAGGTCAAGGTGCGCCCGCTGAAGAAGCTGAAGGACGCCGCGGCCTGATCGCCGACGCGACCATGGCGACACCCGGAACGGGACGGCATGGCCGTCCCGTTTCGTTTTCGGAGATGGCGGGAGACATTACGTCGCGGGCATGGCCCGCTCCTACAATGGCCGCCCGACCCCGCCGGAGCACGCCATGAGCCTCAACGGTTTCCTCGACCAGCTGCTGAAGTCCGCCGCGCCGACGACGCTGTCGGGCAAGGACGGCGCCGGCGGACTGGGCGGCATGCTCGGCTCCGATTTCGGCAAGGGCACGCTGGCCGGCGGTGCGCTCGGCCTGCTGCTGGGAAGGAACAAGGCCACGCGCAAGCTGGCGACCTACGGCGGCCTCGCCGCCCTGGGCGTGATGGCCTATCGCGCCTATGGGGACTACAAGGCGCAGCAGGGCGCGCCGGTGCAGCCGCAGACCGTCGACCGCCTGCCGCCGCCACAGGCCAGCGTGCACGGCGAGGCGATACTGCGCGCGCTGGTCGCCGCGGCGAAGGCCGACGGCCATCTCGACGCGCGCGAGCGCCAGGTGATCGAAGGCGAGTTCGCGCGCATCGCGCCCGAGGCGCAGGTGCAGCAGTGGCTCAAGGCCGAGCTCGACAAGCCGCTGGATCCGGCCGAGGTCGCGCGCTCCGCCGGCACGCCGGAGATCGCCGCGGAGATGTACCTGGCCAGCCTCGTCGCTGCGGACGAGCAGAACTACATGGAACGCGCCTACCTCGACGAACTGGCGCGCCAGCTCAAACTCGACGATGCGCTGCGGCAGCGGCTGGAGCAGGAGTATCGCGAGGCGACCGGCTGATCCTGCGATCGCGTTCGAAGCAGCGCGTTAAAGGGTTGCTGGCAACGCAACGACAAAGTGCTGTCATCCCCGCGAAGGCGCACTGCTGTCCGGAATATTTTCAAGCAAACAGCCCCG
>DAOMPM010000064.1:0-17110 GCA_035444805.1 Luteimonas sp. | reverse complement strand
TTCGGCAAGACGTTTGTCTCCAGCCGGCCGGACTTCAACGGCGACGGTCTGGCCGACTTCCTGATCAAGGATTTCACCGGCGCCTATGGTGATCAAGACATCGTTCGCCATCTGGGCTATGCGGCCTGCCCACAAGGCGGCTACATCAATGTGCTCGATGCGTTCGTGACCAGCGCACAAGCGGACGAAACCCACCGACAAGGCCAATGGGCGCGGGTGGACATCACCCGGGATTGTTATGACGACAGCAAGCAGTCCTTCGTCTCTCGCCGGTACACGCTCTCATGGGATGCCCGCACTGGAACATACGGTCCGCCCGATGGCGATGCGGAACTGGCGGACTACTGCACCGCAAAAGAGATGACACTGCCCACGGCGCGGTGATCTCTCAAGAACCGCATCCTGATCAGCCTGCGGGTGTTTCCGGCCGCTGCCGCTGCCGCAGCAGCAACAGTGTCGACAGCACGCCGACAAAGGCCTGGTTATCGGCGAACCCGACCGCCCTGCCTGCGCGTGCCTTGGCGAACAGGCGCGTCGTCGCCTCGACGTCGAACAGGCCGCTGGCGCGCAGGTTGTCCGCGGAGAACAGGTCGTCGACGTAGTCCAGCGGTTTGCCGTCGACGAAGAAGCTGGCGCTGTCCGGTGCGCGGTAGGGCTGCTTGGTGCGACGGGCGATGTCGTCCGGCAGCAGGTCGGCAAGCGCGCGGCGCAGGATGTGCTTCTCTGTCAGGCCGCGGATCTTCCACGACGGCGGCAGGGTGCTGGCGAACTCGATCAGGGTGTGGTCGAGGTAGGGATAGCGGCCTTCGATCGAACCGGCCATCGCCACCCGGTCACCCTGCGCAGCAAGCAGGTAGCCGGCCAGCAGGGTCTTGGCCTCGACGTACTGGTCGCGGGCCAGCGGCGCCCAGTCGAGGATCCCCGGCGGCAGGCGCGATTCGGCGAAGGCCAGCGCGTCCCATTCCGACGCCTGGGCGCGCAGCTCCGGTGCCAGGAACGCGAACGCGCGCTGCGACGTGGTCCAGCGCGGCACGTGCGCGAAGATAGCGCGGTCGATGTGTTCCCGACCCTGTCCGAAGAAGGAGGCGGCGAAGGCGGGATTGGCCGCTGGGGAGTTTTCAAGGTAGCCGTACAGCCGCGACAGCAGCTTCGGACGCAGGGTCGAGTCCGGCTGTCGCGCCCAGAAGCGGCGCACCTTGGCTTCCTTGAACAGGTCGTAGCCGCCGAACACTTCGTCGGCGCCCTCGCCGGTCAGCACCACGGTGTAACCGTGGGCGCGCACCGAGTCGGCCAGCAGCATCAGCGGCACCGCGGCGGTGCGCAGCACCGGGGTCTCGGCGTGGGCGATGAGGCGCGGGAAGGCTGCGCCGATGTCCCGCGGCGAGATGCGCAGCGTGGAATGGTCGGTGCCGAGGTGGCGGACCATCGCCAGCTGGTGTTCGCTCTCGTCGAACTCGGGCTGGTCGAAGGCGACCGAGAATGTCCGCACCGGGGTCTGGGTGAAACCGCGGATCAGGGCGACGATGCCCGATGAGTCCAGGCCGCCGCTGAGGTAGGCGCCGACCGGCACGTCGGCGCGCAGCTGCAGGCGGACCGCGTCGATCAGCCGCTCGCGCAACTCGACGACCGCCTGTTCGATGCTCCCGAACCGCGCCGGCCGCGTGTCCGCCGCGTCGGGGAAGGTCCAGTCCCAGTAACGCGTCAAGGTTTCACGACCATCGGCCTCGATCGCCAGCACGTGGCCGGGCGGCAGGCTGTGCACGTCCTCCCAGGCGGTATCCGGGTCCAGCGGCGCCCAGTAGCTGAAGGCCTGCAGCAGGCCGCGCACCGACAGCCTTGCGCGCTCGGGCACGGCCGCGAACAGCGCCTTCATCTCCGAGGCGAACCACAGCGCGCCACGCGCCTTCGTCCAGTACAGCGGGCGGATGCCGGCGCGGTCGCGCGCCAGCACCAGCCGTTGCCGCGCGGAATCCCACAGCGCGATCGCGAACTGGCCGTTGAGGCGATCGACGAAGCGGTCGCCGTCGCGGTCGTAGAGGTGGACGATCACCTCGGTGTCCGAACGCGTGTAGAACACCCGGCCTTCGGCCTCCAGCTCTCGACGCAGCTCGACGTAGTTGAAGATCTCGCCGTTGAACACCGTCCACACCGTGCGCGCCGGGTTGTGGATCGGCTGGTCGCCGGTGGCCAGGTCGATGATCGACAGCCGCGCGTGCGCCAGGCCGACGCCGGGCTCGACGTGGAAGCCGTAGCCGTCCGGTCCACGGTGCGCGAGGGTGCGGATCATGCGCTCGAGCAGCGCGCGTTCCCCGCCTTCTGGCACCGGTGCGCCAAGGTAGCCGGCCAGTCCGCACATCGCTCAGGCCTCGCCCGCCGCTCGGGCGCCGCACATCGTCGCCGCGCTCATTCCGGATTGCGCCACCAGCACACCAGCCAGGTCTGGCCGTCGCGCTGCATCCAGTCCTTGTGCAGGCCTTCGATCCCTTCCAGGTGCGGACCGACGCGCACCAGCGCGGGGGCGAAGAAGGTGACGAAGCAGGCGCGCCCGAGGTGCTGCATGCGCGCCAGCGTGGCCGGGATGTCCTTGATGTAGTAAAGCACCTCGCAGGCGACCACCAGGTCGAAGCGGTTGCGTCCGTCGCCCCAGGGCTGGCCGTGGATGTCGCAGGCGGCAAAGCGTGCGTCCGGCACCCGCGCCTGCGCGCGCTCGATCGCGGTGGCGCTGACGTCGATGCCGCAGACCTCGTCGGCAATCCGGCGCAGGGCCAGGGTCTGGTGTCCCTCGCCGCAGCCCACTTCAAGCAGGCTGCCGACCCGCCCGAACGCACGCTCGATCAGCGCATTGGTGGCGTCGAAGCGCGACTGCTCCAGCCGCGACTCCATGTTCCACGGGTCGCCGAGCTTGTAGGCCATGTCCAGGCGTTCGTAATTGTCGGCGCCGCCGACGCCGCGCATGGCGTACTTCATCCACGTGCGGCGCACGGCCTTGCGCAGCTTTGCCTGGAGCGGATTCATCGCGCCTGCCATGGATGGTTCGAGCCTGCCCCCGGCGCACAGCCGCGCGGTCTGTCGACAGCCCGGGCATCGTCCGCCGCGGATGGCCGGGAGGACGATGCCTTGAGGGGCTTGAGCGGGGAACTGTACCAGTCGCTGACGCCGCCGCATTCGAAGCGCACCCACGACGGACCGTACAGCCATTGTCCGTCGTCGGACTCGCGCGTGATCGGCTGTCCCAGCAGGGCGACGACCTGTTCTCGCGTCATTCCCGGATGCAGTGCCGTGGCCGCGTGCGACGCCTTTTCGCGTTCTTCTGCGACGACACCAGGAACGTGGAACCCGAGCGACTCGGCATCTGTGCGCGACAGCCACCAGACCAACAGTATCGCCAACAACATGATGCCGTACACCACGACCCTCGACTGCCTGCGCGACTCCGGTTGCTCCAGCTCCGGCGCGTCCGCCCCCTCATCGTCCCACCGCTCATGCACCGGCTCCACTGTTCCCGCGGCGCGGCGCGGCGTCGGCGCGGGTGCCGCACCCGGCAGGCGGCCGTAGTGGCGATGGAAGTCGAGGACCGCGGCGTAGCGCAGGTTGAGCGTCTTGAGCGCGTCCTCGCCGACGGCGCCGACGCGGTCCGGATGCAGGTCCGCCACCCGGCGACGGTAGGCCAGGCGCAAGTCGTCGACCGTACAGTCGGGCACGATGCCCAGTTCACTGTAGAGGGCGATGAAGTCGGTCTGCTCGGTGATCACGTGATTCGGGCAAAGGATGCTTGCCAACACCAAACGGAAGCCGCGTCGGCGGCAGGCCAGTCTTGCGTGGCCGCATCGGCCGCTGCGCGCGGACAGGCCGTGCGCGGTCATGGAATGATGCGCCATGCAGGCTGAAGCCGCCATCGACCCGCAGCAGGTTGCTCCGCACGTGGCCAGCCGTCGCGAACGGCTGGCCACGCGTGCGCACCAGTGGCATCTGCTGCCGATGCTGCAGACGATCCGCAGCTGGTTCCGCCGCGACCTGCGCGTGCTCGCCTACCACCGCGTCCGCGCGATCGACGCCCGGTTCGGCTTCGACCCGGACCTGGTGAGCGCATCGCCGGCGGCCTTCCGCGGGCAGATGCAGCTGCTGCGCGACCGGTTCCATCCGGTGTCCTGCCGCGAGGTCGTGGCCGCGCTCGAAGGTGGTCCCGCCCTGCCCCGCGATGCGGTGCTCGTCACCTTCGACGATGGCTATGACGACAACCACGGCGTCGCCTTCCCGATCCTGCGCGAACTGGGCGTGCCGGCGACCTTCTTCGTCGCCACCGGCCACATCGACAGTGGCCTGCCCTATGCCTACGACTGGCTGGCGCACCTGGTGGTGGGTGCGACGGGCGATCGCCTCAGGCTGCCCGCACTCGATCTCGATATCCCGCTGCCCGCGGGCCTCGACGCGCGACGCGCCCTGATCGCCCCGCTCCTCGACCGCCTGAAGTTCCTCGACGACGCCGGCCAGCAGGCGGTGATCGAGGGACTCGAGCGCGAAACCGGCCAGCCGCGTACGCAAGGCCACGCCGATTGCCGGCCGATGAGTTGGGACCAACTGCGCGAGATGCGTGCGGCGGGAATGGAAATCGGCGGCCACGGCGTCCATCACCGCATGCTCGCCAAACTGCCCGATGACGAGCTGCGCGCCGAGGTGGACGGCTGCCAGGCGCGACTGACGGCCGAGCTCGGCGCACCGGCGATCGCGGTCTCGTATCCCGTGGGCGGGCCGGACGCATTCGACGCACGCGTGGTCGAGGCGGTCCGGGCGGCCGGTTTCCGGGTCGGCTTCACCTACCTCAACGGCACCAACACCTGGCCGGCCCGCGACCGCTACAGGCTGCTGCGCACGGCCGTGGAGAGCAGCATCGGCGAGGTCTGGTTCCGCGGGATCCTGGCCGCGCCGGAAGTGTTCGCGCATCCGTCCGTGGCACGGGCGTACCCGGCATGATGCTGTTCCTGCTGGTCTGGCTGGCGCTGGTGCTGATCCGGCCACAGGAGTATCCCCAGCTGGTGGACCTGGGCGTTCCGCTGCTGCCGATCGCCCTGCTCGGCGCGGTCGGCGCGTGGGCACTGTCCTCCGACCGGCGCCCGCTCAACCAGCCGACCCACCTGCTGTTCCCGCTGTTCATCCTCATCGGCATGTTCTCGGTGGCGGTCAACGGCTGGGTCGGCGGCGCGCTGCAGGTCTTCCTCGACTTCCTGCCGGCGCTGCTGGCGCTGATCGTGATCTCGCAGGCCGCGTACACGCCGAAGAACTGCCTGCGCATCATGGTCGTGATCGTGCTGTCGGCGGTGGTGCTGACGGTGCACGGCATCGAGCAGGTGGAGCTCGGCGAGGGCTGGACCGGCATGCCCACGGTGCAGGACGGGCGCATCCAGTACGTGGGCATCTTCAGCGATCCCAACGACCTGGCGATGCTGTTCGTGATGGCGATCCCGATGGCGCTGCTGCTGTCCGGCCGCGGCGGCATGCTCGGCTTGCGCCGGCTGTTCTGGTGGGCGGCCGCGCTGATCCTGGTCTACGGCGTGTACCTGACCGACTCGCGCGGCGCCTTCCTGGCGGTGATGGCGATGGCCGGCGTGTGGCTGTGGCTCAAGCGCGGGCTGCTCATCGCCGGCACCCTTGGCGCGGCCGGCATGGCGGTGCTGATGATGCTGCCCACGCGCATGCAGGAACTCGACGCCGGCGAGTCCTCCGCCTTCGGGCGCATCGAGACCTGGTACGACGGCATCCAGATGTTCATCAGCTATCCGATCTTCGGCGTGGGCGTCAACAATTTCACCGAGCATACCTACCTGACCGCGCACAACTCGTTCGTGCTGGTACTGGCCGAGACCGGCATCGTCGGCTACACGGTGTGGCTGGCCATGGTGGTGTACTGCTTCATGATGCCGATCATGGTGCTGCGCCTGCCCGAAGACCTGGACGACGCCGAGCACCAGCCGCTGTGGACCGCCGAGCGCAAGATGGCGATGACCCTGCTGATCGCGCAGGTCGGCTTCTACGCCTGCGCGTTCTTCCTCAGCCGCAGCTACGTGATCCTGCTCTACATCCTGCTCGGCCTGGTCACGGGATGGTACGGTGGCGCACAGGAGCGCTGGGGGGGGCTGCCGGTGTTCAGCGTGCAACGCGACTGGTTCAAGTGGTGCGTCGTCTCGGTGGCCAGCACCGTGGGGCTGTGGCTGGTGGTGAAGGTCCTGTTCGTGCTGGCGGGCGCATGAGCACGCGCGGCCAGGTCCTCCGCAACACGCTGTTCTCCTCGGTGGGGATCTACACCGAGTACTTCCTGGGCATGCTGACCTCGATCATCATCGCCCGCCACCTGGGGCCGTCGGATTTCGGCGCCTACAGCCTGGTGATCTGGCTGGTCGCGACCGGCGTGGCGGTCACCAATTCCGGCGTCGCCAGTGCGGTGATCAAGTTCGTGGCCGAGCTGCGCGGCGCAGGCCGCCATGCGCAGATCCGTTCCCTGCTCGCCTGGGCCTGGCACGTGCAGGCCGGCTTCCTTGCGGTGGTGGTGGTGGTCGGTGGCGTGCTGTTCGTGCTGTACGGCGAGCACGTGATGCCCGGCTTCAACCACACGGCGCTGCTGGCGATCCTGGTGCTGACCACGATCCTGCGCTCCCTGTACATGTTCAACATCGGCGTGGCCAAAGGCTACGAGAGCTTCAGCACCACCGCCGCGATCGCCGTCATCGTGACCCCGCTGAACCTGCTGCTGGTGCTGTTGGCGTGGTGGCTGGGCGGGCCGATGGAATGGTTCCTCGGCGCCTACACCGTCTCCAGCTTCCTGTTCTGGTGGATCTCGCGGCGTCGTATCGCGCCGCTGCTTCCGCCTGCGCAGCCGCGCGAGCCGCTCGACGAGGACCTGCGGCGGCGCCTGCGCAGCTACACCGCGCTGGTCGCGGTCACCGTGGCGATCAGCTTCATCACCGCCAGCGAGGTGGAGGTGTTGTTCCTGACCCTGTTCGACTCCTCCGCCTCGGCTGGGCAGTTCAAGGTCGCCTACCAGCTGTCCACCGGCGCGCTGCTGCTGGTACCCGGGGTATTCGGCGCCCTGCTGCTGCCGATGATGGCCAATGCGCTGAGCCAGGGGCGGGAGATCGCCGGTCGCCGGCTGGCGATGTCGACCACCTACCTCGCCGCGCTCGCCGCGCCGCTGGTCGCGTTCGGGGTCGTGTTCTCCGAGCAGATCATCGGCCTGCTGTACGGGCAGGCCTTCGCGCCGGCGGCCACCGTGTTCGCGTTCTGCCTGGGCGCGGGCGCGGTCGCGGTGGTGTCGCAGGGGGCTTCGGGCTACCTGCTTGGCGCCGACCGGCAGCGCGCGCTGATGACGGTGGTGCTGCTGTGTTCGGGGGTGAAGGTCGCGCTCGACATCGTGCTGATCCGGGCCTACGGCCTCGCTGGCGCCGTGGCGGCGTTCAGCGTCACCACGGTGCTGGTGTCGGTGCTGACCATCGGCCTGGCCCTGCGCTACAGCGGCGCACGGCTCGAATGGAGCCGCATGCTGCGGGTGCTGCTTGCCGCGGGGCTGGGCGCCGTCGGCGGCTGGGCGGTCCGCGATCACTTGCCCACCCTGCCCGCGCTGGTGGTCGGCGGCGCGGTGCTGTCGCTGCTGTTCGCGGCGGGGACGCTGCTGCTGGGATTCTGGACCGCCGGCGACCTGCGCCATTTCCGCGAACTGCACGGCCGCTATGCCAGGGGACGCCCGCTGCTGCTGGACCGACTGCTCGGCTGGGCGGAACGACGCGCCGGGGCATCGGCATGAGCGCCTACGAGACCGCTTTCCGGCAACTGCTGTATCCGGCCTACGAGGGCCTGCGCGGGCGCGGGATGCTGCGCCACCTGCGCGAGTACGAGGCCAACCAGTGGCGCTCGCCCGAGCAGTTGGCCGAGCTGCAGTGGCGCAAGCTCACCGCCCTGGTCGCGCACTGCTGGCAGGACGTGCCGTTCTACCGCGAACGCTGGCAGGCGATCGGGTTCGAGCCGGGCGACTTGCGCTCGCTGGACGACTACGCGCGCCTGCCGGTGCTGACCAAGGCCGACATCCGCGGCCGTTTCGACGACCTCAAGGCGCGGTCGCTGCGCGATGGACTGCTGTACAAGGCCACGGGTGGTTCGACCGGCGAGCCGCTGCGCTTCGGCTACACCCGCGAGAGCAACGACCGCCGTTCGGCGGTGATGTGGCGCGGTTACGGCTGGGCCGGCGCCCCGCTCGGCCGCCGCGCCCTGTACCTGTGGGGCGGCGCGGTCGGCGACCCGGGGCGCAGCGCGCAGCTCAAGGAACGGCTCTACCACGCGGCGTTCCACCGTCGCATGCTCAACAGCTTCCTGATGCGCGACGACAACATGGCCGCCTACGCCGACGCCATCGCCGCCTGGCGGCCGCAGGTGATCGTGGCCTATGTCGACCCCATCTTCCGTCTATCACAATGGCTGCTCGCGCAGGGCCGCAGCATCCCGGGGGTCACCTCGGTGCTCGGCGCCGCCGAAGCGCTGCACGATTTCCAGCGACCCGTCATCGAGGCGGCCTTCCCGGGTGCGAAGGCCTACAACACCTACGGCTGCCGGGAGTTCATGCTGGTCGCCAGCGAAGCGGAGGATCGCGAGGGGCTGCTGGTCAACGCCGACCACCTGGTGGTCGAACTCGTCGACGCGGCGCGGGGGGACGACGGCAACGAGTCAGGGGAGTTGGCCATCACCGATCTGCACAACTGGGGCATGCCCTTCATCCGCTATGTCAACGGCGACGTGGCCACGCGCAGCCAGCGCTGGCACAGCGCCGGGCGACGCGGCCTGCCGCGCCTGGAGCGGATCGACGGACGCCGCCTGGACGCCATCCGCACGACCGACGGCCGCGTGCTGCCGGGCGAATTCTTCCCGCACATGCTCAAGGACGTGGCCGGCGTGCGCCGCTTCCAGGTGGTGCAGGAGAGCCTCGACCGCTTCACCCTCAAGCTGGTCGCCGGCGCCGAATTCGGCGCCGCGCAGGAGGCCTACGTCCGGCGCGAGGTGGCGAAGGTGCTGGGCAACGACGCCAGCCTCGACCTGCAATGCGTCGACGACATCCCGCTGACCGCCAGCGGCAAGTTCCGCGTGACCGTGTCGAGGCTGCCGTGAGGATCAGCCACATCGTCGAAAACCTCAACCGCGGCGGGCTCGAGCGCGTGGTCATCGACCTGGCGCACGCGCAGGTCGCCGCCGGGCACGACTGCCAGGTGGTGTGCCTGTTCGAGGCCGGCGCGCTGGCGCAGGAGCTGACCTCGTCCGGCATCGAGGTGATCGCCTGCGAGAAGCGCGACGGCGCCGACCTGCGCGCGGTGCTGCGCATGCGTCGCGCGCTCGCCGCACAGCGCACCGAGGTGCTGCACAGCCACAACGGTATTTCGCACTACTACGCGATGGTGGCCGCGCTCGGCCTGGGCATCCGGCGCGTGGTCAACACGCGCCACGGCATGGGCGACGTGAATCCCTCCAGTCGCCGCGAATGGCTGTTCCGGCAGTCGATGCGGCTCACCGACGTGTCGGTGGCGGTGTCCGAAGCCGCCGGGCGCCGGTTGTCCGAAACCGGCGTGATCCCTGAGCGCAAGCTGCGCGTGGTGCCCAACGGCATCCACGTCACCCCGTTCCACGAGCGCAACGCGATCGCGCGCGCCCTGCTCGCGGCCAGCCTCGGCCTGCCCGCCGACACCCGCCTGGTCGGCTTCGTCGGCCGGCTGAACTGGGCCAAGAACCTCGAAACCATGGTCGCCGCCTTCGCGCGCCTGCGCGTGGGCCGCGACGACGTCGCCCTGGTCATGGTCGGCGAAGGCGGAGATCGCGGCCTGATCGAAAGCACGATCGAGCGCGAGGGCGTGGCCGACCGCGTCTTCCTGCTCGGCGACCGCAGCGACGTGCCGGAGCTGCTGCCGGCATTCTCCGTATTCGCGATGTCGTCCATCTCCGAGGGCTATTCCATCGCCCTGCTCGAAGCCTGCGCCAGCGCGCTGCCGATCGTGGCCACCCGCGTCGGCGGCAACGGCGAGATCGTCAGTGACGGCGTCAACGGCCTGACCGTGCCCGCCCGCGATCCCGAGGCCCTCGCCGCCGCGCTGGCCAGCGTGATCGACGATCCGGCGCGGGCCGAGGCGATGGGCCAGGCCGGGCGCGACTGGCTGCTGGCGAACGCGACCTTCCAGGTGATGGCCGCGCGCTATCTCGACGTGTATGCCGGCGGCCGCGCATGAGGATCCTCGCCCTCACCAACCTGTTCCCGAGCGCCTGGGACCCGCTGCGCGCCAGCTTCAACCGCCAGCAGTTCGATCGCCTGGCCGCGCACCACGACCTCGAGGTGATGGTCGCGGTGGACTTCCGCGAGCGCCGGCGCGGCCGTCGCGGCGCAGCACCGGTGCTGGCGCACGCGCGCACCTCCGAGTTCACCTTCTGGTATCCGCCGCGCGTGGGCCGCAGCCTGCACGGACTGGCCTGGTATGCGTCGCTGATGGCGCAGCACGGCCGGCGCCTGGCGCGCGAGCGCCATGACCTGCTGCTGGCGAGTTGGGCGTATCCGGACGCGGTCGGCACCGCGCGGCTGGCGCGGCGGCTGGGCCTGCCCTATGTGGTGAAGGTCCACGGCAGCGATCTCAACGTGCAGGCGAACTACCGCCTGCGCCGGTCGCAGATCGCCGCGGCGCTGCGCGGCGCGCGTGCCGTGGTCGCGGTCAGCGACGCGCTGGCGGGCAAGGTGCGCGAACTCGGCGTCGACCCGCGGCGCGTGCACCTGATCTACAACGGCGTCGACAGCGAACGTTTCCGTCCCGGCGACCGCGCCGCCGCGCGCGGCGCACTCGGCCTGCCGAACGATGCGCCGATCGTGCTCTACGTCGGCAACCTCAAGCAGGCCAAGGGCTGCCTCGACCTGCTCGAAGCCTTCCCGCAGGTGCTCGCGCGCCATCCACGGGCGCTGCTGGCCTTCGTCGGCGACGGCCCTGCCGCGGCGGCGCTCATGCGGCGCGCGCGTGAGCTGGGCATCGACGACCAGGTCCAGCTGGCCGGCGCACGCCCGCACGAGCAGCTCGCGCAATGGATGCAGGCGGCCAGCCTGCTGTCGCTGCCCAGCCACAACGAAGGCGTTCCCAACGTGGTCCTCGAAGCGATGGCCTGCGGCCTGCCCGTGGTCGCCACGCGCGTGGGCGGGATCCCCGAGGTCCTGCCCGAACAGGCCGGCCTGCTGGTGCCGGCGCACGACCGCGCCGCGCTCGGCGAGGCGCTGGATGAAGCCCTGCGTCGCAATTGGTTGACGGATGCGATCCTCGACCACGCCAGCCACTTCCGCTGGGACGACAATGTCCGCCAGCTCGACCGCATCGTCCGCGAAGCGGCGGGTGCCCCCCAGCCATGAACGCCGCCGTGCCACACCGATCCCGCACGACCCGCCTGCTCGGGCTGCTGCCGCGTCGCTTCGTCACTACGCGCATCGGGACTGCGGAGCGGACGCTGTACCTGAGCTTCGACGACGGCCCCGACCCCGGGTTCACGCCGCCGATCCTCGACCTGCTCAAGGCGCACGGCGCGACCGCCAGCTTCTTCCTGATCGGCGACCGCATCGACCAGCATCCTGCGGTCGTCGAGCGCATCGTGGCCGAGGGCCACACGCTGGGCAACCACTCCTGGGACCATCCCTTCATGAGCGACCTGCCGCTGGCGGGACAGCTCGATCAGATCGCGCGCACCGACGCCGCGCTCGCGCGCTACGACGGCCACGCCACGCACCCGTTCCGCCCGCCCTGCGGCGTCCTGCCGGCGCGGCTGCTGGCGCACTTCGCGCGCATCGGCCGCGGCATCGCCTTCTGGTCGTACGACAGCCACGACTACGAGCGCCTGCCTGCCGACATCCTGTTCGAACGCATGCAGGCCGATCCGCCCGGGGTCGGCGACGTGGTGCTCATGCACGACGACAGCGCCGACAGCGTCGACCTGCTCGCCCGCCTGCTGCCGCAGTGGCGCGAACAGGGCTACACCGTGCGCGCCATGCCGAGGGAGCGCGGTTGAAGATCCTCTACCACCACCGCACCCGCGGCAGGCACGTGGAGGGCGTGCATATCCGCGGCGTCGTCGGTGCCCTGCGCGAACGCGGACACGTCGTCCGGGTGCTGTCCTTTCCCGGTGCGGACCCGGAAGCCGAGCCGGGCCTCGCCGCGCCAGCAGGCGGCCCCCAGGCGGACGGCGGCAACGGACGCGGCTGGCTGGCGTCCCTGGTCACGCGCCTGCCGGGCGTCGTGTTCGAGTTCGCCGAGCTGGCCTACAACCTCGTCACCTGGTGGCGCATCCGCGCCGAGATCGCGCGCAGTCGCCCGGATTTCATCTACGAACGCTACTCGCTGTTCCTGTTCATGACGATCCGCATGGCGCGGCACCGCGGCATCCCGATCATCCTCGAGATCAACGACTCGGCCCTGGTCGAACGCGTCCGGCCGCTCTACCTGAAGGCGCTGTCCCGGCGCATCGAGCGCTGGTGCCTGACCCGCGCCACCGGCCTGGTCTTCATCTCCACCTACTTCCGCGACCTGCTGACCGAACACTACGGGCAACTGCCGCCGGGCGTGGTTTCGCCCAATGCCGTCGACGCGCGTTTCGACCCGACCGTTCATGATCGCGAGACCCTGCGCCGCCGCCACGGGCTGGCCGACCGCGTGGTCTGCGGCCACGTCGGCGTATTCGCCCACTGGCACGGCGTGTCGCGTTTCGTCGACGAGGTGATTGACCGGTTGGCGGAGGTTCCCGCGTTGACACTGTTGCTGGTCGGCGACGGCGTCGACCTGCCCGGCGTGCGCCGCGAGGTCAGGGCACGCGGACTGGACGACCGCATCCGCCTTCCCGGCCGGGTGCCCCACCACCTGGTTCCGGAGTGGATCGCCTGCATGGATTACGCGTTCCTGCCCGACTCCAACGAGTACGGCTCGCCGATGAAGCTGTTCGAGCTGATGGCGATGGGCGTGGCGGTGGTGGCACCGGACTACGAACCGGTCGCCGAGGTGATCGACGATGGCGCCACCGGCTGGCTGTTCCCGCGCAAGGACATGAAGGCCTGCGTCGACCGGGTGCTGGAACTGGCTTCGCGGCCGGACGAGCGCGAGCGTGTCGGCAAGGCCGCGCAGGCCTACATCGAACGCGAGCGCCGCTGGCAGCACAATGCCGACCAGCTGCTGAGACTGTTGCCGGAGCCGATGTCGCAATGATCCCGATCCCGGCCTGGATCTGGGCGCTGCTGGCGCTCGCCCTGCTCGTCGCCCCCGCCCTGGTGGTGCACCGCTACGTGCGCACCCGCAACATGCAGATCTGGTTGCCGGCTTACCTGCGCCGCCGACGACGCCCGCGCCACGACGGCCCGACCCACGTCATGTTCTGCTTCGTCGACCACTACGAGCCGATGCACGGGCGTCCCGACCTCGACACCCAGCGCGCCCGTGTCGACCGCTGGTGCCGCGACTACCGCGCCCTGGCCGACCGCCATCGCGACGCCGACGGCCGGCCGCCGCAGCACGGCTTCTTCTATCCGGAAGAGGAATACCTCGAGGAACACCTGGCCAAGCTCGAGCAGCTGTGCCGCGACGGCTATGGCGAAATCGAGGTGCACCTGCACCACGACAACGACACCGAATCGAATTTCCGCGAGACGATCACCCGCTTCAAGGCCCTGCTGCACGAGCGCCACGGCGCGCTGCCGCGGCATCCGCACACCGGCGAGGTGATGTTCGGCTTCATCCACGGCAACTGGTGCCTGGACAACTCCGGTCCGGACGGCCGCTGGTGCGGCCTCGACAACGAACTGATCCTGCTGCGCGAGCTGGGCTGCTACGCCGACTTCACCATGCCCTCCGCGCCCAGCCCGACCCAGACCCGGATCGTCAACTCGATCTACTACGCCAGCGACGACCCGCAGCAGCCGAAGTCGCACGACGGCGGCGTGCGCGTGCGCGCCGGCGGCACGCCCAGCGGCGACCTGTTGCTGGTGCAGGGCCCGATCGGGCTGAACTGGCGCGACCGCCGCCACGGCTTCGTGCCGCGGGTCGAGAATTCCGACATCCGCGCCAACTATCCGCCGACGCCGGCGCGGGTCGACGGCTGGGTCCGCGCCGGGATCCACGTCGAAGGCCGCCCGGAATGGGTGTTCGTCAAGATCCATACCCACGGCGCACCGGAGAAGGATGCAGAAGTCGTGCTCGGCCCGGCGGTGGATGCGATGTTCAGCCACCTCGAGCAGCACTACAACGACGGCGAGCGGCACGTGCTGCACTACGTCAACGCGCGCGAGATGTTCAACATCATCAAGGCCGCGGAAGCCGGCATGAGCGGCGACCCGAACGCCTACCGCGACCATGTGCTGCCGCCGCCCGCGGCCTCGTGGGTCGGCTCGATGGCCGCGCGCGCCGCGGCCTGAGCCAGAAGCAAGGGGGCCTGCGAAGTGAAGTGGTACGTCAAGTCGGTGATCCAGAACGCGGTGGCGGCCCTGCCCGAGGCGATGTCGCACCGGGTCTACTACGGCCTGCAGCGGCGCTTCGGCGGACTGCGCGACATCGACGTCGAGGACAAGCTGCGCCAGGGCATCGAGGTCGCGACCACGGCGGCCGGCGAAGGACTCGCGGTCCGCGGCGCGCGCGTGCTCGAGGTCGGCACCGGCCGGCGCCTGAACCTGCCGCTGTCCCTGTGGCTGCAGGGTGCGGCCTCGGTGACGACGGTCGACCTCAACCCCTACCTGCGGCCGGAGCTGGTCGAGGAGGACCTGCGCCACATCCGCGACGAGCGCGAGCGCGTCGAACGCCTGTTCGGGGACCGGCTCGACCAGGACCGCCTGCTCCAGCTGCTGCAGTTGGTCGACGACTTCGACCTGCAGCGCGTGCTCGACACCTGCGCGATCCGCTACCTCGCGCCGGGCGACGCCACGCGGCTCGCCGCGCTGGTCGACGGCTCGATCGACCTGCACGTCTCCTATGAAGTCTTCGAGCACATCCCCGGCCCGGTCCTCGAAGGAATCCTGCGCGAAGGCAGCCGCGTGATCTCGGATCGCGGCCTGCTGGTCCACTACGTCGACTTCAGCGACCACTTCTCCCACTCCGATGCAAGCATCGGCCCGGTGCACTTCCTGCGCTTCGACGAGCCGACCTTCCGCCGCATCGCGGGCAATCGCTACATGTACATGAACCGCCTGCGCCTGGATGACTTCCTCGCGCTCTACGCACGCGCCGACCAGTCGCTGCTGCGCCAGGTGTCGACGCCCGATTCCGATGTCGAACGACAGCTGCGCGATGCCGACGTGCCGCTGGCTCCCCCGTTCGACCAGAAACCCGCGGACGTGCTGTCCACGCTCAACGCCTGGCTGGTGTCGCGCCCTGCGCAGCGGGCTGCCGCGTGAACGACCGGCGCGTCAGCATCGTCATGCCGCTCTACAACGCGGAGCACTACCTGCGCCGCCCGATCGAGTCGGTGCTGGCGCAAAGCCATGCCGACATCGAGCTGGTCGTGGTCGACGACGGCTCCACCGACGCCAGCGCCGACATCGTCGACGGCTACGCCCGCGCCGACGCGCGCGTGCGCCTGCTCCGCGGTGGGCGCAACGCGGGCGTCGCCGCCGCACGCAACCGCGCCATCGAAGCGGCCAACGGGCGCTACGTGGCTTTCCTCGACAGCGACGACTGGTGGCATCCCGACAAGCTCGCCCGGCAGCTCGACGCGCTCGACGCGCACCAGGCCGCGATCGCCTACGCCAGCTACCAGCGCGTGGCCGAGGACGGCCGCCAGCTCGGGATCGTGCGCCCCCCCGCCAGGGTCGACCACCGCGACATGCTGTGCAGCAACCACATCGGCAACTGCACCGGCATCTACGACCGCAGCCGCCTCGGCGGCGACGGCCGTTTCCGCCGCATCGGCCACGAGGACTACGTGTTCTGGCTGGAGCTGGTCCGTCGCGCCGGAGGCGCGGTGCGGGCGGACGGCGACGATGCCACGCCGCTGGCCTCCTACCTCGTGCGCAAGGGCTCGGTGTCGAGCAACAAACTGCGTGCCGCCGGCTGGCAATGGCGCATCTACCGCGAGGTGGAAGGCCTGAATCCGGCGCAAAGTGCGTTCTACATGGTGCATTACGTGCGCCATGCGCTGGGCAAGCGCCAAGGGGACCGCCCCGCTGCCGTCGATCGCGCGCGCAACAGCGCCAGGGAACTCCGATGACCGCCGCCGCCACCACCATCATCATCACGCCGCGCGACCGCTACTCCGGACTCGACGAGTGCATCGACAGCGTCTACCGGCACACACCGCAGCCGTTCCAGCTGTGGATCATGGACCTGGACTATCCCGCCTCGGTGATCGATCCGGTGCGCAGGCAGCTCGCGGGCCGCGCGGAAGTGCGCTTCTTCGAACTCGGGCTGCGCACGCCGATGGACGCGCTGCGCGAGGCGCAGCCGCTGGTCGACACCGAGACCGTGGTACTGCTCGACAACGACTCTCGTGTCACCGCCGGCTGGCTGCAGCCGTTGCTCGACGCGCATGCTGACGGACACGCGGTGGTGACGCCGCTGATCCTGGAGCGCGAGGGCGTCGATCGCGGCGCGCCGCTGCGCAACCACCTCTACACCGGCGAGCTGCGCGTGGTCGACGTGGACGAAACGCCGTACCTGATCGAGCACAAGCACTTCCGCCGCACCGAAGTGCCCGACATCCCCCACGAACGCTCGCTGACCGGCACCTTCGAGCTGCACTGCGTGCTGTTCGACGGCGACGCGTTCCGCCGCATCGAACTGCCTTCGATGGTGATCCGCGAACACCTCGACATTTCACTGCAGCTGGCCGCGATGGGCAAGACCATGGTGGTCGAACCGAAGTCGGTCATCCACTTCGACAACCTCGGCACCCGCATGGTGCTGTCGGACATGCGCTTCTTCTTCTACCGCTGGGGCCCCAAACTCACCGGCCCGTCGTCGCGCCTGTTCGAGCGCCGCTGGGGCTACAACTTCTATTCCGAGCAGTCGATGTACAACTGGGTGGTGCGGCGCAAGGCCTTCCTGGTGTCGCGCTGGCTGGGCGCCCCGATCGGGATCGCGAACCGGGCCAC
>DAOMPM010000063.1:14582-17115 GCA_035444805.1 Luteimonas sp. | reverse complement strand
TCTTCTGGTTCTTCGGGCACCCCGAGGTCTACATCATGATCCTGCCGGCGTTCGGCATCGTCAGCGAGATCATCCCGACCTTCAGCCGCAAGCCGCTGTTCGGCTACCAGGCGATGGTCTATGCGACCGCGTCGATCGCGTTCCTGTCGTTCATCGTCTGGGCGCACCACATGTTCACGGTGGGCATGCCGCTGGGCGGCGAGATCTACTTCATGTTCGCGACCATGCTGATCGCGATCCCGACCGGGGTGAAGGTGTTCAACTGGGCGTCGACGATGTGGCGCGGCTCGATCAGCTTCGAACCACCGATGCTGTGGTCGATCGCGTTCGTGATCCTGTTCACCATCGGCGGCTTCTCCGGCCTGATGCTGGCGATCGTGCCGGCCGACTTCCAGTACCACGACACCTACTTCGTGGTCGCGCACTTCCACTACGTGCTGGTGACCGGCGCGATCTTCGCGATCATCGCCGCCATCTACTACTGGTGGCCGAAGTGGACCGGCCGGATGTACAACCAGGGCTGGGCGAAGTTCCACTTCTGGTGGACGATGGTCTTCTCCAACCTGCTGTTCTTCCCGCAGCACTTCCTCGGCCTGGCCGGCATGCCGCGCCGCATCCCCGACTACAACGTGGTGTTCGCCGACTGGAACCTGATCAGCTCGATCGGCGCATTCGGCATGTTCCTGACCCCGTTCATGATGATCGCCATCTTCGCCCAGTCGCTGAAGTCCGGCACCAAGGCCGAGGCGCGGGCGTGGGACAGCGCGCGCGGGCTGGAGTGGACCGTGCCCTCGCCGGCACCGCACCACACCTTCACCACGCCACCGGTGCTCAAGCCCGGCGACCTGGCCCATGACGACATCACGCACTGAGGCCATGCTGGCGATGACCCGGCCACCGCAGGATGACGAACGGCTTGCGCAGCAGCGCAGGCGCGTCGTGCGCACGGCGGCGGTGCTGGGCGCGATCGCGGTCGCGATCTACGTGGCCTTCATCCTGTCCGGGGTGATCGGCCGATGAGCGCGGGCAAGTTCGGAGTCGCCAAGCTGGTCGGCATCTCGCTGGCCGCGTTCGCGTTCACCTTCTCGCTGGTGCCGCTGTACCGCATCGCCTGCGAGAAGGTGTTCGGCATCCGCCTGGACAACACCGCGGTCGATGCCTCGGCGGTCAGCGCGGCGACGCCGGTCGAGCGCTGGGTGACGGTGGAGTTCGACGGCAGCGTGAACTCGAAGCTGCCGTGGGGCTTCGAGCCCAACGCCACGCGCATGCGCGTGCGCGTGGGCGAGCAGTACGAGGCCACCTACGCCGCGCACAACAACAGCGACCGTTCCATCGTCGGCAGCGCCACGCCCTCGGTGGCGCCGGCGCGCGCCTCGGGCTATTTCAGCAAGACCGAGTGCTTCTGCTTCACCGCGCAGACCCTGCACGCCGGCGAGACCCGCGACCTGCCGGTGCGCTTCATCATCGACCCGGCGCTGCCGCGCGACGTCCACACCATCACCCTGTCGTACACCTTCTTCAAGAACGACGCGCTCACCGACCGCCTCGCGGCGGCGCCGTCGTCCACCGTGCCGCACTCGGCACCCTGACCCCACGCATCCACGGACCTCCGCCATGTCCCAGGCCCATACCGAACCCCACGATCCGAACGTCTACTACGTGCCGCACCACAGCCGCTGGCCGGTGTTCGCGTCGGTGGCGCTGTTCATCGCGATGTTCGGCCTCGCCAGCTGGTTCAACGAGGTCAGCTGGGGCCGGGCGGTGTTCTTCACCGGCATCGCCGGCCTGCTGTTCATCCTGTTCAAGTGGTTTGCGGACGTGATCCTCGAGTCGGTGTCGGGCTACTACAACAAGCAGGTCGACGTCTCGTTCCGGATGGGGATGATCTGGTTCATCTTCTCGGAAGTGATGTTCTTCGCCGCGTTCTTCGGCGCCCTGTTCTACGCGCGCCAGTTCGCGCTGCCGTGGCTGGGCGGCAGCGGCGACGGCGTGGCGACCAACTACCTGCTGTGGGAAGGCTTCAGCTCGGCCTGGCCGACGGCCGGCCCGGGCGACGTCGGTGGCACCTTCCAGACCATCCCGGCCTGGGGCCTGCCGCTGCTCAACACCATGATCCTGTTGACCTCGGGCGTGACCGTCACCATCGCCCACCATGCGCTCAAGGCCGACAACCGCAAGGGACTGCTGTTCTGGCTGGGCGCGACGATCGTGCTGGCGCTGGTGTTCCTGTTCGTGCAGGGCTACGAGTACGTGCACGCCTACCGCGACCTCAACCTGACCTTGGGCTCGGGCATCTACGGCTCGACCTTCTTCATGCTCACAGGCTTCCACGGCGCGCACGTGACCCTGGGCATGATCATGCTCTCGGTCATCTGGATACGCGCCGCGAAGGGTCATTTCACCAAGGAGAACCACTTCGCGTTCGAGGCGGTGGCCTGGTACTGGCACTTCGTCGACGTGGTGTGGCTGGGGCTGTTCCTGTTCGTCTATGTGCTTTGACGGCCGGGAATCGGGAATCGGGAATCGGGAATCG
>DAOMPM010000063.1:1433-14482 GCA_035444805.1 Luteimonas sp. | reverse complement strand
CTGTTCGTCTATGTGCTTTGACGGCCGGGAATCGGGAATCGGGAATCGGGAATCGACAAGGCCAGTCACGAAAGGCGCCGGCTTGCCGGCGCTTTCCGTTTTTCCGGCATCCGGTTGCGCCCGCGTTGTCATTTCGAACGCAGTGAGAAATCTGCTGTTCGTACACCGTCGACCCGAGATTGACCGGCTTCGCCGTTGTCAAAGCGCTTCTCACTGCGTTCGAAATGACAACCTGCGGGGAAATGACAATCGCGGGGTTACGGACGATTCCCGATTCCCGATTCCCGATTCACGGGTTGGGATTGCGCCCCACGCCGTGGAATTCGATCCAGCCCATGTAGTTGGCCAGCACCAGCAGCAGGATCAGGGCGATCGACAGCGCGATGCGCTTGGTCAGGGCGTTGACGGTGCGCTTGGTCTGGCCCTTGTCGATCAGCATGTAGTACAGGCCGGCGCCCAGGTTCCACAGGATCAGCGCCAGGAAGCCGACGATCAGCAGGGTCTTCAGCGAGTCGTTCATCGGCGTCTTCCGGTGCGCGGCATGCGCGGGTCGCCGACATTATCGCAGTCCCGCGGGCCGGCAGCATGAGCCTGCGCCGCAGCCGCCTGCTGGGCTGGACGCTGGCGCTGCTGGCGATGGCGCTGTTCGCCTCGCTGGGGCGCTGGCAGCTGTCGCGCATGCACGAGAAGCAGGCGATGCTGGACGCCGTGGCGCAGACCCTGGCCGCGCGCGCGCCGCTGCCGCTGTCGGCGGCTGGCGACCCGGAGCGGGCCCGCGGCTTCGACTGGGCCGCGGGGCAGGGCGACTTCATCGACGCGCCGGCGGTGCTGCTCGACAACCAGCAGCGCGACGGCCGCCCCGGCGTGCGCGCCTACCGGCTGTTCCGGCCGGATGCCGGCATGCCGCTGCTGGTCGAACTGGGCTGGCTGCCGCTGCCGGGCGATCGCGCGATGCCCGCGGTCGCAAGGCCGGACGGTCCGCAGCCGCTGCAGGGCCTGCTGGCGCCGCCGCCTTCGCCGGGCCTGGGCGAGGCGCGGCTGGCACCGGCCGACGAGGTCGGTGCGGTGGTCGTCACCGGCCTCGACGCCGCCGACCTGCCGGCCGCGCTGGGCGTCGGCTCGCTGCCGCCGCGCGTGCTCAAGCTCGATCCCGACCTGCCGCTGGGGTTTGATCGCGACCTCGACGTGCTGCCCAATACCCTGCCTCCCGAGAAACACCTCGGCTACGCCGTGCAGTGGTTCGGGCTGGCGCTGGCCGTGCTCGTCACCGCCCTGGTCCTCACCTTCCGACGCCCCCGCCGATGAACGCTCCCGTGTCCCCGCAGCAGCGCAGCCGCAACCGCGGCATGCTGGTCCTGATCATCGTCCTGTTCCTCGGCAGCGCGCTGGTCGCCGGCGCACTGCGCTTCTCCGGCTGGCGCCCCGAGGGCAGCCGCAACCACGGCGAACTGCTGCAGCCGCCGGGCGACCTGCGCGGCATGTCGCTGGCGCTGCATGACGGCGGCGACTACGCCTGGCATCCGACCGAGCGCACCTGGCGCATCGCGCTGGCGCCGGACGAGGGCTGCGGCGCGCCCTGCGTGGAGCTGTCGCAGCAGCTGGACACGGTCTGGCAGCTGTTCGGCCACCGCGCCGACCACGTGCACATCCTGTGGATCGGCACGCCACCGGCGGATGCGGTGCGCAATCCCGCCTGGCACGTGGTCGAACCGGCGCCGGCGCTGCTGGCCGCGCTGCCGCGCCGGGAGGACGCTGCCGGCACGCCGGTCTACGTGATCGACCCGAACGGCTTCGTCATCCTGCGCTACGCTCCGGGCTTCGATCCGGGCCACCTGCGCGAAGACGTGGCGCGACTGCTCAGACTCAGATGATGGCCCCCTCCGCCCCCGCACCGTCGCGCCCGCAGACCTGGCGCCACTTCCACCGCATCGCCTGGCTGGCGGTGGCGCTGACCTTCGGCGTGATCGTGTTCGGCGCCTTCGTGCGCCTGTCCGATGCCGGCCTGAGCTGCCCCGACTGGCCGACCTGCTACGGCCGCGCCGCCTGGCCACAGGCGAGCCAGGACGTCAGCGACCACGCCGCCAGCGCGATCCGTCCGTTCGAGACGCACAAGGCCTGGCGCGAACAGGTGCACCGCCACCTTGCGGCGACGCTGGGCGTGCTGGTGCTGGTACTGGCGCTGCTGGCCGCGCGCCGGCGCCGGTTCGGCATCGCCCAGGTGCTGGGCGCGTCGCTGCTGGTCGCCGCGGCGATCCCGCTGTACATGCGCGGCCAGATCATGCCGGCGCTGGCGCTGGCGGGACTCGGCGAGGCGCTGCTGCTGTTTGCGGCGCTGCGCTGGTCGAACATCGACCTGTCGCGCGCGGCGGTGCTGACGCTGGCGGTGGTCGTGTTCCAGGCGTTGCTGGGCAAGTGGACGGTGACGATGCTGCTCAAGCCGGTGATCGTGATGGGCCACCTGCTCGGCGGCATGCTCACCTTCTCGCTGCTGACCTGGATGGCCTGGCGCGCCACCCACGTCCCGATCGTGCTGGCCGACGCGCGCACGCTGCGGCGCTGGCTGCTGGCCGGCATCGCCGTGCTTGGCGTGCAGATCGCGCTCGGCGGCTGGGTCAGCGCCAACTATGCGGCGCTGGCCTGCGGCGCGGGCGGCTGGACCACGGCCGAACACCACTACCTCGACTTCCCCAGGTGCGTCGGCCAGTGGTGGCCGCCGACCGACTTCCGCGAAGGCTTCGTGCTCTGGCGCGGCGTTGGCGTCGACTACGAGGGCGGCGTGCTCGACGGCGCGGCGCGCATCGCGATCCAGATGGCGCACCGGATCTTCGCGCTGGTCGTGTTCGCCTGGCTGATGCTGCTGTCGTGGCGGCTGCTGCGCACGCCGGGGCTGCGCGCCTGGGCGATCGCGCTGGCGTTGCTGACCGTGGCGCAGGTGCTGCTGGGCGTGCTCAACGTCAAGCTGTCGCTGCCGCTGCCGGTGGCGGTGCTGCACAACGGCGGCGCAGCGCTGCTGCTGTTCGTGCTGGTCAGCCTGTTCGCGCGCCTGCGCCGGCCGGACTGAGGCCATGGCGACCGCCGGCAAACGCAGGATCGACCCGCGCCAGTACTGGGCGCTGACCAAGCCGCGGGTGGTCGCGCTGATCGTGTTCACGGCGCTGGTGGGCATGTTCCTCGCCGTGCCCGGGCTGCCACCGCTGCGGCAGAGCGTGTTCGGCCTGCTCGGCATCTGGCTGGCGGCCGCGTCGGCTGCCGCCATCAACCACCTCATCGACCAGCGCATCGACAAGCTCATGGTGCGCACCGCCGATCGCCCGCTGGCCACCGGCGCGCTCAACCCCTCGCAGGTGCTGGCGTTCGCGGTGTTCCTCGGCGCGCTGTCGATGGTGATCCTGATCGCGCTGGTGAACCCGCTGACCGCGGCGCTGACCTTCGCCTCGCTGATCGGCTACGCCATCGTCTACACCGGCTTCCTCAAGCGCGCCACGCCGCAGAACATCGTCATCGGCGGCATCGCCGGCGCCGCGCCGCCGCTGCTGGGCTGGGCCGCGGTGACCAACATGGAAGGGCAGTGGGACTGGGCCCACGCGCTGCTGCTGGTGCTGATCATCTTCGTGTGGACGCCGCCGCACTTCTGGGCGCTGGCGATCTTCCGCCGCGCCGACTACGCGCGCGCGCTGGTGCCGATGCTGCCGGTGACGCACGGCGTCGAGTACACGCGCTGGCAGATCCTGCTCTACACCATGCTGCTGTGCGTGATCACCCTGCTGCCGGTGGCGGTCGGCATGAGCGGCCTGTTCTACCTCGGCGGCGCGGTGGTGCTGGGCCTGGCCTTCCTCTGGTACGCGTGGCGGCTGCTCGATCCGCCGGACGAACTGTTCGCGATGAAGGTGTTCCAGTACTCGGTGGTGTACCTGATGGCGCTGTTCGCCTTCCTGCTGGTCGACCACTGGCTGATGCCGTGGCTGCAGCCGGCGCAGCTGCAGGCGTTCGAGCTGCAGCGCGTGGGCTGACGCAGGAGCGGGCCATGCCCGCGACCGCTGTTGCGATGCAACCCACGGGTGACGACGTTGTTCGCCTACCTCGCGCGTGGCGACGCGTTCATCCGGGTCGCGTCGTCCAGCGTTTCGCGTCGCCGGTCGCGGGCATGGCCCGCTCCTACGGGAGCCCATGAACGCAACCTCAGGCTGGTCGCGCGCGCTCCGCCACTTCGGCCAGCGTCGCCGGCGTGATCGCCCAGTGTTCCGCGTCCTCGTAGACGAACTCCGCATGCAGCTTTCCGCCCGCGCGCCGCAGCTGGACCACGCACACCGTCCACGGCGCCTCGCCGTCCACCCGCGTCGCCTCGCGCAGCTCGTCCAGGCGCGCGCCGATGGCCCCGATCTCCGTCCGCGGCGTCGCCGCCACCGGCGCCTGGCCGTCGCGATAGCCGAACCCGGCCAGCCGCCGCGTGCCGCCGCCGTAGTCGGCGATCAGGGCGTAGCCGTCGAGCTCGTGCCCGGCGGTGGCGATGTCGCGCAGCAGCAGTTCGCCGATGCCGCGGACCAGCGCGTCGCGGTCGGCCATGCTCAGGACGCGCCTTCGATCATGTCGTCCATGTCCCTGCGGGCGATGCGGTCGAACACCTGGCCGGCCTCGTTGTCGAAGACGATGAGCTGCGGATCATAGACCGCCTTGCCCGTCGCCGGATCGATCACCTCATAGTCCACCCGCACCTGGTCCGGGCGCCGCACGTTGTCGGCGCCGAGCGTGATCTCGATCCGCACCTCCATGCCCTCGGCCAGCCAGTCGCTCCACTCCTGCTCCATGCCGGCGTAGACGCGCTGGTTGAACTGGCTTTCCTGCGGGAACATGTTGACCGGGCCGTGGCCGTTGACGAAGCGGTAGGCGATCAGGTGGCCGACGTCGTCGCCGCTGCCCTTCATGTCGTTGTCGCTGCGGAACCTGCTTTGCGCATTGGCCTCGATGCGGTCCGAGTCGCGTCCCTGGCTGGAGGGCTCCCAGGTCAGGGTGGCGTCGGCCGAAACCGGCCGGCCCGAGTCGTCGAGCGTCCAGGTCACGGTGTTGGCTTCGCCGCTGCCGGCCTCGGTCACGATGCCGGTAACCACCTGCCCGGCGACGTCTTCCTCGATGCGCACGGTGTCGTCGGGCACGCTGCCGTCGAGCAACATCTGCGTGTAGCCGGCGCGGTCGGCGCCGCGCGGGTCTTCGAGGATCGTGGTATGGCGGGTGAAGTCCTCGCGGTCGGCCGGCAACGAGGCCGGGCCGCCGTCGCGTGGCGCGTCGAACAGGCGGTTGGCGCCGATCATCACCCGCAGTTCGCCGTCGGCGGTCATCTCCAGCGACAGGCGCAGGTCGTCGATCGAGGCGAGGTCGTTGGCGTCGGCAAGCGCGCGGAAGCTGGCCTCCAGCGGTGTGCCGGCGTAGTCGCGCCCGTAAACTTCGATGCGGGTGCGATCGGGAATCGTCGCCGGATCAAACGGATTCACCGCGCGCATCTGCGCCGGCGAGGCGTTCTCGTTGCGAAGCGTGACCTCGTAGCGCACCGGCACCGATTGCGCATCCACGCCCGGCGCCGACACCTGCATCCCGCCGGAGACCGAGTAGCTGGTGTTCCACTGCTGCGTACTCTCGCCGGTGATGCGCAGCGAAGTGGCGTCCAGCGCGAACTCGACCTCGGCCGGATCGGCGGCGAGCAGCGCCTCGTCGAACCCGGCTGCCTGCACGTCCGCAAGGCGGGACGCGAGCGCGCGCATCCAGTCGGACACCGGTGGCGGCAGCGGCGGCGGGAACCGGAACGTCTCGAAGGACATGCGCGCGGCAGGCGTGCGGTGCGGGCACCGTTACGGCCACGATAGCGATCGCCCGCGGACCGCGGCATTGGGGAAAACCCCATGTCGGCTCCGCTCCGCACGCCGTTGTGCGATGTCGGGTCGTGCGAGCGGTCAGGTTTCGCCCGGTCGATCCGGGCGCACGCTGGACAGCACGATGCCGGGGTGGCCGACCTCGGCGGCCCAGTCCTTCCGTATCAGTCGTCCGCGGACCGTCGCCGGCTCCCATGTCCCGGGGACGTCACGCAGGAGATGCCCGCTCGGGCGCCCCGGTGCCAAGGTGCCATCCACGAAGAATCGCCCGGTCATCCTGCTTCACCGGGCTCGGTCGCCCAGCAGGTGCTCCTGCCAGAACAGGATCGACGCCGCGCCGAAGTAGTCGCTGTTGGTCTTCTTGCGGAAGCCGTGGCCTTCGTCGTCGAACATCAGGAACCACACCGGCTTGTCGTTGGCGCGTACCGCTGCCGCGATCTGTTCGGCCTCGGTGTACGGCACGCGCGGGTCGTTGCGGCCCTGGGCCACGAACAGGGGCGCGTCGATGCGTGATGCGTTCTTCAGCGGCGAGATGCGGTCGAACACGGCCTTCATCGCCGGGTCGCGTTCATCGCCGTACTCGGCGCGGCGCAGGTCGCGGCGGTAGTTCTCGGTATTGGTGAGGAAGGTGGTGAAGTCGGAGATGCCGACGACGTCGATGCCGGCGCGGATGCGGTCGCTGTAGTGCATCAGCGAGGCCAGCACCATGTAGCCGCCGTAGCTGCCGCCGACCACGCCGACGCGCGAGGCGTCGAGCTCGGGCTGCAGCGCGATCCAGTCCAGCAGCGCGCCGATGTCCTTGACCGAATCCTCGCGCTTCCCGGCGTTGTCCAGTGACAGCCAGGTGCGGCCGTAGCCGGAGGAGCCGCGCACGTTGGGCACCAGCATCGCCACGCCCAGCTCGTTGACCAGGAACTGCGTGTTCGGGTTGAACGACGGCCGCGACTGCGATTCCGGGCCGCCGTGGATGTTGATGACCACCGGCAGCTTGCGACCGGCGGGCACGTCCGCGGGACGGTAGTAGAACGCCGGGATGGTGCGGCGCACGCCGTCGACCTCGTCGAAGGTCGGGTAGCGCACCAGCGTCGGCGCGACGAAGCGGTCGGTATCGAGGCCGCCGACTTCGCTGCGGGTCCAGCGCTGCAGCGAAGCGTCGGCGATGCCGATCACGTAGACGTCGCTGGGCGAGGTCGCGGTGTTGAGCGTCAGCGCCAGGCGCGCGCCGTCGGGCGAGAAGTCGCCTCCGCCGATGACGCCGACCGGCAACTCCGGCAGCGCCACCGGCCGGTGGTCCGGCAGCGAGAGCAGGTGCACCTTGCCGATGCCGTCCTCGTTGGTCATGTACGCGAGGTGCCTGCCGTCGCGGGCGATGGTGAAGTCGTCGACGTCCCACGGCACGTGGCGGCTGAGTACCACGGCATCACCCTTCGACGGGTCGTGGAAGCGCAGGCTGCGGAACTCGCTCGACTTCCCGTCCACCGGTTCGTCGGAAATGAAGTACACGCCCTTGCCGTCGGGCGCATAGGCGAAGCGGCCGAACGACGCGGTGCCGCCGTCGACCGGGAACAGCGTCAGCTTGCCGCTGGCGACGTCGACCTTGCCGGGATACGACTCGCTGATCGACACGTAGCGGGAGACCAGCAGCGTCTTGCCGTCCGGCGAGAAGTCCAGCGGCGTCCACGAGCCGCCTTCGGACAGCAGCAGGCGGCTGGTGCCGGCCTTGGTGTCGCGCACCCGGATGTCGCGGTCGGTGCCGTTGCGCGCGGTGCTGGCGTACGCCATCAGCGAGCCGTCGCGGTTGAGCACGGTGCCGCCGTTCTGGTTGCGGCCGCCGTCGGTGAGCAGGGTGCTGCTGCGGGTGGCGGTGTCGAACCAGTACAGCTGCGAGAACTCGTCGCCGCCGCTGTCTTTCGCGAACACGAATCCCTCGCGCCAGGCGTCCGGTGGCGAGGGCGTCACCCCGGCGACCGGTTCGGGATAGAAGGTCAACTGCTCGCGCATGCCCAGCGGCTGGCAGACGCGGTGCACCTGGCTGGTCTCGGCGAAGCGGGTGGAGACCAGCAGGCAGCCGTCCTTTGTCCAGCCGTTGACGCCCGCGCCGCGCGTGTTCTGGTAGCGGTTGAGGCGTTCGACCAGTTCGCCCGGGATCGCGGGCACGTTCTCGGTGACCCGGTTGCCCTCGTGCCGGCGCTCGACGGCGTCCTGCGCGAAGGCCGGCAGGGCGCAGGCCAGCGCCAGTGCGGCGGCAATGCAGGTGGCGTGGAGTCGCATGTCGGTGGTCCTCGCGGTGGCGTCCGTGAAGCCTAGCCCATTGCCGGCGACCCGGGTCAGGCCGGAAGTCATGGACAGGGGCGGTCGCATGCCGGGCATCGCTGGGGTTCGCCGGCCGGCATACACTCGCCGGCAACCGAACAGCCGGGGAGCCGGGGCGATGCGCAGGCGGATCAGGGGTGTGGCGTGGGCTGCAGTCGCGGCGCTGGCGGTCGCGATGCCGGCCTTCGCGCAGGACGCCGTCGGGCCGGGCGAGATGGTGGTGGTCACTGCCGATCGGCTGCTCGACGTGCGCAGCGGACGCATGGTCGAGTCACCGGCGGTGCTGGTGCGCGATGGCCGCATCGTCGAGGTCCGCAGCGGAAGCTTCGTCGATGCGCCGGCCGGTGCGCGCCGCGTCGACCTGCCGGGCATGACCCTGCTGCCGGGGCTGATCGACCTGCACGTGCACCTCGACATGGAGCCGTCCTACGGCGGCTACTCCAGCCTGCAGTTCAGCGACCGGTTCTGGTCGGTGCTGACCGTGAAGCACGCGCGGGACACGCTCGACGCCGGCTTCACCACGGTGCGCAACCTTGGCGCCGACGCCTGGAACGACGTCGGCCTGGCGCAGGCGATCGACGAGGGCAAGATCACCGGCCCGCGTGTCGTGCCGGCGGGCTATGCGTTCGGTGCCACCGGTGGCCACTGCGATTCGACCTTCTTCCCGCCGTCGTTCGAATCGCGCAACCCGTACAACGCCGACAGCCCGGAAGAAGCGCGCAAGCGGGTGCGCGAGATCCGCAAGTACGGCGCACAGGTGATCAAGATCTGCGCCACCGGCGGCGTGTTCTCGCGCAACACCGAGGTCGGCCAGCAGCAGCTGTCGCTGGAGGAAATGCAGGCGGTGGCGCGCGAGGCGCACCAGTGGGGGCTCAAGGTTGCCGCGCACGCGCACGGCACCTCGGGCATCAAGGACGCGATCCGCGCCGGCATCGACACCATCGAGCACGTCAGCCTGATCGACGACGAGGGCGTCCGCCTGGCGAAGCAGCATGGCACCTGGCTGGTGTTCGACATCTACAACACCGAGTACACGCAGGCGGAAGGGAAGAAGAACGGCGTGCTTGAGGACAACCTGCGCAAGGACCTGGAGATCGCCGAGCTGCAGCGCGAGAACTTCCGCCGTGCGCACCAGGCCGGGGCGAAGATCGCCTACGGCACCGACACCGGCGTGTATCCCCACGGCCAGAACGGTCGCCAGTTCGCAGTCATGGTCCGCTACGGCATGCCTGCGGTCGAGGCGATCCGCAGTGCCACGCTGCATGCTGCCGATGCGCTGGGTCGGAGCGACGTCGGCGTGGTCGAGGCCGGGCGCTGGGCGGACCTGGTCGCGGTGCCCGGTGACCCCACCGCAGACGTGCGCCTGCTCGAAGACGTGCCATTCGTGATGAAGGGCGGCGAGGTGGTCAAGGACACGCGCTGAGCGCGCGGCGACGGCGCGCGCTCAGCGCCGCGATAGCAGCAGCTCGCGCAGCTCGGCCTTGTCGTCTTCGTCCAGGCCCGCGCTGCGCTGCTTCTCCTGCAGTTCACCCACGCGTTGCTGCAGCGTTTCGCGATCGAGCTGGACGATCGCATCGAGGAACTCCTCGCGCCAGGCCGGTGCGTCGCCGGGCAGCGACTGGCTGGCAAGCTTCTGCAGCGCGACGCCTTCCTCGCGATCGGCGAAATGCTCCAGCAGGGCACCGGTGGTGATGTCCGGGCGCATGCTGACCACGGCGATCAGTTCGGTCAGCAGTTCGATGCCCGGCTGGCGCAGGGCGACGAAGCGGTAGGGCGGCGGCAGGTCGAGCGCCAGCGCCGGCTGCTGCAGCAGCAGCGAGATCGCGCTGCGCACGAGGCTGCGCTTGGGCGGCGCCAGCGGCGCGCTGCCGCTGCGGCGGATCGGCGCGGACGGCGTGGCGGTGGCCTGGCGCGCGCCGACGCCGGTCAGTTCGGTCAGGCGCTGCTGCATCAGGTCGCCGAAGGCGCCGTCGGGAATCTGCGCCAGCAGCGGCTTCGCGCGTTCGGCCAGGCGCGCCTTGCCGTCGAGCGTCGACAGTGCGATGCCGTCCGACAGCGTGTCGAAGAAGAACTGCGACAGCGGCGTGGCCTGCTGCAGGCGCGCGTCGAAGCCTGCAGCGCCCTCCTGGCGCACGATGCTGTCCGGATCCTCGCCCTCGGGCAGGAACAGGAAGAACGCCTGGCGGCCGTCGCGCATGCGCGGCAGCACCGACTCCACCGCCTTCCACGCCGCGCCGCGTCCGGCGCGGTCGCCGTCGAAGCAGAAGTACACGTCCGGGGCGTTGCGGAACAGCAGTTCGGCGTGGTCGGGCGTGGTCGCGGTGCCGAGTGTGGCCACCGCCTGGCTGACGCCGTGCTCGAACAACGCGATCACGTCCATGTAGCCCTCGACCACCAGCAGCCGCTCGATCTTCTGGTTCGCCTGCCGCACCTGCCACAGGCCGTACAGCTCGCGGCCCTTGTGGAACAGCGCGGTCTCGGGCGAGTTGAGGTATTTGGGGCTGGCATCCTTGTCGAGCACGCGGCCGCCGAAGGCGATCACGCGGCCGCGGCGGTCGTGGATCGGGAACATCACCCGGTCGCGGAACTTGTCGTAGACGTGGCCGCGATCGTTCTTCGAGAGCAGGCCGGCGCGGTCGAGCAGCTTCAGCCGCCGCTCGTCGCTGCCCAGCGCGTCCTTGAGCGCGGAGTAGCCGTCGGGTGCGTAGCCCAGCGCGAACTGCGCGCGCAGCGCCTCGCCGACGCCGCGCTGGTCGAAGTAGTCGCGCGCGCGGGCGCTGCCGGCGAGCTGGCGCTGGAAGAACGTCGCGGCGGCTTCCAGCGTGCCGAACAGGTCCTGGGTGTCCGGGTCGGCGTTGCGCTGCCGGGTGTCGCGCGGCACCTCCATGCCGGCCTGGCGGGCGAGCTCATCGACCGCGTCGAGGAATTCGAGCCGGTCGTAGTTCATCAGGAACGAGATCGCGGTGCCGTGCGCGCCGCAGCCGAAGCAGTGGTAGAACTGCTTGGTCGGCGACACCGTGAACGAGGGCGAGCGCTCGTCGTGGAACGGGCAGCGCGCCGAATACTCCCGGCCCTGGCGCTTGAGCGGCACGCGCGCGGCGATCACCTCGACGATGTCGGTGCGCGCGAGGAGGTCGTCGATGAAGGCGTCCGGGATGCGCGCCATTTCAGCCTGCGCCGCCCGGCCGCGAGTGACGCGCGCGCGGGTCCGGCATCCCGGCGGCTGCGTCGGCACGCGCGTCGCCGCTGCAGCCATGCGGCGTCGGGGCGTGGTCGTCGGGGGAGGTGCGTGGAATCCGGGTCACGGCACCATGATCGCATCCCGGCGCCGGCGGCGCCCGGCCGGACTATCATCGGCACGGGGGTCCTTGCAGGGGATGCCGATGGCGCAGGAGATCGACGACGAACCGCCGCACCCGGGGCGGGCGCTGCAGCGCATCGCCGTGGATGCCGTCGATCACGCCATCGCCTGCCTGCAGCTTCGCGGCGCGGCCGTGCACCGCGGCGTGCACCAGGCGCGCAAGTCGCTGCGTCGCGCGCGTGCGGTGCTGCGGCTGGGCGGGGAATCGCTGGGTCCGGACGCCGCGGCAGTGGACGAGGAGCTGCGCGAGCTGGTCCGCGGCCTGTCGCAGGCGCGCGATGCCGATGCGCTGGTGAAGACGCTGGACCGGCTGCTCCGGCGCGAGGACCGCGACGCGGAACGCGCCGTGCTGCGACGGGCTCGCGCCGCCGCGGTGCGTGCCCGGACCGCCGTGCTGCGAGCGGCGCTGGCCGACGATCCGGACTTCGGCCGCCGCCGCGACCGGCTGCTGCAGGCCGCGGCCGCGCTGGGTGGCCTGCCGTGGGAGACGCTCACCAGCGGGCAGCTGCTTGCGGTCGTGGAGGCTGCCGGGCGCAGGGTCGACAAGGCGGCCCAGCGGGCGCAGGACAGCGGTCGCGACGAGGACTGGCATCGCTGGCGCCGCCGCGAGCGCCGGCTGGTGCAGAAGCAGCGCCTGCTGGCCGGGATCGGCCTGCCGGTCGAGATCGAGCGTCGGCACAAGGCCCTGGCCAGGGCGTTGGGCCAGGCCCAGGACTACGCCCTGTTGCGCGCACACTGTGGCAGGGGATCGCCGTTCGACCGCGATGATCGGCCGAAGCTGAAGCGGCTCGCCGATGCCGGCCTGGCGAAGCTGCGCGGCAGGATCGCCCGCGCCAGGTAGGGGCGCGCCATGCGCGCGACCGGCGACCATTTGCCAGAACCCGTCGGCGCCCGCTCAGGGCGCGGCGGCCGCCCCGTCGTCGGCCGCGAGCCTGCGCAGGGCCTCGCCGGTGACGCGCTGCGTGGTCCAGCCGTCCATGCCGACCGCGCCGAGGCGGCGGTAGAAGCCGATCGCCGGCGCGTTCCAGTCCAGCACCGACCACTCGAAGCGGCCGCAGTCGCGCGCCATCGCCAGCTGCGCCAGATGCGCCATCAGCTGCCGGCCGAGGCCGAGGCCGCGGAAGCGCGGCTGCACGAACAGGTCTTCCAGGTACAGGCCGGGTTTGGCGAGGAAGGTCGAATAGTTGTGGAAGAACAGGGCGAAGCCGGCGGGCTCGCCGTCGACCTCGGCGATCACCACTTCGGCGCCGGGGCGCTCGCCGAACAGGGTGTCGGCGAGCCGGGTCTCGTCGGCCTCGACTTCGTGAGCGAGCTTCTCGTAGTCGGCGAGGCCGCGGATCAGGGCGAGGATGGTGGCGACGTCGTCGCGGCGAGCGGGGCGGAGGGTGATGGTGGGAGGCATGGAATCAGGCCCTCCGTTTCAGCGGGACGAGGCAGACAGCTTACGCGGCTGGAAACTATCCCCATCCCGGCCTTCCCCTTGAAGGGGAAGGAGAAAGAGCTTCGAGCCCTCC
>DAOMPM010000063.1:0-1333 GCA_035444805.1 Luteimonas sp. | reverse complement strand
ATCCCCATCCCGGCCTTCCCCTTGAAGGGGAAGGAGAAAGAGCTTCGAGCCCTCCCCTTCAAGGGGGTGAAGAGGAGCGCTTGCGAGCCGGAGGCTCGCGCGACGATGAACGCCACGCGCGCTGCGCGTGGCTGGACGGGTTGGGTGGGGATGGTGTGGCTTTTGCCAGTACCGATCGCCGCGCCGTGACGGCGAAAGGACGAGCTCCTCAGCCCGCCAGCTTCTTCTTCACCAGCGCCGACACCAGCCCCATGTCCGCCTGCCCGGCCAGCTTCGGCTTGAGCACGCCCATCAGCTTGCCCATGTCGGCCGGGCCGGCGGCGCCGGTCGCGGCGACGGCTGCGTCGATGGCGGCGAGGATTTCGGCCTCGCCCAGCTTCGCCGGCAGGTAGCCGTCGATCACCACGATCTCGGCGCGTTCGATCGCGGCCAGGTCCTCGCGGTTCGCTGCTTCGAACTGGCTCACCGAGTCCTTGCGCTGCTTGACCATCTTCTCCAGCACGGCCAGCACCGCGGCGTCGTCGAGCTCAATGCGCTCGTCGACTTCGCGCTGCTTGATCGCGGCGTTGATCAGGCGGATGACGCCGAGGCGCTCCTTCTGGCCGGCCTTCATGGCGGCCTTCATGTCGTCGGTGAGTCGCTGCTTGAGGGACATGGTGTGCTCCGGGGGGCGGATTTCAGGGAGGCAAAAACACGAAAAGCCGGCCACGCTCGCGCGTGCCGGCTTTCGGCGAAGCGGCGCGGCTCAGTACAGGCGCTGGCGCTTGGTGACGTCGCGCGAGCTGCGGCGGGCCTGGCGCTTCACGGCGGCCGCGGCCTTGCGCTTGCGCTCCTGGGTCGGCTTCTCGTAGAACTCGCGCTTGCGGGTCTCGGCGAGCACGCCGGCCTTCTCGCAGGTGCGCTTGAAGCGGCGCAGGGCAAACTCGAACGGCTCGTTTTCGCGGACTTTGACGCTGGGCATAGGGATCTCGGAATCTGGTGGATCGACCCGGAGGGCCGGGCGAGCCGCGTATGATAGCGGTTGCGCGCGTGGGCGTGCAACCGCAGGGCTTAGGGCCAAGGGCTGAGGGCTGGAAAGGCGTCCTCCCGGCCTCACCTTGGTTCTCCCAGCCCCAGGCCCTAGGTCCCCAGCCCTCATGAAAGTCCTCGGCATCGAATCGAGCTGCGACGAAACCGGCGTGGCCGTGTACGACACGGCCCGGACCGGTGCCGATGGTCTGCGTGCCCACGCCGTCTACAGCCAGATCGCCCTGCACGCCGAGTACGGCGGGGTGGTGCCGGAGCTGGCCAGCCGCGACCACGTCCGCAAGCTGCTGCCGCTGGTCCGGCAGAC
>DAOMPM010000062.1:0-17272 GCA_035444805.1 Luteimonas sp. | reverse complement strand
GCTTGGTGGCAGTTTCCTGCCAATGGCCCGTTTACACAAAATCTAGGACACGCCCAGAACTTCCCGTTCAACACAATGTCCCCATCCTTGACCATGCGCCCCAGCCGCTTGCGCAGCGTTTCAGGCTTCACCGACCCTTCCACCGCCCCGCTGATGTCAGCACGCGTGCCCACGCCTCCCAGGCCCGCCAAGGCCTTCAGGACGTTGGTGCGTTCGTCGCTGCGTTTGATGTCGTAGGACGTGCCAAGGCAAGCCCAGCCGCCATCCTTCAGCTTACGCAGCGCCAGTTCCTGCGGCTCCTTGATGTCGCGGCCGTCAACGATCAATTCCGCGTCCATGTTGCCGTTGGCGCGGGACAGGATCATGTAATTGTCCACGCCGCCAACAAGCCCCTGCGTGCCGCTGATTTTGTCCATCGCATCGGTCGCGCCCATCTTGCGGTTGTGCGTGACCACGACAATGGCAACGGGGAATTCACGCACCAGCGGTTTCAGCATTTCGCCCACCGCGTAGTCCGCCATATAGGCCGACTTGCGGCCGGGGTCCGGGTCGCGGAAGGTCGCCAGCGTGTCAATCACGACAAGCCGCGCGCGGGGATGCTCCGTCAACCATTCGCGCAGCTTGGCAACGCCAGCTTCAGCACGGGGCCATTCCGTCTCATAGAAGAACCGATCCAGTGACGTGCCGCCGGAAAACGACTTCAGCAGTCCGCTAATGCGTTCCTGAAGCCTGCGGTCCGTACCTTCAAGGTCAAGGTAAAGCGTGTCGCCCTGCGTCTCCGGATCGCGGCCAGGCCACAGCGGAACGCCAGCGGCGACAGCTATGCACGCCTGCAACACCAGCCACGATTTGCCGGACTTCGGCGGCGCGCTGATGATCCCCGTTCCCTGCGGAATGAGGCCACGCAATGCCCATTGGACAGGCGCAAACGAACGCTGCATGAGCGCCGCGCCGCTGCGCACGTTCACGTCCACCGGCAAGGGAAGCGGCAACGGCAGCCGCGCGGCTTCCTGATAGACGTTCGTGCAGGCGTCGCACGCGTTGGCGATGGTCGTCGACAGGTAAGTGCGATGGTCACGCCACTTCGGCCGTACCATGCCGCTGCGCCACATGAGCCGCGCCATGCGCTCCGCGTCGCAGCCTGTCCAAAATGCAAGGTGCGACGCCAATGCGGCATCGTTGTTGCTGTTGCGCTCCACCTGACCATGCCAGAGTTGCGACAGTGACGCCTTGCCATTGAATGCCGCTTCAGCACTGACACGCGCGGCCAGCATCTTGCTGATAAGTTCGTCATCGTCAGCAGGGCCACGCCATTCCGGCCTGCGCTCGCCACCATGGACTGCGGCGGCACGCGGCGGGAAATACTGCGCGACAACGCTGCTAACGTCGTGCGTGGTGTCGATGCTGCCGGACGGCGCAGCGTCGATGTTCAATGCGCAACCGCGATCCGCCGTGTAGAACTCAAGGTGCAGCGCGTCGTTGCGACTGCTATGCGGGACGGGGACGGTCATCCTGCCCAGGACGTGCAGCCCCCTGCGGCCGACGCTCCATTCCATAAATGCACCGGGAAACGCTGCCAACAACTGCTGCGCCCGCGCGTCCAGCGTGTGGTCGGCAGGCAATGTGTCAATGTCCAGAAAGAAAAGTCCGCTGTCAGCGGTGATCCACAGGCCAACGGTTGCCTGCTGCCCGGTAGAACGCAGGCGCATCGCTTCCGCGTATGCCTGCGCGTAAGTCATGCCAGCAGTCGCAGGCGATCCGACGGGCTTTTTATCGAGCTTCCCGCGCGTTGCGTTCCACGTCAGCAGGTAGACGAAAAACCGATTCGTAGACGCCACGCTGCCAAGCGCGTGTTCCAAGGTATTCAAGGTGTACCCCTGTTGTAATCCGCAAAGGTGTCGCGTGCCGTGCCAAGGTGGAAAGGTTTGCGGGTTGTGCGGGGCTATCCGAAAAGCGATATGAATTCGTGCGCGTCGAACAAGTGCGCGGCCTTCGCGCGCGGTTCCTTTTCCAGCAGGTGACACATGTACAGCATTGCGGCAGCCACCAGCAGCGGATGCGGTTCGGTTTCCAGGTGTGCATCGAACACACGACCACGCACCCAACACCACGCGGAGGAATTCAGCAGGTCCAATTCCACGCGGTTATTTCCGGGAAACCGCTTGCGCAGGTACGCGTTGACCATCGGACTAAGGGGCGGAATTTGCTTCATCGCACGCCCTCCCAATAAGCAACAACGTGTCAATGCCGATGCGCAGCAGCATCTTGTCGCCAACGTCCTTTGACGAACAATGGCGGAAGTGGAGCGCGGCCACGCCGAACCGCACCCAATCGGGCATCCCGGCGGCGTAGCGTTCGGCGTACTCATTCGCGGTGTGCTTGGCATAATCCAAATTTGCTTCGCACTGCGGACCACGGTGGCGGCGACGGAACGCCGCTTCATCCTGTTCGGTGATAAGGCTCATGGTCAGTGCAACTCCCTGCGCGCTATGTGCTTGCGGTAAATCGCCATAGCACGGGCTTCGAAACTTGCATCACCGGATTCCAACCCTTCCAGCAACAGGACGAAAATTGCCATTGCTTCCGGCGGTTGCTGGACGACGCCAAACATGGCCGTGACTTTGGTCAGCGCCATGCCAATGTGCGTCATCTTGCGATGCGTCGGAGACTGCATGTGTTCGTTGTAGAAAGCCCACACATGGGGCGGCATCACGTCAGTGGCGCTCATGTTCACGCCCCCATCCGCTCGGCAGGGCGCTCGCGATACTTCACCGGCTTACCGGCGTCACTCTGCTTCTGAAGGTAGGTGATCCACTTCTCCACGTCCGCCGGACGCGCAAATCTGCGCCTACCGACAAGAAATGTGCGCAGGTGCTGCGCATTGATCGCGTCATGGATGAGCGGCAGGCTTTCGCCCGTAACCTCCGAAATTTCTTTCAGAGACAGCTTCAACTTCTGCATTGCCTTGCCCCTTGTTATGTCGCGATATGTGCGACTCGGGGCGAAGGCTAGGCGGCGGTTCCGCCGCCAATAACTAACGGCGGATTGTTTTCAGAACTGCGGTGACTCGCTTATCGAACCCTGCGCGCTTCAACGGCTTGCACGGCGTTTCATCGCTGCGCAGTTCTGTCACTTCGTCATCGTCGCGGTACAAGTCGCCACGCACCGGCAACGCGTCCCATAGTTCATCATTCGTCGGCTTACCGCGTTTCAGCTTCCCGCGCAGCCATTCGTCTAGCAACGGGCGGCGACTGCCACGCGGCTTCTTTTGCGATGCGTGGAGACTGCGCGTGCGCATCACTTCAGGCTCTAGCGTCAACTTCGTGTGCAACAGCTTGCCGCAATCGAACGCGCGCTGACCTTCAGTCATTGACAGTTCCCGCAGCAACGTGTTGCCACTCTCCACCGATTGAACGAACAACAAATAACTGCGCTGGAATGCCAGCTTTGCGTCATCCACGTCTTCATTGGGGATGTTCGGATGCTCCCATGCCTCAATGATCTTGGCTTCGACTGATTCAGCCGTAATGCCACTCTCTTTCAATGCGGCGCGCCATGCCTTGTCATGCTTGACGGTCATGCCTTAGCCCCCAATTTGGCGACCGCATCGGCCAGTTTGTCCGGCGCAAGGTGTGCATAGCGCAGCGTCATGCGAATGTCCGAATGCCCCAGCAGTTCGCGGACCGTGTTCAAGTCCACGCCGGCCATGACCAGCCGGGACGCGAACGTATGCCGCAAGTCGTGGAAGCGGAAGTCCGTCAACTTGGCATCGTTGCCGATTTCTTCCCAACTGGTATTGATGTTGCCCATGCGCCCGCCGCCCTTCGGGGACGGGAACACAAGCCGCGCATCCTTGCCGGCCTGCTTCTTCCACCGGGTCAGCACGTCCAACGCTTCAGAGTTCAACGGCAGGTGACGCGCCTTGCGGGACTTGGCATTGCCCACGGTGATGGTCAGCAGCTTAGCCGGCAAGTTCACGCTGCCCCATTCCAGCCCCAGCAGTTCCCCGCGCCTCATGCCCGTGTTCAATGCCAGCAGCACCATCGGTGACAGGTAGTCGGTGAAGCCTTCCGCCGGCCACACCGGGTGCCCTTTGCTGCCACGCTCGGCGTGCCATGCGTTGTGGCGCTCGCGGCTGGCGCGGCGCGCATTCTCGCGGGCCGTCAACGCGTCCCTAAGCGCCTTTTCCTCACCGGCGGTCAAGTAGCGCACGCGGCTGTCGTCAGTGCCCTTGGCCTGTTTGACTGTCTTCAGGGGGTGCGCGTCGAGCATCCCCCAATCGACCGCACGGGACAGGGCACCCCGGATGCGGGACAGGTCACGGTTTACGGTGGCCGGCTTGATCTTGGCCTTCAGCCGCGCCGACTTGATCCGTTCGAAGTCAAAGGCCGACAGGCTGCGCAGGTCGCGGCCGTACAGGTCGCCAAAGCAGGCTTTCAGGGCGTCAATGGTCGCCTGCCCGGACTTCTGATTGGCCTTGGCCCATGCGGCGTAGTGGTCGGCGATGAACACGCCCAGCGTCATCGGCTTTTCCGCCGCCGGCTTGTTCGCCTCAATGACGGCCAAGGGTGCGCCGTGGGCATCGGTTTCGACCAATAGCGCCTTGGCCTTGGCGCGCGCTGCATCCACGGTCACGCCCGGCCACTTGCCCAACGACTTCGTGCGCTGGCGGTCCCATTGGACGTTCCACGACTTGATGCCGGACGGCTGCACGCGCAAGTGCAGTTGCGGGACCACGGTGTCCCATATCCGGTAAGGCTCGCCCTCCGGTTTCGCGGCATCGGCGATGGCAGGTGACAGCTTTTTGGATAGCTTCATGGCGTCCGTAACAGCAAGGTAACAGCAGACGCCATCATATCGCGAAGTGTCGCGTAATAATCAATCCTTACAAATCAATGAGATATGCCGTATGCCATTGACCGGAAAGGCGTATAAATCCCGTTGACATGGTAGGGGTCACATGTTCGAACCCTGTACCGCCCACCACGAAAGTGGCTGATTACAAAGCAGTTTCGTGATGATGAAACCCGGCCCGCGCCGGGTTTCCTGGTTTCTGGCGCGCGCCGAACTTGGCGACGACGACGTCGCGGATGGCCGGCGATCTGCCTGCGCATCGGATCCATTGGCCGTGTGGATGCCCCGCTCCGGCGGCGTCTGCCGGAGCCGTTGGATTGGATTGCCGGCGGCGGTATCCACCGGGTGGCGGAGGGAACAAAAAAAGCCCCCGCCGGGGAGGGCCGGCAGGGGCTGAGTCACGCGCGTCGCGCGTCGGAGGGTGGATCAGAATCGGTAGTTGAGGCCGACCATGTAGGTACGACCCCATTCGATGCGCTCGAGCGGACGGTCCTTGCTGCCCGAGTAGGTGCGGTAGGACTCGTCGGTCAGGTTGCTGGCCTGCAGGAGCAGGGTCATGCCGGACAGCGCGCTGCCGCTGTCGAAGGTGTAGCTGACCTGGGCGTCGGTGATGTTCTCGCCGACCACGTAGCGCAGGGTGCGTTCGCCGGAGAAGTTGCCGATCTCGCCGATGAAGTCGGAGCGCCGGCGCTGGCTCACACGTGCCTCGAAGCCGTTGCGCTCGAAGTAGGCGGTGAGGTTGTAGACGCGGTCGGACAGGCCGGGCAGGGTGATCGGGTCGTTGCCGACGCTGCTCGAGTTCTCGGGCGCGAGGATGGTGATGTCGCTGTCGTTGAAGCTGGCGCTGGCAACGACGCCGAATCCGCGCAGGGCGTCGCCGAAGACCAGGTCCAGCGGCAGCGACGCGGACAGTTCGAGGCCCTGCAGGGTGCCGCCCGAGCCATTGAACGGTGCGCTGTAGCGGCCTTCGTTCTGCACGACCAGGCCCGGATGGTTCGCGCCGTTGGCCCGCAGCCAGGAGGCGACCTGGTCGGTGAAGTCGTAGCCGTCGCGAGTCTGGGTGTAGATGTAGCTGCGCAGGTCCTTGTAGAAGTAGGCGGCGGCGACGTAGGCACGGGTGCCGAAGTACTTCTCGTAGGAGATGTCGAACGCATTGGCACGCCACGGATCCAGTTCCGGGTTGCCGCCGCCGGCGCCGGGGATGCCGGTGGTGGTGTCGACGCCGAACTCCATCGAGGCACGCATCTGGTCCACGCGTGGACGCGCGACCTGGCGGGCCAGGGCCACGCGCAGGGTGCTGTCGTTGTCGAACAGGAAGGCCAGGTTCAGGCTCGGCAGGATGTCGGTGTGGGTCTTGCCCTTGGTGATCGGGATCACCTGGCTGCCGACCGGCTGCGAGCCGTCCCAGTAGTTCGCGCTCGACGACTGGTCGGTGTGCTGGACCTGGACGCCGAAGTTGCCGCGCACGCCGACATTGCCCCAGTCGGTGTCGATGTTGGCGCGGACGAAGCCGGTGCTGATCTGTTCGTCCACCGTCCACGCTTTCGGGATCAGGTAGTCCAGATCCTCGACCGGATTGAAGGTCATGTAGCGGGCGACGGCCTCGGGCACGTTCCACGAGGGGATGTAGCCCACGCCGGCGAAGCCCAGGTCGACCAGGCCGTACTGCAGGTCCGGGGCGATGGTCGTGTCGCCCTGCGCGCCGAGGTTGATGTTGCCTTCCGGCTGGCGCTTGTTCTTGGTGCGGTCGGCGTAGTTCAGGCCGAAATCGATGCCGGACAGGAAGCCGTCCATCGGCAGGGAGGCTGCGAGCTTGAACGCCGTCAGTTCGTCCTCGACGCGCGGCGTCTTGCCGTATCCGGACCCGTAGATGGTGCCGGTGAGGAAAAGCGTCTCGGGATTGGAGTAGTCGCGGCCCGGAACCAGCTGCGAGAAACCGTTGGTGCGGAAGTCGAGCTGGACGCTGTCCAGCTGCGGCTGCGGCATCAGCTGGGTGTTGTTCTCCAGGCTCAGCTCGTCGCGCGTGGTGCGCGACCAGCTGACGTCGGCCACGACCCGCGCGGCGCCGACGGCGAACTCGTTGTTCCAGCCGGCGGCTTCGATCTTGTCCTCGCGCTTGTTGTACATGCCGCGCACGAGCGGATAGACGTTGTTGGCGGTGCCGCCGGTGAAGGTGTTGTTGCCGTTGATCTGCGCGCCGGTGACATTGAGTCGGTCGAAGCCGCCGTTGTAGTCACCGATGTGCACTTCGAACTGGTTGGCGGTGTCGACCTGCTCGGCCTTCGAATAGAACAGGTCGAGCGTGCTGGTCCATGCATTCGACGGCCGGAACTGCAGTGTCGCCATCACGCCGTCGCGCTCGAGCCTGCCGGTGCGGCGCAGCGCCTTGATGCCATCAGAGTAGTAGGTGCCGGGATTCACGCCCGGGCGCCAGTTGTCGCCGATCGCCTGCCAGGGCTCGTACAGGCCGACCTGGTTCTCCTGGATCGGCGTGTCCGAGTGCGACCAGCCGATCGCGATGCCGAAGCGGCCGTCCGCGAACTGGTCGATGTAGCTGGCGTTGAAGCGGCCGCCGTCGTCGCCCTCGTTGGCGGCCGAACCGAGCGAGTTCTGCTGGTAGCGACCGCTGACCGCGACCACGGTGTCGGAGAAGTTCAGCGGGCGCGCGGTCTGCATGTCCAGCGTGCCGGACAGGCCCTGGCCAATCAGGTGGGCGTCGGGCGTCTTGTAGATCGTGACGCCGCTGACCAGTTCGGACGGGTACTGGTCGAACTCGACGCTGCGGTTGTCGCCGGTGCTGACCATCTCGCGACCGTTGAGCAGGGTGGTCGAGAAGTCGGGCGACAGGCCGCGGACGCTGATCACCTGGGCGCGGCCGGCCACGCGCTGCGCGGACACGCCGGGCAGGCGAGAGATCGATTCGCCGATGCTGACGTCCGGCAGCTTGCCGATGTCTTCGGCCGAGATCGCCTCGACGATCGAGGTGGCCTCGCGCTTGACCGAGATCGCGTCCTCGATGCCGCGACGGATACCGGTCACCACCACGGTGTCGAGGTCGGTCGCGTCTTCGGCGGCTTCCCGCTCCTGCGCCTGGTCGGCGGTCTGCGCGTGCGCATTGGTGGCTACGAGCGCGATGGCCGAGGCCAGCGCCACGCTCAACAGGTTGCGTTCTGGTTTCAACATTGTCCCCTCCCGAAGGAATGTTGGTTTTGCAGCGGAGAGACCGACTGCGGGTCGGAGCTTGCGTTCATGCGCATTGAACGAATGGTATGCGTGGCGCGATGCGTCGGACTCGCTTCGCATACGTATTCATGAGGAAATTCGCCCGCCTTTAACCGGCCTGCAGCGTGTTGGAGGCAAGTGCGCCGTACCACGCGGCGTGGGGTGGCAGCCGGATCTCTCCGCCGCTGATGTCACAGCCCGGCAGGCCTTCGACCTCCAGCGTGCGCGCATCGCCAAGCTCTGCGGGCAGGCGCATGTCCACGGATTCCGCGGAGAGATTGAAGGCGGCGACCACTGCGTCCGCCTCGCTTTCGCGGACGAAGGCGAGCACGGGCTCCGGTGCGTCGATGAAGCGGATGTCGCCGCGCACGAGCGCAGGCTGTTCGCGGCGCCAGCGCAGGAATCGGCGGACGTCGTTGAGCACGGAGCCGGCGTCGGCGTCCTGCGCGGCCACGCTGTGCGCGCGATGGGCGTCGGCAACGGGCAGCCATGGCGTGCCCTCGGTGAACCCGCCGTGCGGACCATCAGTCCAGGGCATCGGCGTGCGGCAGCCATCGCGGCCCTTGAAGTTGGGCCAGAAGGTCTGGCCGTAGGGATCCTGCAGCGCTTCGAAGGGCACGTCGGCTTCGCCTAGCCCGAGTTCCTCGCCCTGGTACAGGCACACCGAGCCGCGCAGCGAGCACACCAGCGCGACCAGCATCTTCGCCAGCTGCGGCGGCGGATTCTCGCCGCCCCAGCGCGTCACCGCGCGCTGCACGTCGTGGTTGGAGATCGCCCAGCACGGCCAGCCTTCGGTCATCGCCGCTTCCAGCCGTTCGACCGTGCCGCGGATGTAGGCGGCGCTGAAGTCGTCGGTCAGCAGTTCGAAGCTGTAGCCCATGTGCAGGCGGCGCGGGTTGACGTACTCGGCCGTCGTCGCCAGCGAATCCTCGGACGAGATCTCGCCGAGCGTGGTCGCGCCGGGATAGCGGTCGAGCAGGGCGCGCAATGATTCCAGGAAGGGCAGGTTCTCGGGCTGCGTGTTGTTGAAGTAGTGGTACTGGTAGGCGTAGGGGTTGTCAGGGCTGAAGCCGCGGCCGACGCGCTTGTCCTTGGGCTTGGGCGGGTTGTCGCGCAATTGCGTGTCGTGGAAGCAGAAGTTGATCGCGTCCAGGCGCAGGCCGTCGACGCCGCGGTCCAGCCAGAACTTCACGTTGTCCAGCGTCGCCGCCTGCACTTGCGGGTTGTGGAAGTTGAGGTCCGGCTGCGCCGACTGGAAGTTGTGCAGGTAGTACTGCTCGCGCCGCGGTTCCCACTTCCAGGCGACGCCGCCGAACAGCGCCATCCAGTTGTTCGGGGGCGTGCCGTCTTCCTTCGGGTCGGCCCAGACGTACCAGTCGGCCTTGGGGTTGTCGCGGCTGAGCCGGCTTTCGCGGAACCAGTCGTGCTGGTCCGAGGTATGGCTCAGCACCTGGTCGATCATCACCCGGATGCCGAGCGCGTGCGCTTTCGCCAGCAGCCGGTCGAAGTCGTCGAGCGTGCCGAACAGCGGATCGACGGCGCGGTAGTCGGCGATGTCGTAGCCGAAGTCGGCCATCGGCGACTTGAAGAACGGCGAGATCCAGATGGCGTCGACGCCGAGCGAAGCGACGTGGTCGAGCCGTTCGATGATCCCCGGCAGGTCGCCGATGCCGTCGCCGTCGGTATCCATGTAGCTGCGCGGATAGATCTGGTAGATCACCGCGCCGCGCCACCATTCCCCTGCGTTCTCCGTTGCCACCCTGCGCTCCGCCCGGTTCTCGAGTGGCGCCACTATTCCACAGCGACCGCGCGCGCAAACCGGCGGCAGGTCGCGCCGGGCGATGAATACGTATGCAAGGGGACTGTATTCGTATGCGCCTGCGGATCGCCGCAGGAGTCGGGAATCGGCTGGAAACAAGGGGAAAACAGCGGGGTTTCGGCGATGCGGGATTGCCCGGGCGTGCTGCGGCGCGGCAAGGACAGGCGTCGTCGATCCGTGGACAATGCCGCGTCACAACGGGGAGACGATGCTTCATGGCGAGCAAGCCGCAGCTGTCGTTCTGGCAGATCTGGAACATGTGCTTCGGGTTCCTCGGGATCCAGTTCGGCTTCGCGCTGCAGAACGCCAACGTCAGCCGCATCTTCCAGACGCTCGGCGCGGACATGGAGCAGGTGCCGGGGCTGTGGATCGCCGCGCCGCTGACCGGCCTGCTGGTGCAGCCGGTGATCGGCTACTTCTCCGACCGCACTTGGACGCGGCTGGGTCGCCGACGCCCGTACTTCCTGTGGGGCGCGATCTTCTCGACGCTGGCGCTGTTCGTGATGCCGAACTCGCCGCAGCTGTGGATCGCCGCGGGCACGCTGTGGATCCTCGACGCCTCGCTCAACGTGTCGATGGAGCCGTTCCGTGCCTTCGTCGGAGACCAGCTGCCGCCGCGCCAGCGCCCGACCGGCTACGCGATGCAGAGTTTCTTCATCGGCATCGGCTCGGTGGTCGCAAGCCTGCTGCCGTGGCTGCTGGCGAAGTGGGGCGTGGCCAACACCGCGGCGCCGGGGGTGGTGCCCGACACCGTGCGCTGGGCGTTCTACGCCGGCGGCGCGGTGCTGCTGCTGGCGGTGCTGTGGACCATCCTGAGCACGCGCGAATACCCGCCCGAGGTGCTGGCCTCGTTCGACGATGCGCAGCCCGAAGGCGTGCGCCATGGTGACGCGGAAGTACCGGCCGCGGCGGGCGGCTGGCCGTGGCTGGTCGTCGGCGCGGTCGGCATCGCGCTGATCTGGCATTTCGGATGGGACCGCCTGCTGTACGTGCTCGCCGCGCTGCCGATGGCCTACGGCTTGCTGCGGCTGCTGGCGCCGCGGATGGCCGCCGGCTCGATGCTGCCGGCGCTCACCGCCGACCTGCACGCGATGCCGGCGACGATGCGCCAGCTGGCGGTGGTGCAGTTCTTCTCGTGGTTCGGCCTGTTCTGCATGTGGATCTACACCACCGCCGCCGTGACCCGCGTGCACTACGGCACCACCGACACCGCGTCGGCGGCATGGAACGAGGGCGCGAACTGGGTCGGCGTGCTGTTCGCCGCCTACAACGGCTTCGCCGCGCTGGCCGCGATCGCGATCCCGTGGATGGCGCGGCGCCTGGGCCTGCGCGGCAGCCACCTGGTCAACCTCTGCCTGGGCGGCATCGGCCTGCTGTCGATGGCGCTGATCCGCGACCCGCAGTGGCTGCTGCTGTCGATGGTCGGCGTCGGCTTCGCATGGGCGTCGATCCTGTCGCTGCCGTACGCGATGCTGTCCGACAGCCTGCCGGCGACGAAGATGGGCGTGTACATGGGCATCTTCAACTTCTTCATCGTGATCCCGCAGCTGGTCGCGGTGAGCACGCTTGGCGTGCTGCTGTCGAAGCTGTTCGACGGAGATCCGATGCGGGTGCTGATGCTCGGTGGTGGATGTTTCATCGTTTCGGGGCTGTGCGCGCTGCTGGTGCGCGAGTCGCGTCGAAGCCGGTAGGAGCGGGCCATGCCCGCGACCATGGCATCGGCATCGTGTTCGGTTCCGGAGGCATCAAGAGACAGCGTCGCGGGCATGGCCCGCTCCTACGTGAGGCTGGAGGGAAGGTGGACAAGATGACATCGCGTATCGCCGCGCTGGTGCCGCTGTGGATCGCACTGGCGGCCTGTAGCAACGCAGACCGCTCTGCACCGGCCGTCACGGACGCCTACGGCACGCTCGAACCCTTCGCCAGCGAGGCGGTCTACTTCGTCGTCACCGACCGCTTCGTCAACGGCGACCCGGGCAACGACCACCGCGACCAGGGCGGTGCGCACCGCACCTTCGACATTCCACTGGCGCCGTGTGACGGCGTGGCCGGCAACATCGGCTACCTCGGCGGCGACTTCAAGGGCATCGCCGACAACCTCGACTACATCCACGGCATGGGTTTCAGCTCGGTGTGGATCACGCCGGTGGTCGACAACCCCGACGAGGCCTTCACCGGCGGCGAGCCGCCAGGCTGCGGCAGCATCCTGACCGACCGCGGCAAGACCGGCTACCACGGCTACTGGGGCGTGAACTTTTACGAGGTGGACGAGCACCTGCCCAGCCCTGGGATGGAGTTCTCCGACCTGGCGAAAGCGATGCACGGGCGCGACATGAAGCTGGTGCTCGACATCGTCGGCAACCATGGCTCACCGGGCTGGACGATGACCACGCCGCAGCCGAAGTTCGGGCAGGTGTTCGACCGCGACGGCAGCCTGCTCGCCGACCACCAGAACCTGCCGCCGCCGCAGCTCGATCCGGCTGGCAATCCGCTGCATGCGTTCTACAACGCCACCGGGCCGGTGGATGCGGAGCAGGGCTCGATCCATGACGGCAACCTCGCCCAGCTCGCCGACTTCGATGCCGCCAACCCGCAGGTGCTGGAGTACCTCGTCGGCGCCTACGAACACTGGATCGACCAGGGTGCGGACGCCTTCCGCATCGACACCATCGGCTGGATGCCGCCGGCGTTCTGGCAGCAGTTCAGCGAGCGCATCCGTGCGAAGCATCCGGGCTTCTTCATGTTCGGCGAGGCCTTCGACTACGAGGCGAAGAACATCGCGGTGCACACCCTGCCCGGTCACGGCGAGGTCAGCGTGCTCGACTTCCCGATGAAGCAGGCGATGGACGAAGTGTTTGGCCACGCCGGCGCGGGCTTCGAGCGGCTGGCGCCGACGCTGTTCCTGGAAGGCGGCCCCTACGCCAACCCCTACGACCTCGCCACGTTCTACGACAACCACGACATGCCGCGCATGGACGCCAGCGACGAGGGCTTCATCGACGCGCACAACTGGCTGTTCACCGCGCGCGGGATCCCGGTGGTCTACTACGGATCCGAGGTCGGCTTCATGCGCGGCCGCGCCGAGCACGCCGGCAACCGCAACTACTTCGGGCAGGAGCGCATCGACGCCGCGAAGGACAGCGCGATCCAGCGCAACCTGCAGCGCATCGCCACGCTGCGGCGCGATACGCCGGCGCTGCAGCGCGGACTGCAGGTGAACCTGCGGCTGGAGGGCAAGACCGCGGCCTTCTATCGCATCTACCAGCACGCCGGCACGACGCAGACCGCGCTGGTGCTGCTCAGCAAGGGCGACACCGCGCAGCGCGTGACCGTCGACACTCTCGTCCAGCCAGGCACCTGGCGCGATGCCTTCGGCGGCGGTGAAGTCCGGATCGACGACCGCATCGACCTCGAAGTCCCCGCCCACGGCGTGCGCGTGCTGCTGCGCGACGCGCCGGTCGATGCCCCCGCGCTGCAGGCCGAACTGTCGCGCCGGATGGCACTGTAGGAGCGCCCCATGGGCGCGACCGGGCTTCCGATGCGCCGGGGGCAACGGGTCGCGGGCATGGCCCGCTCCTACGGCTTGGTCTCGTAGGAGCGCGCCATGCGCGCGACCGGAGCGATCGATGCGAACGGAGGAAGCCGGTCGCGGCCATGGGCCGCTCCTACGGCGCGACCGTCGACCTGCGCACCACCAGCGACGTCGCCAGCCGGGTGCCGTCCGCGGCTTCGCCGTTGATCAGCCGCAGCAGCGCTTCGACCAGGAGATCGCCGGCGCGGATCGTGTCCTGCACCACCGAGGTCAAGGCCGGCGTGGCGATGCGTGCGGCGGGGATGTCGTCGAAGCCGACCACGGCCACGTCCTCGGGGATGCGCAGGCCGCGTTCGCGGAAGGCGTGCATCGCGCCGATCGCGATCAGGTCGCTGGCGGCGAACACCGCGTCGAACGGCAGCCCGCGCTCGAGCAGGACCATGGCGGCGGCGTAGCCGGAATCCTCGGCGCTCTCGGCGTCCACCTGCAGCGCGCGGTCGAGCGACAGGCCCGCCGTCTGCAGCGCGTCCTCGCAGCCGCGGTAGCGGTCGAGGAACTCGGGATAGTGGTTCGAGGCATCGCCGAGGAAGGCGATGTGGCGTCGGCCGAGCCCGGCCAGGTGCGCGCCCGCCAGCCGGCCGCCGCCGACGTTGTCGCAGCCGATCGACAGCCCGGGCTGGTCCGGCATCACCGCGCCCCAGCGCACGAAGGGCGTGCCCTGGTCGACCAGCTTCTTCAGCTTGCCTTGATAGGCGAGGTAGTCGCCATAGCCGAGCAGGACCAGGCCGTCGGCCTTGTGGCTGTCGCCGTACTCGGCGTGCCAGTCGTCGGACAGCTGCTGGAACGAGATCAGCAGGTCCTGCCCGTGGCGCGCGCAGGCACGCGTGATCGAGCCCAGCATCGGCAGGAAGAACGGGTTGATGTGCGACTCGTCGCTGGTCGGATCCTCGAACAGCAGCAGCGCCAGGGTGCCCGACTGCTGCGCGCGAAGGTTGGAGGCGTTCTTGTCGACCTTGTAGTTGAGCTGCTCGGCGATCGCCAGGATCCGCCTGCGGGTCTCCTCGTTGACCATCGGGCTGCCGCGCAGGGCGCGCGAGACGGTCGGCTGCGACACCCCGGCCAGGTGGGCGATGTCCAGCGAGGTCGGCTTGCCGCGGATGTTCATCCCCGGATCATGCCACGGCCCGGCCGGCGGGGGCGCCGAGGGCGGTTTTCGGCTAGAATCCCCGCATTGCGACGGCAACGAGGTGGCCCGCGGAAACGCCGGCCGAGCGTGTGACATGAGCACTACCACCGCCATACGCTGAACTGCCCGCCCGAGGCCACCGAAAAGGCGCCCTCGCGGCGCTTTTTGATTTTCGTAGGAGCGCCCCATGGGCGCGACCGGCGTCGCGCCTCCCGTCGCGCCCATGGGGCGCTCCTACCACGAACCATGACACTCATGATCACGATTACCCTCCCCGACGGCAGTCGCCGCGAATTCGACCATCCCGTTTCGGTGATGGACGTCGCCCAGTCCATCGGCCCGGGCCTGGCCAAGGCCACCGTCGCGGGCAAGGTCGACGGCCGCCAGGTCGACGCCTCCGACCTCATCGACCGCGACGCGACGCTGCAGATCCTCACCCCGAAGGACCCCGAGGGCGTCGAGATCATCCGCCACTCCGCCGCGCACCTGGTCGGGCACGCGGTCAAGCAGCTGTACCCGGACGCGAAGATGGTGATCGGGCCGGTGATCGAGGACGGCTTCTACTACGACATCTGGTCCGAGCGCCCATTCACGCCCGAGGACATGGCCGCGATCGAGCAGCGCATGCGCGATCTGATCGCGCAGGACTACGACGTGGTCAAGAAGATGACGCCGCGCGCCGAAGTCATCGACACCTTCATGCGTCGCGGCGAGACCTACAAGCTGCGCCTGATCGAGGACATGGATCCGTCGATCGAGGCGATGGGCCTGTACCACCACCAGGAATACGTCGACATGTGCCGCGGTCCGCACGTGCCGAACACGAAGTTCCTCAAGGCGTTCAAGCTCACCCGCATCTCCGGCGCGTACTGGCGCGGCGACTCGAAGAACGAGCAGCTGCAGCGCATCTACGGCACCGCCTGGGCGGACGAGAAGCAGCTCAAGGCCTACATCCAGCGCATCGAGGAAGCCGAGAAGCGCGACCACCGCCGCATCGGCAAGCAACAGGACCTGTTCCACCTGCAGGAGGAGGCGCCGGGCCTGGTGTTCTGGCACCCGAAGGGCTGGGCGGTGTGGCAGGTGGTCGAGCAGTACATGCGGCAGGTCTACCGCGACACCGGCTACGGCGAAGTGCGCTGCCCGCAGATCCTCGACGTCGAGCTGTGGAAGAAGTCCGGCCACTGGGACAACTACAAGGACAACATGTTCTTCACCGAGTCCGAGAAGCGGACCTACGCGGTGAAGCCGATGAACTGCCCCGGCCACGTCCAGGTGTTCAACCAGGGCCTGCACAGCTACCGCGACCTGCCGATCCGCTACGGCGAGTTCGGTGCCTGCCACCGCAACGAGCCCTCCGGCGCGCTGCACGGGATCCTGCGCGTGCGCGGCTTCACCCAGGACGACGGCCACGTGTTCTGCACCGAGGACCAGGTCGAGGCCGAGGTCACCGCCTTCCACGCGCAGGCGATGCGGGTCTACGCCGACTTCGGCTTCGACGACGTGCAGGTCAAGCTGGCCCTGCGCCCGGAGCCGCGGCTGGGCGACGACGCCACCTGGGACAAGGCCGAGGCCGCCCTGCGCGGCGCGCTGCGCGCGGCCGGGGTCGAGTGGACCGAGCTGCCGGGCGAGGGCGCCTTCTACGGCCCCAAGATCGAGTACCACCTGCGCGACGCGATCGGCCGCACCTGGCAGCTGGGCACGATGCAGGTCGACTTCATGATGCCTGGCCGCCTGGGTGCCGAATACGTCGACGAACACAGCCAGAAGCAGGTCCCGGTCATGCTGCACCGGGCCATCGTCGGCTCGATGGAGCGCTTCATCGGCATCCTGATCGAGCACCACGCCGGCAGCCTGCCGGCCTGGCTGGCGCCGGTCCAGGCGGTGGTGATGAACATCACCGACGCCCAGGCCGATGCCGTCGAAGGCGTGGCCAAGACCTTGAATTCGAAGGGATTCAGGACCATCTCCGACCTCCGCAACGAAAAAGTCGGCTACAAGATCCGTGAGCACACCCTGCAGCGGGTCCCGTACCTGCTGGTGGTGGGCGACCGGGAGAAGGAGTCCGGCGCCGTCGCGGTCCGGACCCGGGCGGGCGAGGACCTCGGGACCATGCCGGTCGAGGCGTTCATGGCCCGTCTGGCCGGCGAATCACGTGCCTGACGGTTGTATCGGGACCAAAATCCGTTAAAAATCCGTACTACGAACGTCCCGGCGGCGGCACCCCCTGCCAGCGGCCGGCTTATTCCATTCCGGAGACCCCGTATTAGCACCCCAGACAAGCAGAATCGCCGCAACAACGAAATCCGCGTGCCGCGCGTGCGCGTGATCGGTTCCGACGGAGAAATGATCGGCGTGTTGTCGCGCGACGAAGCCCTGCAGATGGCCGAGGATGAAGGCCTCGACCTGGTCGAGATCCAGCCCAATGCGGACCCGCCGGTCTGCAAGGTCATGGACTTCGGCAAGTTCAAGTTCGAGGCGCAAAAGAAGGCCAACGAGGCCAAGAAGAAGTCCAAGCAGGTCGAGATCAAGGAAGTGAAGTTCCGTCCTGTGACCGACGAGGGCGACTACCAGATCAAGCTGCGCAAGATGCGCGGCTTCATCGAGGAAGGCGACAAGATCAAGGTCAACATCCGCTTCCGTGGCCGCGAGATGAGCCATC
>DAOMPM010000061.1:0-18108 GCA_035444805.1 Luteimonas sp. | reverse complement strand
GCCGATGCCGAGCGCGACATCCGCGGCTTCGCGCTGAAGTTCTACACCGAGGAAGGCAACTGGGACATGGTCGGCAACAACACGCCGGTGTTCTTCATCCGCGACCCGCGCAAGTTCCCCGACCTCAACAAGGCGGTCAAGCGCGACCCGCGCACCAACCTGCGCTCGGCGACCTACAACTGGGACTGGTGGAGCCTGCTGCCCGAGGCCCTGCACCAGGTCACGATCGTGATGAGCGATCGCGGCATCCCCAAGTCCTACCGCCACATGCACGGCTTCGGTTCGCACACCTACAGCTTCTGGAACGCCAAGGGCGAGCGCTACTGGGTGAAGTTCCACTTCCGCACCCAGCAGGGCATCGAGAACCTGAGCGACGCCGAGGCGGCCGAGGTGGTGGGCCGTGACCGCGAAAGCAACCAGCGCGACCTGTTTGACGCGATCGAGCGCGGCGACTTCCCGAAGTGGAAGCTGTACGTGCAGATCATGCCGGAGACCGACGCCGGGAAGGTGCCCTACCATCCCTTCGACCTGACCAAGGTGTGGCCCAAGGGCGACTACCCGCTGATCGAGGTCGGCGAGTTCGAGCTCAACAAGAACTCGGAGAACTTCTTCGCCGACGTCGAGCAGGTCGCGTTCGCGCCGAGCAACCTGGTGCCGGGCATCGGCGTGTCGCCTGACAAGATGCTGCAGTCACGCCTGTTCAACTACGCCGACGCGCAGCGCTACCGCCTGGGCACCAACTACCAGCAGATCCCGGTGAACAAGGCGCGCTGTCCGGTCAACAGCAACCACCGCGACGGCATCGGCCGGGTCGACGGCAACTACGGCGGCCTGCCCCACTACGAGCCCAACAGCTTCAACCAGTGGCAGGAACAGCCGCAGTTCCGTGAGCCGCCGCTGAAGATCAGCGGCGACGCCGACTGGTGGAACTTCCGCGACGACGACGACAACTACTACAAGCAGCCCGGCGACCTGTTCCGACTGATGACCACGGAGAAGCAGCAACTGCTGTTCGACAACACCGCCCGCGCGATGGGCGATGCGCCGGACTTCATCAAGCGCCGCCACGTCGAGAACTGCACCAAGGCCGACCCGGCGTATGGCGCGGGCGTCGAGGCGGCGCTGCGCAAGCTGGGTGCGTTCGCAGGCGAGTAGTGCCAACTTGCGATCAGGAATGAGAACGTAGGAGCGGGCCATGCCCGCGACCCGCGCAGCCCGGGCACCGTCGCTCGCCGGTCGCGCCCATGGGGCGCTCCTACACCATTCCATCTTCTTGATTGTGAGGAGACAGGACACCGAGAGAGGCGCCCTCTTCCCCCGCCTGCGGGGGAAGATGTCCGAAGGGCCGATGGGGACAAACCCGCGGGATGTCCTCAGCTCGCGTCGATATCCCCCAGCGTGCGGATCAGCCGCCGAGCCCGCTTGTCGGGTTTCGTTTCCGGCGCTCGGTAGCCGTTGCGCTGCGCGCGAGCCAACTCCCGCGCCTCCCCGCGCGCCTTGATCGAAGCTTCCGACTCCCGGTAGAGCTGCCGCGCCACCGGTGCCGGGCCGCGATCATCCGACAGACCCAGCACTTCCACGTCGAACACGTCGTCCCCGCGCACAACGCGCAGCGCATCGCCCACGCGCACCGCACGTGAGGCCTTGGGCCGCTGCCCACCCACCTCGACCTTGCCGGTATCCACCGCCTGCCTGGCCAGCGTACGCGTGCGGAAAAAGCGCGCAGCCCACAGCCACACGTCGATGCGGACGGCGCCGGCCTGTCCGGATTCATTCGCCTGTTGCGCCATGCCGGGATTCTACCGCCGCGGATCACGCCGGTTCTGGCAGGATGCACCGATGCCGAAGACCTCCACCCGCGACCTCACCCACGGCGCCATCGCCCCCACCCTGCTGGTGTTCGCGCTGCCGATCCTCGCCGGCAACGTGCTGCAGTCGCTCAACGGCTCGGTGAACGCGGTCTGGGTCGGGCGCTTCCTCGGCGAGGAAGCGCTGGTGGCCACGGCCAACGCCAACAACATCATGTTCTTCCTGCTCGGCTCGGTGTTCGGCATCGGCATGGCCGCGACCATCCTCGTCGCCCAGGCCATCGGCGCGAAGGACGCGCTGCAGGCGCGGCGCGTGATCGGCACCAGCGCCACGTTCTTCGGCGCGATCTCGCTGCTCGTCGCTGCCGCCGGCCTGCCGCTGGCGCGCCACATCCTCGCCTGGATGGGCACGCCCGAGGCTTCGCTGCCGCTGGCCGAGGCCTACCTGCAGATCATCTTCCTGGCGGTGCCGTTCCTGTACATGTTCGCCTTCATCAGCGCGGTGCTGCGCGGCGCCGGCGATACGCGCACGCCCTTCGTGTTCCTGGCGCTGGTGGTGGTGCTCGACATCATCATCAATCCGTTGCTGATCTTCGGGCTCGGCCCGTTCCCGGAAATGGGAATTGCCGGTTCCGCCGGCGCGACCCTGGTCGCCAACGCCCTCAGCCTCGCGGCCCTGCTGGCCTGGCTGCGCTGGCGCAGGCATCCGCTGTGGATCCCGCGCGGCGAAGCCCGCGCCTACATTCCCGACACGGCGATCGTGCGCGCACTGGTGGTGAAGGGCGTGCCCATGGGTCTGCAGATGATCCTGGTGTCGCTGGCAATGCTGGTGATGATCAGCATGGTCAATGCCTACGGCGTCGACACCGCCTCGGCCTATGGCGCCACCCTGCAGCTGTGGACCTATGTGCAGATGCCGGCGATGGCGATGGGCGCGGCCTGCACCTCGATGGCGGCGCAGAACGTCGGCGCCGGGCGCTGGGACCGGGTCGATGGCACCACGCGCGCGGGCGTGGCCTTCAACTTCCTGCTGACCGGCGCGCTGATCGCACCGCTGATCCTGTTCGGCCCGCAGATCCTGTCGCTGTTCCTGCCGCCAGGCAGCGCCGCGATCGCGGAGGGCCAGCACATCAACATGATCGCGATCTGGTCGTTCCTGTTCTTCGGCGTGACCTTCGTGGTCGCCGGCGTGGTGCGTTCGACCGGTGCGGTGATCCCGCCGCTGCTGATCCTGGGCTTCGCGCTGTGGGGCATCCGCGTGCCCTTCGCCAAGCTGCTGCAGCCGACACTGGGCGCGGACGCGATCTGGTGGAGCTTCCCGGTGAGTGCGGTCTGCGCGATGCTGATGTCGCTGGCCTACTACCGCTGGGGTCGCTGGCGTGAAGCGCGGATGCTGGCAGATCCGCGCGAGGTCGCGGTGCCGGCGGAAGTGCCGGCACAGCCACCGGCGCCGGTCGCCGACTGCTGCCCCGAACCGGAGCCGGAGCCCGAGCCAGAATCGGACGCCGAGCCGGCGCGAGCCGGAACCTGAAACACGAACGGCCGCCCTGCGGCGGCCGTCCGGTGAAGCGCTGAGATGCGCCGTCGTGCGCGGATTCCGGCGTCAACCCGTCACGCCGGCTCCGGCAGGATGTCGATGCCGGCCACCGGCACGCCGGCCCGCGACTCCAGCGACGCCAGGAAGCGCCACACGAACAGCAGCGTCACCAGCAGCAGTCCCGGATAGCCGATCCAGGCCATCACGAAGGGCAGCGTCGGATCGCCGGCCTGCACGCTGGCCAGGTTGAAGCTGAGCAGGCCGGCGGTGATCACCCCGCCGAAGAACCACATGGCTGCCAGCCACAGGCCGGTCTCGTAGCCGGTGAGGTAGCGGGCCCAGCCGGTTGCGGCCGGCACGCCCGCGACCGCAGCGTGCGGGTCGGCGGCGGATGCGGCGTACGCCGCCGCGTCCGGGGCGGGCGCCGCGACCGTGGCCTGCGCGCGGTAGCCCACGGTGATCAGGTCGTAGGCGATCAGCAGTGCGCCGATGCTGAAGATCCCGCCAAACACCGGCACCAGGATCTTGAAGAACTGCATCGCCGGGAAGATGTCGCCGCCGAACCAGTCCAGCCCCAGGGTGCGGTAGGCGAACACCTGCACCGTGCCGCCCAGGGCGAAGGCGAAGGCCATGCCGAGCATGCCGATGAACACCAGCCAGAACGCCAGCCTGCCCAGGCGCTCGTCGAAGTTGGCTACCCCGCGCATCAGCGGCACCGCGTAGTAGGCCGCGGCGATGCCGAGCATGCCGAAGGTGCCGAACAGCGCCAGGTGGCCGTGCGAGGGCGTGACCCAGGTGCCGTGCGACCAGACGTTGGTCAGGGCGAAGGTCATGGTGAAGCCGAGGATGCCCGCGCCCACCTGCTCCAAGATCACCGAGCCGAGGATGAAGTAGAACGCGGGTGCGTTCTTCAGCGGCCGCCGGTTCTGGTGCGCATCGAGGTAGATGTGCCAGAAGCAGAAGATCAGCGGCAGCGGCTCCAGCGCGCTGAACAGCGAGCCCCAGAACTGCCAGAACTCGGGCGTGCCGATCCAGAAGTAGTGGTGGGCGTTGCCGATCAGTCCCGACAGCCACACCAGGGCCACGCCCCACCACACCGCATAGCCCACGGCCTTGATGTTGGCGTCGAACAGCAACACCAGCAGGAAGCCGACCAGGGCAATGTGGATCACCTCCCACACGCCTTCCACCCAGTAGTGCACCACGTACCAGCGGAAATACTCGCTCAGGTCCAGGCGGGCGATGAAGACCAGGCCGAACACCCAGACCACGGCCAGCGCGACCACGCCCAGCACCAGTGCCCAGTGGATCGGGTTCCAGTCCTTGCGCGGCGGGAAGGTGCGCAGCACCACGTAGGCCAGGATCGAGAAGCCGACCAGGATGATGATGTCGGCGATGCGCCCGGCCTCGATGTACTCAAGCCCTTCGTGGATCCACGGCTGCCCCATCCACCAGCCGGCGGTGCCGGTGCGCGCGAAACCCTGTGCGATCACGTTCCAGACGGTCACGGCCACCAGGGCGATGAACAGGAACTTGATCAGCCACGGCGCGGCCAGCTCGCGCTTGGACAGCAGCGGCCCGACGAACAGGATGGTGCCGATGAAGCCGGCCAGGATCCAGATGATGCCGAGGTTGAGGTGCTCGGCGCGGGCGATGTTGAAGGTGAGCTTGCCCGCCAGCAGCGACGGGTCGATGTGCTGCAGCGCGATCAGCATCCCGAAGCCGACCTGGACGATGAACAGCACCAGCATCAGCATGAAGAAGCGCATGCTCAGGCGCTGGGTCTCGTACTGGATCTGGATCATTGTCCTTCTCCCGACAGCGAGCGGATGTAGGCGACGATCGCCTCGACCTGGGCTTCGTCGAGCAGGGCGTCGTAGCTGGGCATGGTGCCGGCGGCGTAGCCCGCGGCGATGTGCGCGTCCGGATTGCGGATCGAGTCGACCAGGTACGCGTCGTCGACCTTGACGGTGCTGCCGTCGACCAGCGCGACGCTGGAGCCGTACAGGCCGCCCCAGCCGGGACCGACCACCTTGCTCGTGTCGGCGGCGTGGCAGGCGACGCAGCCGAACTCCGCGGCAATCTGCTCGCCCTGCGCGGCAGGATCCAGCGGCGCTGACGGCAGGGTGGTTGCGGCGACCACGCCCGCCGCGGCGTCGGCGATGCCCGGCATCGGCGTGGCCAGCGCGAACTGCAGCCCGTCGACCTTGGGCTTCGGCGGCCAGCCCTCGTTGTTCATTTCCGAGGTGTACTTCATGAACGCGATCAGCTTTCCGACCTCGCCCGGCCGGAACTGCAGGTTCGGCATGTGCGTGGACTGGCCGCCGCGCCGCCGCACGCGCTCGGCCGCGGCCGGATAGCGTTCGAAATACGCATCGAGCGTGCTGACACCGCTGGCCGCCGCCGCTTCGGGCCGCTGCAGCTGTACCAGCACGGCGGGGCCGGTCGGCCAGCCGCCGGCCGAGGGCAGGAACGCCTCCAGCCACGCCGGCCCGGCGTCGGCGTAGGTGTTGGTCAGGTCCGGCCCGAGGTAGGCGCCGTTGCCGACGATGGTGTGGCAGCCCATGCAGTTGTAGGCCTGGAACACGCGCCTGCCGTCCACCGCACCGTGTCCGCCGTAGCTCACCTCGCTGGGCACGACCTGGCCGCGCGAGTCCAGGAAGGAGGCCAGGGACAGGCCGACGAAGATCAGCGCCATGATGCTCAGGACGGCCAGGGCCTGGCGGCGCATCAGGCCTTCCCTGCAGGGCTTGCCGGGGGCGCAGGTCATGGCGCGTCCTCCCCATCGACGGCCTGGCCCGGACGGGCCGCGGCCGCTTCGGCATGCTCGAGCGCATCGTGTTCGAACAGCGTGCGCAGCGAGCGGATGAACACCATGAAGACGTAGACCGCGAGCAGGAAGCCGACCACGAAGTAGACCTGCCAGGCGATGGGTGATTCGGCCCAGTACTCGAAGTCGCGCCAGTAGGGCCACGACAGCAGCAGCGCGGCGGCGCTGCCAAGGACGGACAATCCCAAGTCGATGGAACGAGTGCGCATGACCTGCTCCCGATGACGTGCCGACCGGTCTGGCCGGCTGCCGGGGCTGGAGCTCCCGCGAACCTTCCCTTCACCAACCCCTTGGAGCCAAACCCTCCCCCTGTCGGGGGTGGAAGTACTTGACCTGGGTCAACTGCGGCGCAGATAGCACGGCGGACAGGGTTTACTGCGGCGCAGCATCATGCCTGGGTCAGCCGGGGAGAAAGCCGGCCCGCATCGACAGGGCCGGAAACGCGAACGGCCGCCCTGCGGCGGCCGTCCGGCTGTAGCGCTGCGAAGCGCCGTCGTGCGCGTGGCTTACTCGGCCGCTTCGGCCTTGGCCAGCTCGGCCGCGGCGAGGGCGCGCGCCTTGGCGTTGCCCGCCAGGTCTTCCTTGATGCGCGCCTTCTTGCCCTGCAGGCCACGCAGGTAGTACAGCTTGCCGGCGCGCACCTTGCCGCGGCGCTTCACCTCGACCGAGTCGATGGTGGCGCTGTGGGTCTGGAACACGCGCTCGACGCCGAAGCCGTGCGAGATCTTGCGCACGGTGAAGGCGGAGTTGAGGCCGGCGTTCTTCTTGCCGATGACCACGCCCTCGTAGGCCTGGACGCGCTCGCGGTTGCCTTCCTTGACCTTGACGTTGACGACGACGGTGTCGCCGGGGCCGAAGTCGGGAAGCTGGCGCTGCACCTGTTCGGTTTCGAACTGCTGCAGCAGGGTATTCAGGGACGGCTTGGTGGTCATGGCAGTGTCTCGATGGAGCCTGTTGGATGAGTTATAGGCGTGGTGCACGTGGACGCACGCTCTTGGCACGGTGCCCTGCCGCTGACAGGACAGCCGCGTATTGTAGCCCGAAAGTCCGGCCCCGTGCCAATGCAGGAGCGGGCCATGCCCGCGACCAGTTGCCGGGCCGGGCATCAGGTCGCGCCCATGGGTCGCTCCTACGGGGCGTCGTCTTCGGGCTGGGCGGCCAGCCAGGCCTGTTCGGCGGGATCCAGGCCGGCGGCGGCCAGCAGGTCCGGCCGGCGCTGGCGGGTGCGCAGCAGCGACTGGCGGCGGCGCCAGCGGGCGATCTCGGCGTGGTTGCCCGACAGCAGGACCTCCGGCACCGCCCCCAGTTCGTGTTCGAGCGGCCGGGTGTAGTGCGGGCAGTCGAGCAGGCCATCGGCCTCGAAGCTGTCCTGGGAGGCGGATTCGACGTCGTTCAGCGCCCCCTCCTGCAGCCGGGCCACGGCGTCGACGACCACGGCCGCGGCCAGCTCGCCGCCGGACAGCACGTAGTCGCCGATCGACAGCTCCTCGTCGACCTCGGCCGCGAGCAGGCGCTCGTCGACGCCCTCGTAGCGTCCGCAGAGCAGGATCATCCGCTCGCGGGTGGCGAGTTCGCGGACGATGGCCTGGGTCAGCGGCCGCCCCTGGGGACTGAGGTAGATGACCTTCGCCGGCGTGGGGTCGGCCGCGCGTGCGGCGCGGATTGCGGCGCGCAGCGGATCGATCAGCATCACCATGCCCGGCCCGCCGCCGAACGGGCGGTCGTCGACCCTGCGGTAGTTGCCCTCGGCGTGGTCACGCGGGTTCCAGCCGTGGATCGACAGCAGCCCCCGCTCCTGCGCCCGCCCGACCACGCCGAAGCCGGCGCACTGGGCGACGAACTCGGGGAACAGGCTGATGAGGTCGATGCGCATTGGAAGCCGGGATAAGGGATTGGGGATTAGGGATTGGGGCACAGCCTAAAGGCTTGTCATCCCGAGCACCGCGAGGGATCTCCCGCTGCCCTGACTCAAAACTCCGCGTCCCAGTCGACGGTGACCACGCCGGCGTCGAAATCCACCGACACGACGTAATCCGGCTCGACGAACGGGATCATCCGCTCGCGCTCGCCGCGCGCGACCAGCACGTCGTTGGCGCCGGTGGCGAACAGGTGCGAGACGGTGCCGAAATCGATACCTTCGCGGTTCACCACGCTCAGGCCTTCGAGATCGATCCAGTAGTACTGGCCCGGTTTCGGCGGCGGCAGTGCGGAGCGCGGCACGAAGATTTCGCTGCCGCGCAGCGCCTCGGCGGCGTCGCGGTCCTCGACGCCGGGCAGCTGCATGACGATGCCCTTGGCGGTGCTGCGGCCGCGCGGCGCGCCGTCTAGTTCGCGCTCGACGCCCTGCGCGCTGCGCAGCGTCCACGGCCGGTAGCGGAAGATCGCCTCCGGCGGCTCGCTGAAGGATTCGAGCTTGATTTCGCCACGCACGCCGAACGCGCCGTGGATCCTGCCCATCAGGATGCGGCGCGTCGGATCGTTCATGGCTGCGGTGGCCGCGCGGACGCGGCCCGGCATCAGGCGGCCGGAGCGGCGGCCTTGGCGGCTTCGCGGTACAGGTTGCGGACCTTGTCGGTCAGCTGCGCGCCCTGCGAGACCCAGTGGTCGACGCGCGCGGTGTCCAGCACGACGCGCTGCTCGGCGCCCTGCGCGACCGGGTTGTAGTAACCCACGCGCTCGATGTTGCGGCCGTCGCGCGCGCTGCGCGAGTCGGTGACGATGATGTGGTAGAAGGGGCGCTTCTTCGCGCCGCCGCGGGTGAGGCGGATCTTGACCATGGTGCGTTCTCGGTGTTGCCCAGTCGCCAGGGTGGCGAGGTAAGCCGATTATTATAAGCCATTGATTGCGGCAGCGGAACCCTCAGCCTCTGCCTCGGGTTAATGACGCAAAGTCCAGGCGCCCAAGCGCCGAGCTACAGGCCCTCGCCCGCCCCCGAGGCCAGGATGTATTCGATGATCGCTTCCCGCTCGTCGGCGGGCGGAGTCATGTGCGTTGCAAGCACTTCGGCCAGCCACTGGCTGAGCTCCTGCTGATCAGGACGCGCCCGCGCCCAGCGGGTGAACTGGTCGGAGTCATGGCACTTGGCGCAACGGTTTTCGAAGTACCCGGCACCGGCTTCGACCCGCCCAGGCGCAGCGCCCACGGCGGAGGACGCGTTGCCGCTGCTGTCCGGGCCTTTGGCGGTGGCGAACACGGCCGGAGAGATCAGCAATGCCGCAGTGATGGCGAGACTTGCCCGGGCGGTCTTGTCGTGTCGCATGGTGGTCCTCCCTTCAACGGTAGACGAAGCACTCCGGGAGGATATTACCTGTCATGGTCGAGGACTCCCTCCCGGCCCCGGCACTTCAGGCGAGCGACTGCCAGGCATGGGCCTCCAGCGCCGCCGCCAGCCGCGCCATCAGCTCCAGGTCCGGACGCAGGGCCATCTCGTCGATGCCGGAGATTGGCCAGATGCCCGTGGCATTGCAGGCGAAGGCCGCCTTCAGCCCGCCCAGCGCGCGTGCCTCGACCGGCATGTGCCGCTGCTCGATGCCCAGCTCGGCCAGCCCGCCCTGCAGCAGTTTCTCTTCGGTGCCGCGCAGCGCCTCGGCCTGCGGCCAGACGACCTGGCGGCCGTCCCAGAAGCCGATGTTCCAGACCGAGCCCTCGCTGATCCGGCCCTTCGCATCGACGAACAGGGCATCATCGAAGCCTTCGCGCCGCGCCCGCCGCCGGTGCTGGAACAGCGGGAACGTGCCGACGTGCTTCACCTGCGGCAGCGGTCGCTGGAACGGGTAGGTCTTCACCCAGGCCGGCTTCGGGTCGGCCTCGCGCGGCGGACCGAGCGAGACCAGCACGTCGACCTGCACCGCCCGGTCGGGGTGGGCCGGGTCGAAGGCGCGCGAGAACACGGTGACGCGGACGCTGGCGTCGTCGAGTCCTGCACCGTCAAGCGCGGCGAGGATGGCGCGGCGGACGCGGTCGTCGTCGAGCTTTGCGTCGAACAGCTCACGCGTCGCCGACTTCAGGCGGTGCAGGTGCAGGTCGAGGCCGCGCACGGCGCGGGCGCGGACCTGCATCGAGCTGAAGTGGCCGTAGTTGGACAGCGCGAGCACGCGCAGGGCCTCCCCCGTACTCGATGCGGGGTCGTCGGCGGTGGCGGGTTGGCCGTCGAGGTAGGCGGAGGTCATAGGCACACTCTAGTCAGACCGTCATCCCCGCGAAAGCGGGAGGCGCTTTTCAACAGACGGATGTGTGGTCATCCACCTTGTTCTTGATCCTGAAAAATGGATTCCCGCTTTCGCGGGGATGACGAGCAATCGTTGAACCGATTTGTCCGGCGGACCTTTCTTCTCTTCCACAGGAGCAATGACGGCAAGAGAGGCCTCCAGACTCAACGGAACGGCATCCGCCCCGCGCCGCCCATCATCCCCTGCAGGCCGCGCATCATGCCCTTCATGCCGCCGCGGGCCATCTTGCCCATCATCTTTTCCATCTGCTGGTACTGCTTCATCAGCTTGTTGACGTCGGACGGATGGGTGCCCGAACCGGCGGCGATGCGCGCGCGGCGCGAGCCGTTGAGCAGGGCCGGGTTGCGCCGCTCCTTCTTCGTCATCGAGCCGATGATCGCGATCATGCGCGGCACTTCCCGGCTCTGCGACACCTGCTGCTTGAGGTGGTCGGGCACCTGGCCCAGGCCCGGCAGCTTCTCCATCAGGCTGCCGATGCCGCCCATGTTCTGCATCTGCTCGAGCTGGTCGCGCATGTCGTTGAGGTCGAACTTCTTGCCCTTGGCGACTTTCTCCGCCAGCTTCTGCGCCTTGTCCTTGTCGACCTGCTGCTCGACCTGCTCGACCAAGCTGAGCACGTCGCCCATGTCGAGGATGCGGCTGGCGACGCGGTCGGGGTGGAAGGTGTCGAGGCCGTCGGCCTTCTCGCTGGTGCCGATGAACTTGATCGGCTTGCCGGTGATGTAGCGCACGCTCAGCGCCGCGCCGCCGCGGGCGTCGCCATCGGTCTTGGTCAGCACCACGCCGGTCAGCGGCAGCGCCTCGCCGAAGGCCTTGGCGGTGTTGGCCGCGTCTTGGCCGGTCATCGAGTCGACCACGAACAGCGTTTCGACCGGATTGACCGCGGCGTGCAACGCCTTGATCTCGGCCATCATCGCCTCGTCGATGGCGAGGCGGCCGGCGGTGTCGACGATCAGCACGTCGACGTAGGACTTCTTCGCATCGGCAATCGCGGCGCGGACGATGTCCACCGGCTTCTGCCCGGCGTCGGACGGGAAGAACAGCACGTCGACCTGCTCCGCCAGCGTCTTCAGCTGCTCGATCGCGGCCGGGCGATAGACGTCGGCGCTGACCACCATCACCTTCTTCTTGCGCTTGTCCTTGAGCAGCTTCGCCAGCTTGCCGACGGTGGTGGTCTTGCCCGCGCCCTGCAGGCCGGCCATCAGGATCACCGCCGGCGCCGGCACGTTGAGGTTGAGCTCGCTGGCCTGCGATCCCATCACCGCGGTCAGCTCGTCGCGCACGACCTTGATCAGTGCCTGGCCGGGGGTCAGCGACTTCAGCACTTCCTGGCCGACCGCGCGCACCTTGATCCGCTCGACCACCGCCTGCACCACCGGCAGGGCGACGTCGGCCTCGAGCAGCGCTATGCGGACCTCGCGGGTGGCCTCGCGGATGTTCTCCTCGGTCAGCCGGCCGCGGCCGCGCAGGCGGTCGATGGTGCCGGACAGGCGCTGGGTGAGGGATTCGAACATGGCGGGCAAAACCGGAGGAAAACGGCCGCTGATTATAGCGGGCCTGCGTCGGCACCCTGCCCCGCGGCGCGGCGGTGTGCGACACTTTCGCGATGGCAATCGTTCTCATCGCGGCCGCGTTGTACCTGCTGGCCGGCTGGCTGGTGGTGCGCCGACTGCGGCTCGGCGCCGGCGCCCGCGCCGGCTTCTGGCTGCTGACCGCAGTCAGCGCGGTGTTCCTGCACGCCCTGTTCCACTACCTGCGCTGGCGCGGAAGCGGCGGGCTGGACCTGCACTTCTTCGCGGCGCTGTCGCTGGTGGGGCTGGGCATGGCGGCGCTGACCACGGCGTACGCTGCGGCCGGACGCATGGGCGCGCTGGGGGTGGTGGTGTTCCCGATCGCGGCCGCGTCGCTGGTCGGCTATGCGCTGTCTCCCGGCCATCCGTCGCAGGATCTCGACTGGCGCCTGGAGCTGCACGCCTGGTTCGCCCTGCTCGCCTACGCCACGCTGGCGGTCGCCGCGCTGCTGGCGATCATGCTGTGGGCGCAGGAGCGTGCGCTGCGGCGGCGCGAGTTCCACGGCTGGCTGCGCATGCTGCCGCCGCTGACCGAGCTGGAGACGCTGCTGTTCCGCACGATCGCGGTCGGCTTCGTACTGCTCACCGCGACGTTGCTGACCGGCATCCTGTTCGTCGAGGACTTCTTCGCCCAGCACCTGATCCACAAGAGCGTGCTCAGCCTGCTGTCGTGGCTGGTGTTCGGCGCGCTGCTGTTCGGCCGCTGGCGCTACGGCTGGCGCGGCGCGAAGGCGGTGCGCTGGACCCTGGTGGCGATGGCGCTGCTGGTGCTGGCGTTCTTCGGCAGCAAGTTCGTGCTGGAGCTGGTGCTGCAGCGCGGCTGAGCGCAGCTGAGCCGGGATCGGCGAGAATGGACGGCACCGACGCCGCATCGCCCGCACCCATGCCCTTCCCCGACGACACCAGCCTCGACGCCTGCCGCGACCAGCACGCCTGGACCGCGGCGGCCATCCGCCGGATCGAGGCCGACTTCAACCGCTCCGCCGACACCCACCTCATCCCGCTGTCGCTGCCGGGCTTCGACGGCGTCGACGTCTACTTCAAGGACGAGTCGAGCCATCCCACCGGCAGCCTCAAGCACCGGCTGGCGCGTTCGCTGTTCCTGTACTCGCTGGCCAACGGTTGGCTGCGCGCGGGCAGCGCCGTGGTCGAGGCCTCGAGCGGTTCGACTGCGGTCTCGGAAGCCTACTTCGCGCGCCTGCTGGGACTGCCGTTCGTGGCGGTGATGCCGGCGTCGACCTCGCCGGAAAAGATCGCCGCGATCGAGTTCCACGGCGGCCGCTGCCACCTGGTGAAGAACGCCTGCGACCTCGCCGCCGAATCGACCCGGCTCGCGTGCGAGGCCGGCGGCCACTTCATGGACCAGTTCACCTACGCCGAGCGCGCGACCGACTGGCGCGCCAACAACAACATCGCCGAGTCGATCTTCCGGCAGATGGAGCAGGAGCCGCACCCGCTGCCGGCCTGGGTCGTGTGCAGCGCCGGCACCGGCGGCACCAGCGCCACCATCGGCCGCTACGCGCGCTACCGCGGCCACGACACGCGCGTGCTGTGCGCCGATCCCGAACATTCCGCCTTCCACGGCCACTACGCCGCACTCGCCCGCTGCCTGCCGCCACCGGATGCCCCGGCGCCCGCCTCGCGCATCGAGGGCATCGGCCGGCCGACCGCCGAACGCAGCTTCATCCCCGGCTGCGTCGACGCGATGGTCAAGGTGCCCGACGCGCTGAGCCTCGCCGCGATGCGCTACGTCAACCGCCGCCTCGGCCGCCGCGTCGGCGGCTCCACCGGCACCAACTTCATCGGCGTGCTGCACGTGGCGCAGGCGATGCGCACGCGCGGCGAGGCCGGCTCGATCGTCACCATCCTCTGCGACGGCGGCGAGCGCTACGCGCACAGCTACTACAACCCGGACTGGTACGCCGCGCAGGGCATCGACATCGAGGCGGCGGACGACACCATCGCAAGGGCCGCGGACGACGATGGCGACCTGCCCGACCTGCAGCCGGTGTCGCGCCACGCCCCGCCGTAGGAGCGCGCCATGCGCGCGACCGCACCTGTCCAAGGGAAAGCCGTCGCGGGCATGGCCCGCTCCTACAACAGCAGAAGCACGGCGCCGCTGGCCAGGCCGAGCGCGGCTCCTCCCAACACTTCCGGCAGCGTGTGCCGCGCCATCCGCAGCCGCGCCCAACCGAGCAGCGGCAACAACGCGATCGCAACAATGCCCGCGACCGGCACCAGCGTCAGCAGGGCCACACCCGCGAAGGCGAGACTGGCCATGTGCAGCGACAGCTTGATCCAGCGGTTGGCGACGCCGGCCACGCACAGCATCGCCACCGCCGCGAGCACGCCGGTCGACGTCGCCGAACCGCGCCCGCCCATCCACCACCAATAGCCGCCGGCCACCGCCAGCGCCAGCAGGTACAGCAGCGGCCGCTCCTGCCGGCGCGACGCGTCCACCGTCTGCCAGTGCCCGGCGCGACGGCGCTGCAGCACGAACGCCCAGACGATCGCCACCGCGACGCCGATCCCGAGCGCGGTGCGCGGCAGGCTGTCCGGAGCCAGCCGCCACGCCGCCAGCAGCGCGAGCGCGACGAACACCGCGAACGGGTGCAGCAGCACCGACACCGCGCGCGCAAGCTGCCGTCGCGTGTCGGCGTCCAGCGACGGACTCACGCCTGTTCCAGCGCGTCGGCCAGCCGCTCCACCGCCACCACCTCCATGCCCTTGTAGCTGCCGGTCTTGGGCGCATTCGCCTTGGGCACGATGGCGCGCTTGAAGCCGTGCGTCGCGGCTTCCTTCAGCCGCTCCTCGCCGTTGGGTACCGGGCGGATCTCGCCGGACAGGCCGACCTCGCCGAAGGCGATCGTCTTTTCCGGCAGCGGCGTGTCGCGCAAGCTCGACAGCACCGCCAGCAGCACCGGCAGGTCGGCGGCGGTTTCCTGCACGCGGATGCCGCCGACGACGTTGACGAACACGTCCTGGTCGCCGGTGACGACGCCGCCGTGCCGGTGCAGCACCGCCAGCAGCATCGCCAGCCGGTTGCCCTCCAGGCCCACCGCGACGCGGCGCGGATTCGACAGCGACGACGCGTCCACCAGCGCCTGCACCTCGACCAGCAGCGGCCGCGTGCCCTCGCGCGTGACCATCACGCAGCTGCCTGGCTGGCGCGTGCTGCCGCCGGAGAGGAAGATCGCCGACGGGTTCGGCACCTCCTTCAGACCCTTGTCGCCCATCGCGAACACGCCCAGTTCGTTGACCGCGCCGAAGCGGTTCTTGAACGCGCGCAGCACGCGGAAGCGGCTGCCGGAATCGCCCTCGAAATACAGCACCGCGTCGACCATGTGCTCGAGCACGCGCGGGCCGGCGATGCCGCCCTCCTTGGTCACGTGGCCGACCAGGAACACCGCGGTGCCGGTTTCCTTGGCATAGCGCACGAGGCGCGCCGCACTCTCGCGCACCTGGCTGACCGAACCGGGCGCGGCGGTCAGCGATTCGGTCCACAGCGTCTGCACCGAATCGGCGACGATGACCCTCGGCCGCAGCTGCGAGGCCTGTTCGAGGATGCGCTCGATCCCGGTTTCCGCGAGCGCGTTCACGCCCTCGACCGGCAGCCCCAGCCGCGACGCGCGCCCGGCCACCTGCGCCAGCGATTCCTCGCCGGTCACGTACAGGCCCGGCAGGTTCGCCGCCATCGACGCCACCGCCTGCAGCAGCAGGGTCGACTTGCCGATGCCCGGATCGCCGCCGACCAGCACCACCGCGCCTTCCACCAGGCCACCGCCGAGCACCCGGTCGAACTCGCCGATGCCGGTGGACACGCGCACGTCCTCGCCCTGGCGCACGTCCTTGAGCGCGGTCACCTTCGGCGGATCGACCTTCCCCGCCCAGCCGCTGCGCCGCGACGCCGGCGACTTCGCCGCTGCGGCGCTCTCCAGCACGATCTCCGACAGCGTGTCCCAGGCACCGCAGGTGCCGCACTGGCCCTGCCACTTGCTGAAGTCGGCGCCGCATTCGCTGCAGACGAAGGCGGTGCGGGCCCTGGCGACGGTCTTGGCCAACTCGGGGATCCTCGGGCTGCGGGAATCCGCGCAGGATAACCGCGCCCGGTCGCAGCCTTCGAGACGACCGCCGCACCGGCAGCGGCCCGGCGATGGCCTGCGGACCGCTTTGACCACGGCCTCCGCACCAGCCTACAATTCACGGCTCGCCGGAATAGCTCAGTTGGTAGAGCGGCGCATTCGTAATGCGTAGGTCGTAGGTTCGATTCCTATTTCCGGCACCAGATACGACGAAGCCCCGCGTTGCGGGGCTTTTTCGTTTCCGGGGACCGCCGCGCCGTTCAGTCGACCAGCGTCAGCCGCAGTTCCTTGGGCAGGGCGAACACCATGCTCTCCGGCTCGCCGTGCAGCTCGCGCACGCCGCTGGCGCCGAGTTCCTTCAGCCGCGCCAGCACGCCCTGCACCAGCACGTCGGGGGCCGAGGCGCCGGCGGTGACGCCGATGTGGCGGCGGCCGACCACCCATTCCGGGTCGATCTCCACCGCGCCGTCGATCAGGTAGGCCTCGACGCCGTCGCGTTCGGCCAGTTCGCGCAGGCGGTTGGAGTTGGAGCTGTTCGGCGAGCCGACCACCAGCACCAGGTCGCACTGCTGCGCCAGCTCGCGCACGGCGTCCTGTCGGTTCTGGGTGGCGTAGCAGATGTCGTCGTTCTTCGGCCCCTGGATCAGGGGGAAACGCGCCTTCAGGGCGACGATGATCTCTCGGGTGTCGTCGACCGACAGCGTGGTCTGGGTGGTGTAGGCGATGTTCGTCGGTTGCGCCGGGTCGAGCCAGGCCACGTCCTCCAGGTCCTCGACCAGGTATATCCGCCCCGTCCCGCGCTCGGTGTCCCACTGCCCCATCGTGCCCTCGACCTCGGGATGCCCGGCATGGCCGATCAGCACCACGTCGCGGCCGGCACGACACTGGCGCGCGACCTCGAAATGCACCTTGGTCACCAGCGGGCAGGTGGCGTCGAACACCTTCAGCCCGCGCCTCGCGGCTTCGTCGCGCACCGCCTGCGAGACGCCGTGGGCGCTGAAGATCACGGTATTGCCGTCGGGCACTTCGTCCAGCTCCTCGACGAAGATCGCGCCGCGGCGCTTCAGGTCCTCGACCACGAAGCGGTTGTGCACGACCTCATGGCGCACGTAGATCGGTGCACCCAGCGTCTCGATGGCGCGCTTGACGATCTCGATCGCGCGGTCGACGCCGGCGCAGAAACCCCGGGGATTGGCGAGGACGATGTCCATGGGCGGCAGTCTACTCCCCGCCGCCGGAACGGTCGCCGCCGGCCGTGGAACGCTGCGACCCCTTACCCTGGAACAGTCCGAACAGGACGATGCCGATGGCGCCGCCGACGATGGCCGAATCGGCGATGTTGAACGCCGGCCAGTAGTGGTCGCGCCAGTGCCACTGGATGAAGTCGACGACGTGGCCATGCAGCTGGCGGTCGATGATGTTGCCCAGGGCGCCGCCGATCACCAGCGCGAACGGCAGCGCGGTGCGCCAGTCGCCGCGCGGGGTCCGCGACAGCCAGAACGCCAGCAGGCCGCTGATGCCGATGCCGAGCACGGTGAAGAACCACTTCTGCCAGCCCGCGCCGCCGGCGAGGAAGCTGAACGCGGCGCCGGTGTTGTAGGTGCGGTACCAGTTCCAGAAGCCCTCGATCACCGGCACCGCGGTGTACTCGGGCAGGCTGGTCAGGACCCACCACTTGCTGAGCTGGTCGAGGACGATGACCAGGGCCGAGACGAGCAGCCAGATCAGGGCGTTGGGTCTGGGAGAGGATGTCATGCTTCGATTCCGTCATTCCCGCGAAAGCGTCCGAAAAGACAATGGATTCCCGCTTTCGCGGGAATGACGTTCGGTAGGGACCTGCGGTCGGACACGGTCAGAACCATCGGCGGTCTTCCCCCGGCCCTTCGACGTTCGACACGCAGCGCCCGCACAGCTGCGGATGCGCCGCGTGGCTGCCGACGTCGTCGCGATGGTGCCAGCAGCGCACGCACTTGGGCTTCTTCGTCGGCGCGGCGATGATGCGCGACTCCGCGCCGTCGAACGGCAGCACCTTGACGTCGCCGCTGATCAGC
>DAOMPM010000060.1:12898-18254 GCA_035444805.1 Luteimonas sp. | reverse complement strand
ATTTGGAACAGGCCCGCACCAACCGAAGCGCCCGGACGGACTCTACGAATGCTGGCGAGACGGCCGGCACGAGCTTCTAGACCTGCGCCACCTTGAACAGCGTCAACAAGACTAGGTGCGCCGGATAGCCGACGTAAAAACAGCCATTTCCCCTTTTCACCGCTCCATGTTCCACAGGACTCCCCGATGGCACGCGGCCGCAGCAAGAGCGTCGACAACCTGCCCTATGGTGGCGTCAAGCAGTCGGGTCTCGCTCGCGAGGGCGTGAAGTACGCGATCGAGCACATGACGGAGCCGCGCCTGCTCGTCATCCCCGACCAGCAGGTGCGCTGAGCATGTGCCTCGTAGCCCTCGCCTGGCGCACGCATCCGCGCTGGCCGCTTGCGCTGATCGCCAACCGCGATGAACTGCACGCGCGGGCGACCGCCGCCGCGGGCTTCGATCCGGACGCGACGGACGTCTTCGGCGGCCGCGACCTCGTGCAGGGCGGCGCCTGGCTGCAGGCGTCCACCCGTGGCCGTCTGGCGGCGGTCACGAATGTGCGCAACGGGCTGTCGGCAGAGACCGCTCCACGTTCGCGCGGCTGGCTGGTGCGGGATTTCGTGCGTGGCGGCATGGCTGCGGACGCCTTCACCGGAACGCTGGCGGCAACGGCCTCCGAACACGGCCGCTTCAACCTGCTCGCCTGGGACGGTGCGTCCTTGGCGTTCGCGGGCAATCACCCGGGGTTCGCCACGCACATCGTCGAGCCCGGCCTGCACGCGATGTCCAACGGCGCGTTTGATGCGTCCTGGCCAAAGAGCACTTTCGCCACCCGGGCGCTGTCCGCATGGCTCGCCTCGCCCAGTGCCGACGTTGAGGACGGGAACCTGCAGACCGCGATCGAGCCGCTGTTCGCCGCCCTGCGCGACTCCACTCGCGCCGCCGATCGCGACCTGCCCGACACCGGTGTCGGCCTGGAACTGGAGCGCAAGCTGTCGCCGCCGTTCGTGCTCGATCCCCGCTATGGCACGCGGTGCAGCAGCATCGTGCTTGCCGGCAGCGACCGCCTGCTGTTCGCCGAACGCAGGTTCGACGCGGACGGCAACGCCACCGGCACCTCGTTCACGAGGCTGCCGTCGATGGATGCGGACGCATTGCGCGGGTCATGATGCGAGGGAGGCCTGGTGTCGTGGCTGGTTCCCCGCGTCGTGTCCCCGAGACGCCTGGCTAGCGGAGCGAGCCGACCTGTTCGGTGCACGGCACCGGGGCGTCGTTCTCCAGCAGTTGCTGCCAGCCGTTGTCGTTGCGCAGCGCGATGGAGCCGTTGATGCAGGCCTCCGGCGCACCGTCGCGCTTGGCGACGATCGCTCCGGGGAGCGTCGGGATCACCGGTTCCGCAGCCACTTCAGGTGTAGTGGGCTCCGTCTCCGATGGTTCGACGGGTTGCCGTGCTGCCGCGACCGATCGCTTCCCATCCGCCGAAGTCGATCGAGATGCCTTGCGCGTTTGCGGCGCTGGCGCATCAGGCTCCGCGGCGTCGACGCCGACCATTTCCGCCGCATCGTCCCCCGCCAGCATCGCGTCCACGCCGCGCTGGACCAGCCCGGCCAACAGCATGCCGACGGCGACCGCCAGCGCGACCGGCAGGAAGAATGACCAGGGCCTCACGTCCTCACCAATCCCGCTGTGCATGCTCCCCTCCCCCGCCTCAACATCGGCCACGGCACGATATCCGCTGCCGCCAGTTCGGGCTGTGTAGCCGGTCACGCGTTAGCCGGGCGTTTGCATGCCGCTGCAGCCGCTGTCCCTGCATGGTACGTGTGCGCGTTGTGCTTCAGTCACCTGCGGAACGACATGCAGGGAACACATGCAATACACGCCCCATCACACTGGCTTCCCGGAATGCAGCAAGCGGAAAAGCAGAAGGCCCAGTCTTCCGGTTTCACCCGGTCGGCTGAGCCTTCCTTTGTCGAAGCGATTGCTTCGGGCTTTCGCCTTCCGCTTTTTCTTCGACGGGTGCAGGTTATCGCGTCATCCGTTAGGCAAGCGTAAAAGGCGATGACCGTTCGTCGGTTCGCGAAATAACGCAATCATGCCGGCCATGGCCACCAGCCGCGACCGGTGTGCGCGTAGCGGTCTGCCGCGCGCTCGAAGCGGTTGCGCACGCTGACGCCGCCGCACAGCAGGTACAGCGGCAGGAACAGCGGGCCGAGCGCCATGTACTGGAACACGTGTGCGCGCTCGTGGTCGCCTAGCAGGATCTCCGGCTCCACGCACAGGCCCGCACGATGTGCATAGGTCACGCAGGTCGAGTCGAGCGTGTCGCCGGTATGCAGGATCACGTTGCCCAGGGTCATCGCCCCGCCCGGCCCCCAGGGCCAGCGATGGAACACGATCGCGCATTCGCGACGGTTGAGGTGTGCATGCGCGCCGAACGCGAGGCCGGCCGCGCCGGCAAGCAATCCGATCAGGGTGTTGGGCGAGGTCCACAGCGCACCCAGCAGCAGCGTCGCCGCTTGCGCCGGACGCGCCCTGCGCGGGGACGACGCCGGCTCGATCAATCGTTGCCTTCCGGGATCAGCAGCCACAGCACCAGGTAGACGAGGATGCCGGGAAACGCCGCGGACAGGATCGAACCCAGCACGTACAGCACGCGCAGCAGGGTCGGGCTCCAGCCGAAGCGGTGCGCGATGCCGCCTACGACGCCGGCGATCACGCGGTCGTTGATCGATCGGGTCAGTCCGGCGGTGTTGCCGGTGCTCTGGCTCATTGCTGGCGTTCCCCCCGTTGGTCGCGGCCGCAGTCTAGCGCGGCGTTCGTGAAGAATCCGCTGCGCGCTGGCGCCGCAGTTCGGCTGTGAACCAGTCGGCCGCGGGACCTTCATGTCCGCCCGGGCAGCGCACGCGGTACGCTCGGCCGCTGACGCTGCTGCGGCTTGCCGCGCGCTCGATGAACGTCTCGGCGCTACCGTCGAGCCCGCGCTGGTGCGCCCAGTCGAGCTTGCGCTGCAGGTGTGCCCTCGCCTCCTCCGCCTGATGCCAGCGGCCGTTGCGCTGGAACTCGCAGCCGGAAGCGCCGATGGCTTCGATCAGACCGGCGATCTCGCGCTCGGCGTCTGCGTCGACGCCGCCATCGCCAGCGACAACCGTCCCGCTCGCGGCAACGCACGCCAGGCAGAACACCATGACCGCGAGGCGCACCGCGCGAACGCCCATCGCCACGGACGCCTCAGCGCGTCCGCGTCGCCAGCCAGTCGTGGATCGCGCTTGGCACTTCCTTCTGCGCGCGGCCGGACACGTAGATGCCGATGTGGCCGCCCCGGAACGAGACTTCGGAGTAGTCGCGGCTGCCGACCAGCTTCTCCAGCGCCCGCGAGGCGTCCGGCGGCACCAGATGGTCCTGTTCGGCGTAGATGTTGAGCACCGGCATGTCGACGAAGCCCAGGTCGACCTCGCGGCCGCCGATGACGATGCCGCCGTTGAGGAAGCCGTTGCCCTGGTAGAACTGCTTGATGAACTGGCGGAACGCTTCGCCGGCCTGGTCGGGCGAGTCGAAGATCCACTTCTCCATGCGCAGGAAATCCTCCAGCGCCTTCTTGTCGTCGAGGATGTCGACCAGGCCCACGTACTTCTGCACGAACAGCCGCCACGGCTTCAGCGTCAGGTAGCACATGTTCATCAGGTCCGCCGGCACGTTGCCCAGCGTGTCCACGAACAGGTCCACGTCCATCCCGCGGGTCCAGTTTGACAGCATGTTGTCGTCGGTCTGGAAGTCGACCGGGGTGACCATGGTGATCAGGTTGCGCACCTTGCCCGGGTTGAGCGCGGCATAGCACAGCGAGAACGCGCCGCCCTGGCAGATGCCGAGCAGGTTGATCGACTCCAGCCCGTGCGCATGGCGCAGGTGGTCGACGGCGCCGCCGATGAAGCGCTCGATGTAGTCCTCCAGCGTCAGGTAGCGGTCCGAGCGGTCGGGATAGCCCCAGTCGATGAGGTAGACGTCCTCGCCGCGCGCGAGCAGGTTCTTGACCATCGAGCGGTCGGACTGCAGGTCGACCATGTAGGGTCGGTTGACCAGGGCGTAGCTGATCAGGATCGGCACCTTCGCGGTCGGCTTGTGCTCGCCGATGAAGCGGTACAGCACCACCTTGCCGTCGCGCCAGACTTCCTCCTTCTCCGTTGCGCCGTAGTCGTAGTCCTCGACTTCGCGCAACGTCTGCAGCCCGGCACCGAGCTTCTGCTGGAAGCGCATTGCCTCCTCGGCCATGCGATCGACGGAAAAATTCAGTGGTCCGATCATGTCAGCGTCCCTCCTTGCCGTCGTCCGGCGGCAGCGGCGCCACAGGCATCGGAATCGCGCTCGAGAATCCGTTGGTCGGCGCGCGCCGCTCGCTCACGCTCGGACGCGGAGGCGCCGCCTTGCGCGCGGCGCGCCTGGCCTCGGGCTTCGCGGTGGCCGCCTTCTTCGCAGCCGGGGCGGCCTTCCGGGTCGATGGCTTCGCCGCCGCAGGCGCGGGTTTCGCCGTTGGCCGTTCCGGCGCCGCCGCGCGCCGTGGCGCGGCTTCGACGCTGTCGCGCATGCGCCGCAGCGCGCGCTCCAGTTCGACGATCTTGCGGTGCGCGGCGTCGATCTCGGTGCGCGTGGGCATGCCCAGCATGGCGCTGGCCTGCTCGACTTCGCCCTGCACGCCGGCGCGCAGCCTCATCTGCGCATCGACCAGCTTGCCGTAGACCTCGCGGAACTCGATCGACAGCGCGATCTCCGCGTACGCCTCTTCGGCGGCGTCGATCCACAGGTCGAACAGTGCGCGCGGGGATTCGATCTGTCGGCCCGGCTCCTCGTGCTCGACCAGCTTGTCCTCGAAGATCTCGAAGGCCGACTGCGAAGCCTTCACCATGAGCGCGTTGTAGGCGTTGTTGCACTCCTGGTATTCCAGCTGCGCCTGCGCCAGCGCCTGCAGCCGCTCCTGGTGCTCGCGGGCGAAGCCGAAGGCCGGCAGCTTCAGCCAGGACATGGTCTCGCTGCGCATCGCGTCGAGCCAGGGCGAGGCATCCTCCACCCACTGGTCGAGGCCGGCCAGGCCGTGGCCGCGCATCGAGCGCAGCATCTCCGGGAATGGCGTCACGCCCGCAGCGCCAAGCGCCTGCTTCCACGCCGCCGCCACGTCGCGGGCGCTGTGGTCACGGCCGGCGAACTGCGCGGCCACCTGCTGCATGTGTCCGTACCAGTCGCGCGCCTGCGTGTTGAAGCGCTCCAGCGCGTCGTTGACGCCGGCGCGGTTGCCGTGTGCGTAGCGGGTCCACCAGTCGATCGCGTCCTGCCAGGCGTGCATGCCAGCCTGGCCGGCGCCAGGCATCACGCCAGGCATCACGCC
>DAOMPM010000060.1:0-12798 GCA_035444805.1 Luteimonas sp. | reverse complement strand
GCCAGGCGTGCATGCCAGCCTGGCCGGCGCCAGGCATCACGCCAGGCATCACGCCAGGCATCACGCCGGGCATCGCGCCAGACATCACACCAGGCATCGCGCCGGGTACCGCGCCGCGCATCGCATCGCCCCAGGCGCCCCAGTACTGGCGCGCCAGCCGCTCAAAATCCGCCATCGAACCGTTCGCCATGTGCGCACCTCCGGGTTGCGTCCCCGATCATAGCAATCCGCCGCGTCGGTTTCGTGGCGTGTGCTTTCAGGGTTTGGGGATATGGATGGTCTTGCTGATCATCAGCGAGCCCGACAGCGCGTACACCAGCACCAGCGGATGCAGCTGCCAGGGACCGATCTGCCACTGCCCGAACCAGATGTTGTCGCCGATCGCGCCCTGCCAGGCAGCCAGCGCCAGCAGTCCGACGATGAGCACGCTGGTCGGGATCGGCGTGCCTTCGAAGTACTTCACCTTGTCGCCGCCGTCGGCCAGGGTCTCGGCGGTGACGTTGTAGCGCGCCAGCCGGCTGACGCCGCAGCCGACGAAATAGCACAGGATCACGACGTCCCAGCCACCCTGCAGGCCGCAGGCGTAGCCGAGCGCGGCGGGGGCGACGCCGAAGGAGATCACGTCGGCCAGCGAGTCGAGCTCGCGGCCCAGGGTCGAGGCGACCTTGCGCCAGCGCGCGACGCGGCCATCGAGCGCGTCGAACACGAAGGCCAGCGGGATCAGGGCCATGCCGAACAGCAGGTCCCGGACCACGCCGTCCTGCAGGAAGCGCATCGCCGCGAAGATCGCGCCGGTACCGCAGATCGCATTGGCCAGGGTGAACCAGTCGGCCAGGTGGAAGTCGCGCAACATGGAGAAGTGGCGGGGTCTGGACATGGCGGCTGCGATGGATGCGAGCCGCCAGAGTGCCAAATTCCACGCCAAGTGTGTAGGAGCGGGCCATGCCCGCGACGCTTTCCGCTGTTCCCCGGGTCGTGAGGGGAAAGGCGTCGCGCCCATGGGGCGCTCTTACGGGATTGCCAGGTGCTCCGCGGTCAGCGGCGTGCCGGCGCCGCGCGCGGTGGCCTCGATCACCGCGTCGGCCGACAGCGCGCCGCGCCCGTCCAGATGCGCCGACACGCGGTCCAGCGCCTCGTACACGTACGGCAGCATCGGCACGTAGCGGCTGGCGTAATCAGGCAGGGCGAGGAAGCCGTCGAAATGCTGGGCGTTGCGGACCTGCCAGAAGCGAACATCGCGACCCGCAGCCCGGGCCGCGGCGACATACGGCGTGCTGGTGAAGGCCATCGGCACCAGGCCATCATCGGCGCCATGGAGGACCACCACCGGCAGGCCCGCGCGCGGCGCCCCGGCGCGGGTCGCGGCGATGCTTTCGCGGATGCGGCCGGCAACCTCGCCTTCGCCATCGTCCAGCGCGCGCAGGCACTGCAGGCCCTGCCAGGTGAAGTCCGGCGGCGCCAGCGTCGGATCGACGATGCCGGCACCGGGGCCTGGCGGGATCCCGCTGGCATCACTCCACCAGGCGGCGCGCTCGGCGGCGGTGGCCGGACGGGCGGAGAAATCGGCGTTCTGCGCGGAGAACGAGAACCCGCAAGGGTGCTCGTCCACGCCATGGCGGCCATAGGCAGAGGCGTAGGTGACGGCGACGGCACGGAACAGGTCGAAGTCGACCGACAGCGCCGCGGCGCGCATCGCGCCCTCGGTCCAGCCGGCTGCACGCAGGCGATCATGGGCGGAGCGTGCCTGTGCCGCGGTATCGTCGCCTTCGATCAGGCCCGCCGCGCGCAGCGATGCACAGCGCGGCGCACGCATCGCGGTCGCGATCGGCGACAGGGGCGATTGCGGCAAGTCCTGCAGATGCGCCATCGCGCAGGGCATCAGCAGCGCGGCCTCGGTGCTGTAGTCGTACAGGCTGCGGCTGCCATGGCCGTCGACCAGCACGTTCGGCTCGCCCGCGACCACCGCATCGAGCCAGTCGCCCTCCAGTTCGGCCGCGCGCAGCACCGCGCCGCCGCCGTTGGAGATGCCGACCGCGATCACGCGGGTGTTGTCGAAGGTGAACGGTGCCTGCGCCGGCAGTGCCTCGGCCAGCGCCTGCAGCGCGAACTCGGCCGCCTGCTTCACGTGCCGGCCCCAGTCGGCCTCGGGATTGTCCTTGGAGTGCGCGTGCTTGAAGGCGACGCCGGAGGCGTTGACCGGTGCATCGGGAACGAAGGCCAAGTCGCCGGCCTCGAGTGCACCGCGCGTGCCGTCGGCGCGGGTGCCGGACTGGGTATCGAGGTCGAAGTAGTCGCTGCCCGCGCCCTTGTCGGTATAGGCCACGGCGCAGCCGCGCGGCAGGCCCCAGGCACCGGCGACCGCGATCGAGCCGTAGATGCCGCGCGAGCCGGAGGAGGCGGTGACCACCACGCAGCGCTTGCCGGCATCGAAACCATCGGGCAGTTGCAGCATCACCCGATGCGGGTGGGTTGCGCCGGGGACCTTGGCATAGGCGTGGAATTCCCGCCCCGGCACCGTGGCCACGCTGCCATACAGGCTGCCGTAGCCGCCGGTGGGCGTCAGGTCGGCGATGCCGCGCCAGCTGCTCCACAGCGCACGCCGGCGCAGTTCGGCCGGAGTCGGATTCACCGCGTCGGCGAAAGCAGGCGGCACCATCGCGCGCAGGCCGTCGAGGCCAAGGCCGGCGGTGAGCAGATCGTCCTGCCCTCGGTGCTCGCTGCTGCGCTGGTTGCTGAACACGGTTGCCTCCGCGGTCTTCGTGCGCGGACCGCCCGCGCAGGCCACCAGTCCGGCCGCGAACGCGGCCACGCACAGCTTTCCGATCATGGATGAAGTCGTCATGCCTGCACGTTAACAGCCGCACCGGTAGGCTTCATCGTACTTTGGTACCACGCCGGCACGGGAGCCGCCTGCTACTGTTGCCGGCAACTCCCATTGCCCTCCCCGCCCCCATGAACGACCGCTTCCTTGAAGGCCGCACCGCCCTGGTGACCGGCAGCACCTCCGGCATCGGCTTGGCCATCGCCCGCGCGCTGGCCGCGCACGGCGCCCGCGTCGCGGTGAACGGGCTCGGCACGCCGGAGCAGATCGACGAGGCCGTATCCTCGGTGCGCGCCGCCGGTGCTCCGGACGTCCGCCACTTCGGCGCCGACCTGCGCCAGCCGGAGCAGATCGAGGCGATGATGGCCGATATCGCGCTCTGGTCCCCGGTCGACGTGCTGGTCAACAACGCCGGCATCCAGCACGCCGTGCCGCTGGCCGACATGCCGGTGGCGAAGTGGAACGACATCCTCGCCATCAACCTCAGCTCCGCCTTCCACACCATGCGCCTGACGATGCCGGGCATGGCCGGGCGCGGCTACGGACGCGTGGTCAACATCGCCTCGGTGCACGGCCTGGTCGCGTCGAAGGAGAAGGCGCCCTATGTCGCCAGCAAGTTCGGCATCGTCGGCCTGAGCAAGGTCGCGGCACTGGAATACGCCGCCGCCGGCAGCCGCGACAGCGGTGGCGTCACCGTCAACTGCATCTGCCCGGGCTGGGTGGAAACGCCGCTGATTGAGCCGCAGATCGAGGCCCGCCAGGGCGGCGGCACCCGCGACGACGGCGTGCGCGCGCTGCTGTCGGAAAAGCAGCCGAGCCTGCGCATGTCCCTGCCCGAGGACATCGGCGCGATGGCCGTGTGGCTGTGCCGGCGCGAGGCGCACAATGTCACCGGGACGTCGATGCCGATCGATGGGGGCTGGACTGCTCAGTGATTCGCAAGTTCGTAGTCGGTGGTTGGTGGTTGGTGGAATGCGCTTCTACCAACGACCAACCACCAACCACCAACCACGAACCTGGCACAGCCAGAACACTCGTGATACCGACCATCCCGGAAGCCCACGCAACCCCATGCCCGCCCTGCTGATCGCCGACGACCACCCGCTGTTCCGCGCCGCGCTGCGCGGGGCTGCCGCCGAGGCCGCCGCGGACGTGGTGACCTGCGAGGCCGAGTCGCTGGGGGGCGTGCTCGCCCTGCTCGAATCGCGCGACGACATCGACCTGGTCCTGCTCGACCTGCACATGCCCGGCAACCATGGCCTGGCCGGCCTGGCCGCGATCCGCGCGCAGTTCCCCGCCGTCGCCGTCGTGCTGGTGTCGGCCAACGAGGACCCGCAGACCGTGCGCCGCGCGCTCGACCACGGCGCCGCCGGCTACATCCCCAAGAGCGCCAGCCTCGACGAGATGCGCGAGGCGATCGGCACCGTGCTCGCCTGCGAACAGTGGCTGCCGCCGGCGATGCGCGGCGCGGTCACGCGCACCCAGTCCTCGGCCGCCGATGCCGACCTCGCCGCGCGCCTGGCCAGCCTCACGCCGCAGCAGTTCCGCGTGCTGACCCTGGTCGCCGAAGGCCTGCTCAACAAGCAGATCGCCGACCGCCTCGACATCCAGGAGCGCACGGTCAAGGCGCACCTGTCGGTGATCTTCGAGAAGCTCGGCGCGCGCAACCGCACCCAGGCCGGCGTGATCCTGCGCGAGCTGGAGATCGGGGATCCGAGCCGGCAGGTAGTGGATTAGATCCGCGACACCTTCCACGACAGCATGCGCCCGTCGCGATACGGCATCACGCCGTGGAACGCACGCGGGTCGTCGTCGAACACCAGCGGCAGGAAGTGGCGGTCGCCCTCCCACAGCGGCAGGTCGAGGATGCGCTCGACCTCGATCCATTCCAGCGTGCCTTCCGGATTCGAGTCGAACGGTTCGCCGGCGTAGCCGCTCACCACGAACACGAAGCCCAGCCAGTCCTCGCCGTGCTTGCCGAAGCCGGGCCAGCTGATGGTGCCGCGCAGGCTCATCGCTTCGCAGGTGATGCCGGCCTCTTCGAGGATTTCCCGGCGCATGCCGGCGACGACATCCTCGTCGGGCTCGAGCTTGCCGCCCAGGCCGTTGTACTTGCCCAGGTGCTGGTCGCCCGGCCGCGCATTGCGGTGGATCATCAGGACATGCCGCCGATCCGGCGACAGCACGTAGCCGAGGGTGGCGACGATGGGGGTATAGGGCATCGGGTCGATCGCTGGTAGAGACCGCGCATTGTAGGCGACGGGATCGCTACGCATGGCAATGCGGTCGTTCTCGCACACCCACTGTTGTCATTTCGACCGAAGGGAGAAATCTGCTTTTCCTCCCTGCAAAAGCAGATTTCTCCCTTCGGTCGAAATGACATTGAGGTCAGCCTGGAGTCAATGCGAACTCGCGATGGAAGTTCATCGGGTACAACCTAAAGCCGGCTGGCGAGCATCCGGTCCAGCACCGATTTCAGCGCCAGCGGGCGTACCGGCTTCTGCAGCAGGGCCAGGTCGTGTTCGAGCGCGGCGCGGCGCACGTCGCCGCTGTCGTCGGCGCTGAGGATCAGGGTCGGACGCGCGCCGAATGCCGCCGACAGGCGCGCATGCAGGGCGACGCCGGTGTCGCCGTCGTCGAGGTGGTAGTCGAACAGCCACAGCGCGGCAGGCTCGCGCCGCAGGATTGCCTCGGCGCCGGCGCCGTCCGCGGCGGCTTCCGCCTGGCAACCCCAGCCTTGGAGCAAGCTCTGCAATGCCGTCAACGCCGCCGGATCGTTGTCGACCAGCAGGATCCGCGTCCCCGCAAGCGCCGGTTTGCCTCCGCCCGCGATCGGGCGCGCCTGCGCCGCTGCACGCGGCACGCGCAGCGAGAACACCGTCCCCTGCCCCGGCCGGCTGCGCAGCCCCAGCGGCGTCGCCATCAGCCGCGCGATGCGGTCGGCGATGGCCAGTCCGAGGCCAAGCCCCTGCCCCGGCACGCCCTCACCGCGACGAAACTCCTCGAAGATCAGCGCCTGTTGCGACGGCTCGATGCCGGGCCCGGTATCGTGCACCTCGATGCGCAGGCCGTCGCCGTCGCGGCGCACGCCAAGCAGCACGCCACCGCTGCGCGTGTAGCGCACCGCATTGGCGAGGAAATTCTGCAGCACGCGGCGCAGCAGCTGCGGATCGCCGTGGACCCAGGTGGCGGTCGCCACGGCGCGGAAGCCCAGCCCCTGCGCCTCGGCCAGTGCGCGGAACTCGGACGCCAGCGGCTCAAGCAGGTCGGCCAGCGGGAAATCGCGCGACTGCGGCACCAGTCCGCCGGCTTCCAGCCGCGACATGTCGAACAGGCCGGTGAGCAGGTCGGTGGTCGAATCGAGCGCGCCGCGCACCTGCTGCAGCGATGCGCTCTGGGCGTCGTCGAGCTGCCGGGCCAGCGAATCGGTGAACAGCTGCGCGGCGTGCAGCGGCTGCAGCAGGTCGTGGCCGACTGCGGCGAGGAAGCGGCTCTTGGCATCGTTGGCGCGTTCGGCCTCGCGCCGCGCCTGATCGAGACTGTCGGTGCGTTCGGCCACTCGCAGCTCAAGTGTTTCGTTGCTGCGCTTGAGATCGGACTCGGCGCGGCGGAAGTCGGTGACGTCGGTGAACGTGGCAACGAAGCCGCCGCCGGGCATGGGGTTGCCGCGGATCTCGACGATGCCGCCGTCGGGGAACACGCGCTCGCTCACGTACGGCGTGCCGGCGCGCATGTGATCCAGGCGCCGGCCGGATGCCGCTTCGATACGCCCGTCGACGCGGCCCCCCAGCCCGCGACCAAGGTTGTGCGTCACCAGCTCCGCCACCGGCACGCCGATCCGCAGCAGCCCCGGCGGATAGCCGAACAGCTCCGCATAGCGCCGGTTCCAGGCCACCAGCTGCAGCTCGCGGTCGACCACGCTGATGCCCTGGCTCATGTTCTCCAGCGCCGCCTCCAGCACACGCTGGTTGAAGCGCAGGTCCTGCGAGGCCTCGTCGACGATCTCGGCCACGGTGTCGAGGTCGGGCCCGGCCTCGCGGCGCGCGGCATCCAGCAGCAGCCGGGCAGAAGCGCTGCCCAGCACCGCCGCCAGCTCGCGCTCGAAGCGCGCTTCGATCGCCGAGGGCACCGGACCGCTGGCCGGCGCGCCGCGCAGCAGCTCGTCCACGGTACGCACCGGCAGGAAACGTCGCCCGGCCTGGCGCAGGGTACGCAGGTCGGAGCCGCGGGCGATGTCACGGTCCGGCGTCGACAGCCAGGCCGACAGCGCCAGCGTCACCACCGTGCCGACGAACAGGCTGGCGCCCACCGCGCGTCCGAGCCGGCTCCATCCGGTCAGGCCGAAGAGACTGTCCGGTGCCAGCCAGGCCAGGCCCCAGGGCCCGTCGGCCAGCCAGGCACTGTCGCCACCGGTCAGTTCCACCAGCATCGGCGATACCGTCACCCAGGCCCAGGCCAGGAAGGCCGCGATCACGCCCCAGGTCGCCGCCGCCGCCGGCGTGCGCGTACGCCAGACCGCGCAGAACAGCGCCGGCGCCAGCGTGGCCAGCGCCGAGAACGACACTGCACCGACGTCGGCCAGGGCCTCGTTGCCGCCGATCATGCGGCTGTAGGCCCAGGCCAGCAGCATCACCGCCAGGATGCCGCCGCGGCGCAGGGCCAGCAGTGCGCCACGGTGGTCGTCACCGTCGCCCCGGCCCACGGCCCAGGCACCGCGCAGCAGGCCCGGGGTGAACCAGTGGTTGCCGATCATCAGGCTCAGCGCCAAGGTGCTGACGACGACCATGCCGGTGGCTGCGCTCAGGCCGCCGAGGAAGGCGAACAGCGCCAGGCCCTCGTGGCCCAGCGCCGCAGGCAGCGCCAGCGCGTACATGTCCGAAGGCACGCTGTCACCGAGGACAGCGGTACCGGCGCGCGCCAGCGGCAGCGTCGGCAGCGCGATCAGCACCAGGTACAGCGGGAACTGCCAGCGCGCCGTGAGCACGTGGCGTTCGTCCCGGCATTCGACCACGCCGACGTGGAACTGGTGCGGCAGGATGAACATCGCCAGTGCACCCAGCAGCACCAGCGGGATGAAGCCACCCACAGGTTCCGGCGGCGCCGGAGGGGCCGTCACGTCAAGTCCACCGAGGCCGAACAGCACCAGCGCGCCCAGCGCCAGCATCGCCAGCAGCTTGAACACCGACTCGAAGGCCATCGCCAGCACCAGGCCGCGGTTGTGCTCGGCGGCACTGGCACGGCGGGTGCCGAAGGCCATCGCGAACACTGCCATCGCCAGCGCCACGTACAGCGCGCCGTCGCGCCAGGGCGCCACCGCGTCGGCCACGCCCGCGCTGGACGTCAGCGTGGTGAAGCTCATCGTCACCGCCTTCAGCTGCAGCGCGATGTAGGGAACCATGCCCAGCAGTGCCACCAGGGTGACGATGGCCGCCAGCCACGGATCCTTGCCCAGGCGGGTGGCGATCAGGTCGGCGATCGAGGTGGCGTTGCTTTCCCGCGCCAGGCGCACCAGGCGCATCATGAAGACGAAGGCGACGATGTAGAACACGATCGCACCCAGGAAGGTCGGCGGCAGCGGCCAGCCGTAGCGCGCGGCCTGGGTGACGGTGCCGTAGAAGGTCCACGAGGTGCAGTGCACCGCCAGCGACAGCGCGTAGACATGGCGCCAGTGGCGCGCCAGCGCGCCGGGGTGGCGCTCGGCATAGACCGCCACGCCGAACAGCAGGACCAGCCACAGGGCCGCGGCCGCGACCACGATGCCGACGCTCAGCATCGGCCATCATCCCTCATCAGCACCTTGCGCACCCCTGCTCCCGGCCCACCGCGCATCGCCTTTGAGCATAACGCAACAGCGGGCCGAAGCCCGCTGTTGCGTTCCGTTCCCACGGGCGGGCGGATCATGGCATCCGCCCGGCGCTCATCCAGGCGTGGATCAATAGCGGTAGGTCAGCGTCGCCGTCCAGGTGCGCGGCGGCCCGTAGAAGCCCACGATCGAGTTGTCGAACGCCGCACCCGGGAAGTTGTAGCCACCGACCCGGTATTCCTCGTCGGTCAGGTTGCGCCCGGCCACGCCGACCGACCACTTGCCGTTGGACGCGGTCCAGGTCGCGTTGAGGTCCACGAGCGTGTAGGCACCCTGGTCCAGGATCGCATTCGAGAATTCGAACATCTGGGTCTTGGCCCGGTACGAGACCGTCGGGGTCACCGCAATCGAACCGCCGAACGCGGGGATGGTCCAGGTCGCACCAATGAAGCCGGTGAATTCCGGCGTGTTCTGGAACCCCGCCGTGTTGGCGATGTTGACGGTGCCGCCGACATTCGCGTCATAGATGAGGAATTCGTCGAACTCGGCGTTGATGTAACCCAGAGAAGTGAAGGCCCTGAAGTTCTTGTTCAGCTGGACCGAAGCCTCGAACTCGGCACCGTAGATGGTCGAGGCGCCGGCGTTGGCCACGACGCTGGCAATGGTGTTGAGTCCGGGCACCAGTGCCTGGACGGTGACCTGCTGGCCGGTGTAATCGGAGTAGAACACCGCCGAGCTGAAGTGCAGGCGGCCATCCAGCGCGGAACCCTTGAGTCCGAGCTCGAAGGTATCCACCTCCTCCGGGTCGTAGCCGTCGACCGTCATCGGTGCCGCAAGCGCATCGCCGCGCATGTCGAAGCCGCCCGATTTGAAGCCCTGACTGTAGGAGGCATAGCCGGTGAGATTGTCGCCGAAGTCGCGCGACAGCGACACGCGCGGGGTGAATTGCGAGAAGTCGCGGCTGTTGGTGTAGAACGTGTTGGTGATCAGCGGCGTCGCCGGTGCGCCACCGGTTTGCGGCGTCGGGTCGGTGCCCAGGTACGTCGCCCGGTGCACGTGGCCGGTACGGTCGTCGCGGGTGTAACGGCCACCGACCGACAGGCGGGTGCGGTCATTGATGTCGAAGCTGACGTCGCCGAACGCCGAGTAGCTCTTGGTATCGGTGTAGCCGCCGTTGCCGATGGTCAGCCCGAGGAGTGCGAGGACCGTATCGAATGCGCCTTCCGCATGCGCATCCAGGTAGTACAGGCCGAACACGCCCTGCGCGCGCTCGCCTTCGAACAGCAACTGCAGTTCCTGCGAGGTCTGGTCGTCGGCGTAGTAGTTGGGGATGTCGAGGGTCTTGGTCGGGGTGGAGTCGAAATCGATGACGTTGAACCCGGTGCTGCCTTCACGCCTGGCGGTGATCGAACGCAGGGTGAAGCTGTCGTTGATCGTGTAGTCCACGCTCAGCGACCAGCCTTCTGTCTCCACCCTGAGGTCGTCGCCGCCACCGGCCGTGGTGTCGAAGACGTCGGGCAGAATCTGGGAGTCGGGCATCGCACCGGCTACCAGGCGGTGGCCGTGGCGGGCGTTCGACTTGTCGACCTGCTTGTCGTAGGCAAGGCGTGCGAACAGGCTGTCGTTGGGCGACCACTCGGCGCTGAAGCGGTACGCGTTGGTGTCGCGGTCGTAGTGCTCGGCACCGGTGGTGAGGTTCTTGCCGAAGCCGTCGCGGTTGAAGCTGGCGACGGCGCCGCCGATCGAGAACGTGTCCCCCACCGGCAGAGCGAAGTTGGCAACCCCGTCCAACTGGTCGTAGGAACCGACCGAGAGCTTGCCCTCGAAGCGCGGCGTGCCGCCCAGGCGGCGACTCACATACTTGATCGCGCCGCCGATGGTGTTGCGGCCGTAGAGCGTGCCCTGCGGGCCGCGCAGCACCTCGATGCGCTCGATGTCGTACACATCCAGCAACGCGCCCTGCGGGCGGGCGATGTAGACGTCGTCCACGTACAGGCCCACGCCCGGTTCAAAGCCCCACAGCGGATCCTGCTGGCCGACGCCGCGGATGAAGCTGATCAGGGTGGAGTTGGAGCCGCGCGCCACCTGCACGGTCGCGTTCGGGGTCTGCTGCTGCAGCGCGGTCAGGTCCTTGGCGCCAGTATCCTCAAGCCGCTGGTGGTCCAGTGCCGTCACGGCCACCGGTACATCCTTCAACGCCTCCTCGCGCCGCCGTGCGGTCACGGTGATGGCGTTCAGCGTGGTCGCTTCGCCGCTCTCCGCTTCCTGCGTGGCGGTGTCGTCATTGGCGTCCTGCGCGAACGCCAGGGGCGACGACAGCCCGAGGGCGATCGCCAGGCTCAGGGTGCTGTACTTCGTATTGCTGCGCTTCATCGATGGCCCCTCCCGCGGGATACATGGCGTGTGACCGGCTGGCCACATGGCGAGGGAGGTTAAAGAGTCGTCAAACCGGGCGGCATCGTACCTTCGGACAATGGGAGGCCCGGCATCCCGGCAGGAACACTGTCTGCCGCATTCCGTCCCGCAGGACATCCCATGTCGTTCCTGATCGTGCTCGCCGCGCTGGTGTTCCTGATGTACGTCGCCTACCGCGGCCACAGCGTGATCCTGTTCGCGCCGATCGCGGCCATGGGCGCGGTGCTGCTGACCGACCCCTCCCTGGTGGCACCGATGTTCACCGGCCTGTTCATGGACAAGATGGTCGGCTTCCTGAAGCTGTACTTCCCGGTGTTCCTGCTCGGCGCGGTGTTCGGCAAGCTGATCGAGATCTCCGGCTTCTCCAAGTCGATCGTCGCCGCCACCATCCGCGTGGTCGGCGCGCAGCGGGCGATGCTGTCGATCGTGATCGTCTGCGCGCTGCTGACCTATGGCGGCGTGTCGCTGTTCGTGGTGGTGTTCGCGGTCTACCCGTTCGCGGCCGAGCTGTTCCGCCAGGGCAACATCCCCAAGCGCCTGATCCCGGGCACGATCGCGCTGGGCGCGTTCACCTTCACCATGGATGCGCTGCCGGGCACGCCGCAGATCCAGAACATCATCCCGACCGCCTTCTTCGGCACCAACACCTGGGCGGCGCCGGTGCTGGGCACGCTCGGCGGCGTGTTCATCCTCATCATCGGCTTGTCCTACCTCAACTGGCGCCGGCGCGTGGCGCAGGGCGCCGGCGAGGGCTACGGCGACCCGGCCACCCTGCTCAACGAACCGGCGCCCTTCAGCGGCGAGCGGCTCGCGCATCCGCTGATCGCCCTGCTGCCGCTGATCATGGTCGGCGTGTCCAACCTGGTGCTGACCCGGCTGATCCCGGGCTGGTACGGCGATAGCCACAGCTTCATTCCGGCGGTGGTCGGCAACCCGGCGCCGGTGGTGCAGGAGGTCGCGAAGATCGCCGCGATCTGGGCGGTGATGGGTGCGCTGCTGATCGGCATCCTGACCGTGCTCGCATTTGCCTGGAGGACGGTGTTCGCCCACTTCGCCGAGGGCACCAAGTCGGCCATCGGCGGCGCCCTGCTGGCGTCGATGAACACCGCTTCGGAGTACGGCTTCGGCGCCGTGATCGCGGCGCTGCCCGGCTTCCTGATCGTGGCCAACGCGCTGGGCGCGATCCCCGATCCGCTGATCAACGAGGCGGTCACGGTGACCGCGCTGGCCGGCATCACCGGCTCGGCCTCGGGCGGCATGTCGATCGCGCTGGCGGCGATGGCCGACACCTTCATCGCCAACGCCGAGGCCGCGGGCATCCCGATGGAGGTGCTGCACCGGGTGGCCTCGATGGCCTCCGGCGGCATGGACACCCTGCCCCACAACGGCGCGGTGATCACCCTGCTCGCGGTGACCGGGCTGACCCACCGCCAGGCCTACAAGGACATCTTCGCGATCACCATCATCAAGACCGCGGCGGTGTTCTTCATCATCGGCCTGTTCTACGCCACCGGGCTGGTCTAGTACCCACGCGCGTGAACGCAGGAGCGGGCCATGCCCGCGACCGGCGGCGGCCAGGGCATCATCGCGACCCGGTCGCGCCCATGGGGCGCTCCTACACTGTTCCATGCTCTTGATCGCACGTTGGTCTGAGTCCGCTTCCACACGCTTTCGACGTTGGACCATGCTTGCCATGGACCCTGTCCCGAGGATGAGCGCCTGTGTGTGGAATCGCCGGAATCGTGCGCCTGGACGGCGC
>DAOMPM010000059.1:0-18263 GCA_035444805.1 Luteimonas sp. | reverse complement strand
GGCGAAGCACGCCCGGCGTTCGGGAGGTCTGCGCGGCAGTGCCGCGCAAGCAGGCCTTCCTCATCCGGCCCGGCGCAGCGCGCCGGGCGTTCGCGGGTGGCGCGAGGCAATGCCTCGCGAGCGCCACCCGCTCACCCACTCCGCCGTCGGAACAGGAACCAGGACACCGTCAGCATGATCAATGGCGGCACCAGGTACGCGATGCGGTAGTCGAACTTGTACACCGCCGCCAGCTTCACCACCTGCGTCTGCAGCAGCCAGAAGCCCAGCGCGAACACCACGCCGATGAACAGGCGCCGGCCGAGGCCGCCGCTGCGCAGGCTGCCGAAGGCGAAGGGGATCGCCGCCAGGCACAGCGCCAGCACGTTGAGCGGATAGAACCAGTGGCCCCAGTAGTATTCCTCGAACTCGCTGGCGTCGAGCTGGTTGCGCTTGCGGTAGTCGATGCCCTGTTTGAGATCGGCCGATGACATGTAGCGCGGGCGCCAGATGTTGCCGGCGTTCGCCGCCAGCGCGGCGGCGTCGAGGCTGGACTCCCAGTGCTCCTCGGCCACGTCGGTCTGGGTGACCGCGCGCTCCTCGAAATAGGTGCGCCGCACGTCGCGCAGCAGCCAGCCGCTGCTGCGGTGTTCGGCCGCTCGCACATGCGCGACTGAGGCCAGCCGACCGTCGTCGTCGAACTCGAACAGGCGCACGTCGTTGAGCTCCAGCCAGCTCCCGTTCTCGTCGCCGCGCTCCTGCCCGGCCTGTGCGTTGAGGAAGGTGTCGCCCTCGCGCGCCCACAGCCCCGAATACTGCGCGACGATCATGTCGTTCGAGCGCGCCGCGGACTTCAGCATGTCGCCGCTGCGCTGCGCCCAGGGGCCGAGGGTCTGCGCACTGACCATCATCAGCCCGGTCAGCACCAGCAGCGGCAGCGCCACCGACAGGCTCACCCGCTTGCGCGAGATGCCCAGCGCGCGCAGCGCGGTCAGCTCGGAACTGGCGGCGAGCTGGCCCAGCCCCATCAGCGAGCCGATCACGGCGGCAGTGGGGAACATCATGTAGGCGCGGCGCGGCAGGGTATGCACGATGTAGGTCACTGCGGCGAGGAAGTCGTAGCGGCCCTGGCCGACGTTGCGCAGCTCGTCGACCATCGCCAGCACCAGGTCGAGGCCGACCAGCACCGCCCAGGTCAGCACCACGGTGCCGATGACGCTGCGTGCGACCAGCAGGTCATGGATCTTCGGGAAGGGTCTCATCGCGCCCGCCCCCTCACGCCCGCACCCGCCGCGGACGCTTGACCCGTCCGTCGGAGAAGTACATCCACGCGCCGAAGGCCAGCAGCGGCAGCACCAGCCACCACAGGCCCAGGGCCGACGGCAGCTTGCCGGAGGCCAGGGAGCTGGTGCCCAGCATCATCAGGTTGAGGCCGAACACGTACGCCAGCAGGCCCACGATGATCCGCCCCCAGCGCGCCTGTCGCGGCGGGCTGCGCGCCAGCGGGACGGCCAGCAGCGCGAACGCCAGCGCCAGCAGCGGCGGCGCGAGGCGGAAATGCAGCTGGGCGCGGGCCTCGGGGCGCGCATCGGCGAGCAGCGCGGTGGTGGACATCAGTTCCGGATCGTTGTCGATGTCGGAGGCCTGCGCATCGGGCAGGCGCACCTCGTTGCTGCGGTAGCGCATCAGGCGGAAATCCTTGCCGCCGTCCATCGGGCCCTCGACGCGGAAGCCGTCGTCCAGCTTCAGGTAGCGGGTCTTGTCCTCGACGGCGAGCGTGCCGGTGCGGGCCGAGGTGACGTCCATCCGCCCCTCGTCCTGGCGATAGATGAAGACCCGGCCCAGGTAGGTGCCGTCGCCGGACATCGAGTTGGCGTAGACCACGCCACCGCCGCCGGGCAGTTCGACGAAGCGACCCGCCTCCAGGCCGGAGACCAGCAGCGTGCGCTGCCCGACCTCGATCATCTGCTGCGAATACTGCCGGGCCCACGGCCCCAGCCACAGCGAGCAGGCCCCGACCACGAGCACGAACGGCACCACCAGCATCATCAGCGGCCGCAGCAGCCGCACCGGCCCCACCCCCACCGAGGCCAGCACCGGCATCTCGCTGTCGCGGTACAGCCGGCCGACCGACAGCAGCAAGCCGAGCATCAGCCCCAGCGGCAGGATCAGCGGCAGGTAGTTGAGCAGCTGCAGCCCGAGTTGGGCCAGCATGATCCCGGCCGGCACCCTGCCGTTGGCGATGTCCTTGAGCACGTCCGCGAACACGCCGCCGAGGCTGACCGCAAGCAACACGACCAGCGCCGCAAACGTCGTCTGCGCGAATTCGCGGAACAGGTAGCTGTCGAGCTTCGGCATCAGGCAGGGGCTTGGTAGACTAGTACATTGCGTCCGGACCGCCACCGCGGCCGCGATCGACGTGGCCCCGGGGCCTTCAGGCCGCTATCCGGGCGCCGATTGTACGGAATGCCCCTCGGAATCTGATTGATGACCCTCGAATTCACCCTGAACCGCGCCGCCCCCGGCGGCGCCCTGGCCGACTGCGTCGTGGTAGGCGCCTTCTCCGACGGCAGCCTGACGCCTGCCGCGCAGGCGCTCGATGGCGAAGGCCGGCTGGCCGCGCTGGCGACCCGCGGCGACCTCTCTGGCGCGACCGGCAAGACCCTGCTGCTGCACGACCTGCCCGGCGTTTCCGCGCCGCGGGTGCTGGTGATCGGCCTCGGCGAGCGCGCCAAGTTCGGCGTCGCGCAGTACCTCAAGGCGGTCGCCGACGCGGTGCGCGCGCTCAAGACCGGGCCGGTGAAGAGCGCGCTGTTCACCCTGTCCGAGCTGGAGATCAGCGGTCGCGACGCCGCCTGGAACATCCGCCAGGCCGTGATCGCCGCCGACCACGCCGCCTACCGCTACACCGCCACCCTCGGCGCGAAGAACAAGAAGCGCAGCGAGTCCGGCCTGACCTCCCTCGCGGTCCAGGGCGAGGACGAGCAGGCGCTGGCCCAGGGCAAGGCAATCGCCGCCGGCGTGAAGTTCGCGCGCGAGCTGGGCAACCTGCCGCCGAACATCTGCAACCCCGCCTACCTCGCCGAACAGGCCACCAGCTTCGCCGCGAAGTTCGACAAGGCGCAGGCCGAGATCCTCGACGAGGCGCAGATGGAGGCGCTCGGCATGGGCTCGCTGCTCGCGGTGGCGCGCGGCTCGGCCAACCGCCCGCGCCTGGTCGTGCTGAAGTGGAACAACGGCGGCGACGCCAAGCCCTACGTGCTGGTCGGCAAGGGCATCACCTTCGACACCGGCGGCGTCAACCTCAAGACGCAGGGCGGCATCGAGGAAATGAAGTACGACATGTGCGGCGCCGCGACCGTGATGGGCAGCTTCGTGTCCGCGGTCGGCCTGCAGCTGCCGATCAACCTGGTGGTGGTGGTGCCGGCGGTGGAGAACGCGATCGACGGCAACGCCTATCGCCCCTCCGACGTCATCACCAGCATGTCGGGCAAGACCATCGAGGTCGGCAACACCGACGCCGAGGGCCGCCTGATCCTGTGCGACGCGCTGACCTATGCCGAGCGCTTCTCGCCGCAGGCGCTGGTCGACGTGGCCACGCTCACCGGCGCCTGCATGGTTGCGCTGGGCAACTACGCCTCGGGCCTGATGAGCAAGCACGACGACCTGGCGGGCGAGCTGCTGGACGCTGGCGAGGACGTGTTCGACCGCGCCTGGCGCCTGCCGCTGTGGGACGAATACCAGACCCTGCTCGAATCGCAGTTCGCCGACGTCTACAACATCGGCGGCCGCTGGGCCGGCGCCATCACCGCCGGCTGCTTCCTGTCGCGCTTCGCCGAGGGCCAGCGCTGGGCGCACCTGGACATCGCCGGCAGCGCCAGCGGCTCGGGCAAGATGGGCATGGCGACGGGCCGGCCGGTGGGGCTGCTGAGCCAGTGGCTGCTGGACCGGACCGGATAAGGAAACCGGGGTCAGAGTGCTGTTTCGCGAGCGAGACTGCACTCTGACCCATCACGCAGTTGGTAGTTGGTGGTTGGTGGTTCGTAGAACGCATCAGCAACTACCAACCACCAACGACCAACCACGAACCCGCCCCCATGCCTCGCGCCGACTTCTACCTGATCGCCAAGCCGCGCTTCCGCGAGCAGCCGCTGCGGCTGGTGTGCGAGCTGGTGCGCAAGGCTTACGACGCCGGGCTGTCGACCCTGGTGCTGGCGCGCGACACGGCGCAGGCCGAGGAACTCGACGACCTGCTGTGGGACATGGGCGACGAGGTGTTCATCCCGCACCAGATCGGCGGCCGCGACGATGAGGACGAGGCCACGCCGGTGCTCATCGTCGAGCCGCAGACCGACCTGCCGATGCGCCCGCTGGTGATCAACCTGCGCGACGCGCCGGTCGCCGGCGGCTTCGAGCGCGTGCTGGAGGTGGTGCCCGCCGACGAATCCGCGCGCGGCCCGCTGCGCGAGCGCTGGAAGCACTACAAGGCGCAGGGATTCGATGTAAACAAGCACGACATGTGAAAACTGGGGTCAGAGTGCAGTTTCGCTTGCGAAACTGCACTCTGACCCCAGTTTTCCCTTCGCCGCACCCTTGACGACATGACCGACACCCTCGCTCCCAGCTACGATCCCGGCAGCTTCGAATCCCGCCTCTATGCCGGGTGGGAAGCCTCGGGAGTGTTCGCGCCGCGCGGCGACGGGCCGGCCTACAGCATCCTGCTGCCGCCGCCGAACGTCACCGGCACCCTGCACATGGGCCACGCCTTCCAGCACACGCTGCAGGACGCGCTGATCCGCTACCACCGCATGCGCGGCTTCCGCACGCTGTGGCAGATGGGCACCGACCACGCCGGCATCGCCACTGAAATGGTGGTCAGCCGCAACCTCGCGCTCGAAGGCCGGGGCGAGACCCGCGACTCGCTGGGGCGCGACGGCTTCATCGCCAAGGTCTGGGAGTGGAAGCAGCAGTCCGGCGACACCATCGAACGGCAGATGCGCCGCATGGGCACCTCCGGCGACTGGTCGCGCAAGGTCTTCACCATGGACGAGGGCCCGTCGAAGGCCGTGGTCGAAGCCTTCGTGCGCCTGCATGAGCAGGGCCTGATCTACCGCGGCAAGCGGCTGGTGAACTGGGATCCGGTGCTCAAGACTGCAGTGTCCGACCTTGAAGTGGTGAGCGAGGAGGAAGACGGCTTCCTGTGGTCGATCCGCTACCCGCTGGCCGACGGCGCGAGCTACGAGCACGTGGAGGTCGACGCGGACGGCAACGAAGTGCTGCGCGAGACCCGCGACTACCTCGTCGTCGCCACCACCCGCCCGGAAACCATGCTCGGCGACACCGCGGCGATGGTGCATCCGGAGGATCCGCGCTACCTCGCGCTGCACGGCGCGTCGGTCGAACTGCCGCTGGCCGGTCGCCGCATCCCGCTGGTCACCGACGATTACGTCGACCGCGACTTCGGTACCGGCGTGGTCAAGGTCACGCCCGCGCACGACTTCAACGACTACGCGGTGGGCCAGCGCCACGGCCTGCCGATGATCAACCTGTTCACCGACACCGCGACGGTCAACGACGAGGCGCCGGAGAAATACCGTGGCCTCGATCGCTACGACGCGCGCAAGGCCGTGCTCGCCGATCTCGATGCGCTCGGCCTGCTGGTCGAGGCGAAGCCGCACAAGCTGCAGGTGCCGCGCGGCGACCGCAGCGGCCAGGTGATCGAGCCGTACCTGACCGACCAGTGGTTCGTCGCCATGGACCAGATGGGCCGGCGCGGCATGGAGTTGGTGAACAACGGCAGCGTGAAGTTCGTGCCGCCGAACTGGATCAACACCTATCGCCACTGGATGGAGAACATCCAGGACTGGACCATCAGCCGCCAGCTGTGGTGGGGACACCGCATCCCGGCCTGGTTCGACGATGCCGGCAACATCCACGTCGGCCGCGACGAGGCTGATGCACGCGCACGAAGCGGCATCGGCGACGACGTCGCCTTGCGCCAGGACAGCGACGTGCTGGAGACCTGGTTCTCCTCGGCGCTGTGGCCGTTCAGCACCATGGGCTGGCCGGACGAGGCGGCGATGGCCGAGCGTGGCTTCGACGAATTCCTGCCGACCAGCGTGCTGGTCACCGGCTTCGATATCATCTTCTTCTGGGTCGCGCGCATGGTGATGATGACCGATGCGCTGACCGGCAAGGTCGCCTTCGACGACGTCTACATCACCGGCCTGGTTCGCGACAAGGACGGACAGAAGATGTCGAAGTCGAAGGGCAACATCCTCGACCCGCTCGACATCATCGACGGCATCAGCGCCGACGCGCTGGTCGCCAAGCGCACCACCGGCCTGATGAAGCCGACCGATGCGCCGAAGATCGAGAAGGCCACGCGCAAGGAGTTTCCCGACGGCATCGCCTCGCACGGCGCCGACCCGCTGCGCTTCACCATGGCCGCGCTGGCCGGCCCGGGCCGCGACATCAAGTTCGACCTCGGCCGCGCCGATGGCTACAGGAATTTCTGCAACAAGCTGTGGAACGCCACCCGCTTCGTCCTCATGAACACCGAAGCGTTGAAGCCCTCCCCTTCAAGGGGAGGGTTGGGTGGGGATGGTGTTTCGACCCCCGTCACCGACGCCGAACGCTGGATCCTCTCGCGCCTCGCCAAGGTCGCCGCCGAAGCGGAAGCCCACTTCGCCGCCTACCGCTTCGACCTGCTCGCACAATCGCTCTACGAATTCGCCTGGAACGAGTTCTGCGACTGGTTCGTCGAACTGGCCAAGCCTGCCCTGAACGGTGATGACGCCGAGGCCGCCGACAGCACCCGCCACACCCTGCTGTCGGTGCTCGAGGCGCTGCTGCGCCTGCTGCATCCGCTGATTCCCTTCGTCACCGAGGAACTGTGGCGGCATGTGGCGCCGCGCATGGGCGTCGACGGCGACACCATCTCGCTGCAGCGCTATCCGCAGGCGGGCGACTTCGCCGGCGGCTTCGCGCAGGCCGAGGCCGATGTCGAATGGCTCCGGCAGATGGTCACCGCGCTGCGCCGCATCCGCAGCGAACTGGGCGTGTCGCCGTCGAGGCAGGTGCCGCTGCTGGTGCAGGCCGGCAGCGCCGATGACCGCACGCGCCTGCAGCGTTTCGCCGCGCAGCTGAGGTTCCTCAACCGGCTGGAACGCATCGACGTGATCGCGGGCGACCCGCCCCCGTCCGCCGCCGGACTTGTCGGCGAGCTGAAGCTGTTCGTGCCGCTGGAAGGTCTGGTCGACCTCGACGCCGAACGCGCCCGGCTGGACAAGGAAATCGCACGCGTCTCGGCGGAGAAGGACAAGAGCACCGCCAAGCTGGCGAAGTTCAGCGACAAGGTCCCACCGGCGGTGGTCGAGCAGGAGCGCCAGCGCCTGGCCGACTGGACCGCGCAGCACGAGGCACTGGCCACCCAGCGCGCGCGGCTGGCTTGATGCCCAATTGCAAAGCGTAGGAGCGGGCCATGCCCGCGACCTGCGTGGACCGGACCACCGCCAGCGCGGGTCGCGGGCATGGCCCGCTCCTACAGCGGCGGCATGCGGGTGATGTCGTCGGCAAGGAGTTCCTTCGCCATCACGATCGCATCCTCGCGGCCGTCGAGCGCGGGGTAGTAGCGCGGGCGGCGCCCGATCTCGTTGAAGCCTTCGTCGTGGTACAGGGCGATCGCGTTCGGGTTCGAGGGACGCACCTCGAGGAACACGCGCTGCGCGCCCTGCCCGCGCGCCACCCGCACCAGGGCGCGCAGCAGCCGCCGGCCGTGGCCGTGGCCCTGCGCGGACGGATCGACGCACACGTTCAGCACGTGCGCTTCGTCGGCGGCGATGCTGAGCACACCGTAGCCGATGAGGCTGCCGTCCTCGTGCAGCACCCACGCCGGATAGCCGGCACGCAGGCAGTCGCGGAAGATGCCGACCGTCCAAGGGAACGGATACGCGCGCAGTTCGATCCGCATCACCTCGTCGAGGTCGTCGTCGCGCATCGGCCGCAGCGCGGCCCGGGCCCGCCCCGCGTCGATGGCGACCGCGCTCACCGCGGCGGCCTCGCGCGCAGCGCGCGCAGCCGTGGCCACAGCGCGCGCCGCGAGGCCACGTCGCGCAGGCCGCCGGGCGGCAGCAGGGCACGGCACAGCGCCAGCGCCTCGGCGTCGCCGGCGTCGCGGCCCGCCGCACGCAGCAGCGCGTGCAGCAACGGGTCGGGTCCGGCAGCAGATGCATCCACCGGCACAGCGGATCCGCTCATCGCAGCCGGCGCTGCGCCGCGCCCGCCCACGGCATACACCACGTGCCCCAGCTCGGCGAGGATCTCGCGCTGCAGCGGATCCCAGCTCACGACGGCTGCACCCGCCCACTCTCGCGCCGGCGCCAGAACCACATCACCGGCCCGGACAGCGCGTACAGCGTGGCTGCGGCGAGCAGCGTCTTCGGCGGATCGATCCACAGCGCGATCAGCACGCCCACCGCGATCAGCAGGGCCACGAACGGCACCCGGTCCGACTTCGGCCCGCTGCCGCTGCCCTTGAAGCTGTTGTAGCGCAACCGGCTGACCATCAGCAGGCCGGCGACCACGGTCACCGCCAGCGCGGCGTAGCGCAGGTCCTCGCCGGCGTAGCCGAGGCTGTCGCAGGTCCAGACGAAGCTCGCCATCAGCCCGGCCGCGGCGGGGCTGGCCAAGCCGATGAACCAGCGCTTGTCCACGGTGCCGACCTGGCTGTTGAAACGTGCCAGGCGCAGCGCGGCGCAGGCCGCGTACAGGAAAGCCGCCAGCCAGCCGAGCCGGCCCGCGGTGACCCCGTCGAGCTTCATCGACATCAGCGCCCAGTGGTACATCACCAGCGCCGGCGCCATGCCGAAGCTGACCAGGTCGGCCAGCGAGTCGTACTGCACCCCGAACTCGGTCTGGGTATTGGTCAGGCGCGCGACGCGACCGTCGATGCCGTCGAGGATCGCGGCGACGAAGATCGCGATGCAGGCGGCACCGAAGCGCCCCTGCGAGGCGGCGATGATCGCGAAGAAGCCGGCGAACAGTCCGCCGGTGGTGAACAGGTTGGGCAGCAGGTAGATGCCGCGGCCGCGGGTCGGGACAGGGGGCTGGGAGTCCATTGCCGCAGTTTAGCCTGCGCGCTGCCGCGAATCGCCCGGCCCGTTCCGCTGCTGGCCACCCGCCTCCCGCCCTTCCGGCGCGCCGATCAGCCCCTCCCCCGCACCGCAGGTCACGTTTCCCCCGCGCGGCGCTTGCGCGGGGGCCGGCGCGATGCTGCAATCGGGCCACGACCACGCTCCCAGGAGCCATGCGATGCCCCGTCTTCCGTTCCTGGCGCTTGCCGTCGCCACCGTGCTGGCCGCCCCGCTCGCCCAGGGCGGCGAGGTCTACCAGTGGAAGGACGCCAACGGCGTCACCCACTATTCGCAGACACCGCCGCCCAAGGGCAGCTACCAGCTGCGCCAGATCACCGGCAGCGGCGCCAGCGTGGCGCCGCAGGCGGCCACCACCCAGGTCGGGGCCGCGGAGGATTCACGTTGCGCGACCGCGCGCAGCAACGTTGCGACGCTGTCCGGCAACCAGCCGGTGCAGGAGGAGGGCGAGGACGGACAGCCGGGCCGCGCCCTGAATGACGCCGAGCGCGCCGCACAGCTCGAGCTGGCGAATGCGGCGGTGAAGGCCTACTGCAACACCGCGGCGGACTAGACCCCCGGATGCGCCTGGGCTGGGCCCTCGTTGCCGGTGCCGTGGGCGCGGGCGTGCTGGCCTGGTGGCTGACGCGAGCGGATGAGCCGCCGCCGGCAGCCAGCGACGACGGGGCCACCGCCACGCAAGCACCCGCTGCACGGGAATCCGCCGGGCCGGTCCTGTACCGCTGGCGCGACGAGGCCGGCGTCGTCCAGGTCACCGACGTGGCGCCGAAGGGCCGCGACTACACGCTCGTCGACGTCGCCGCGCTGGAGCGCCGCAACACGATCGAAGCCAACCCGGCGATCGAAGCCGCCCGCTGAGCAGATCCTCCGGGAAGCGCCGCGGGGCGCATGGCAGAATGTGCGTTTCTCTGCCCCCGAGCCCGCCGATGCGCCTGTCGCAGTTCCACCTCCGCACCGAAAAGGAAACGCCCGCCGACGCCGAGATCGCCAGCCACCGGCTGATGCTCAAGGCCGGCATGATCCGCAAGCTCGCCGCCGGGCTCTACACCTGGTCGCCGCTGGGCCTGCGCGTGCTGCGCAAGGTGGAGGCGGTGGTGCGCGAGGAAATGAACGCCGCCGGCGCGATCGAGATGGCGATGCCCTCGGTGCAGCCGCGCGAGCTGTGGGAGGAAACCGGTCGCTGGGAGAAGTTCGGCCCGCAGCTGCTGAAGATCCGCGACCGCAAGGAGCAGGAATACTGCTTCACGCCCACCGCCGAGGAAGCGGTGACGGATTTCTTCCGCCAGGAAGTCTCCAGCTACAAGCAGCTGCCGCTCAACTTCTACCAGGTCACGACCAAGTTCCGCGACGAGATCCGCCCGCGCTTCGGGGTGATGCGCGCGCGCGAGTTCATCATGAAGGACGCGTACTCGTTCCACGTCTCCGACGATGACCTGCAGCGCGAATACCACAACATGTACGACGCCTATTCGCGCATCTTCACCCGCCTCGGGCTGGAGTTCCGCGCGGTGTTCGCCGATACCGGCGCGATCGGCGGCAGCGCCTCGCACGAGTTCCAGGTGCTGGCCGACTCCGGCGAGGACGCCACCGTCTGGTCGGACGGCTCCGACTACGCGGCCAACGTCGAGCTGGCCGAGGCGGTGTCGCCGGGCGCGCGACCTGCTGCCGCGGAAACGCTGCGCAAGGTCGACACCCCGGTGCAGAAGACCTGCGAGGACGTCGCCGCCCTGCTCGGCATCGCCCTGCAGCGCACGGTGAAGTCGGTGGCGGTGATGGCCGCGGACGCCGATGGCGCGCCGCAGTTCGTGCTGGCGCTGGTGCGCGGCGACCATGTCGTCAACGAGATCAAGCTGGCCAAGCTGCCGGGCCTGGCGGATTACCGGCTGGCGACCGAAGCGGAGATCCTCGACCACCTCGGCGCCGAGCCCGGCTTCCTCGGCCCGCTCGACGCGCACCGCGCAATCCGCGTCATCGCCGACCGCAGCGTCGCGGCGATGGCCGACTTCGTGGTCGGCGCCAACGACAACGGCTTCCACGTCGCCGGCGTCAACTGGGGCCGCGACCTGCCGGAGCCGGAAGTCGCCGACATCCGCAACGTGGTCGAAGGCGATCCCTCGCCCGACGGCAGGGGCACCCTGCACATCGCCCGCGGCATCGAGGTCGGCCACGTGTTCGCGCTCGGCCGCAAGTACTCCGAGGCGATGGGCTGCACCGTGCTCGACGAGCACGGCAAGGCCGTGCATCCGGCGATGGGCTGCTACGGCATCGGCGTGTCGCGCATCGTCGCCGCGGCGATCGAGCAGAACCACGACGAGGCCGGCATCGCCTGGCCGGCGCCGATGGCGCCGTGGGCCGCCGTGGTCTGCGTGATCAATCCCAAGGGCAATGCCGAGGTCACGGCCGCGGCCGAAGCGCTGTACCGCGAGCTCAACGAGGCCGGCATCGAAACCGCACTCGACGATCGCGGCCTGCGCCCGGGGCCGATGTTCGCCGACATCGAGCTGATCGGCATCCCGCACCGCGTCGTCGTGTCCGAGCGCGGCCTTGCTGCCGGCACGTTCGAGTATCGCGCGCGCACGGCGGCCGAATCCGAGAATCTCGATCGCGACTCCCTGCGTGCGCGACTGCCGGGGATTTGAAACCGGAAATGTCCCGCGAATATCCTGCTCGATAATCCTTCACGCCCGCTTGACAAGAGCGGGCGTTTCTTCATCGACTGGAAGATTCGATTATCATCCTGCACGTGCCACGGACGGGACATTCCTTTTCCAGATTACGGAGTCTTGAATGGCAATCGATTTGAACGCACTTTCGTCCAAGGAGCTCGACGCCCTGATTTCCGCGGCCAACAAGCGCAAGACCGCGCTGAAGAAGCGCAAGCCCATCGCAACGATCCGCAAGCGGATCGTCGATTTCGCCACCGCCGAGGGCTACACCATCGCCGAACTGTTCGGCGGCAAGGCGGCCACCACGAAGACCGCGAAGCGCGCAACGAAGAAGGCCCCGGCGAAGAAGGGCCGCAAGCTCGGCAAGGTGCCGCCGAAGTACCGCAACCCGGCCAACGCCGCCGAGACGTGGACCGGCCGCGGCAAGCAGCCGCGCTGGCTGGCCGCGCAGGTGAAGAAGGGCAAGAAGCCGGAAGACTTCCTGATCAAGTAATCGCGACCGGGAACGGACGCTCATTCGAAAAACGCCGGCCATGCCGGCGTTTTTCGTTCGTGCCTCCGCAGGAGCGGGCCATGCCCGCGACCATTCGCCCGATCGCGACGCCCCGGTCGCGGGCATGGCCCGCTCCTACAAGTTGCGGCGCGCCGGCAGCAGCACGTTGCCGATCAGCATGCCCGCCACCAGCGCCAGCAGCACGTTGATGACGGTGATCGCGGCGCCCTGCCCGGCCGACATGTCCTGCTGCTGCACCGCCACCAGCAGGCTGCGCAGGCTCATGCTGCCGGGCACCAGCATGATGATGCCCGGCACCCGGATCAGCGCGCCGGGACGGTTCATCCAGCGCGCGTAGCCGTTGCCTGCGACCGTGATCACCAGCGCCGACAGGAACACGCCAACCGGACTGCCCAGCCATTGCCCGACCAGGCGCGAGATCGCGTAGCCCAGGAGCGCCGCCGCCATCACCAGCAGGTAGTCGCGGCGGCCGGCGCGGAACAGCGCGGCGAACGCCCAGGCCGCGGTCACCGCCGCGCACCACTCCACCCAGTCCGGCTGCGGTCGCCATGCCCGCACCTGCGGCTCCAGCCCCAGCAGGTCCACGCTCACCAGCGCGATCATGGTGCCGACGGTCAGTTTCAGCAGCGTGCTCATCGCGCCGAACAAGCGCGCCGTGCCCGAGATCAGGTGCTGGCTGGTCAGCTCGCTGATGGCATTGGTCAGCGCCAGGCCGGGCATCAGTACGATCATCGAGGCGATGACCACCGTATTGAGGTTCAACGGCGCGACGTAGGTTGCGACCAGCGCCGCCAGCGTCGCCGCCACCACGCCGGCGATGACGTCGTCGGCCTCCTTCAGCTGCGGTCGGCGCTGGCTGGCCTGGACGAGCAGGCCGATCAGGGTGCCGATCGCGCCCGCGGTGGCGATGTCCAGCCACGGCAGCCGCAGCAGCCCGGCGATGCTCGCCGACGCCAATCCGAAACCGAGTACCTGCTGCAGCCGGGAACGCCAGCCGGCCCCGCGGTCGAGTGCGCGCAGCGCGGCATGGCCCTCGGCGATGCCGAGCCGGCCGGCGACCACCTCCTCGGCGATGCGGTCGGCCTCGCACAGCTTGTACAGGTGGGTTTCCCCCAGCGGCAGCCGGATCACGCGGGTGGCGTCGCTCTCGCCGGGCGGACGCTGCGGGTCGCTGAAGGACAGGATCAGGCCGGTGGGATTGCTCCATGGCTCGCAGTCCACCCCGAGCTGGCGGGCCACCGATACCACGGCACCTTCCAGGCGCTGGGCGGTGGTGCCGTAGCGATGCAGGTGCCCGGCAAGCTCGACGATGAAGGCGATGCGCGTCGCGTAGGCGGCAGGGGCGGTCGTCGTCGTCGTGGCCATCGCGACAGGATCGCATGGCCGCGCCCGGATTCGCAGCCGCGACGGTGGTCTGCCTGCCGTCCGCGGGCGTTGCCTGTATCCTCGCTCCGACATGACCGTGCCCGCCAGCCTGCCCCCTGTTGCCGAGCCCGATCCGCAGGACGCGGCCGTGCTGCGCCTTGGCGGGCGCTGGACGCTCGACCATGCGCTGGAGATCGGCCGCGCGCTGCGTGAGGCACCCGATTCGATCGCCATGATCGATGCCTCGGGGGTCGAACGGCTCGACTCGGTCGGCGTGCTGCAGCTGCTGCGCTACGCCGATCGCCGCCAGCTCGACTACCAGGCCTTCCGCTTCCGCGACGACCACCGCGCCCTGGTCGCCGCCATCGAGGACGTGCACGACGACCGGCCGAAGCCGAAGCGCGAGTACGGCTTCGCCGCTGCACTGGCGCGCCTGGGCCGGTCGGTGCACGTCAACGCCGGGGAGATCGTCGCCCTGGTCAGCTTCCTCGGCGAGACCCTGGTCAAGCTCGGGCGCACGATCCTCGACCCGCGGCGCTTCCGGCTCACCTCGACCGTGCACCACATGGAGCAGGCGGGCCTGGACGCGGTGCCGCTGGTGGCCCTGCTGTCGTTCCTCGTGGGCGCGGTGATCGCCTTCCTCGGCGCGCAGATCCTCGCCGACTTCGGCGCCACGATCTTCGTGGTCGAGCTGGTCTCGATCGCGTTCCTGCGCGAGTTCGGCGTGCTGCTGACCGCGATCCTGCTCGCCGGCCGCACCGCCAGCGCCTACACCGCGCAGATCGGCGCCATGGTCAGCCGCGAGGAGGTCGACGCGATCCGCACCCTCGGCCTCGACCCGGTAGAACTGCTGGTGATCCCGCGCGTGATCGCGCTGCTGGTGATGCTGCCGCTGCTGACCTTCATCGCCATGATCGCGGGCCTGCTCGGCGGCATGTGGGTGGGCGTGTTCAGCCTCGACATCCCGCCGCAGGCCTACCTGGCGCGCATGCACCAGGAAATGGAGATCCGGCACTTCCTGGTCGGCATGTCCAAGGCGCCGCTGTTCGCCCTGGTCATCGGCCTGATCGGCTGCCTCGAAGGCCTGCAGGTGAAGGGCACCGCGCAGTCGCTCGGCGAACGCACGACCTCCAGCGTGGTGCAGACGATCTCGCTGGTGATCGTGTTCGACGCACTGGCGGCGATCTGGTTCATGTACATGGACTGGTGAGATGAGCGCAGCGATCACGCCCGCCGAAGCCTGCGAACGCGCGCCCGCCGACGCGCCGGTGATCCGCGTGCGCGGCCTGGCCAACCGCTTCGGCACGCAAACCGTGCACGAGGGCCTCGACCTGGACGTGTACCGCGGCGAGATCATCGGCGTGGTCGGCGGCTCGGGCAGCGGCAAGTCGGTGCTGATGCGCTCGCTGATCGGCCTGCGTACGCCGGACGAGGGCGAGATCGAGGTGCTCGGGGTCGACCCGCGCTCGGACGATCCGGAAGACCGCCTGCACATCGAACGCAGCACCGGCGTGCTGTTCCAGGACGGCGCCCTGTTCTCCTCGCTGACCGTGGGCGAGAACGTGCAGGTGCCGCTGAAGGAGCACCACCCCGAACTGCCCGACTCGCTGCGCTACGAACTGGCCCTGCTCAAGGTGAAGCTGGCCGGCCTGTCCGCCGACGCCATCGACAAGCTGCCCTCGCAGCTGTCCGGCGGCATGCGCAAGCGCGCCGCGCTCGCCCGCGCGCTCGCGCTCGACCCGCCGCTGCTGTTCCTCGACGAGCCCACGGCCGGCCTCGACCCGATCGGCGCCGCCGCCTTCGACCGCCTGATCCGCACCCTGCAGCAGGCGCTGGGGCTGACCGTGTTCCTGATCACCCACGACCTCGACACGCTGTACGCGATCTGCGACCGTGTCGCGGTGCTGGCCGACCGCAAGGTCGTCGCCGCCGCGCCGCTGGCGGAGATCGAACGGCTCGACCACCCGTGGATCCGCGAATACTTCCATGGCCCGCGCGGCCGCGCCGCCCGCGACGCGACCGCCACCGCCGAGGACACCTGACGCATGGAAACCAAGGCCAACTACGTCCTGATCGGCGCGTTCACCCTCGCGGTGACGCTGTTCCTGCTGCTGTTCGCGCTATGGGCCGCGAAGTACGCGTCCGACCGCAGCTGGGCGGAGTACCAGGTGGTGTTCCGCGAACCGGTCACCGGCCTCACCGAAGGCAGCAGCGTGCAGTACAACGGCATCTCCGTCGGCACCGTCGACAACCTGATGCTGGCACCGGACGACCCGCGCCAGGTCATCGCCCGGCTCAAGCTGCTGGCGACCACGCCGGTCAAGGTCGACACGCGCGCGAAGCTGTCGATCACCAGCGTCACCGGCCCGCCGATCATCCAGCTCACCGGCGGCAGCCCCGGCGCACCGGCGCTGCAGCCACGCGGCGACGGCGACATCCCGGTGATCCAGACCGAAGCCTCGGCGATGCAGAACCTCGCCGACATCGCCAACCGCCTGGTCGAGCGCCTGGACAAGGTGCTCAGCGAGGAGAACGTGCAGCGCATCAGCGCCACCCTCGACAACATCCAGAACATGACCGGCGCCATCGCCGAACAGCGCGAGGACATGCGCGAGATCCTGGTCAACGCGCGCACCGCCAGCCAGCAGCTGACGGTGACCCTGGCCACCGCCAACCGCACGCTCGACAATTTCGACCGCGAGCTGGTGCAGCAGCTGCCGGAACTGGTCGGCAAGATCGACAGCACGCTGGCCAAGCTGGATTCGGCGGCCGGCGGCGCCGACGCGATCCTCAACGAGAACCGCACCGCCATCAACAGTTTCGCCAACGACGGCCTGTCGCAGCTCGGCCCGACGCTGGGCGAACTGCGCAGGCTGATCCGCGACCTGCGCCGGATCAGCGACCGGCTCGACGCCAACCCCTCGCGCTACCTGCTCGGGCGCGACGCGCCGAAGGAGTTCGAACCGTGATGAAGCCTGAAATCTGGAAGACCAGACATTCGTCTGTTGCAAGCCGGGAGCCGGGAACCGGCACGATGCGCCGCCGCGCGGACGGCATCGCGCGCGTGGCCGCGGGAACGCTGCTCGCCTTCGCACTGGCCGGCTGCGCGGTCCTGGGCAGCGGCGAACGCCAGCGCTCGACGATCTACTCGCCCGATCCGCGCGTGGCCGTCGATCCGTCCGCGCCGTCGGTGTCGTGGCAGCTGACGCTGGCGCCGCCCATGGCCGCACGCGCGGTCGACAACTTCCGCATCGCGGTACGGCCCAGCCCCGAGGAAATGCAGGTCTATCGCGGCGCCAGCTGGGCCAGGACCCCGACCGACATGCTGCAGGACGCACTGCTGCACGCGCTGGAGGACTCGGGCAAGATCCCGGCGGTCGCGCGCCAGGGCAGCGGCGCCGCGGCCGACTACAAGCTGGTCATCGACCTGCGCCGCTTCGAAGCTGATTACGCCGGCAACGCGGTACCTGCCGCGACGATCGAGTTCAACGCCAAGCTGATCCACACCCGCGACCAGGGCATCGTCGCATCGCGCACGTTCCGGCACGCCCAGCCGGCGGCCGGCACCGACATCGCCCTGGTCGTGGACGCCTTCTCGCGCGGGCTGGAAACCGTCACCGGCGAACTGGCGACCTGGATCCTGGTCACCGGCGACACGCACCAGCGCAGCGCGCGTCCCTGATACCCACTCGCGATCAGGCCGCAGGCAGGATCCGCCGGAACGTCAGGTTGATCCGCGGCCCCACCGGCCTGGCCGTGCGCGGCAGCGCATGCCGCCAGTCCTTCTGGGTATCGCCGCGCATCAGCAGCAGGCTGCCGTGCGGCAGCGCCAGCACCTGTTTGCGCGCCGGGTCGCGCCGGTGCTTCAGCACGAACCGCCGCGTCGCCCCCAGGCTCAGCGACGCGATCACCGGCCGCTCGCCCAGTTCCGGCTCGTCGTCACTGTGCCAGCCCATGCCGTCGCGACCATCGCGGTAGAGGTTCGCGAGCACGCTGTTGAACGCGACGCCGGTTTCATGAAGCAACCGCTCGCGAACCGGTCGAAGCACATCCGGCCACGGCTGCGGCTCATGCCGCACACCCGAGTAGCGGTACACCGCACCCGGATCACCGATCCAGCAGCTCAGCCGCGGCGATTCGACCTCACGGCCGAACAGGCGCACGCGGTGCACCTGCCACGGCACCGCCCTCGACAATACGGCTTCAAGCGAGGCCGCCGCCTCCGCGTCGAGCCAATGCGGCAACAGCACCAGCTCGTCGTTCATCCGCGGCACGCGTTCGCCCCCTTCCGGCGTTGATCCGCGGATGCCGCAGCTCAGCGCGCCTCGGCGATCTCCACCCCGTCCAGCCCCTGCGACAGGGTGCGCGCGTCGCCGCCCTGGGCGAGCTTGATCTTCAGGCGCACCTCGTTCTGCGAGTCGGCGTAGCGCAGGGCGTCCTCGTAGGAGATCTCGCCGGCCTGGTACAGCTCGAACAGGGCCTGGTCGAAGGTCTTCATGCCGAGGTTGGTCGACTCCTTCATCACTTCCTTGAGCTTGTGGATCTCGCCGTCGCGGATGTAGTCCTGCACCAGCGGGGTGCCGAGCA
>DAOMPM010000058.1:0-18704 GCA_035444805.1 Luteimonas sp. | reverse complement strand
GGCCCCCCGGAGGAAGTCCTCCGGTAAGCGGAAGTCCTTGGCGAAAGGAAGGCTCATCGCGTGCGGCATCCTGCGCGGGGTGGCGGTTCAGGTGGCGTGAAAACGATTACATGGCAGAATACCGCAATCATCCGGGCCAGTGTAGGTGCTGCGCGCCGGTCCGTGGGTCCACTGCATTCGTATTCTTGGTGCCGGATCGCCTGGGCGACCGGCATCCGACGGGAGGGGCGATGGCGCGCGTGCGGCTCGACAACCTGCGCAAGGTCTACGACAACGGCCACGTCGCCGTCGCCGGCGCCAGCTTCGAGGTCGGCGACGGCGAGCGGCTGGTCCTGGTCGGCCCCTCCGGCTGCGGCAAGAGCACCCTGCTGCGGATGATCGCCGGACTCGAGGAGATCAGCGCCGGCACCCTGCACATCGGCGAGCGGGTGGTCAACGAGGTCGCGCCGAAGGATCGCGACATCGCGATGGTGTTCCAGAGCTACGCGCTGTACCCGCACATGACGGTGGCCGGGAACCTCGCGTTCGCGCTGAAGCTGCGCGGGATGTCGAAGGCGGACATCGCCGCGCGCGTGGGCGAGGCGGCCAAGGTGCTGGAGCTGGACGCGCTGCTCGAGCGCAGGCCGGCGCAGCTGTCCGGCGGGCAGCGGCAGCGGGTCGCGCTGGGGCGCGCGCTGGTGCGCCAGCCGCAGGTGTTCCTGCTCGACGAGCCGCTGTCCAACCTCGACGCCAAGCTGCGCGCCGGCATGCGCGTCGAACTCGCGCGCCTGCACCAGCGGCTCGGCACCACGATGGTCTACGTCACCCACGACCAGATCGAGGCGATGACGCTGGGCCAGCGGATCGTGGTGATGAAGGATGGGCAGATCCAGCAGATCGACACGCCGATGGCACTGTACGAACGGCCGGCGAACCTGTTCGTCGCCACCTTCCTCGGCAGTCCGGCGATGAACGTGCTGTCGGGCACGCTCCGGAACGAGGGCGGCTGGACGCTGGCGCTCGATGACGGCACGCGCCTGCCGCTGCCGGCCGACGCCGGCCTCGACCAGGCATGGCACGGGCGCGGACTGGAGCTCGGCGTGCGTCCCGAGCACCTGCTGCGCGCGGGCGAGGGCGATGCGGATGCCTTCGTGGCCTGCGTGGATGTCGTCGAGCCGGTCGGCAGCGAGGTCTACGTCAACCTGCGCGCCGGCGAACAGGCGCTGGTCGCGCGCCTGCCGCCAGGCGACGTGCCGGCGCCGGGCAGCACGCTGCGGCTGCGCGTTTCAGCGCCGCACCTGCACGTGTTCGACGCAGACACCGGCGCTGCATTGACGCAACGCTGACGGCGTCTTCATGGCGCCTGCGCGCGATCCGCGCCATCATGTCGCCATGTCAGCTGACGGCGTCCATCGCTTGCCGCTGCCCCCTCCGTTGTCCGGGCGCTGGGCGCTGTTCCTCGACTTCGACGGCACCCTGGTGGGGTTCGCGGACCATCCCGAGCGGGTGCAGGTGCCGCCATCGCTGGTCGAACGCCTCGGCCGGCTCTCGTTGGAGATGGACGGCGCGCTGGCCCTGGTCAGCGGACGCCAGGTCGCCACGCTCGACCGCCTGTTCGCGCCCCTGGTGCTGCCGGCCGCCGGCCTGCACGGGCTGGAATGGCGCCACGCCGGGCGCGCGCTGCCCGATCCGGTCGAACCGCCGCACGCGCTGGCCGAACTGAAGCGGCAGGCCGTGGCCCTGGTCGCGCACCATCCCGATGCCGTGTTCGAGGACAAGGGCGAGGCGATCGGCCTGCACTGGCGCGCCGCGCCGGACGCGGCGGCCGACCTCCAGGCGTTCGCGATCCAGGCGCTGACCCGGCTGCCCGGCTACCAGCTGCAGCCGGGCGACTGCATGGTCGAACTGCGCTCGCGGCGCGCCGACAAGGGCAGCGCGATCGCGGCTTTCCTCGAAGAAGTCCCGTTCCGCGACCGGCTGCCGGTATTCGTCGGCGACGATCTCACCGACGAGCACGGCTTCGAGGTGGTCAACGCCCGCGGCGGCCTGAGCGTGCTGGTCGGCGACCGCCACGGCAGCGCGGCCCGCCATCGCCTCGCCGACATCGCCGCGGTCCACGCCTGGCTGGGCGCAGGCAACTGACATCAACGTGCTTGTCATCCCGAGCGCAGCGAGGGATCTGCTTTCCGACGGGGTTCAGGACAACATCCCTCGCAGAGCCTGTTCTGAGCGAAGCCGAAGGGCTCGGGATGACATTCGGACCCGCATGACCTGACAGGAGGACACATGCAGCAGACCCTCGACCTGGGCGTGATCGGCAACGGCAGCTTCGGCGCGCTGGTCGATCGCGAGGCGCGCGTGGTCTGGAGCTGCCTGCCGGCCTTCGACGGCGATCCTGCGTTCTGCGCGCTGCTCTCGCCGCGCGAGCACGACGGCGGTGACCTGGCGATCGAGCTGGAGGAGTTCGAGCGCAGCGAGCAGCGCTACGTCAGCAATACCGCGATCCTGCGCACGGTGCTGTACGACCGCCACGGCGGCGCGGTGGAAGTGCTGGATTTCGCGCCGCGCTGGAAGCAGAACAGCCGCATCTACCGCCCGGCCTCGATCATCCGCCGGATCACGCCGCTGGCCGGCACGCCGCGCATCCGCATCCACGCGCGGCCGCTGGCGGACTGGGGCGCGCGCGTGCCCGAGTCCACCTGGGGCAGCAACCACATGCGCTGGCTGCTGCCGGGCTACACGCTGCGGCTCACCACCGACGTCCCGGTCCGCTTCGTGCGCGAGGCGACGCCGTTCGTGCTCGGCGAGGCCGTGCACCTGGTGTTCGGCCCGGACGAGCCGCTGCAGCGATCGATCGCCGGCTATGCCGACGAGGCGCTGGGCCGCACCGAGCACTACTGGCGCGAATGGGTGCGCTACCTCTCGATCCCGCTGGACTGGCAGGAGGCGGTGATCCGCAGCGCGATCACGCTCAAGCTGTGCCAGTACGAGGACAGCGGCGCGATCATCGCGGCGATGACCACCTCGATCCCGGAGGCGCCGAACACGGGACGCAACTGGGACTATCGCTACTGCTGGCTGCGCGACGCGGCCTTCGTGGTGCGCGCACTCAACCGGCTCGGCGCGACGCGCAGCATGGAGGAATTCCTGCGCTACATCTTCAACATCGCCAGCCACGACGGCAGCCTGCAGCCGCTGTACGGGATCGACTTCTCCGAACAGCTGGACGAGACCGAGGTCGAGTCGCTGGCCGGCTACCGCGGCATGGGCCCGGTGCGGCGCGGCAACCTGGCCTGGATCCAGAAGCAGCACGACGTCTACGGCAGCGTGGTGCTGGCCTCGACCCAGCTGTTCTTCGACCAGCGCCTGACCCGGCACGGCGACGCCGCCGCCTTCGGCCGGCTCGAGCAGCTGGGCGAACGCGCCTTCGCCCTCTATAACCAGCCCGACGCCGGCCTGTGGGAGTTCCGTGGCCGCGCCGAGGTGCACACCTACACCGCGGCGATGTGCTGGGCCGCCTGCGACCGGCTGGCGAAGATCGCCGCCCGCTTCGGCATCGACGATCGCGCGCGCCACTGGCGCGAACGCGCCGACGGCATCCGCGCCGAAGTGATCGAGCGCGCCTGGCGCGAGGAAAGCGGCCATTTCAGCGCCTCGTTCGAGAGCGATTACCTCGACGCCTCGCTGCTGCTGCTGGCCGACATCGGCCTGCTGCAGGCGGACGACCCGAAGTACATCGCCACGGTCGAGGCGATCGGGCGCGAGCTGCGCCGTGGCGACGCGCTGTTCCGCTACATCGCCGCGGACGACTTCGGCGAGCCGGAGACCAGCTTCACCATCTGCACCTTCTGGTACATCGAGGCGCTGGCCATGATCGGCCGGCGCGACGAGGCCAGGGAGATGTTCGAGCGCGTGCTGCAGCGGCGCAACCACCTCGGCCTGCTCTCGGAGGACAGCGCCTTCGAGGACGGCGAGGCCTGGGGCAACTTTCCGCAGACCTATTCGCACGTCGGCCTGATCAGCGCCGCGATGCACCTGTCGCGTTCGTGGCGGGAGGCGCTGTGAGCCGGCTGGTGGTCGTCTCCAACCGCGTCGCCGTGCCGGGCGAGGCCCGCGCCGGCGGGCTCGCGGTCGGACTGGAGGCGGCGCTGAAGACGCACGGCGGACTGTGGTTCGGCTGGAGCGGCAGGATCGTGCGCGAGCACAGCGGCCGCCTGCACGAACAGACCGCCGGCGAGGTCCGCTACCTCACCATGGACCTCAACCGCCGCGACCACGACGCCTACTACAACGGCTTCGCCAACCGCACGCTGTGGCCGCTGCTGCATTCGCGCCTGGACCTGGTCGACTACAGCCGCGACACGCGCGAGGGCTACCGCCGGGTCAACGCCCTGTTCGCCGACAAGCTGGCGCCGATGCTGCGCGACGACGACGTGCTGTGGATCCACGATTACCACCTGATCCCGCTGGCGGCGATGCTGCGCGAGCGCGGAGTCGGCTGCCGGATCGGCTTCTTCCTGCACGTGCCGATGCCTTCGGCCGACCTGGTCTCGGCGCTGCCCGAACACGGGCGACTGTTCACCACCCTGTACGCCTACGACCTGCTCGGCTTCCAGACCGCGCGCGACGCCGACCGCTTCCGCACCTATGCCCGCATCTACGGCGACGCGACGGTCGACGGCGAGGGCCGGGTGCGCCTGCCCGGTGGCGGCACGGTCGCGGTGGGCGCCTTCCCGATCGGCATCGACGCCGAGCGCATCGCCGGACAGTCCGCCGCCGCCGTCAACAAGCCCGCGGTGCGCGCGCTGCGCGAAAGCATGGACGGCCGCCAGCTGGCCATCGGCGTCGACCGGCTGGACTATTCGAAGGGATTGCCGGAGCGGTTCCGCGCCTTCGGCCGCTACCTCGAGCGCCATCCGGCCGAGCGCGGGCGCCTGACATTCCTGCAGATCGCGCCGGTCTCGCGCGGCGACGTGGCCGAGTACCAGCACCTGCGCGACCAGCTCGAAGGCATCGCCGGGCACATCAACGGCACCCACGCCGAGCCGGACTGGACTCCGCTGCGCTACGTCAACCGCAATTACGCCCACGCCACCCTGACCGGCTTCTACCGCGCGGCGAAGCTGGGGCTGGTGACCCCGCTGCGCGACGGCATGAACCTGGTGGCCAAGGAGTACGTGGCCGCGCAGGACCCGGAGGATCCGGGCGTGCTGGTGCTGTCGATGCTGGCCGGTGCGGCGCTGGAGCTGGACGCCGCCCTGCTGGTCAACCCCTACGACCTCGACGGCGTCGCCGACGCCATCGCCCGCGGCACGACCATGCCGCTGGCCGAGCGCCGCGAGCGCTGGCGGGCGATGATCAAGCCGGTGGCCGACAACGACATCCATGTCTGGTGCCAGCGCTTCCTCGACCGGCTGGCAGGGGCCTGATACCCGTTCGTGATCAATGACAGAAAGGGCGCGTGCGTCTTCGATTGACTGCGCCGCGAGTTGAGGGGCCCCGTCGCGACCGGCAGGCCTTTGCGGCGAATGTCCCCCGGCATCCGCCTGCAGGCGGATGCCTCCTCCTTTATTTCGCCGCAAAGGCCTGCCGCCCACGACGGGGCTCGGCTTGCGGGCTGCACCTGTCGACTCACTCGTGAAATCCCGGGCCTTGCTCCTCGGGCCGCCGCGAATCCCGCCAGCCGGGAGTCCGGGTCCTTGAGCGCGAAGTAAAGGAGGAGGCGATGGCCGCAGGCCATCGTCGGGGGACATTCGCGCTCAAGGGCACGGGCTCACGGCGCCAACGGCAACGCATCAGTACCGCGATGTCCCTCGATTCGGTGAAGGACCTGTTTTTGTCGCCAACTGGTATCAGGTCCAGGACCACCAGCGGGCGATCCGGCCGCGGAGGTGGCTTGGCGGAAGGGGATTCCCCTGCCTGCGACACGGGCCGGACCGGCTGCGGACGGGGCCGGGGCAGGCCGCTATACTCGCGGATTCGAATGGGTTCCGGATCGACTCGGTCCATGTCCATTCAATGACTTGAAAGTCATTCCTGCCACTTTGCACGAATAATGTGGCCGCGCTGCGATGCGCGGCCGGAGCCACCGAACGCCGCATGCGCCTGTCCACCATCAAGCTCGCCGGTTTCAAATCCTTCGTCGATCCCACCACGCTGCACTTGCCGACCAACATGACCGGCGTGGTCGGCCCGAACGGCTGCGGCAAGTCGAACATCATCGACGCCGTGCGCTGGGTGATGGGCGAAAGCTCGGCCAGCCGCCTGCGCGGCGACGCGCTGACCGACGTGATCTTCGCCGGCTCGACCTCGCGCAAGCCGGTGTCGCAGGCGATGGTGGAGCTGGTCTTCGACAACTCCGACCACACCATCGCCGGCGAATACGCGGCCTTCAACGAGATCTCGGTCAAGCGCACGGTCAGCCGCGACGGCCAGAGCGGCTATTACCTCAACGGCGCCCGCTGCCGCCGCCGCGACATCACCGACCTGTTCCTCGGCACCGGCCTTGGGCCGCGCAGCTACTCGATCATCGAGCAGGGCATGATCTCGCAGGTGATCGAGGCCAAGCCCGAGGAGCTGCGCGTCTATCTGGAAGAAGCCGCCGGGATCTCCAAGTACAAGGAGCGGCGCAAGGAAACCGAGACCCGCATCCGCCACACCCGCGAGAACCTCGACCGCCTGGGCGACCTGCGCGAGGAAGTCGGCAAGCAGCTCGAACACCTCAAGCGCCAGGCGCGCCAGGCCGAGCAGTACACCGCGATCCAGGCCGAGCGCAAGATTCGCGACGCCGAGTGGAAGGCGCTGGAATTCCGCGCCCTCGACGGACAGCTGCAGGGCCAGCGCGAGCGCCTGTCGCAGGAGGAGACGCGGCTGCAGCAGCTGATCGCCGAGCAGCGCGAGGCCGAGCGCGAGCTGGAGACCGGCCGCGTCCGCCGCGAGGAGGCCAGCGAGGCCCTGAACAAGGCGCAGGCGGAGAGCTACGAAGTCGGCGGCACGCTGGCGCGGGTCGAACAGCAGATCACGCACCAGCGCGAGATGGCCGAGCGCTTGAACAAGGCGCGCGAGGAGACCCGGCACGCGCTGGAGGAGATCGGCGCCCACATCAGCGGCGACGAGTCGCGGCTGGAGGTGCTGCAGGCGGCGATCGCCGATGCCGAACCGCAGCTGGCGACGCTGCGCGAGGACGACGGCACGCGCCAGGAAGCGCTGCGCGATGCCGAGGAGGCGCTGGCCGACTGGCAGCAGCGCTGGGAGGCGCACAACCGCGAGCAGAACGAGGCTTCGCGCGCGGGCGATGTCGAGCGCACCCGCGTCGACTACCTCGATCGGCAGTCGCTCGACGCCGACCGCCGCCGCGAGCAGCTCAGCGGCGAACGCGCGCTGCTCGACCTGGACGCGCTGGCCGAGGCGTTCGAGACCATCGCCCTGCGCCACGAGGAACAGAAAGCCGCGCTCGATGGCCTGAACGAGGGCCTGGAGGCGCGCAAGCAGTCCGCGCTCGACCTGCAGGACCAGCAGCGTGCCACCCAGAACGAGCTGTCGGACCTGCGCAAGCAGGCGCAGGAAGCGCGCGGCCGGCTGTCATCGCTGGAAACCCTGCAGCACGCCGCACTCGGCCAGGAGCAGGGCGCGGCGGTGGAGTGGCTGCGCCAGCGCGGGCTGGATTCGGCCGCGCGCGTGGGCGAGCAGCTGGTGGTCGAACCGGGCTGGGAGAATGCGGTCGAAGGCGCGCTCGGCCAGCTGATCGAGGGCGTGCTGGTCGAGGCGCCGGAGGCCCTGGTCGAGGCGCTGGGCGAACTTGGCGAGGGCCGGCTGGCGCTGGTGTCCGCGGACACCGGCAGCGCCGACTTCGCGCCGACCTCGCTCGCGGCGAAGGTGCAGGGTCCGCTGGCGATCCGGCGCATGCTCGCGCGCCTGCACGTGGCCGAATCGCTGTCCGAGGCGCGCGCGCTGCAGGCGCGGCTGGGCGAGGGCGAGTCGGTGATGACCCGCAACGGCGAGCGCCTCGGCGCCGGCTGGGTGCGGGTGCTGCGTTCGGGCGCGGCCAAGCAGGGCGCGCTGCTGCGCGAGCGCGAGATCAAGGAGCTGCGCGCCACGATCGAAACGCTGCAGGCGCGCGAACACGAACTGGAGGAAGCGCTGGCCTCCGGCCGCGATCGCCTGCTCGCCGCCGAGCAGCAGCGCGAGGACGCCCAGCGCCAGCTCTACGCCGCGCATCGCAGCGTCTCGGAGCTGGCCGGCCAGCTGCAGAGCCAGCAGGGGCGGGTGGACACCACGCGCGGGCGCATCGACAAGATCGACGCGGAACTCTCGCAGCTGGTCGAAACCATCGACAACAGCGCGCAGCAGGCGCGCGAGGCGCGTTCGAAGCTGGAGGACGCGATCGGGCGCATGGCCGAGCTCGAGGCCGCCCGCAATGCACTGGAGGCCGAACGTCGTTCGCTGGCCGAAGCCCGCGACGCCGCCCGCTCGGCCGCCCGCGAATCGCGCGACACCGCGCACGCGCTGGCGTTGACCCTGGAATCACAGCGTGCCCAGGTCGTGGCGCTGGCGCAGGCCCTGCAGCGCATGGGCGGCCAGCGCGGCCAGCTCGACGCGCGCCTGGGCGAACTCGCCTCGCAGCTGTCCGAGGGCGACGCCCCGGTGGTCGTGCTGGAGCAGCAGCGCCAGGCCGCGCTCGAGCAGCGCGTTGTCGCCGAGCAGGCGCTGGCCGGCGCGCGCTCGACGCTGGAAGGCATCGACAATGACCTGCGCAGCTTCGAGCGCGTCCGCCACGAGCGCGACGAACAGGCGCTGGCGCAGCGCGAGGCCATCGGCCAGCGCCGGCTCGACCAGCAGGCGCTGGCGATCAAGGCCGGACAGCTGGGCGAAGCCGTGGTCGAAGCCGGCTTCGTCATGGACGAAGTGATCGCCAACCTCGCCGAAGAGGCCGAAGTGTCGGCCTGGGAGAAGATGGTCACCGACTTCGACGCCAAGCTGCGGCGGCTGGAGCCGGTCAACCTCGCCGCGATCCAGGAGCACGCCGAGGCGGCGCAGCGCAAGGAATACCTCGACGCGCAGGACGCCGACCTCACCACCGCGCTGGAGACGCTGGAAGACGCGATCCGCAAGATCGACCGCGAGACCCGCGGCCGCTTCAAGGACACCTTCGACCGCGTCAACTCCGGCGTGCAGGAACTCTATCCGCGCCTGTTCGGCGGCGGCCACGCCTACCTCGAACTCACCGGCGAGGACCTGCTCGACACCGGCGTGGCGATCATGGCGCGTCCGCCGGGCAAGCGCGTGTCGAACATCTCGCTGCTGTCCGGCGGCGAGAAGGCGATGACCGCGGTGGCGCTGGTGTTCGCGATCTTCCAGCTCAACCCGGCGCCGTTCTGCCTGCTCGACGAGGTCGACGCGCCGCTGGACGAGGCCAACGTCGGCCGCTTCACCAACATGGTGAGCGAGATGAGCGAACAGGTGCAGTTCCTGTTCGTCACCCACAACAAGGCGACGATGGAGGCGGCGCAGCAGCTCAGCGGCGTTACCATGCGCGAGCCCGGCGTGAGTCGCCTGGTGTCCGTCGACCTGGCCGAGGCCGCGCGCCTGGCCGGCGCCGCGTAAGCCCGTCCACGCATCCGGAGGAAGGCATGACCGAACTGCGCATTGGCATTCTCGTGGCGGGCCTGCTCCTGCTGGCGGCGATCTGGTACTTCGGCACGCGCCCGCGCAAGGGGCAGGGCCGCAAGCTGCCGCGCGACGAGCGCAAGGCCGACGGCGCGCGGATGGAGCCGACGCTGGGCGCGCAGATCGAAAGCGAACTGGCCGAAGCGCCCGAGGGCGCCGGCGAGGAAGTCGTGCAGACCGAGATGGACCTGCTCGACGGCACGGTCGGCGCGGCTTCGCCCAACAGCGAACTGGGCAAGCGCGCCAGCGACGACTTCGACAAGATCGTCACCCTGTACATCGCCGCCCGCGCCGGGCAGGTGCTGCGCGGGCCGGACATCGTGGTCGCCGCCGAGAAAGCCGGCCTGACCTATGGCCACATGAACGTGTTCCACCGGCTGGTGGAGAGCCATCCCGAGCGCGGCCCGATCTTCTCCGTCGCCAACATCCGCAAGCCCGGCAGCTTCGAGATGGCCGAGATCCAGTCGCTGGAAACCCCCGCGATCGCCTTCTTCCTGACCCTGCCGGCACCGGTCGGCGCGCTCGACGCCTGGGACGCGATGCTGCCCGCGGCACAGCGCATGGCCGAACTGCTCGACGGCGTGGTGCTGGACGAATCGCGCAACGCCCTCGGCCGCCAGCGCATCGCCGGCCTGCGCGATGAACTGCGCGCCTGGGACCGCGAGCACGAGGCACCGCCGGTGACGCGCAGCCCGCGCTGGTAGCTGCCCGTAGGAGCGGGCCATGCCCGCGACCGGGTTGTCCACGCGGCGACAGGACGCCACCCACGGTCGCGCGCATGGCGCGCTCCTACGGGAAACGGAACATATCGATGCCGAACACCCCCGCCGCCCGCATCGCCGACCTGCGCCGCCTGATCGACGACGCCAACCACCGCTACCACGTGCTCGACGAGCCGGCGATCCCGGACGCCGAGTACGACCGCCTGCTGCGTGAACTCGATGCACTGGAAGCCGCGCATCCGGAGCTGGCGGCGCCCGATTCGCCGACCCGGCGCGTCGGCAACGCGCCCTCGGCGAAGTTCGCCGAGGTCCGCCACACGGTGCCGATGCTGTCGCTGGGCAACGCCTTCAGCGACGAGGAGGTCGCCGAGTTCGTCGCCCGCATCGTGCGCGAAACCGGCGAGGACGCGCCGGTGTTCTCGGTGGAGCCGAAGTTCGATGGACTGGCGATCAGCCTGCGCTACGAGGACGGCCTGTTCGTGCGCGGCGCGACCCGCGGCGATGGCGCCAGCGGCGAGGACGTCACAGCCAACCTGCGCACGGTGAAGGCGATTCCGCTGCGCTTGCGCGACGGTACGGCGGGAATCGGGAATCGGGAATCGGGAATCGGCAGAAGCCAGGGCAGTGCGGCTGCGGCAATTCCCGAAGTCCTCGAGGTGCGTGGCGAGGTCTACATGCCGCGCGCGGGCTTCGAGGCCTACAACGAATGGGCGCTGGCGAACGGCGCCAAACCACTGGCCAATCCGCGCAACGGCGCGGCGGGGTCGCTGCGGCAGCTTGATCCGTCGGTGACGGCGAAGCGGCCGCTGGCGTTCTTCGCCTATGCGCTGGGCGAGGTCCAGGGCACGCGCATTCCCGCGACCCATTCCGGCGTGCTCGCCTGGCTGCGCGGCCTGGGCCTGCCGGTGTCGCCGCTGGTCGAAACCGCCGCCGGCCTCGACGGCGTGCTCGACTACTACCGCCGCATCGGCGCGGCCCGCGACACGCTGCCCTACGACATTGACGGCGTGGTCTACAAGCTCGACAGCCACGAGCTGCAGGCCGACCTCGGCTTCGTCTCGCGCGCACCGCGCTGGGCGATCGCGCACAAGTTCCCGGCGCAGGAGGAGGCCACGATCGTCGAATCGATCGAGGTCAACGTCGGCCGCACCGGCGCGGTCACGCCCTGGGTGCTGATGCAGCCGGTGCACGTGGGCGGCGTCACCGTCACCCGCGCGACCCTGCACAACGCCGACCAGGTCGCGCGCCTGGACGTGCGCGTGGGCGACAGCGTGATCGTGCGCCGCGCCGGCGACGTGATCCCGGAAGTGGTGCGGGTGATCCCCGAGCGCCGCCCGGAGGGCACGACGCCGTGGCGGATGCCCGAACGCTGCCCGGCCTGCGGTTCCGAGATCGTGCGCGAGGAAGGCGAGGTGGTCGCGCGCTGCAGCGGCGAGCTGGTCTGTCCGGCACAGCGCGTCCAGGGCCTGTTCCACTTCGCCTCGCGCCGGGCGATGGACATCGAGGGCCTCGGCGAGCGCCTGATCCAGGCGCTGGTGGATTTCGACCAGGTGCAGAGCATCGCCGACCTCTACCGCCTGGGCGTCGACGACTTCGTCGAAATGAAGCGCCGCGCCGACGAGCGCGACGGGACCACGCCGGAGACGGTGAAATCGGGCAAGGTCGCGACGAAATGGGCGGAAAACCTCGTCGCCGCCATCGACCGCAGCCGCGAAACCACGCTGGAGCGCTTCCTGTTCGCGCTCGGCATCGAGCACGTCGGCGAGAGCACGGCCAAGGCGCTGGCGGCGTGGTTCGGCGACCTCGACCGCATCCGCCGCACGCCCTGGCCGCTGTTCAAGCGCGTGCCCGACATCGGCGAAGAGGTGGCGCGCGCGCTCGGCCATTTCCTCGACCAGCCGGGCAACCAGGCGGTGATCGACGCGCTGCTCGCAGCCGGCGTACGCATCACCGACACGCATCCGCCGTCGCCGAAGCTGCGCGAAGGCCTGACCCTGGCGCAGCTGCTCGCGGATCTCGGCATCCCGAAGCTGACCCCGCTGCGCGCGAAGCAGCTGGCCGACGCCTTCCCGGATGCGGCGACCCTGCTTGCCCAGGCGCAGCACAATTTCGTGATTGCAGGCCTGCCGGACGATGCGGCGACCGCGACGGTGGAGTGGCTGTCCGACGAGGCCAAGGCGCGCCTGCTGCTGGCCGCGGTCGCGATGCAGGCGGAGTTGCTGGCTGCGCTCCCCGAGGACGAGGCCGCCGCCGGTCCGCTGGACGGCGTGACCGTGGTGATTACCGGCACGCTCGACTCGATGGGTCGCGACGAGGCCAAGGCAAAGCTCGAAGCCCTGGGCGCCAAGGTCTCCGGCAGCGTGTCGAAGAAGACCGGCTTCCTGGTCGCCGGCGCCGAGGCGGGCTCGAAGCTGGCCAAGGCCACCGAGCTCGGCATCGAGGTCTGGGACGAGGCGCGGCTGCTTGCGTTCCTGGCCGATCACGCATGAACGCCCGTCCTCCAAACCAAACCCGATTGTCATTCCGAGCGCAGCGAGGAATCTGCTCTTTGCCTGGCTTGTCGACAATGGAGCAGATTCCTCGCTGCGCTCGGAATGACAGCGGGGCACTTGTGGTTGCCAGGGCATGAGCCGGCAACCCGGCGCTGCACCCGCCGCCCTCCACCTGCGCGCCCGCGTCAACACCCTCGTCCGCGACTTCTTCGCCGCCCGCGGCGTGCTCGAAGTCGAAACCCCGATCCTCTCCCGCGCCGGCAACACCGATCCCAACATCGCCTCGTTTTCGCTGGAGTTCTCCGGCCGCACTGACGGCGCGCCGCGCACGCGCTGGCTGCGCACCTCGGCCGAGTACCCGATGAAGCGCCTGCTCGCCGCCGGCGTCGGCGACTGCTACGAACTCGGTCGCGTGTTCCGCGACGGCGAGGCCGGCGGCCGCCATAATCCCGAGTTCACCATGCTCGAGTGGTACCGCCTCGGCATGGACCATCTGCAGCTCGCCGACGAGACCGTCGACCTGGTGCAGGCCGCGCTGGCGCTGGTCGAACGCGAGGCCTCGGTCGCGTCCATCGGTTTCCGCGAGCTGTATCGCGACACCCTCGGCGTCGACCCGATGACTGCGGGCATCGATGAACTGCGCGCCGCCTCCGACGGCATCGCCATCGACCCCGAAGGCCTGAGCCGCGACGACTGGCTCGACCTGCTGATGACCCACCGCATCCAGCCGCGCCTCCCGCCGAACCAGCTGCTGGTGCTGCACGACTACCCGGCCTCGCAGTGCGCGCTGGCCAAGGTGGTGCGACGCGGCGACGTCGACGTGGCCGAGCGCTTCGAGCTCTACCTGGGCCCGCTGGAGCTGGCCAACGGCTACCACGAGCTGACTGATGCGGTGGAACAGCGCAGGCGCTTCGAGCGCGACCTCGCCGTGCGTGCGTCGCGCGGCAGCGTCGCGCCACCGCCAGACGAAGCCCTGCTGGACGCGCTGGCGGCGGGCCTGCCGGACTGCGCCGGTGTCGCGCTCGGCGTCGACCGCCTGCTGATGGCCATGCTCGGCACGCCGCGCATCGCCGACGTGCTCGCCTTCGACTTCAATCGCGGCTGAAGCGGGATGGCCGGCGGTCCCTGGCTTGTTCCGCCGTTCACATCGGCGCGCGCAATCTCGTCCACGGCAATCGTGCTCGGGAGGCAGGGCGATGGGCGGAATCAGGACCGGTCTGGCTGTGCTGGCAATGCTGCTGCTGGCGGGATGCGTCGGTTATCCATCCGGCGGCTACTACGGCGGCTATCCGGACCAGGGCTATCCGGGTCAAGGCTATCCAGGCCAGGGCTATCCGCAGGGCGGTGGCTATGGGGGGGATTACGGCGGCTCGAACATCCGCTGCGAATCGAACGACGGACGAACCCGCCGTTGTGGCGCGGATACCCGCGGTGGCGTGACCCTGGTCCGGCAGCTGTCGAAGACGCACTGTGCGCAGGGCCGCAACTGGGGCTGGGACAACAGCGGCATCTGGGTCTCGCAGGGCTGCCGCGCCGAGTTCGTGACCGGACGCGGCGGCGGCTACACGCCCGGCTGGCCGTCCGGTCCCGGCGTGGGGCAGGAGCGGACCGTCCGCTGCGAGTCGAACGACGGGCGCAGCCGGCGTTGCGATGTCGACACCCGCGGTGGCGTGACCCTCACCCGGCAACTGTCGAACACGCGCTGTACGCAAGGCCGCAACTGGGGCTGGGACGACCGCGGCATCTGGGTGTCGCAGGGCTGCCGTGCCGAGTTCGTGACCGGACGCGGCGGTGGCTGGTCGGGGAATCCGTCGCGACCCGGCGACGGCTACGGCCAGACCGTGCGCTGCGAATCGCACGACAACCGCCAGCGCCGCTGCAGCGTGCAGGGCGTCCGCAGCGTCGAACTGGTCCGCCAGTTGTCTAGTACGCGCTGCGTGCGCGGCCAGAACTGGAACTGGGACCGCAATGGCATCTGGGTTGATCGAGGTTGCCGCGCCGAGTTCAGCGTCCGCTGAAGCGGCATGGGCGCCGGCGGCCGTCATCGGCCGCCGGTAGAATCGACGGCATGACCGACGCCATCGACTACGCCCGCTACGACCGCATCCGCCCGATCCGCTGGACCGGCGATGCACTCGAACTGCTCGACCAGCGCAAGCTGCCCTTCGTCGTCGAGTACCTGAGCTGCCGGACCAGCGACGAGGTCGCGGAGGCGATTCATTCGCTGGCGGTACGCGGCGCACCGGCGATCGGCATTTCCGCGGCCTGGGGCGTGGTGCTGGCGGCGCGCGCGATCGATGCCGCGGATGCCGCCGACGCGGCCACCCAACTCGAACCGGCCCTGCAGCGCCTCAACGCCGCGCGCCCGACCGCGGTGAACCTGGCCTGGGCGCTGGCGCGGATGCGTGCCGCGCTGTTGCGCGCGCAGGCGGGCGAGGGCGTCGACTGGCGCGAGGCGCTGGAGGCCGAGGCACGCGCGATCGAGACCGAAGACCTCGCCGCCAACCGCAGCATGGGCGTGCTCGGCGCCTCGCTGATCGCGCCCGGCAGCGGCGTGCTCACCCACTGCAACACCGGCTCGCTGGCCACCGCCGGCTTCGGCACCGCGCTGGGCGTGATCCGCGCCGGCGTGGCGCAGGGCAGGATCGACAAGGTGTTCGCCGGCGAGACGCGTCCGTGGCAGCAGGGTGCGCGCCTGACCGCGTGGGAGCTGCTGCGCGACGGCATCCCCGCGACCCTGATCGCCGACTCCGCCGCCGCCCACCTGATGAAGACCGGCGCGGTGCAGTGGGTGGTGGTCGGCGCCGACCGCATCTGCGCCAACGGCGACACCGCCAACAAGATCGGCACCTACCAGCTGGCGATCTCCGCACGCCACCACGGCGCGAAGTTCATGGTGGTGGCGCCGTCCTCGACCGTCGACATGGACACCGCCTCGGGCGACCTGATCGAGATCGAGGAGCGCGACCCGGCCGAACTCCACGGCATCGGCGGCACCCGCACCGTGGCCGAGGGCGTGCCGGCGTGGAACCCGGTGTTCGACGTGACGCCCGCTGGCCTGATCGATGCGATCGTCACCGAGAAGGGCATCGTCGAGCATCCGGACAGCGCCTCGATGCGGGCCATGTTCGGCGGCTGATTTCCCGCGTTCCGCGGATCCTCCGCGACGCTTTTGCGGGTGATGTGCAGGACATCGCTGCGTCTGCTGCAAGTGCTTGTTTTTCCGCTGGAAAACAGTGGCGAAAAAGTGTTGCAAATGGTATGATTCCGCTACTTTTTCCGGCGGGGTCGAAAGACCCCGCCGCCATGTTTCCGGACCCCCGCCCAGAGCGGCGCCCGAGCGGTCCGGCACCACGAGGATGCAAACGATTCGATGACCGATCTCGCGCAGGAAATCATCCCGGTCAACCTCGAAGACGAAATGCGCCGCAGCTACCTCGATTACGCGATGAGCGTGATCGTCGGTCGCGCGCTGCCGGACGTCCGCGATGGCCTCAAGCCGGTGCACCGTCGCGTGCTGCACGCGATGAACGAGCTCGGCGCGCACAGCAACAAGCCCTATTACAAGTCGGCGCGCATCGTCGGTGACGTGATCGGCAAGTACCACCCGCACGGCGACCAGTCGGTGTACGACACCCTGGTGCGCATGGCGCAGCCGTTCTCGCTGCGCTACCTGCTGGTGGACGGCCAGGGCAACTTCGGTTCGGTCGACGGCGACTCCGCCGCGGCGATGCGCTACACCGAGGCCCGGATGTCGCGGCTGGCGCACGAACTGATGGCCGACATCGACAAGGACACCGTCGACTTCCAGCCCAACTACGACGAGAAGGAGCTGGAGCCGTCGGTGATGCCGACCCGGTTCCCGAACCTGCTGGTCAACGGTTCGGCCGGCATCGCCGTCGGCATGGCCACCAACATCCCGCCGCACAACCTGGGCGAGGTGATCGACGCGCTGATCGCGCTGATCGACACCCCTGACATCGACATCGATGGCCTGATGGAATACATCCCGGGCCCGGATTTCCCCACCGGCGGCATCATCAACGGCGTCGGCGGCATCCACCTGGCCTACCGCACCGGCCGCGGCCGCGTGCGCATCCGCGCCAGGTGCGACGTCGAGGTGGCCGACAACGGCCGCGAGTCGATCATCGTCACCGAGATCCCCTACCAGGTGAACAAGGCGCGGCTGATCGAGAAGATCGCCGAGCTGGTCAAGGAGAAGAAGCTCGAAGGCATCAGCGAGCTGCGCGACGAGTCCGACAAGGACGGCATGCGCATCTACATCGAGATCAAGCGTGGCGATTCGGCCGAGGTGGTGCTCAACAACCTCTATTCGCAGACCCAGCTGGAGTCGGTGTTCGGCATCAACATGGTGGCGATCGTCGCCGGCCGCCCGCGGCTGCTCAACCTCAAGCAGATCCTCGAGGCCTTCGTCCGCCACCGCCGCGAGGTGGTCACGCGCAGGACGATCTTCGAGCTGCGCAAGGCGCGCAACCGCGCCCACATCCTCGAAGGCCTGACCGTCGCGCTGGCCAACATCGACGAGATGATCGAGCTGATCAAGACCTCGGAGAACCCTGCGGTCGCGAAGGAGCGCATGCTCGCGCGGCTGTGGCAGCCGGGCCTGGTCGGCGCGCTGCTGGGCGCGGCGGGTGCCGAGGCCTCGCGGCCGGAAGACCTGCCCAAGGGCGTGGGCCTGCTGGCGGACGGCTACCAGCTGACCGAGACCCAGGCGCAGCAGATCCTGGAGATGCGCCTGCACCGCCTGACCGGGCTGGAGCAGGAGAAGCTGACCGAGGAATACCGCCAGCTGCTGGAGACCATCCGTGGCCTGATCGAGATCCTCGAGGATCCGGAAGTGCTGCTGGAGGTGATCCGCACCGAACTGCGCAACGTCAAGGAAGAGTTCGGCGACGCCCGCCGCAGCGAGATCCGCGCCAGCGAGGAGGATCTCGACATCCTCGACCTGATCGCGCCGGAAGACGTGGTGGTCACGCTCTCGCACGCCGGCTATGCCAAGCGCCAGCCGGTCACCGCCTACCGCGCGCAGAAGCGCGGCGGCCGCGGCCGCAACGCGGCGTCAACCAAGGACGAGGATTTCATCGACCAGCTGTGGCTGGTCAACACCCACGACACCCTGCTGACCTTCACCAGCGCCGGCCGTGTGTTCTGGCTGCCGGTGCACCAGCTGCCCGACGCTGGCCCGAACGCGCGCGGTCGCCCGATCATCAACTGGATCGCGCTGGAGGAGGGCGAGAAGGTGCAGGCGGTGCTGCCGGTGCGCGAGTACAGCGAGGACCTGTACGTGTTCTTCGCCACCCGCAACGGCACGGTGAAGAAGACCCCGCTGACCGAGTACGCCTATCGCCTGCAGCGCGGCAAGATCGCGATCAACCTGGCCGAGGGCGATGCCCTGGTCAACGCCGAGCTGTCCGACGGCCACCGCGACATCATGCTGTTCGCCAGCAACGGCAAGGCCGTGCGTTTCGGCAGCGACACCGTGCGTCCGATGGGCCGTACCGCCACCGGCGTGCGCGGCATCAGGCTGGCCGATGGCGAGGAAGTGCGCAGCCTGATCGTGGTCGACGGCGACGGCGACATCCTCACCGCCAGCGAGCGCGGCTACGGCAAGCGCACGCCGCTGGAGGACTACCCGAAGAAGGGCCGCGGCACCCAGGGCGTGATCGCGCTGCAGACCACGGCCCGCAACGGCAAGCTGGTCGGCGCGATCCAGCTCAGCGACCACCACGAGGTGCTGCTGATCTCCGACGGCGGCACCCTGGTGCGCACCCGCGCGTCGGAAATCTCGCAGGTCGGCCGCAACACCCAGGGCGTGACCCTGATC
>DAOMPM010000057.1:0-19136 GCA_035444805.1 Luteimonas sp. | reverse complement strand
TCGGGAATCGGGAATCGGGAATCGGGAATCGGGAATCGGGAATCGGGAATCGGGACAGCCTAAATGTTTGTCATCCCAAGCGCAGCGAGGGATCTGCTTTCTTGCGGCCCGGCGCAAGATCCCGACCCCGGATCAAGTCCGGGGGCGGAACGACAGTCCACCCGACAGGCATGCGCTTCACGCCGCCGCATACCGCGCCGCGCCGCCGATCCAGCGTTCCACCAGCCGATCGGCCAGGGCCGGGGATTCGCGCTGCAGCTGGTCGCCGATGCGCTGCACTTCGGGCAGCAGGTCGGCGTCGCGGGCGAGGTCGGCGATGCGGAAGTCGGCCAGGCCGGTCTGGCGGGTGCCGAGCAGTTCGCCGGGGCCGCGCAGTTCAAGGTCCTTTTCGGCGATGACGAAGCCGTCGCTGGTCTGGCGCATGGTCTCCAGCCGCTGCCGCGCCATCTGCGACAGCGGCGGCTGGTAGAGCAGCACGCAGCTCGATGCGGCGCTGCCCCGCCCCACCCGGCCGCGCAGCTGGTGCAGCTGCGACAGGCCGAGGCGTTCGGCGTTCTCGACGATCATCAGCGAGGCGTTGGGCACGTCGACGCCGACTTCGATCACCGTGGTCGCGACGAGCAGGTCGACTTCGCCGCGCTTGAACGCCAGCATCGTCGACTGCTTCTCGCCCGCCTTCATGCGGCCGTGGACGAAGCCCACGCGCAGCTCGGGCAGCGATGCAGTCAGCTGCTCCCACGTGGTCTGCGCCGCCTGCGCGACGACTTCGTCACTCTCGTCGATGATCGTGCATACCCAGTAGGCCTGGCGGCCTTCGGCGCAGGCGGCACGGATGCGCTCGATCAGCTCCGGTCGGCGGACCGCGCCGAGCACCACGGTCTGCACCGGCGTGCGCCCGGGCGGGAGTTCGTCGATGGCGGAGACGTCGAGGTCGGCATAGGCGGCCATCGCCAGCGTGCGCGGGATCGGGGTCGCGGTCATCACCAGCTGGTGCGGGACGGTGCCCTCGGCGGCGCCCTTGTCGCGCAGCGCCAGGCGCTGGTGCACGCCGAAGCGGTGCTGTTCGTCGACGATGGCCAGGGCGAGGTCGCGGAACACCACGCCCTCCTGCATCAGCGCGTGGGTGCCGACCACCAGCTGCGCCGCGCCGCTGGCGGCATCGGCCAGCACCGCGCTGCGCGCGCGCCCCGATACCTTGCCCGCCAGCCAGGCCACGCGCACGCCCAGCGGCTCCAGCCAGCCGCGCAGGTTGGCCAGGTGCTGCTCGGCCAGCAGTTCGGTCGGCGCCATCAGCGCCGCCTGGCGGCCGCTGCCGATCGCCAGCAGCGCCGCCATCGCCGCGACCACGGTCTTGCCGCTGCCGACATCGCCCTGCACCAGGCGCAGCATCGGCGAGGGCTTGGCCAGGTCGGCGCGGATCTCCTCGAACACGCGCCGCTGCGCGCCGGTGAGTGCGAACGGCAGCGATGCCAGCAGCGCATCCACGCGATCGCCGTCGTCGCCGAGCACCGGCGCGGCGTGCGCCTGCATCGCGATCCGCTGGCGGCGCAGGCTGAGGTGGTGGGCGAGCAGCTCCTCCAGCGCCAGCCTTCGCTGCGCCGGATGGGTGCCGGCCAGCAACGCGGCGACATCGGCGTCGCGTGGCGGCCGGTGCAGGGTCAGCAGCGCCTCGCGCAGCGAAGGCAGGCCGCGACGGGCGAGGAAGCGTTCGGGCAGCAGTTCCAGCGTGGCCTCGTCAGGCAGCCGGTCCAGCGCCAGCGCCACCAGCCTGCGCAGGCTGGCCGGGCCGATGCCCTCGACCGCCGGATACACCGGATCGAGTGCGTCGCCGAGTTCGCCGCCCTCGTCCTCGCCCAGCACGCGATAGCTCGGATGCACGATCTCCAGCCCCTGCTGCCCCGGCCGCGGATTGCCGTAGGCGCGCACGCGCGCGCCGACGCGGAACTGGTTGACCTGCTGCGAGCGGAAGTGGAAGAAGCGCAGCACCAGGGTGGCTTGCGAATCGTCGCCGATGGCGACGCGCAGCATCGGCCGGTAGCGGAAGCCGCGCTCGACCGCCTCGACGCGGCCCTCGACCTGCGCCACCACGCCAGGCTGCAGCTGCCGGATCGGCGTGATCCGGGTGCGGTCCTCGTACTGCCGCGGCAGGTGCAGCCACAGGTCCTGCAGCGTGAGCAGGCCGCGCGCGGCGAGCTTTTCGGCGACGGCCGGGCCCACGCCCGGCAGCGTCGTCAGGCGGACGTCACCGGAGGCGGCGAGCGCGGGCGCGGGTTTCGCCATTCCGTGGCGCGGTCAGAGCACCATCACCGCGTCGACCTCGAACAGCACGCCCCTGGGCAGCGCCGACACCTCGATGGTCGAGCGCGCCGGATACGGCGATTCGAAATACTCGGCCATCACCGCGTTGACCGCGGCGAACTGCGACAGGTCGGTCAGGTACAGGCCGACGCGGGCGATGTCGGCCATCGAACCACCCGCCGCGTCGGCGACTGCCTTGAGGTTGTCGAACGCGCGCCGCGCCTGCGCGTCGATGCCGCCTTCGACGACGTCGCCGGTGGCAGGATCGAGCGGGATCTGGCCGGAGAAGAACACGGTGTTGCCGGCGCGCGTGGCCTGCGAATAGGGGCCGATCGCGGCGGGGGCGGCGTCGGTGTGGATCGGGCTGCGGGGCATGGTGCGTCTCCGTTGCAAAACGCGATTGTAGGAGCGGCCCATGGCCGCGACCAGCGCGCGCGGCCCAGGTCGCGCCCATGGGGCGCTCCCCGGATCAAGTCCGGGGCAGGCTCTACAGGCGCTGGACGCCGTGGACGACGGCCAGCCGGCGGGTGCGACGGATCACGTCGGCCAGGTGCTGGCGGTTGCGGACTTCGATCGAGAAGCGGATCACGGCGATGTTGGCGTCGCGCTCTAGATACTCGACGCCCTCGATGTTGGAGTCGGCCTTGGCGATCGCGGCGGCGACCTCGGCCAGCGAGCCGGGCCGGTTCTCGGTTTCGATGACCAGCGCCACCGGGTACTCGCCGATGACCTCGCGGTCCCAGCCGATCGCCACCCAGCGGTCCGGCGACTTGCGGTACTCGGCCACGTTCGGACAGTCCAGCCGATGCACCACGATGCCCTTGCCGGCGGTGTGGTAGCCCATGATCTCGTCGCCGGGAATGGGCATGCAGCAGTTGGCGAAGGTGATCACGCCGCGCTCGTGGCCGGTGATCAGGATCCGCTCGCCGCCGCGCGGCGCTGCCTCGCGCCCGGATGCCGGCGACGACGGATCCTGCTGCGCCAGCGCCAGCGCGACCTGGGAGGGCATGCGGTTGCCCAGCGCGATGTCGGCCAGCAGCTCCTCCAGCCGCGGATAGCGCAGCTCGGCGAGGTAGGCGTCGACCCGCGCCTGCGGCAGGCGGTCGAGCGAGGTGCCCATGTCCTCCAGCGCGCGGTCGATCATGCGATGGCCCAGCTGCACCGCGTCCTCGTGTTCGAGCTGCTTGAGCTGGGCGCGGATCGCGGTGCGCGCCTTGCCGGTGACCACGAACTCCAGCCACTGCGGCTTGGGCAGCGAGGATTTCGCGGTGACGATCTCCACCGTCTGGCCGCTGACCAGCTTGGTGCGCAGCGGCACCAGGCGCTTGTCCACGCGCGCGGCCACCGCGGTGTTGCCGACGTCGGTGTGCACCGCGTAGGCGAAGTCGAGCGCGGTGGAGTTGCGCGGCAGCGAGAGGATGTCGCCCTTGGGCGAAAACAGGTAGACCTCGTCCGGGAACAGGTCGACCTTGACGTTCTCCAGGAACTCCAGCGACGAGCCGGTGGCGCGCTGCGACTCGAGCAGGTTGGCGATCCACGAATGCGCGCGCGCCTGCGCGCCGCTGGACGCCATGCCGTGCTTGTAGGCCCAGTGCGCGGCGATGCCGCGTTCGGCGATCAGGTCCATTTCCTCGGTGCGGATCTGCACCTCGATCGGCGAGCCGTAGGGCCCGAACAGCACCGTGTGCAGCGACTGGTAGCCGTTGGCCTTGGGGATGGCGATGAAGTCGCGGAAGCGACCGTCGAGCGGCTTGAACACAGAGTGCGCGATGCCCAGCGCGTGGTAGCAGTCCGCGACCGAGGTCACCACGATGCGGAAGCCGAACACGTCCATCAGCTGGGCGAAGGTCTTTCCTTCCGCGCGCATCTTGCTGTAGATGCTCCACGGCGACTTGACCCGGCTCACCAGCCGGTATTTCAGCCCCTCGCTGGTCAGCCGCTGCGCCAGCTGCGCCTCGATCTTGGCCATCGCCTCGCGGCGGATCATCGGCTGGGCGCGGATGTGCTTGTCGAGCACCATGTGGCGCAGCGGATGCAGGGCATGGAAGCCGAGGTCCTGCAGTTCGGCCTTGATCAGGTTCATGCCCAGGCGCTGCGCGATCGGCGCGTAGATCTCCAGCGTCTCGCGCGCGATGCGCTCGCGTGCCGGCCCCGGCTGCGCACCGAGGGTGCGCATGTTGTGCAGGCGGTCGCCGAGCTTGATCAAGATCACGCGCAGGTCGCGCGCCATCGCCAGCATCATCTTGCGGAAGCTCTCGGCCGCGGCCTCCTGGCGATTGCCGAACTGCAGCTTGTCGAGCTTGGTGACGCCGTCGACCAGTTCGGCCACGGTCTCGCCGAACTCCTCGGCGATCTGCTCGCCGGTCAGCGGCGTGTCTTCGATGGTGTCGTGCAGGATCGCCGCGACCAGGGTCTCGACGTCGACCTTCTGCTCGGCCAGCACCCGCGCCACCGCTACCGGATGGGTGATGTAGGGTTCGCCGGACTTGCGCACCTGCCCGGCGTGCGCGGCTGCGCCCACCGCCCAGGCCCGACGCAGCAGCGCACGCTGGTCCGCCGGCAGGTAGGCGGCCGCGCGCTCCAGGTCGCGGACGTAGTCGGGGACGGCCTCGTCCTCGGAGGTCGGAACGGGCAGGATCAGGGCGGGATCGCCGGGGGTCATCCCCTGAGCCTAATTGGAAGGCCGGGAATGGGGAATAGGGAAAGGGGAATCGGAGGAGCGGGCCGGGGGCGTTCAGGCTGCCGGCGACCAGGCCACCGGCGCCCCGCCCCCCGAAATGCGAAGGCCCCGCCGAAGCGGGGCCTTGCAGATGTGCTGGCGGGGATGTCCGGGACAGGAACCGCTTTTCCGATTCCCCATTCCCTATTCCCCATTCCCGACCCTACAGATCGTCGCCCTTCATGTCGTCATCGGCGGCAACCACCTCGGCGGCGGCCCATTCCAGCGCCTCACGCTCCTTGCGCTCGCGCTCGATCTTGTCGACGGCGTCGATGTACGGCTGGTCGATGCGGCGCGCGGCGATCTCGCGCAGCGCCAGCACGGTCGGCTTGTCCTGCAGTTCGCTGTTGTCGATCTGCGGCTCGACGCCGTTGGCGAGCTGGCGGGCGCGCTTGGCGGCCATCATGACGAGCTCGAAGCGGTTGTCGACGACTTCCAGGCAATCTTCAACGGTAATGCGGGCCATAAGTCTCCCGGCGGCCGGCGGGCCGTCGATCAATTCGGATAAGGACCGCGGATTCTAGGGGGGCGCCCGCCAGAAATCAAGCGATCACGTGTAGAATCAGCAAGTTATGCCAAAGTTCAGCGTTGTAGGAGCGGGCCATGCCCGCGACCGACGCAGCCCGGGCACTGTCCCTCGCCCGATCACGCCCATGGGGCGCTTCTGCGCAAGAATCTCGGTTCAATCCGCCGCCAGCAGCGCCGCTATCAGTCCAGCATGCCGCTGCACCTGCCGTTCACGGCGCAGGCGGCTGGCGGTGAAAATCGCGCACATCTCGTCGACCGCGGTCTCGAACACCTCGTTGACGATCAGGTAGTCGAACTCGTCGTGGTGCGCCATCTCCCCGCGCGCGTTGGCCGTGCGCCGGGCGATGGTCTCCTCACTATCCTGCCCGCGCTTGCGCATGCGCTCCTCCAGCGCCGCGCGCGAGGGCGGCAGGATGAACACGCCCACCGCATCGGGCACCTGCGCCTTCACCTGCTGCGCGCCCTGCCAGTCGATCTCCAGCAGCACGTCGCGGCCGGCCGCAAGCTGTGGCTCCACCGACTGCCTCGCGGTGCCCTTCCAGTCGCCGTGCACCTGCGCGTACTCGAAGAAATCGCCGGCACGGATCATCGCCTTGAACTCGTCGGCGCTGATGAAGTGGTAGTGCTCGGCATGGCGCTCGCCCGGCCGCGCCCCGCGCGAGGTGAACGAGATCGACAGGCAGATGTTGCGGTCGCGCGCCAGGCAGGCGTTGACGATGCTGGATTTCCCGGCGCCGGAGGGGGCCGCGACGATGAAGAGGGTTCCGCGCATCAGGAGTCGGGAGTCGGAGTCGGGATTCGGAAAGGCGGCATCGCGCCCGTCATCCGGCCGTCGCGTGCTGCGGGAAGTCTATCGCGTTTGCGACTTGCGGCTTCATGCCGGGCCTCCGCTGTCGCGTCGAACACCAGGCTCGTGCTCGGCGCACACCTTGAGCGCGATTCCGCAGCCGCTGCGCCACGATCATCGTCCGCCTAGCGCTTGACCATGTAGCCCAGATTCGCCGCTGCCGCGTCGATGCGGTCGGCAGTCAGCGGATCGGCCAGCATCCTGTGCGAGTCCGGCGTGGCCGGAAAAGGGTCTGTCCGCAGCGCGCGTTCATTGAGCGCGTAGGCCCCTGCGTTGCCGTTCATCGAACTGCAGTAGGCGATGCCGTCCAGGTCCGGCCAGGCCTCGTACAGCGCCGCCGCCCACAGGCGGGCGCACGCGCGGGAGCCGGAATGGATCGCGGTGGACGCGCCCATGCGGGTCACGAACTCCCCGGTCAGGTCCAGCAGCGTCAGCCGATGAACGAGCGTCCACACCGCCAGCCAAGGCTGTCGCGCATGCACGTCGACCACGCGCGCGTGCTGGAACACTTCCGCAAGGCAGGTCTGGGCGGACTTGGCCGCATAGAGGACGCCGCGGTCCTGGTGCTGCGGCCTGCCGTGGGTGTCGCGCAGGTGATGGTCGAAGCGCGCCCCGGTCGGCCCCCAGTACCGGAACCCGTTCCACGTCGTCGGATGATCGCCACCGGCGAAGCCGACGCGGGCCAGGACGTCACCGGCCTGCAGCGTCTTCACGGGACGCGGCAGGGTCCGCAGGTGGGCGACCGACGGCGGCGCCGGCAGCTTCGCCACTACAGCGATTCGACGAGCGCCAGCACCGGATCGACATCGCCGGTGCGCAGCAGCCAGTCACGCGGCGACACGGACGTCCCGTCTTCCCCCCACGCCAGGTCGGGCGTCGGGGTCAGGAACCACATGGCGAACGCCAGCGGCGCTACCCGATCATCCACCCCGGCCAGCACCCTGGGAAGTCCGGGCACTTCGATCGTCCCCTCGAACTGGAATCGCGGAACGCGCTTCTCGCCGTTGAGCTCGATCGCCAGCAGTGTCCGGTCGCGGATGCGCTGGCGGATGCGGCTCGGGTCCAAGCCCTGCTTGCGCGCCAGCTGCGTCGGCGTGTCGGCGTCATGGAACAGATCGAGAAACGTGGACACGTAGCGTGCGCGCGCGGTCTCGGCGAGCGCTCGTGTCTGCTCGCCAGCGCCCAGGCCGACCGCTGCCAAGGCCTGCTCCTCAGCAGCGGGCAGAGCCGGATCGACAGGGTGGATGCTCGGCAGGATCGAGGTGAAGCCGGCCTCGGCGAACACGCGCTCGGCGATGCGCAGGCGCTCCTTCTCGGGAAGGGCGTCCAGGATGTCCTCGACGGCCGCGGCAGGGACGCTCATTCTCGTCGACTCCCGTTGTTAGTATGTGGGAATCATTGCCGATCCGCGGCCGGACCGCAAGCGCCCCGAAGGCACCCGTTCAGACCTACCGCCCCCGGCGCGCAGGCATCGGGCGGCCCGTACCGAGTGGCATGCGCCTGCGGCCGAACGGTGTCGTTACTGGGCGGAGGCCAACCGGCTGCTTCCGGCGGAATCGGCCCACACCGCCCCTGATTCGACCGCCCCGATGAACCGGCCCGCGGAGAACCCTTCGGGATAGAGCGAGTCGACGACTGTGCACCCCCCGTCCCGGCTTTCTGCACCCTTCCTCCCTCCGCTCGGGCCGAACAGCCCATCCGGGTCATTCAACCAGCGCCGTTCGTCGCGAAGCGCGATCAGGACCTCTTCCAGCGACACCTTGAGGAATCCGTTGAAACGCTGGTGGTCGCATTCGATCGAGGTATCCACGATCCAGCCCGTGACCTCCGGCGGACCGTCATCCGCGTCGAGCCCCAAGGCGGATCGCAAAGCGTCATCGAACACGAGCGCGCGACGCACCGCCGCCACCTTGCGCCGCAGCTGCAGCCCGGCCTTGCGCAATGTGCTCGTCCGGTGAAACCACGCCTCCTTCTGCGAGCGACGCACGAAGGTGGATTTCAGCTCCAGCACCAGCAGGCAGCCGTCGCGGGCGCACAACAGGTCGATCTCCTCGACCTGAGCGTCGGGATCCGGCGCAACCGGCAATGCATGTCCCACCAGCACCTTGAAGCCGCGACCGGCAAAAAGATCACCCAGGCGCTGCTCGATGCGGCGGGTTTCCTCCCGCGCCTGCGCCCGGCGCGCGCCGAGGCGGCGCAGGTTGTTGATCACGGCCACGCGGTTGTCCTGCATCGCCTGCATCCACGGCAGCTGGAACAGGTGATGGCCCAGCTTCAGGATCGGCAGCTCCTGCAGGCGCGGGCACTTGTCTGTCTCGCCCGCACGCAAGCTGGCGGCCATCGCCTCCCAGTCACTGGTCCAGAAATCGAGGATGGCCTCGGCCGCGCGCGGATGACCTTGCGGCCGATCCCGGGTGGCCGTCCACGGCATGATCCGGGCGATCTTCGCGGCCTTCTCCGACCAGGTCAGCGGCAGGCGGTTCTCGCCCTGCGCGAATCCCGACATCGCCAGCGTCCCGAGCGCCAGCCACGGATGACCGCTGTGTTGCAGCGCATCGCGGAACGGACGGATGAAGTCCTCGATATAGAAGGCCGTCATCAATTCGATGGACATCAAGGCATTGAACACGTCCACCTGTGCGGCGCTGCCAGTATCCACTCGTGCCTCGATGCCGTAGACCTCCTGCAGGCAGAGCCATGCGGCCATCGCCTTGGCCAGGGCTTGCAGATTGGCTTCGAGGTTGGCCGGCGCGACGCGCGCCAACAGCTCGGGCGACTCGACCAATGCGTGCATGCCGCGATACAGCCAGTAGCCATGCAGGCGCAGGCGCTTCTCTTCCCCTAGCCGCCAGTGCCGGTTCGCCTCCGCATCGACTTCCTCGATCTCGAGCGTAGATCCACGCAGAACGAAGCAGATGCTGTCGTCGTAGCTGAAAGCATCGGCGCTGCGGGAATCGAACTCATCCAGCTCGACCTGCGCCCCCACCAGCGCCGAGAACACGGCGTACAGGTCGCGCCGCGGCGGCTCCTGCGACGAAGGCAGCAGGAACGGCGCCAGATGCGCGCGAAGCGAGCGACCGATGATGGCGTCGTCGAGCTGGAAATCGCGCGCGTCGCACGTCGCCAGTTTCCAGGCCAGGACCCCATCGATCGCGTCCCAGCGGACTTGCAGTGAGGTATCGCGCTCGATGCCCTCCGCGGTTTCTTCGAGTTGCGCGGGGACGATGTGCTCGAATGCATACAGGCTGGCATAGGCCAGCAATTCCAATGGCGTCAGCCCAGCCAGCGGCGCCCGGACGCGTTCGACTTCGGCCACGCGTTCCTCGCGCGCTTGCCGGAAAACGTTGAACACCTGCACGAACTCGGCGAACTCATGCGGTTGCGACGCCGCCAGCACTTCCACTTCGCGCCAGCGCGGCGAATCCGGGCGCCTGACCAGCCCGGCATGCCGGGCAGCCCAGCGCAAAGCCTCGGGCGCTTGCGAGGCCAGATGTGCCACGAGTCCGGGAACGGCCACCTCGTCCTGCGCCAGATAGCGCGCCAACGCCAGTCGCAGCGATTCCTGCGCCCATGCCTGCGTCGGGACTTCGCGAACGAATGCCGATGACCAGAATGCGGTCAGTCGTTCAATACCCGTTGCCCTGCCTGCCGGCTTTCCATCGAGCAAGGCATCCGCCATCGACGCCGCGGCCGTCGCGTTGTCCAGGCCCTCCGCCATCGCCCGCGCAAAGCCCGTTTCGTAGTACGCGCTGGACACCCCGACTACTCGATGTTCTGCACCTGCTCGCGGATCTGGTCGATCAGCACCTTCAACTCGACCGCGGCGTTGCTGGTGCGGGCATCGACCGACTTGCTGCCGAGGGTGTTGGCCTCTCGGTTGAATTCCTGCAGCAGGAAGTCGAGGCGGCGGCCTACCGGCTGCTTCTGGCGGAACACGCGGCGGATCTCGTCGACGTGGCTGGCGAGGCGGTCGAGCTCCTCGTCGACGTCGAGCTTCTGCAGCGACAGCACCAGCTCCTGCTCGACGCGGGCCGGGTCGGCGGACTGGGCGAGGTCGGCCAGGCGCGCTTCGAGCTTGGCGCGCTGGCCTTCGCGGATCAGCGGCACCAGCGTGCGCACTTCGCCGGCGATGCGCTCGATGCCGTCGACACGCTCGAGGATCGCCGCGACCAGCTTGCCTCCCTCGCGCTCACGCGCAGCGACGAACTCATCCAGCACGGCGTCGAGTAGCGCCAGTGCCTCGGCCTGCAGCTCGGCCGGATCGGCCGCCCGCGACTGCATCACGCCGGGGAACTGCAGCAGTTCGACGAAGCCGATGCGCATCTCCGGGAAACGGTGGCGCAGCATCGCGGCCAGTTCGCCGAGGCGGTCGACGAGGGCGTCGTCGAGCTGCAGCGAGACCGTGCCCTCGGCCGGGCGCAGGCGCAGGGCCAAGTCGACCTTGCCGCGGGACAGGCGCGAACCGACCTTCTCGCGCAGCGCCGGCTCCAGCGCACGCAGCTCCTCGGGCAGGCGCGTGCCCAGTTCGAGGAAGCGGTGGTTGACCGCGCGCAGCTCGCAGCCGAGCGTGCCCCACGGGGTGATGCGCTCGCCGGAGGCGTAGGCGGTCATGCTGCGGATCGACATCGGGCGTCCCGTGCGTCTGGGGAGGCAATGGTAATCTGGCGCCCCCCATTTTTGCCGGAAAACCCCGCATGAGCATTGCCCGCCCCAGCGGCCGCGCGCCCGACCAGCTGCGCGAGGTCCGCATCGAGCGCGGCTACACCCGCCATGCCGAAGGTTCCGTGCTGGTGTCCTTCGGCGACACCCGGGTGCTGTGCACCGCCAGCGTCGACAACAAGGTGCCGGCGTTCCTGCGCGGCAAGGGCGAGGGCTGGGTGACCGCCGAGTACGGCATGCTGCCGCGCGCCACCCACACCCGCTCCGACCGCGAGGCCGCGCGCGGCAAGCAGGGCGGGCGCACGCTGGAGATCCAGCGCCTGATCGGCCGCGCGCTGCGCGCCTGCGTCGACCGTGGCGCGCTGGGCGAGCGCACCATCGCCCTGGACTGCGACGTGCTGCAGGCCGACGGCGGCACCCGCACCGCGGCGATCACCGGTGCCTACGTCGCGTTGGTGGACGCGGTGCGCTGGCTGCAGAAGCGGCGCGAGATCACCCGCGACCCGGTGTTCGGCGCGGTCGCGGCGGTGTCGGTGGGCGTCTACCGCGGCGTGCCGGTGCTCGACCTCGACTATGCCGAGGACAGCGACTGCGACACCGACATGAACGTGGTGATGAACGACGGCGGCGGCTTCATCGAGCTGCAGGGCACGGCCGAGGGCCACGCCTTCCGCCGCGACGAACTCGATGCCCTGCTCGGCCTGGCCGAATCGGGCATCGCCAGCCTGCTGGAGAAGCAGCGCGAGGCGCTGGCGCGGTGACCGTGGGCGCGCGGCCGCTGGTGCTGGCGTCGAACAATGCCGGCAAGCTGGAGGAGTTCCGCGCCCTGCTCGCCGGCGACGGTTTCGACGTGCGCGCGCAGGCCGAGTTCGGCGTGGTCGATGCCGACGAAACCGGGCTGAGCTTCGTCGAGAACGCCATCCTCAAGGCGCGCCACGCCTGCCGCGCCACCGGGCTGCCGGCGCTGGCCGATGATTCCGGGATCTGCGTCGACGCGCTCGCCGGCGCACCCGGCCTGTACTCGGCGCGCTACGCCGGCGGCCACGGCGACGCCGGGCGCAACATCGACCGGCTGCTGCATGAACTCGCCGGCGTGCCGGACGAACGCCGCACCGCCCACTTCGTCTGCGTGCTAGCGCTGCTGCGGCACGCTGAGGATCCGCAGCCGATCGTGGTCGAAGGCCGCTGGGACGGCGTCATCCTGCACGAGCGCCGCGGCAGCGGCGGGCATGGCTACGACCCGGTGTTCCTCGACTCCGCGCACGGGCAAACGGCGGCGGAGATGCCGCTGGACGTCAAGAACCGGATCAGCCACCGCGGGCAGGCGCTGGCGCTGCTGCGGGAGCGGATTGCCGCACCTTGAGCGGCGGCCACGCCCATCCTTGCGCTGGTTGGTGGTTGGTAGTTGGTCGTTGGTAGTGGTGGCTCGACAGACGCCCCAACCTCCTGCCAACCACCAACTACCAACCACCAACTCCTGATGGCGGGCCAAGGCCCGCCCTACACTGCGTCCGATGCTGATCCCCCCGCCCCTCTCCCTCTACGTCCACCTCCCCTGGTGCGTGCGCAAGTGCCCGTACTGCGACTTCAACTCGCACGAGGCGCGCGGGCCGCTGCCGTTCGATGGCTATGTCGACGCGCTGCTGGCCGACCTCGACCAGGACCTGCCGCTGGCCTGGGGCCGCACCGTGCACAGCGTGTTCTTCGGCGGCGGCACGCCGAGCCTGTTCCCGGCCGACGCGATCGACCGCTTCCTGCAGGGCGCCAGCGCGCGCCTGCGCTTCGCACCGGGGCTGGAAATCACCTTGGAAACCAACCCCGGCACCGCCGAGCACGGCCGCTTCGAGGACTACCGCGCCGCCGGCGTGAACCGGATCAGCTTCGGCATCCAGAGCTTCGACGACGCGGTGCTGCGCCGCCTCGGCCGCATCCACGACAGTGCCCAGGCCGAAGCCGCGGTGAAGCTGGCGCAGGACGCGGGCCTGGACAACCTCAACCTCGACCTGATGTACGCCCTGCCCGGCCAGGACCTGGCGATGGCCGGGCACGACGTCGAACGCGCCCTCGCCCTGCAGCCGGCGCACGTCTCCCACTACCAGCTCACGCTCGAACCCAACACCGTGTTCGCCGCGCGGCCGCCGCAGGACCTGCCCGACGACGACCTGGCCTGGGACATGCAGGAGCACTGCCAGGCGCTGCTGGCCGACGCCGGCTACGCCCAGTACGAAGTCTCGGCCTACGCCCGCCCCGGCCGGCAGTGCGCGCACAACCTCAACTACTGGCGCTTCGGCGACTACCTCGGGATCGGCGCCGGCGCCCACGGCAAGCTCACCCTCGGCGCCGAGCAGGCGATCCTGCGCCGCTGGAAGATCAAGCACCCGACCGCCTGGCTGGCCGCCGCCGGCACCGCGGCGGCCATCGGCGGCGACGAGCGCATCGCGCCAGACCAGCGCCCCTTCGAGTTCATGCTCAACGCGCTGCGGCTGGTGGACGGCTTCGCCGTGGCCGATTTCGAGGCCCGCTGCGGACTGCCGATCTCCGCGATCGAGACACCGCTGGCCGAAGCCGCGGCACGCGGCTGGCTGCAGCGCGGGACCGGCGCCATCCGGCCGACCGCGCTCGGCCAACGCTTCGCCAATGACGTGATGTCCCTGTTCCTGCCCGGCTGAGCCGCTTTCGCGCCAGTGGCCGTCCCGTCGCGGACATGATAAGTATTGCCGCTGGATTCCCCAGCAGCCGCTTGATGTCGCCACCGCCTCCGCCCGCCGAACCGTCGGCCCCGAGATCGCTCACCTCCGCCGGGCTGCCGCGGCGTGTGCGCAAGGCGCTGGAGGCGGCGCTGACCCTGGTCACCGAGGACATCGAGCCGCACCTGGTCTCGATGCTCAACGAGTTCGAGGAAGAACTGTTCCGCCTCGCCGACCAGGCCCGCAACCCCGGCGCCGAGTCGGGCTACATGCAGACGCTGCGGACCTTCCGCCTCAACCGCTCCGACCTCATCCCGCGCTTCATCATGGAGATGGAGGCATCGGTCGCGACCGTCCGTTCGCCGCCGGCCGCGCCCGCAATCGCCACCAGCACCTCGCCGGGCCAGCCCGGGTCCACCGGTTTCGGCAAGCTGAGCCTGGTCGACGAAACCGTCATGGACGAGGGCACTGTGCTGCGCGAGATCGCCAGCCGCCAGGAAGGTCGCGCCAACCTCGCGCTGCACCTGCTGGGCCAGCGTTTCGGCGTGCTGGCCGCATCCCCCTCCTTCGACACCGAGCGCCTGCCGCTCGGGCCGCAGGCCCTGTGCCGGGCGATGCGCCGGGCTGCCGAGGCGCTGGACATCGAGCACGACTCGCGCCTGCTGCTCTACCGCATTTTCGACCGCCACGTGATGTCCAACTACTGGCGCGTGCTGGACCGGCTGGACGAGATGCTCGATCGCGAAGGCATCCTCACCGGCCTGACCTACGTGCCGGTGCGGGTCCGGCCGACCGCGCAGCCGCAGTCGGCGGACGAGGACGAAGACGGCGACGCGACGCCTGGACAGGCATCCTCGGGTAGCGGCCGGCGTGGCCGCGGAGGCCGCGGGGGCGGGAGCGGGAGCGGCCCGGGTGGTGGTGGTCATGGCAGCAGTTCCGGCGGTGGCCACGGCGGCGGTTCCGGTGGTGGTTCCGGAGGCGGCCACGGCGGCGGCTCCGGTGACGGCGGCCCCCCGGGTGCCGGATCACGTGCCAATTTCCACGTACCGGATCCACATCGGCCGCACACCGCCTGGATGGGCGAGCCGGTCGAGTCGCTGGACCAGGATGAGCAGGCCGCCAGCGAACAGCTGCAGCAGTTGCTCACCAGCCGCCGCGAACTGCTGGGCAAACTGCGGCCCACCGGCAAGGTCCGCCCGGGCCAGGTGATCGGCACCGGCGACGTGTTCTCCGCGCTCGGCCACCTGCAGAAGCAGCCACTGGCCGCGGGCGGCGTGCCGCAGACCCTGGCCGATGTCAGGCAGACCCTGCTGGCGCAGGCGCGACAGCAGCGCGGCGAGCACGCCGAACTCTCGCCGCGCGACAACGACACCTTCGAGCTGCTGGGCATGCTGTTCGGCAATCTCGACGAGGAAATTCGCGCCGACGCCCCGGCCGCGGCCCTGGTCAAGCGCCTGCAGGTGCCGCTGCTGCGCGTGGCGCTGAACGACAGCGCCTTCTTCGTGCGCAGCCGCCATCCCGCGCGGCAGTTGCTCGACACGGTGGCCGAGAGCGCGGCGAAGTGGCTCGACGACGCCGATTTCGACCCCCAGTTCCTGGTGCCGCTGCAGAACGCGGTCAACCACGTCGTCGAGAAGTACGACGGCGACGTCGAGGTCTTCTCGGCCTCGAACGAACAGCTGCAGACCCACCTGCAGGCGCAGGTCCGCAAGGCGGAGCTGCTCGAGAAGCGCCACACTGAAGCGGCGCGCGGCAAGGAGAAGCTGGAGGTCGCCAAGTTGCGCGCCAGCGAGGTCATGGCCGACCTGATCGGGGACCGCAGGCTGCCGCGCTTCACCCGCGCCCTGCTCAACCAGGCCTGGGCGGACGTGCTGACCCTGACCCTGCTGCGCCAGGGCGAGGACTCCGAAGCCTGGGGCAGGCAGCTCGATGCCACCCGCCGCATCGTCGACGCCTGCAGCCGCGACGACGCGCCACGCGATCCCGAGCTGGTCACGCACATCGAATCGGCACTGTCCCAGGTCGGCTACCACGGCGAAGAGGCCAGCGTCATCGCGCAGCGGCTGACCAGCAGCCGCGCCGACGAGGAGGAAGGCGATTCCGCCTCGCGCACCGAGCTGGCGATGAAGCTCAAGGCGCGCACCCGGCTGGGCGAGGACGCGGAGAAGAAGAAGCCACAGCTGCCGCCGCGCACGCCCGAGGAACAGGCGCGCTACGAGCAGGTCAAGGTGCTGCCGTTCGGCACCTGGATCGAGTTCGTCACCAACCAGCAAGGCGACGTGGTGCGCCGGCGCCTGTCCTGGTTCAGCCCGATCACTGACAATGCGCTGTTCGTCAACCAGCGCGGACAGCGCGTGGGCGAACAGTCGCTCGACAGCGTGGCACGGATGATGGCGGCCGGCCAGGCCCGCATCGTCACCGCCGACCGCGCGCGCCTGGTCGACCGCGCCTGGCAGGCGGCGGTGCACGCGCTGCGCAGTTTCGCCGGCCTCGGCGACAAGGACGCCACGGACGCGGAGGCGCGGGCATGATGCACGAGTTCCGGCGCTCCAGGCGGCGCAAGGCGCCCGATACCATCCTCGTGAACGACGCGATGACCGAGCGCGTCATCGGCCGCATCGGCAACCTGTCGGAAACCGGCATGCTGCTGATCGCGAGCGAACCGCTGACCGACGACGCGCTCTACCAGATGCGCTTCATCCTGCCCGACGGCGGCAGCGGCTTGAGCGTGGACCTCGGCGCGCACCTGCTGTGGATGGACCGCGCCAGCGCACCGGCGCAGGTCTGGGCCGGCTTCCGCTTCATCGCCGTGACCGAGGCGCAGCTGAAGCGACTGCGCTCGTGGGTGGATGCCCCGGGGAGTCTGTACGAGTGACTGCACGTTGGTAGTTGCTGGTTGGTGGTTGGTGACTACGAACCACCAACCAGCAACTACCAACCAGCTCCTGCCGGACGCCGTCACTGCATCCCCCGCCCCCTTGCGGCAAAATGACGGCCGGTTTTCCGCGGAATCCGCCCAATGCCCCCTCCCTCGCTTTACGCCGACCACCTCGCCACCCTGCAGGCGCGCACCGCCACCGCGCTCGAGCGCGGCGGCTTCGACCAGCTGGTCGTGCCCAGCGGCACCGCGCACTACCAGGTGTTCGATGACCGCGACTATCCCTACGCGGTCAATCCGCAGTTCAAGCACTGGCTGCCGCTGACCCGCAACCCCGGCAGCTGGCTGGTGATCACGCCCGGCAACAAGCCCAGGCTGGTCTACCTGCAGCCACGCGACTACTGGCACGTGGTGCCGCAGGCGCCCTCGGGCTACTGGGTCGATCACTTCGACATCGTCGTGATCCGCAAGCCCGAAGAGGCGATGCAGCACCTGCCGAAGAACGCGCAGCGCTGCGCGATCCTCGGCGAAGCCGAAAGCGCGCTGGGCAGGTACGCGGCGTTCCGGCCCAACAACCCGCAGCCGGTGCTCGACTACCTCGAATACCACCGCGCCTTCAAGACGCCCTACGAGATCGCGATGCTGCGCGAGGCGAGCCGCCGCGGCGTGCGTGCGCACAAGGCCGCCGAGCGCGCCTTCCGCGCCGGCGCCAGCGAGTTCGGCATCCACCTGGCCTACTGCCAGGCCGCGGGCCAGGACGCCAGCGAGCTGCCCTATTCCAACATCGTCGCGCTCAACGAGCACGGCGCGGTGCTGCACTACACCGAGCTCGACCGCCTGCCGCCCAAGCCCGCGCGCAGCTTCCTGCTCGACGCCGGCGCCAGCCACGGCGGCTACGCCTGCGACATCACCCGCACCCATGCGCAGGACGGCACCGGCGAGTTCCAGGCGCTGGTCGACGCGGTCGACGCCGCGCAGCTGAAGATGTGCGACCAGGTCCGCGCTGGCGTCGACTACCGCCAGCTGCACCTCGACGCCCACCTCGCGCTGGCCGGCATCCTCAAGGACTTCGGCATCACCAGGGTGTCCGCCGAGGAAGCGCTGGCGACCGGCGTGAGCAGCACCTTCTTCCCGCACGGCATCGGCCACGGCCTCGGCCTGCAGGTGCACGATGTCGCCGGTTTCGCCGCCTCCGACCGCGGCGGCACGATCGACAAGCCCGACGGCCACTCCTACCTGCGCCTGACCAGGACGCTGGAACCGGGCTTCGTGGTCACGATCGAGCCCGGTCTGTACTTCATCGACATGCTGCTCGAAGACCTGCGCGCGGCCGGCCACGGCGACAAGGTGGACTGGGACCGCGTGGAGACGTTCCGCCCCTATGGCGGCATCCGCATCGAGGACAACGTCGTCTGCACCGACGGCGAACCGCTGAACCTGACGCGCGAGGCGTTCGCGGCGGCGGGGTGATACCCACTCGCAGTCAAGGGGATGGGATGGCGGAGCGCCCCATGGGCGCGACCGGACCGCTCTTCTCCCTCCCCTTCAAGGGGAGGGCCGGGGTGGGGATGGTGTTCAGCGCCCGCGCACCCCCGGCCAGACAGATTCACAATCCAAGCCACACCATCCCCACCCAACCCTCCCCTTGAAGGGGAGGGCTTTGGCACCGTCGCTTCGCCAAGCCCGCGCTACGGAACCGCTGCTGTTTCCGTGCTGCAACATCGCCATTCGCCAAAATCGGTGAGAATCGGGACACCGGCCGGGCCGGCCTCCGTGGTCGCGCCATCAACCGGGCCCTGTTTCTTCTCTTGCTCCACATCCCCGGGGAGGGTTCATGCTTGAGCAGCACGGATTGACGCTGGCACTCGTGTGCGCAGTGGTCGCGATCATCTACGGCATCGTCTCGGCGCGCTGGATCAACCGGCAGCCGGCCGGCAACGAGCGCATGCAGCAGATCGCCGGTGCGATCCAGGAAGGCGCGCGCGCCTACCTCAACCGCCAGTACCTGACGATCGGCATCGCCGGTGCGGTGCTGTTCGTGCTGGTCGGCGTGTTCCTCGACTGGTACACGGCGATCGGGTTCCTGCTCGGCGCGGTGCTCTCGGGCGCGGCCGGCTACATCGGCATGAACGTCTCGGTGCGCGCCAACGTGCGCACCGCCGAAGCCGCGCGCCATGGCATCGGCCCGGCGATGGACATCGCCTTCCGCGGCGGCGCGATCACCGGCATGCTGGTGGTCGGCCTCGGCCTGCTCGGCGTGGCCGGCTACTGGGCGGTGCTGAACCTGTACTTCCAGCTGCCCACCAGCGATGTCCTGCACGCGCTGGTCGGCGTCGCCTTCGGCTCTTCGCTGATCTCGATCTTCGCGCGCCTGGGCGGCGGCATCTTCACCAAGGGTGCGGACGTCGGCGCGGACCTCGTCGGCAAGGTCGAGGCCGGCATCCCCGAGGACGACCCGCGCAACCCGGCGGTGATCGCCGACAACGTCGGCGACAACGTCGGCGACTGCGCCGGCATGGC
>DAOMPM010000056.1:0-20026 GCA_035444805.1 Luteimonas sp. | reverse complement strand
AGCGCGGTGTGGGTGATCTTCACCAGCACCTCGCCCTTCTTCGGCGCGTCGAGGTCGAGTTCGACGATCTGCAGCGGCTTGCCGGCTTCGAAGGCGACGGCGGCACGGGTCTTCATGGGGGTCTCCTGCGGGTTATTTCAGATAGGAACGGACCAGCGCGACGGCGGCGTCGATGCCGGCTTCGTGCTGGTCGGGTGCGCTGGCCGGATGCGCGAAGGTCTCGCGCAGGTGGCTTTCCAGCACCTCCGACATCAGCCCGTTGACCGCGCCGCGCACCGCCGCCAGCTGCTGCAACACCGGCGCGCAGTCGGCGCCGGCCTCCAGCGCGCGCTCGAGCGCGTCGAGCTGGCCGCGGATGCGGCGCACGCGGGCCAGGGCCTTGGCCTTCTCGACGGGGGAATGGGGCATCGACGACGATCGGTCTGGATAGTGGGGGGGAGTATACAGCGTCCGGCGTGGCACGCGTGTCCTGTCGCGGCGCGTTCCTGCGCATTCCCTCCCCACATGTCCCTCCCGCAGGAAACACCATGAACGCCCGCCAGCAACCGCTCGCCCTCGCCCTCGGCGCAACCCTGCTGGTCGCGTTGCCCGGCGTCGCCCAGGACAAGGGCCCGGACACCCAGGTCTGGATCGACCTCGCCACCCATCACGTGGCCGGCATGCCTGACCTTGGCGCGCTCGGCGGCCTGGCCGGCCGGATGATGGGCGGGAAGGGGCCGCAGGGTTATCCGCAGTCGCGCAACATCCCCGCCAGCCAGGGCCAGGTGCTCGACATCGCCATGCATAACCGCCTGCAGCCGGGCACCGCTGCCGAGCAGCAGGTGCCAGCGGGCCTGGGCGTGGGCAAGTCGCTGTCGCTGCTGCCGCCGGCGTCGCGCGGCGAGCACGCAGACAGTCCCCGGTCGGGCACGATGCCCGAGATCGAGATCACCATCCGCCAGTACTGGGGCTGCGGCGCGACCGTGCGCCCCGGCCAGCCGAAGGTGATGACGGTGAGGGTGAAGGACGGCAAGGCAGGCATCGACGGCAGCCTCGCGCCCGGCCTGTTCGTCCCCGACCGCGACATCGACGTCAACCCCGGCTACGCGCTGTGGCCGAACCCGAAGAACAGCAAGCGCGTCTCCGACCGCTCCTCGATGGTTGGCCAGCACCGGATCACCGGCGCCGGCGTGCCCGGATCGCTGCAGTTCGAGCTTGGCCAGGACGCTGACTTCATGGCGAAGATCGCGCTCGAAACCCAGGGCGAACTGGCCGACAGCATCGCCACCGGCTGGCAGCCGGTCGACCGCGCCCGCGCCTACTTCCTCACCGCGATGGCCATGCAGGACGAGCGCAACTTCGTGGTCTGGAGCAGCTCCGAAGTCGCCGGCGCCGGCAACGAGCTGATCAACTACCTGACCGGCCCCTACATCGACAAGTGGCTCACGCAGAAAGTGCTGCTGTCGCCCTCGACCACCCGCTGCGCGATCCCGCAGGGCATCTTCAAGCCCACCGGCAAGGGCGGCGGCGAGGCTGACGGGATGGCAATGCTCAATCTCATCGCCTACGGCCCGGAGACCAACATCGCCTGGCCACCCAGGCCGGCCGACCCGAAGCAGCCCTGGGACCCGGAATGGAACGTGCGCGTGCGCACCAAGTCCACCACCAGCGCGATGCTGGGCATGGATTTCGCGGGCATGTCCGGCATGCACGACGACGCCGGCGCGGACGACGGGGAACAGCCGCCGCAGGAAGAGGAAGGCAAGGGCAAGAAACTGCTCCGCGGCCTGCTGCGCAACTTCTGAGAACCCCGTGCCTGGCGCGTCCTCTCCAGATGCCCGGTTGCGGCCTTGCTGAAGCTGCAGCCCGAAGCACGACCCGACGCCATGTTCGCCGCACATCCGCCAGGAGACCTGCGATGAGACCCGCCACGCGCCAGTGCATGCTTGCCCTTGCGATCGCCGCGGCGACCCTGCTCGGCGCCTGCTCGCCGTCCGCCGATGCGCTCACCGCCGCACCGGCGGCAGGCCCGGCGGGCCCCGGCCCGACCCAGGCCGACATCGACCGCTTCATCGCCGAAGGCCCGGAGCCGACGCTGCGGAAGATGGCGCCGTTCGACTACCTCGTGCACTACCGGGTCATGGAAACCACCGGCATGGTCGAGGCGCTCGGTGGCGAGGCGCGCGCGATCGCCGCGTTGAAGGCCCTGGGCGAGGAGTACGAACGCCAGCTCCGCGGCGCCGAGGCCGATGCAGCACGGATGATCCCGGCCGCGTTCGACGGCACCGGCATCGACAGCGGCTTCATTGGCATGACCGTGGGCGCGGGCGGCGGGCTGATCGCCGGCGGCATGATGAACAGCGCGGTCAGCCGCATGTCCGACAAGCAACTGGGTGAACTGGTCAAGGCAGGCCCGATGCAACTGGGCGGCAAGGACGGCAGTTTCGTGATGCAGTTCGACGAGAGCGGCGCGGTCGACCAGACCATCGAATTCGACGGCAAGGTCAGCGAAGGGCTGACCGGCAAGGTGAAGGTCAAGATCCATATCGATGCCTGCCCCGATCCGACCGGCATGCTCACGGTCACCATGGCAGTCGATTCGCAGATGGGCGTGGACGGCAAGCCCGGCGTCGGCGGCTTCGTCCGCAGCGAGTTCAAGCTGGAGCGCTTCCTCGACGACGACGCGCGCCTGATCGACAAGGATGGCAGCACCGCCGAGATGACCATGACCGCCGGCGGCAACCAGGGCGACCGCAGCCAGTCATTCGAGGCGCGCATGGGCTACGGCCGCGGCGGCGCGGACGGCCACGGGGACTACAGCAACGAACGCGGGTTCAGCATCTTCCACATGGACGAAGCGCGGCACGCGGCATCGCTGACCGAGCAGTCCTTCCTCTACCAGAACCTGGTCGCGGAGGTCATGCTGCGCGGCATCGGCTCGGGCGGCGGTCCGTGGGAAAGCGGTCGCTGCGTCAAACTCAAGGTCACCAGCGATCCCGGCAAGCGCAGGGGCATCCGCCCGAACACCGCTTTCGACCTCGAAGCGATGCCGCGTGCGAAGTCCGACGGCACGCCGACCGGCGGCACGGTCACCGCGACCCTGGACGGCGGCGCCAGCCTGCAACCTGAAAGTGGCAAGGTGCCGGCCGATGCGACGTACGGCTACGCCGGACCGGCGCAGAAGAAGGAGAAGGCCAGCATCGCCTTCGAGGCGCGCAGCAAGCGCGGTGTCGGCCGTGCCACGCTGGATTTCGACACCGGCGGCGGCGCCTACCGCATCAAGGGCGGACAGAACGATTTCTTCGCCAACGTGGTGGTGTGCCCGCTGGCCGGGCCGTTCGACATCAAGAGCACGGCCGGCATCGTGATGCACATGTCCGGCGGCGAGGACGGCGGTTCCTGGACGATGTCCGGCAAGGCCGCCGGCGCCACCTGGTCGGGCGGCGGCAGCTACACCCTGAAGCTGGGCGAGGACGGCAGCGGATGGCTGGAGGCACCGGGCACGTCCACCATCGGCGTGCCCGGGGGCCGCTTTTCGGACTCGGTCGAGCCCGTGTTCTCGGTCACGCCGGTGGACGAGGCCTGCGAGTGAGGTCCCGTCGCGACGCTGCGCACTGACGCCGACGGAGTCCTGCGCGCGGATCGGCGCAAGGCAACCGCGCATGCAGCGCTGGCCCTCATGCGCCGAGCCGCTTCGCCAGCGCCTCGGCGTCGGCGCGACTGACTTCCTGCGGCAGCACGGCATCGCGCAGCACCGGCATGGCCTGGTCCAGCAGCCTGCGCGCTTCGGCGCGGTCGCCGCGTTCGAGCAGGACGCCGGCCAGCTCCGCGCGCGCGACGGCCATGTCGACCGGCAACGCGCCGCTGGCCTCGAAGCGCTCCAGCGCCGCGCGCGCCGTGCGCTCGGCGGCGGCATGGTCGCCACGCATGCCCTCGAACGCCGCCTGCATGCGCAGCGCGTGGGCGAAGATCGGATGCGCCTGCGGCAGCAGCTCGCTCCACAGCGCCCGCGATTGCGCCAGCAGCGGTTCGCCCTGCGCGGGGTCGCGCATGCGCCGCGCCAGCACCGCGCGCTGCCAGGTCACCATCGCGTGCTCGACCGAGACCTCGCCGTCGAACTCGCGTGCCTGCGCCTGCAGGCGCCGCAGCCGGGCATCGGCATCGGTGAAGCGGCCGGCAAGCGCGAGACTTCGGGCCTGGCTGCGCGCCATCTTCCGCCGCGTCGCGTCCTCTTCGGCGAGCCCCGCGCCGTCGAGCAGGGTCATGCACTGTTCGAACAGCGACAGCGCGCGACCGTAGTCGCCCGCGCTCTCGTAAACCGAGGCCAAGTTGTTCAGGCCGATGGCATGTTCGGTCGGCGAATCCGCCGAGGCCGACCACAGCGACTCGGAGCGCTGCATCGCCTCGATGGCCTCGCGGTAACGGCCCTGGTTGTTCAGCATGATGCCCAGGGCGTTGAGCAGGGTGCCCATGCGGCTGCCGGCGTCGCCTGCCACCTGCCGCTGCAGCGCGATCGCCTCGCGGATCACCGGCTCGGCGGCGACCGGATCGCCGTTGAGGTCCAGCGCCTCGGCCTTGGTCCGCAGCAGGTTGACCCGCAGCGGCGACAGTGCCGGCACGTCGTGGGCGTCGGCGAAGACCAGCCCCTCGTCGGCCAGCTGCTGCGCGCGCGCGTAGTCGCCGCTGAAGTTGAGCAGTCCGCCGAGCATCTGGTGGGACTCGATCACGACGTCGACCGGCGGATCGGGCAAGTCCTTCGCCGCGTCGATGACAGCCTGCCAGTCCGCGGCGGCCTGGTCGCGGTCGCCGGCGTAGTAATGGCCGGCGGCGAGGAAGGCGCGCGCGTGCAGGCGCTGCGCCGGATCGCCTGGCGCGAAACGCTCGCGCCACGCGGCCGCGCGTTCGGCCAGCGCCGGACTCTCGCCGCCGCGGCCGGCGGCGTTGAGCGCGGCGGAGTAACTGGCCAGCGTGTCGGCGAGCGCCAGCGTGTCCTCGCGGCCGGATGGCTCCACGCCCGCGAAGCCGGCCTCGAACAGGGCCACCGCCGTCTTCATCTCGCCCAGTGAGTGGTACAGCTCGCCGAGCATGCGCTGCACCGGCTGGCGTACCTGCGGATCCACGGCGTCGCGCCTGTCGAGCTCTGCGCGGGCGTGGTCGAGCAGCTGGCGCACGCTGACCTCGGTGTCCATGGCGTGTTCCGGCGAGGCCGCCGACAGGGTGTCGCCGAGGAAGGCCAGCGCCGCGCGCGCATTGGCGCTCTCGCGTTCGGCGATGCGCGCCTGCTCGCGCGCCTCGCGTGCCTGCCACAGGGCAACACCCGTGCCTGCGACCAGGGCGACGGCGACCGCGGCCACCGCCGCGGCCAGCACCCGGTTGCGCCGCAGCCACAGCCGCGCGCGCTGCGTGCGGCCGAGCCTGGCCGCGGCCACCGGGCGATCGTCGAGCCAGGCGCGCAGGTCGGCCGCCATCGTTTCGGCCGAGGCGTAGCGCGTGGCCGGGTCGCGCCGCAGGCAGGCGTGGACGACGGCTTCGAGGCTGCCGTCAAGCGCGCGCGCCAGCGAGGCCGGGGTCTCGCCGCGGCGCGCGGCGACCTCGACGTTCGACTGCCGCGCACTGCGGGTGATCGGCTCGGGGTCGCCGCTGAGCGCCTGCAGCTGGCGCGCGATCGGGGTGTCGGCCTCGATGCCGAAGGGGTGGCGTCCGGACAGCAGCCGGTACAGCACCACGCCAAGCTGGTAGAGGTCGGTGGCGGTGGTGACCGGCTCGTTGTGGAGCTGCTCGGGCGAGGCGTACTGCAGGGTCATCGCGCGATCGCTGGTCGCGGTCGCGGCGGCGCCGGCTTCCTCCAGTTCGCGGGCGATGCCGAAGTCGAGCAGCTTCACCTGGCCCTCGGGCGTGACCAGCAGGTTCGAGGGCTTGAGGTCGCGATGCACGACGAGGTTGCGGTGCGCGTACTGCACTGCGTCGAGCACCTGCAGGAACAGCAGCACGCGCTCGCGCAGCCCGAGCGCATGCTGGTCGCACCAGCGATCGATGGTGATGCCGTCGACGCGCTCCATCACGAACCAGGGATCGCCATCGGCGTCGAAACCGCCGTCGAGCAGGGTCGCGATGTGCGGATGCTGCAGGCGCGCGAGCACCTGGCGTTCGCGCAGGAAGCGCTCGCGGCTCGATGGCGACAACTCGCCGCCCTGCACGCGCTTGAGCGCGGCCTGCTGCAGGTAGGCGCCGTCGGCGCGCTCGACCGCGTAGACCGCGCCCATGCCGCCACGGCCGAGCAGGCCGGTGATGCGCCAGGCGCCGATCTGTTCACCCGAGCGTGCGGCGTCGGCCGCCGCACCGCCGCCTGCCGCAGCCGAACCCATCGCTTCGGCCCACAGCGCGGCACCGCCGGAGAACGGCTCGGTCCGGCTGGCGTCCGCGGCCAGCATGGCCTCCACCTTGGCGCGCAGCTCGACGTCGTCGCCGCACAGTTCGTCCAGCCTGCGCGCGCGCTGCGCTGGATCGAGGTCGGCCACCGACTCGAAGATCGACAGCCGTTGCCGCCGCCTGTCGGTGTCCCCGGCACTCATGCGTCGAGTTCCGCCAGCAGGAAGGCGCGCGCCTTGCGCCAGTCGCGGCGCACGGTGCGGTAGCTGACCTCCAGCATGTCGGCGATCTCGGCTTCCTCGTAGCCGCCGAAGTAGCGCAGTTCGACGATCTGGGCGGCGCGCGGATCGGCCTTGTGCAGCGCGCCGAGCAGTTCGTCGAGCTGCAGCACTTCGAGCACGGCGCGCTCCTGCGAACCGAGCCGCGCGGTGAGCGTCAGCGCCTCCTGGCCGGCACCGCGCTTGAGCGCGTGCGCGCCGCGCGCCTGGTCGACCAGCACCTGGCGCATCGCCCGCGCCGACAGCGCCAGCAGGTGGTGGCGGTCGTTCGGCGCCAGCGCCTGGCCGCCGGCGAGCTTGAGGTAGGCTTCGTGCACCAGCACCGTCGTGTCGAGCGGGTCGCGGTGCCGGCTGAGCTGCACGCGCGCGGCGCGCTTGAGCTCGTCGTAGACGGCGGCGAAGGCGGCATCGAACGCGCCGGCGTCGCCGGAACGCGCGCGCGCCAGCAGCTGCGTCACCGGTGCCTGTTGCGCGTCGACCGACATGGCTGTCGCCCCGTTCCGGCCTTGCGCCGGATCACCCCTTGCGCGGGGAGTGTCGCACAGCTGCGCGGCGCTCGGCAGGCCGTGTCGTGGACGGCCCACCCTACCCGGTCTTCCCCGCCTTCGGGGCGCTGGCGACCGGATACGGCGAGGACGTGCCGTGGGCGGTCGAGCAGATCGTGCTGCCCGAAGACACCCACGCCGCAGGCATCGGCGAGACCTGCCGCCGCACCATGCCATGGCTGTTCCGCGATCCTTGAGCGAAGGACGGGAGGCCGCGACGCCGTTCGCGCGCTCCGTTGGTTCGATTGACCGGGTGCGAGACTACGGCTTTCCGATCAGCGGAAGCCGCGCCAGCATGTCCCGCAGCGCCAGCGCGTCCCACGGCAGGTGCTCGGTGATGCCGAGGCCAACCACGTCGGCCACCTGCGCCACGTCGCCCAGCACGCGCACCACCTGCGCGATCGTCAGCTCGCCCTGGGCGATGCCATCGAAGGCACCCGGCGCGGCATCGGGCTGCGCGAACAGCAGGGCGCGGAACGCGGCAGGATCGAGCACGTCCAGGTCGAAGTGGATGGCCAGGTGCCGGGCCCCGGTCGAGCGGAACCAGTCCAGCACCGGCTCGCTGCCGCGCTCGGCGAGCTCGGCCGGCGGCACGTTGCGCAGGCCCAGCCGCTGGATCTGTGTCGCTTCCCAGTCGGTGGGATCGTGCAGGCCAACGAACAGCACGTTCTGCGGCTTGATCGGGCGCGGCACGGCCTGCACGAAGTCGGCGTCGCCCTGCCCGAGCAGGTTGCCCAGCACCATGGCGTGCGCGTGTCCGAACTGCGCCGGGGTCATGATGTCCGGGTGGGTGTCGACCCAGAGCACCGCCAGCTCGCCTCCGTAGCGTTCGTTGAGATACGCAAAAGGCGCGAGGTCGACCAGGCAGTCGCCGCCCAGCACCACCAGGCGATCGGGCCGGTGGCGGTTAATCAGCCGGCGCGCTTCACGCAGCTGCTCCAGCAGCGCGGCGCGCGCGACGATCCCGTCTTCGAGCACCAATGCGCCACCGTCCGGCTGCGCCACCGGCACCTCCTCGACCGGCCCGGAGGGCGCCGGCGCCAACCATGCGAGCAGACGCGAACCGAAGTGATACGGCGGGTTGTTGCCGCCCTGCCACTGCGGAAACACCAGGCGCAGGGTCTTGTCGTCGGTGCTCATGGATGACCTTCCCGGTCGAGTGGACGGGTGGATCGCGATGCGGACCGGCATTGGCAATACGCCACGGGCCGCAGGCCATCCTATCCCCGCGACCGTGCATACGCAGGCACCCGATCGGCCAGCCTGGCGTCAGCTCAGAACACCAGCACCTTGTCGGCATCGAGCGTCGCCGCCGTCAGTTCCTCCATGGTGCTGCGACGGCTGCCCGGCATGACCTCGTCTTCGCTGATTCCGCGCGCGTCCATGCAGGTGCCGCAGAGCAGGACCTCGCCGTTTCCGTTGACGACCCGGCGCAGCATGCGCTCGACGTTGTAGTAGCCGTCCGGCGTCTTCTGCCCGGCCTTGGCGCCCAGCACCGCGTCGGCCATCAGGAACACGCTGACCTCGTGTTCCCTGACGAAGACCCCGGCCATGCGCAGGGCGTTGTACATGCGCTCGGTGCCGTAGGGCGGGTCGTTGATGATGATCAGGATCTTCATGGCCGACGTCTCCGTGCGACCGCGGGCAGGATCAGAGCTGCGCCTGGATGCGGGCGTGATACTGCGCCTTCTGGGCCAGGCCGGCCATCCCGTCCACCAGTTCGCCGTCCTTGAAGATCAGCATCGTCGGCACGCTGCGGATGCCGAGGCCGCCGGCGACGTCCGGGGCATGGTCGATGTCGACCTCGCTGAAGTGGGCGCGGTCGCCCAGCTCCTGCGCCAGCTCGCCGTAGATCGGCGCCATCTGCCGGCACGGCGGGCACCAGGTGGCCCAGAAGCGGACCACGGAGACGCCGGGACGCTGCACGACGTCGGCCATGAAGTTGCTGCTGGTGACGGCGGAGATGGGGTTCGATGACATGGCGAGGTTTCCGGAAAGGACTGGACGAACTGACTTCATTCAATCAATATGCAGAATGATAGTCAAGATCCGGTCACCATGGCACTCCACTTGCCGTGGCCCGCTTCGCGCCGGCTGCCAAGGCGATCCCGTTCCCTCCATGCAGGCACCATGAGCACACCGACCTCCCCCGCCGCCGGCCCGGGCAGCCCCAAGCAGGCGATCTACGCCAACCTCGCCGCGATCGCGCAGGCCATCGGCCACCCGAACCGGATCGAACTGCTGGAACAGCTGGCGCAGGGCCAGCGCAGCGTGGAGGCGCTGGCCGAGGCCTGCGGACTGACCTTCGCCAACACCTCGCGGCACCTGCAGATCCTGCGCCGCGCGCGCCTGGTCGACACCGAACGCCAGGGCAAGCGCGTGCTGTACCGCCTGGCCGGTGCCGGCGACGTGGTGTCCCTGCTCAAGGCGCTGGGCGCCGTGGGCGAGCGCAACAGCGCCGAGATCCGCCAGGTCATGGGCGACTACTTCCACGCCCGCGATGCGCTCGCGCCGATCTCGCGCGAGGACCTGCTGGTCCGCCTGCAGGACGGCGACGTGACCCTCATCGACGTGCGTCCCGAACACGAGTTCAGCCTCGGCCACCTGCCCGGCGCGCTCAACATCCCGGTCCAGGATCTGGCGCAGCGGCTGAGGCGGCTGCCGAAGAACCGCGACATCGTCGCCTACTGCCGCGGGCCGTTCTGCGTGATGGCCTTCGATGCCGTCGCGGCGCTGCGCGCGAAGGGCTACCGGGTGCGGCGGCTGGAAGACGGCTTCCCGGAATGGATGGCGGCGGGCCTGGAGGTCGAGACCGGGCCGGCGGCGGGGCGGTCACCCCGACCGACCGCCAAGCGCAAGCCGCCGCTGCGTGCCTCGACCGGACGCGACCAGGCCAGCGCCCGGCGCCAGGGCAGATCGGGATAACTCAAGCCTTGCTGGACACTTCCATGCGAATCAACGCCGATTTCTCACAACGCGCAATCGTGGACCGCCGCCAGTACCAGTGGGTCGACTCGCCCCAGGCCGGCGTCGAGCGGGTGATGCTCGACCGCGTCGGTGCCGAGAAGGCGCGCGCGACCAGCATCGTGCGCTATGCGCCGGGCTCTGACTTCCCGCGCCATGAGCATCCCGGCGGCGAGGAAATCCTCGTGCTCTCGGGCACCTTTTCCGATGCCGACGGCGATTTCCCGACCGGCTGGTACCTGCGCAACCCACCCGGCACCGGCCATGCGCCGCACAGCGGCGAGGGCGCGGTGATCTTCGTCAAGCTGTGGCAGATGCCGGCGGATGAGCGACGCAGCGTGCGCATCGACACCGGCGATCCGGCCAACTGGCAGCGCACGGGTGGGCGTGAGTCCTGCGTGCTGTTCCCGGCTGCGTACGAACAGGTCAGCCTGCAGCGCGTGGCGGCCGGGGGCGCGATTTTCGCAGCAGCGCCCGCCGGCGGCGCCGAGCTGCTGGTGCTGGACGGGGCGGTGGTGCTGGACGGCGAGCGGCATGGGCAAGGCAGCTGGATCCGCCTGCCGGCCGACGACCTCCCCGCCCTGGTGGCGGGCGACCGGGGTGCGACCTTCTATCTCAAGGCCGGCCATCTGGCCGATGCCGCGCGCCTGCCGTGAGCGGGCGCAGCGTACAGGTCGCGATCGTCGGCGCAGGATTGGCCGGGCTGCATGCCGCCTGGCTGCTGCAACAGCAGAGCGTCCGCGACTACGTGCTGCTGGAGGCGCGCGAGGCGCCCGGCGGCCGCATTGCTTCCTTCGAGCCGGCGGACGCGACATCATCCACTGCAACCGGGCGTCGCGACCGTTTCGATCTCGGACCGGCCTGGTTCTGGCCGGACGTGCAGCCGGAACTGCGTCGCCTGATCGAAACGCTGCGGCTGGAACACTTCGCACAGCACGAAGCCGGCGACATGCTGTTCGAACGTTCGCCGCAATCGGCGCCCGAGCGGTTCCCCGGCTATGCAAACTCACCGACATCGATGCGCCTGTCGGGCGGCATGGCGGCATTGGTCGATGCCCTGCAGCAGGCGCTGGATGCGCAACGGATCGTCACCGGGCAGACCGTGCGCCGCCTGCGCGTGGACGGCGCGCGCATCGTGCTCGACAGCGAGGACCGCGAAGGCCGTGTCTGCAACTGGGGCGCAGATCACGTGCTGCTGGCGCTGCCGCCGCGCCTGGCCGCGCACGCGATCACGTTCGAACCCGCGCTGCCCGAATCACTGCTGGCGCAATGGCGCGCGACGCCGACCCGGATGGCGCCGAACGCCAAGTACATCGCGATCTACGACAGCCCGTTCTGGCGCGAGGCCGGCCTGTCCGGCGAAGCCCGCAGCGCGCGCGGGCCGATGGTCGAGATCCACGACGCCTCCCTCCCTGGCGGACGCGCCGCGCTGTTCGGTTTCCTCGGCGTTCCGGCGCAGCTGCGCGGCAAGCTCGGCGACGAGGCGCTGCGCACGCACTGTCGCGCGCAGCTTGCGCGCCTGTTCGGCCCGCAGGCGGCCACGCCGCGCGCCGAAACGCTCAAGGACTGGGCGCTGGACCCGTACACCGCCACCGCCGCCGACATGGACCCGGCCACGCAACACGCCGCAGCGCCACTTGCAGCACCCGCGTCGGGGCCGTGGCAGGGCCTCCTGACCGGCATCGCCAGCGAGTGGTCGCCACAGTTCCCGGGCTACGTCGCCGGCGCCATCGAGGCATCAACCCTGGGCGTACGCGGCCTGCCGACCCTCCCACGCACAATCGTAAACACACAGGTGACATCGCAATGACCACTTCGGAAATCCTCGTCCGCGCCGCACTGGTCGGCATCGGCGGCACGATCGTCCTCGATCTCTACTCCTGGCTGCTGCAGCGCTTCGGCGGCATCCCCGGCACCAACTGGGCCATGGTGGGCCGCTGGCTTGGCCACATGCCGCGCGGCCAGTTCGTGCAGCGCAACCTGGGCGCCGCGGACGCGGTGCCCGGCGAGCGCGCCATCGGCTGGACCTTCCACTACCTCATCGGCATCGGCTACGGCCTGCTGCTGGTCGCGCTCACCGGCCCCGACTGGCTGGAGCAACCCACCCTCGCTGCGCCGCTGCTGCTGGCGCTCGCGCTGCTGGTGCTGCCCTTCTTCGTGATGATGCCGGGCATGGGCATGGGCTTCGCTGCCTCGCGCGCACCGAAGCCGGCGGTAGCCCGGCTCAAGAGCGTCGCCGGCCACTCGGTGTTCGGCATCGGCATGTACCTGACGGCGTGGCTGCTCGCCGGGCTGACGGGATGATGGTGCAGCGCTTCCGGCGCTGACGCAGGGGCCCAAGGCAAGCGGCGTCGGCCTCAGCCGGTGTTCTGGATCCCGGCCGAGATCCCGTTGACGGTGGAGACCAGCGCGCGCAGCAGGTCGTCGTCCTCGCGCCCGCCTTCGCGCCAGCGCTGCAGCAGGTCGACCTGCAGCAGGCTCAGCGGGTCGACGTAGGGGTTGCGCAGGCGGATCGAGAGGCGCAGGCGGTAGTCGTCGGCGAGGATTCGGTCGCGGTCCTTGAGCAGCAGGATCGCGTCGCAGGTGCGCAGGAACTCCTCGGCGATGCCGGGGTAGAAGCTGTCGTGCAGCGGGCCGGCGAGGCGCGAGTAGCGCTCGAAGATCGCGAGGTCGGACTTGGCCAGCAGCATCTCGACATCGTCGATCACGGCGGCGAAGAACGGCCAGTCGCGCGCCATCTCCGCCATCGCATCCTGGCCGTACTGCTGCACGCCGGCGCGCAGCGCGTGGCCGATGCCGTACCAGCCGGTCAGGCCGGAGCGGTTCTGCGCCCACGAGAACACCCAGGGAATCGCGCGCAGGTTGTTGATGCCGCCTTCGCGGCGGCGCGAGGGGCGCGAGCCGATCTGCAGCCGCTCGATCACGTCGACCGGCGTCGCGGCGCGGAAGTAGTCGGGGAAGTCCGGATGCTCGTGCACCAGCGCGCGGTAGTGCGCGCGCGAGCTGTCGGACAGCGTCTTCGCGATCTCCTTCCAGCGGTCCTCGCGCGGGTCGCGCGGGCGCGGGCGCAGGGTCGCGCGCAGCACCGCGCCGGTGGTCTGCTCGAGGTTGCGCAGCGCCAGCGCGCGGATGCCGTACTTGCGGTGGATCACCTCGCCCTGCTCGGTGACGCGCATCGAGCCGTTCACCGATCCGCGCGGCGCGGCGATGATCGCGCGCTCGGTCTTGCCGCCGCCGCGGCTGACCGATCCGCCGCGGCCGTGGAAGAACATGATGCGCACGCCGTAGCGGTTGGCCAGCGCGGTCAGCTCGACCTGGGTGCGCTGCAGCGCCCAGCGCGAGGCGAACAGTCCCCCGTCCTTGGCGCTGTCGGAATAGCCGAGCATCACCGTCTGTTCGTTGTTGCGCGCGGCCAGGTGGCGGCGATACGCGGGATCCTCGAACAGCGAGCGCATCACCGCCGGCGCCGCCTCCAGGTCGTCCACCGTCTCGAACAGCGGGGTGACGTCGAGCGGCACCATGTCGCCCTCGACGCAGCCGGCCACGCGCGCCAGCGCCAGCACCGCCAGCGCGTCGGCAGCGCTGCGGCTCATGCTGATGATGTACAGGCCGATGGCGTCGACGCCGCGGCTGCGGCGCAGGTCGAGCACGTTGCGGAACACGTCGAGGGTCGAGGCCAGCACCTCGCCGGTCGCCGTCGGCGCGGGCGGCGGGCGCTCGAGCAGCGCCTGCAGCCGCGACGTGCGCTCGCCGGCCTCACGCGCGGCCCAGCCTTCGTCGCCGAGCAGGTCGGCCAGCGCGGCGTCGTGCACCGCCGAGTCCTGGCGCAGGTCGAGCGCGGCGAGGTGGAAGCCGAAGGTGCGCGCGCGCCACAGCAGGCGCTGCAGGGCGAAGCGGCCGGCGTGCTCGCCGCGATGGTGCACGAGGCTGGCGTCGATCAGTTCGAGATCGGCGATGAACTCACGCGCATTGGCGTAGCCGCCCAGCTGCGATTCGGCGGCGAGCGCGAGCCGTGCCTTCATCAGGTCGATCAGGCGCCGGTACGGCATGTCGGCCAGGCGCGGGCGCAGCCGCTTCGCCGCCTCCGGCAGCAGCACGATGTATTCGTCGATGCGCGCGTGGACGGCGGCGTCGAACCCCACCCGGCCCAGCGACTGGGTGAGCATGTTGCCCAGCGTGCGCAGGTCGGCGCGGTAGCGGTCGATCGCCTGTGCCCGCTGCGCGTCGAGCGCGGCGCGGATGGTGGCGGCGTTGACGTTGGGATTGCCGTCCATGTCGCCGCCGACCCAGGTGCCGAAGCGCAGCACCTGCGGCAGCGCGATGCGGCGCCCGTACACCGCCTCGATCGCGTCGGCGAAGGCCTCGTAGTACACCGGCGCCACGCGGTAGAGCGTGTTGCCGAGGTAGTAGCCGACGTGCTCCACCTCGTCGGCGACGGTGGGCTTGTGCGCGGGCGCGTCGGTGGTCTGCCAGCCGGCGGTCAGCGACAGGCGGATGCGCTCGAGGTCGGCGCGGCGCTCGACCGGCGTGCGCGTGCGGTCGAGGTCCTCGACCAGGCGCTCGACGATGTCGCGCTCCTTCTCCAGCATCACCCGGCGCACCGCCTCGGTCGGATGCGCGGTGAACACCGGCTCCACCCACAGCCGCGGCAGGGTGGCGACGAGCTCCTCGAAGCTCACGCCGTCGGCCTGCAGGTCGCGCAGCACCGCCTCGAAGCCGCCGGGCTGCGGCAGGTCGCTGATGCGCTCGTAGTCGCGGCGACGGCGGATGCGGTGCACGCGCTCGGCGAGGTTGATCGCGCCGAAGTACGTCGAGAACGCGCGCACCACGGCTTCGGCATCGGCCAGCGGCACCCGCCCCATCTCGTCGGCCAGCGCGTCCACCGGCAGGCCCTGCTCGCGGCGCGCGATCGCGGCGCGGCGGATCGCCTCGACCTCGGCCAGCAGCGCCGGCGAGCCCTGCTCGGCCAGCACCTCGCCCACCAGCGTGCCCAGCCGGCGCACGTCGTCGCGCAGCAGGGTGTCGGTGTCGGCGAATTCGAGCTGGTCGCGCAGCGGGCCGTCGGGGATGTTCATCCGCAAGACACTAACGGATTTCCATGCGGCGGTGCAGCATCGGTTGCCGGCGCAACCGTCGAGCGCCTCAACCTGTAGCACGGATGAGCACAGCGCATCCGGGAACCTGATCAGCCACGAGTTTCAGCTTCATCCTCCTCCCTTCCGCCGAAGGTGGAGGGGGTGAAGAGGGCCGTTCGCGAGCCATCGGCTAGCGGCCCGATGAACGCCCGAAGGCTGCGCCTGAGGGCCGGACGGGTTGGGGAGAGGCTGTGGCTCCCTCCCTTCCGCCGAAGGCGGAGGGGAGGGCTGGGGATGGGTGCTTTTCGCGCGACGCATGATCGTGCGAAAGGCACCCCCTCCCGGCCTCCCACTGCTCGCTGCGCAAGCAAGGGGAGGAGCAAGACTTGGCGCTCAGTAGGCGAACTCGCGGAACACGCGATCGATGTCGCCGTTCCACTCTCCGTGGAACAGGGCCAGCTTGCGCTCGGCCGGCGTCTCGTTCGCCTCGACCACCTCGACCAGCGGCGACAGGAAGTCGCGCTCGTCCACGCCCTTGGCGTTGACGCGCGCGCGGCGCGCGAGCCCGGCGGCGGAGATCTTCAGCGCCTCCTCTGCAAGATCGCGCACGCTGCCGCCGCGGAACGGCAGGCGCAGGGCGTGCCTTGGCACGCCGTCGCGCAGGGCGTGGCGTTCTTCCAGGCTGAAGTCCTTCACCAGGTCCCAGGCCGCGTCCAGCGCCGCGTCGTCGTAGAGCAGGCCGACCCAGAACGCCGGCAGCGCGCAGATGCGGTTCCACGGGCCGCTGTCGGCGCCGCGCATCTCCAGGTACTTCTTCAGCCGCACCTCGGGGAAGGCGGTGGTCATGTGGTCGTTCCAGTCGCGCAGCGTCGGCAGCGCGCCGGGCAGGACGTCGAGCCTGCCGGCGAGGAAGTCGCGGAACGACTTGCCCGATGCATCGACGTACACGCCGTCGCGATAGGAGAAATACATCGGCACGTCGAGCAGGTAGTCGACGTAGCGCTCGTAGCCGAAGCCGTCCTCGAACACGAAGTCGAGCATGCCGGTGCGGTCGGGGTCGGTGTCGGTCCAGATGTGCGAGCGCCAGCTGAGGTAGCCGTTGGGCTTGCCTTCGGTGAACGGCGAGTCGGCGAACAGCGCGGTGGCGATCGGCTGCAGCGCCAGCGACACGCGGAACTTCTTGACCATGTCCGCTTCGGTCGCGTAGTCGAGGTTGACCTGCACCGTGCAGGTACGGGTCATCATGTCGAGGCCGAGATTGCCGACCTTGGGCATGTACTCGCGCATGATCCTGTAGCGGCCCTTCGGCATCCACGGCATCTCGTCGCGGCGCCACTTGGGCTGGAAGCCCATGCCGAGGAAGCCCAGGCGCAGCTCGTCGGCGACCGTCTTGACCTCGCGCAGGTGCTCGCCGACCTCGCGGCAGGTCTGGTGGATGTCCGCCAGCGGCGCGCCGGACAGCTCCAGCTGGCCCGCCGGCTCCAGCGTGACCGAGGCGGCGTCCTTCTCCAGTGCGATCGTGCGGCCGTGCTCCTCGACTGCGGCCCAGCCGAAGCGCGTCAGGCCCTTGAGCAGGGCCTCGATGCCGCGCTCGCCGTCGAATTCCGGCGGTCGCAGGTCGTCGAGGCGGAAGCCGAACTTCTCGTGCTCGGTGCCGATGCGCCAGTCGCCGATCGGCTTCTCGCCCGAGGCAAGCACCGCGACCAGCTGGTCGCGGCGGGTGATCGGGGTGTCGCCGGAATGGCTGGGGCTCGACATGCGGTTCGCTCTGCAGGGGCACGCCGCGCCAGGCGCTCCCGGCACGCGAGGCGGCATTATGGGGCGTCGCGCACCGGCGCGACATGCCGGCGCTGGAACACAGGCAAACCACCCGTGGGAGCGACCCTGGTCGCGATGTGGTCGCGACATGGCGCCCATCCATCGCGACCAGGGTCGCTCCCACAACGGGGCGGCTGCATACGAATTCATTGCGATTCGCGTTGCCCGGGCATCGCCGCCGCCGTTAGCCTCGACCGCGACGCATCGACCCGGGGATCCCGCCATGACGCGACCCACACTGCTGCTGTGCCTGCTGCTGTCCATCGTCCTGCCGACGCAGGCCGCCACGATCGAGCGGATCGAACCTGCGAACTGGTGGACCGGCATGCGCCATCACGAGGTCGAGCTGATGGTGCACGGCGACGGCATCGCGACGCTGCAGCCGCGGCTGTCGCATCCGGGCGTGCGCATCACCAGCGTGGCCACGACCGGCAATCCGAACTACCTGTTCGTCACCGTCGACATCGGCGACGACACGCAGCCGGGCAGCTTCGACATCGAGTTCCTCGACGACGTCGCGGTTGTCGCGCGCCATCCCTGGCGGCTCGACGCGCGCGCGTCCGCGCCGCCGCGCGGCTTCGACGGCGGCGACGCGATCTACCTGGTCGTGCCCGACCGCTTCGCCAACGGCGATCCGGGCAACGACAGCGTGCCCGGCCTGCGCGAGGCCGCCGACCGCGGCAATCCCGATGGCCGCCACGGCGGCGACATCGCCGGCCTGCGCGCGCACCTGGACTACATCGCCGCCATGGGCTTCACCCGGCTGTGGCCGACGCCGCTGCTGGAGAACGACCAGCCCAGCCACTCCTACCACGGCTACGCGATCACCGACCTGTACCGGATCGACCCGCGCTTCGGCAACAACGAGGACTACTTCGCGCTGTCGCGGGAGGCGCGCGAGCGCGGCATCGGCCTGGTCATGGACGTGGTGCTCAACCACATCGGTTCTGAGCACTGGTGGATGCACGACCTGCCGAGCCGCGACTGGATCAGCAACGGCGGCGTGTTCACCCCGAACAACCATCGCCGCACCACGATCCAGGACCCGCATGCCGCGCCCGGCGATCGCGCCGCCTTCACCGATGGCTGGTTCGTCGAATCGATGCCCGACCTCAACCAGCGCAACCCGCAGCTGGCGCGCTACCTGATCCAGAACACGCTGTGGTGGATCGAGTCCGCGGGCCTGGCCGGCATCCGCGAGGACACCTTCGGCTACGCCGACGCTGATTTCCTCAGCGCCTGGGCGAAGGCGGTGATGGACGAATACCCCGGCTTCTCGATGGTCGGCGAGGAGTGGAGCGCGAACCCGGCGACCGTCGCCCACTGGCAGCGCGGCAAGGCCAACGCCAGCGGCCACGTGCCGCACATGACCAGCATGATGGACTTCCCCTCGCACATTGCCCTGCGCGACGCGCTGCTGCGGCCGAAAGTCTGGGAGGGCGACTGGACGCCGCTGTACGAGGCGCTGGCCAACGACTTCCTCTATCCCGATGCGGACGCGCTGGTGGTGTTCGGCGAGAACCACGATTCCTCGCGCCTGCTGGCCCATCTCGACGGCGACCTCGGCCTGTGGAAACTGGGCATGGCCTGGCTTGCCACCACCCGCGGCGTGCCGCAGTTCTTCTACGGCTCGGAAGTGCTGCTGCGCGGCCCGAAGCAGCGCATCGACGGCGAACTGCGCGCGGACATGCCCGGCGGCTGGGCCGGCGATGCCGCGAACGCCTTCACCGGCGCAGGCCTGTCGGGCGAGCAGCGCGACGCGCAGGACTTCCTGCGCCGGCTGCTGGTCTGGCGCAAGGGCGCCGATGCGGTGCACCACGGCCGGCTGCTGCACTACGCGCCACAGGACGCGGTGTACGTCTACTTCCGCGACGACGGCATGCGCAAGGTGATGGTCGCGCTCAACCGCAACGACGCGGACACGCCGCTGGCGCTGGCGCGCTTCGCCGATTCGATCGGAGCAGCCACCATCGGCATCGATGTGATCAGCGGCAAGCGCGTGGCGCTCGGCGAGAGCCTGCTGTTGCCGGCGAAGGCGCCGCTGATCCTCGAACTGGAGTAGCAGCGCGACCCGGATGCGCCGCGCTTGTCCGGGCTGCGGGGCTGGCCGATGCTACAGCGGACGCAGGTAGATCTGGAACGCGAGGTCGCGCGTGCCGCCGGCGTCGAACAGTTCGATCCAGACCGGCGGATTGGGCCGGGCGATGAAGTAGGCCGCGCCGCCGGGATAGGTATCGCCATGCGGCCCGGCGTAGACGCCGCAGTCGTACTTCCCCTTCACCGCCAGCGTGACCGCGTACTCGCCCGGGCCGAGCAGCGGTGGCCGGGTGAACTCGATCATGCGCATGCCGACCGCGGGCGTCGGCCCCGAGGTATACGGCCGCCCGCGCAGTTCCTCGTACGCCAGCATCGCGCCATTGGGCGCCCCGGACGTCGTCTTCTCGATCGTGACGCGCACGTCCGCGTCCGGCTGGCAGGACATGGGCACCATGACATGGCTGAGGTAGCCCGGCCGCGCGATGGCGAACACCTGCGCCAGGCGCTGCGCGGACGACCCTCCCAGCGCGAGTATCCCGCCCCGCGCGTCGATGTTGACCTGTTCCGCCTCCACTTCCGGTGGCACGGCCGCAACCGGTGCGCATCCCAGCAGCATTGCCAACGCCAGACCACTCCGCTTCACCATGGTGCTCCTCCTCGGGACGGCGACGGGCCGTCTGGAAGTACATACGCAGTCGAGCGTCCATTCGTGTCACCACGGGCGCATGCCAACCGCGGAACGGAATGCGGATGCCAGTGCGTCGCATTCCGACCCGGTCCCGGAACGCCGCGCCACAATCCGGCGACGCCCGACCGGTCGACCGCCATGACCAAAGCCAGCCACCCGCCCGAAACCCACCTCAGCCATCGCGCCGGCTGGCTGCGCGCGGCGGTGCTGGGCGCCAACGACGGCATCGTCTCGGTCGCCGGCGTCGTGGTCGGCGTGGCGGCGGCGGGCGCG
>DAOMPM010000055.1:0-20029 GCA_035444805.1 Luteimonas sp. | reverse complement strand
CAGCCATGGATGGCTGATCGAGCCGGGGAGCAATCCCCGGCCCGGAACGACCTCCAGCCGCAAGCCCTGATCTGACCCCTCCCCATCCGGCCAGACGTCACTCGGATGGGAGAAGAACCTCTTTCTTTATCGGGTTCCCACCTGCGCCGTAGGAGCGCGCCATGCGCGCGACTGGACTCCCGTGGCATCGGGTCTCGGGTCGCGCGCATGGCGCGCTCCTACGAAGGGCGGGAGCGCTGCCGCTTGCAATTGCCACGAGCAATCGCTGCAATGCCCCCATGCACGCACTCATCCGCCCCGCCTTCATCGTCGCCTGCGCCCTCGCACTTGCCGCCTGCCAGCATGGCCCGGCGCGCAATCCGATGGCGACCTGGGTGCCGTCCGAGAACTTCGACAGCCGTCGCGCGCAGGTGATCGTGCTGCACTACACCGAGCAGGACTCGGTCGCGCGCAGCCTGCACACGCTGCGCACCGGCAACAGGGGCGGGCCGGTCAGCGCGCATTACCTGGTCGGCGACGACGGCGCGATCTACCAGCTGGTCGCCGACGAGCACCGCGCCTGGCACGCTGGCGCCGGCCGCTGGGGCACGATCCACGAGCTGAACTCGGCCTCGATCGGCATCGAGATCGACAACGATGGCGTCGAGCCGTTCACCGACGCACAGATCGACGCCGTGATCCGCCTGCTCGACGACCTCACCACCCGCCACCGCCTTTCGAAGACGGCCGTGATCGGCCATTCCGACCTCGCGCCCGGGCGCAAGATCGACCCCGGCCCGCTGTTCCCCTGGAAGCGTCTGTTTGATGCCGGCTTCGGCGTGTGGCCCGACGCCGATGCGCCGCCACCGCCGCCGGACTTCGATCCGGTCAACGCACTGCGCCTGATCGGTTACGTCACCGACAACCTCGAAGCCACCATCCACTCCTACCGCATGCGTTTCCGCGGCGACAACGAGAAGACGCTCGACGAGGACGACCTGCGAATCCTGCATGCGCTCACCTGGCGGCGTTCGCCGGTGTCGGCGATCGAATAGGGCGCCGACGCCGGCGTGACAGCCGCGCGTTGCAACACCGGCATCATCGGTGTGCGAGATCACGGCGCGACGCGGTCCTGTCCGCCCGCGACATGGTCAGTGCGCGGTCGTCGCCGGTCGCTGCGGGATGAGGCGGACCAGCACGAAGATCAGGACCAGCAGCGCCGCCGACACGGTATAGCGGCTGAGGGCCAGGCCGCCGTGGTTGATCGGCTTGTCGAGGAAGTCGCCGACGACGGCTCCCAGCGGTCGCGTCAGCACGAATGCGGCCCAGAACAGCGTGCTGCGGGAGATGCTCGTCCACCGGTAGAGCGCCGCGACCACAAGCAGTGCGCCTCCGAAGATGTAGAAGCCGCCGACGTAGCCAAGGCCGGCGCTGTCGGCGACCCAGTCGCCAAGCGCGGTGCCCAGGGTCTGCGACGCCATGATCGTCAGCCAGTAGAACGCCTCGGATTTGCCGCCGCGGACGCTGGCCACCGAAACGGTGCCCAGGCTCCACTTCCATGCGCCGAGGATGGCCAGCACGATCAGCAGCAGGATCGCCGAGCCTCCCGCATAGCCGATGCCGACCGAGCGGGTCAACAGGTCGGCGAACGTGGTGCCGACGGTCGTGCTGGCGATGATCGTGGCCCAGTACAGCGGCGGGACGAACCGGTCCGCGCGTGCCTGCAGCGCGACCAGCACGACGAACAGGACGCCGAAGATGGCGGTGCCGGTGGTGTAGCCCAGGCCCATCGACATGCTGACCACGTCGCCGGCGGTCTCGCCGACGGTGGTGGCCAGGATCTTGATCAACCAGAACCCGAGCGTCACCTCGGGCACCTTGCTCGGCATGTGCTGGCTTGCAGGTTCGCTGTGCATGGGGCGACTCGATCGAAAGGGATCGTCGGCAGCGCGGACACATCGACCCGCGCGCGGTCCAGGTGGCGGCCAGCCTGCCGTCGTCGCTGTCGTAAATCGGTCGGAGCCAGCGGCGCATCGAGCCGGGCGACGGCCGGCGATCACCTGGGGCCGCGCTGAACAACTTGCTTTTGCTCGTCATCCCCGCGAAGGCGGGGACCCAGTGACTTCAACTCTGTGAAGAACAAAGACGCTGGGTCCCCGCCTTCGCGGGGATGACAGCAGTCTTTCAGCATTGCCCTAGGTACGCGCGTCCTGGATGTCGACGGTGCGTTAACTCTGTCCGCACCGGGGGCGTATCCTTACGCGGTGCAGCATGATCGCAACGCGGCCGCCCGCACCCCGGCGCCCGCCGTCGCGCATCCGCGCCGCTTCCATTGCACGAGGGACCCCCATGCCCGTGCCCACATCGCCGAGTGCCGTCACTGGACCGTCCCGCGTTGCCGCGGCGGCGGCGGATGGATGGCGCGATCGCCGGGCGCATTCGCGCAGGCCCGGGTAGCCGCATCATGTTCGCCGAAGCCGATGCGGTGCTGCTGGCGCGGATCCAGTTCGCGTTCACGATCAGCTTCCACTTCATCTTCCCCGCGTTCTCGATCGGGCTGGCCAGCTATCTCGCCGTGCTCGAGGCGCTGTGGCTGAAGACCGGACGCCGGGTCTACATCGACCTGTTCCGTTTCTGGGTCAAGATCTTCGCGGTCGTGTTCGCGATGGGCGTGGTGTCGGGCATCGTGATGTCCTACCAGTTCGGCACCAACTGGGCGGTGTTCTCCGACCGCGCCGGCCCGATCATCGGCCCGCTGATGGCGTACGAGGTGCTGACCGCGTTCTTCCTCGAAGCCGGCTTCCTCGGGGTGATGCTGTTCGGCATGAACCGGGTCGGGCCGCGGCTGCACTTCCTGGCCACGCTGATGGTCGCGCTGGGCACCTTCATCTCCGCGTTCTGGATCCTCAGCGCGAACAGCTGGATGCAGACCCCGACCGGGTTCGAGATCAATGCCGCCGGCCAGTTCGTGCCAGCGGGCAGCTGGCGGGAGATCATCTTCAACCCGAGCTTCCCGTACCGGCTGGTGCACACGGTGATCGGGGCCTACCTGACCACCGCCCTGGCCGTTGGCGGCGTCGGCGCCTGGCACCTGCTGCGCCAGCGGCGGGCGCGGTCGCAAACGGCGGTGACCGACATCCCTGGCGAGGAGCAGGCGCTGTCGCCGTCGGTCGTCGGTGCGCGCACCATGTTCTCGATGGCGATGTGGATGGCGGCACTGGTGGCGCCGCTGCAGGTGGTGGTCGGCGACCTGCACGGCCTCAACACGCTCGAGCACCAGCCGGTGAAGGTGATGGCGATGGAAGGCCATTACCAAAGCCACCCCGACGGCGCGCCGCTGATCCTGTTCGGACTGCCGAACAGCGAGCGGCAGCGGGTGGACTACGCGATCGAGATCCCGAAGCTATCGTCGCTGATCCTCAAGCACGACCTCGATGCGCCGCTCGACGGGCTCGATACCGTCGACCGGTCGCTGCATCCGCCGGTGCCGATCGTGTTCTGGTCGTTCCGGATCATGGTCGCGCTCGGCATGGCGATGCTGCTGCTCGGTGCGTGGAGCCTGCTCGCGCGCCTGCGGCGACGGCTGTACGACTGGCCGGCGCTGCATCGGGCAGCGCTGGCGATGGCGCCGGCGGGGTTCGTCGCCGTGCTCGCCGGCTGGGTCACCACCGAGGTCGGGCGCCAGCCGTTCACCGTCTACGGGCTGATGACAACGGCCGAAAGCGCCTCGCCGCTGGCCGCGCCGGCGGTGGCGACGTCGCTGCTGGCCTTCGTGCTGGTGTACTTCATCGTGTTCGGTTTCGGCGCCTGGTACATCCTCAAGCTGATGGCCAGGGGCGTGCAGGCAGGCGAGCCGGCTGCCGACGACGACGAGGCCCACGCCGCCGGCATCGCCCTGGGCCCGGCCGAACGCATCGCCAGGGAGAACTGAGCCGATGGCCTTCGACCTTCCCACCGTCTGGGCGCTGCTGATCCTGTTCGCGGTCTTCGCCTACGTGGTGCTGGACGGCTTCGACCTCGGCATCGGGATCCTGTTCCCGGCATTCCCGCCCGGGCACGGGCGCGACCAGGCGATCAATTCGGTCGCTCCGGTGTGGGACGGCAACGAGACCTGGCTGGTGTTCGGCGGCGGCGGACTGTTGGCCGCGTTTCCGCTGGCCTACGGCGTGATCATGACCGCGCTGTACCCGCCGATCATCGCGATGCTGCTGGCGCTGGTGTTCCGCGGCGTGGCCTTCGAGGCGCGCTGGCGCGATCCGGCGCACCGGCCGTGGTGGGACCTGGCGTTCACCGGCGGCTCGGCGATCGCCGCCATCGCGCAGGGCGTGGTCCTGGGTGCGCTGCTGCAGGGGATCGCGGTCGAGGACCGCGTCTACGCCGGCGGCTGGCTCGACTGGCTGACCCCGTTCTCGCTGCTCACCGGCGCCAGCGTGCTGGTCGGCTACGCGCTGCTGGGCGCGACCTGGCTGATCTGGAAGACCGAAGGCGAGACCCAGGCGCGCGCGCGTCGGCTCGCGCCCGGCCTGGGGCTGGGATTGCTGGCCGGGATCGTGGCGGTGAGCCTGGCCACGCTCGGGCTCGAGTTCGACTACCACCATCGCTGGACGACCTGGCCGGTGGTGCTGCTGACCGCACAGGTGCCGCTGCTGACCGCGATCCTCGCCTATGCGTTCTGGCGCGCGCTGCGTCGCGGCCGCGAGCTGGCGCCGTTCCTGCTCGTGCTGGGGCTGTTCGCGCTCACCTTCGCCGGCCTGGCGATCAGCATGTTTCCGTACATCGTGCCGCGGGCGCTGGACATCCATGCCGCCGCCGCGCCCGAGTCCAGCCTGCGCTTCATGCTGGTCGGCGCGGTGCTGCTGGTCCCGCTGATCCTCGCCTACACCGGCTGGGCGTACTGGGTGTTCCGCGGCAAGGTCGGCCACGAGGGCTATCACTGATGGCGCGGCGCGGCCGCGACCTGATGGCCGGGCGCGATCGCGGCACCGTGCCCGGACCGCTGTGGAAGCGGCTGGCGTGGTTCGCCGCGCTGTGGCTGGGCGGGCTGGCGAGCGTCGCCCTGCTGGCCGCGCTGCTGCGCTGGTGGCTGCTGGGCTAGGGCTCCCCCGTCCCGGCCACGCGCGCCATCGACAGGTCGAGGCGGGTGGTGGTGCCTTGCCCCTGGCGCGAGCTGATGTCCAGCGTCCAGCCCAGGTGTTCGCACAGGCGCGCGATCAGGTCCAGGCCGATGCCGCCGCGCTCGCGGTCGCCGCCGCCGCGCGCCATCCGCGCGTAGATCGCGCTGATCTGCTCGGGCGTCATGCCGTGCCCGGGGTCGTCGATCACCACCGCGCACTGGTCGATGCGGATGTCGATGCGGCCGCTGTCGCTGTTTTCGATGGCGTTGCGCAGCAGGTTGCCGATCGCGGCCTGCACCACCGGCAGCGGCGCCAGCAGCTCGCAGCGCCCGCGCGCATCCAGCGCCAGTTCCAGGCCCTTCTCGCGCGCCATCGGCAGGTGGTCGTCGATGATTTCCGGCAGCAGCTGCCCCAGGTCGATGCGGTCGCTGGCCCGCGCCAGGCGTCCGGGATCCTTGGCCAGCACCAGCAGCAGTGCGATCAGGCGCTCGATCTCGCGTCCGGTGCGGCTGATGCGCGCAATCTGCTGCTTCGCCGCGTCCGGCACGCCGGGCTGCGCGCCGGCCAGTTCGGCGGCGCCGGCAATCACCGCGATCGGCGTGCGCAGCTCGTGGCTCATGCTGTCGATGAACACGCGCTCGCGCTGGACGTACAGCTCGTTGCGCGCGATGTAGTCGTTGAGCGCGTCGGCGATGACCGCCAGTTCGGCGCTGGCGTCCGGCGGCAGCTCGATGTGTTCGCCGGTGCGGTCCGGGCGCAGGTCGGCGATGCCCTGTGCGAAGGCGCGCATCGGCCGCATCAGCCGGTCCACGCCCCAGCCGATGATCAGGCCGAGCAGCACCACCAGCACCACCATCGCGCCGAGCACGCTGGCCGCGACGTAAGCCTCGTGGCGCTCGAAGTCGCCGATGTCCAGCGCCAGCGCCCAAGGGCGGCCGTCGATCTCGCGGACCAGCACCGCCCACTGCTTGCCGTCGAAGACCACTTCGTCATTCAGGCCGGGCGGCAGCCCGCGCAGTTCCGGCGGCAGCGGGCTGCCGGACTCGTCGCCGAACAGCGACATGGTTTCGGTATCGGCCCAGCGTTCGCCGGGCGAGAGCGCGCGGCGTTCCTCGATGTGGTCGAACTCGGCTTCGAGCAGCGAGGTCCAGACCAGCTGTTCGGCGTGCTCGTTGATGATCCAGCCGTAGGCGTAGACCGCGATCGAGACCAGCACCGCATAGGCCACCAGGCCCTGCACCATGCGCCGGCGCAGGCTCTTCCTGGCCTTAGTCATCCTCACCACCCAGTGGTTCGCCCAGGCGGTAGCCGATCCGCGGCAGGGTGTGCAGCAGCTTCACCGGAAACGGCCCGTCGATGCTGCGCCGCAGTTCGTAGACGTGCGAGCGCAGCATGTCGCCGTCGGGCGGATCATCGCCCCACAGCGCCTGCTCCAGCCGTTCGCGGGTGACCGCCGCCGGGCTGGCGCGCATCAGCACCTCCAGCAGCTTGCGGCAGGCCGGATACAGGTGCAGGGGGCGGCCGCCGCGGGTGACGTCGAGCGTGGTCAGGTCGTAGCGCAGGTCGGCGACCTCGAGCACGCGGTCGCGCTGGCGTCCGGTGACGCGCGCGATCAGGGCCTCGAGGCGCACCTCCAGCTCGGGCAGCTGGAAGGGCTTGGTCAGGTAGTCGTCGGCGCCGGCGCGGAAGCCGGCGATCTTGTCCGGAAGCTCGTCGCGCGCGGTCAGCATCAGCACCGGCATGTCGTGGCCGGCCTCGCGCAGGCGGCGCAGCACTTCGCGGCCGTCGAGCCGCGGCAGCATCCAGTCCAGCACCACCGCGTCGTAGGCCTGGGTGGTGGCGAGGTGGTAGCCGGTGGGGCCGTCGGGCGCGGCGTCGAGCACGTGGCCGCGCGCCTCGAAATAATCGAAGAGGTTGGCGACCAGGCTCTGGTTGTCTTCCACGACCAGCAGACGCATGCACAGGCTCCGGTGAGCAGGACAGCCTGCGCCCGGGCACGTCGGAACGATGTCGGAAGCACGGCGGCTCCGACTATTCTCCCACGTCGCAGCGGACACGATTGCGCCATGCCGACATCGCCAACCCGACATCCCGTCTCCCGGTTCCAGGCCCTGTTCCTGCCGGCCTTGCTCGTCATGCTGGCGCTGGCCGCCGGCATCGGCCTGCGCGACCCGTCGCCGCCCGACGAGCCGCGCTTCGTGCTGGCCGCACAGGGCATGGTGGAGACCGGCGACTGGCTGGTGCCGCGCCGCGGGCGCGAGTTCTACGCGGAAAAACCGCCGGTGTTCATGTGGATGCAGGCGGCCAGCTGGCACCTGGTGCGCGACTGGCGGGTGGCCTTCCTGCTGCCGTCGCTGCTGGCGGCGCTGGCGACGCTGTGGCTGGTGTTTGATGCCGCCCGGCGGCTGTGGTCGCCGCGTCACGGCCTCTGGGCCGCGGGCGCGCTGTTCGTCTGCCTGCAGTTCGGGCTGCAGGCCAAGCGCGCGCAGATCGACATGGTGCTGGTGGCGCTGACCACGCTGTCGCTGTGGGCGTTACTGCGCTATCTGCTCGACGGCCGCGAACGCCGCTGGCTGGCGCTGGGCATGTTCGCCGCCGGGCTGGGCACGGTGACCAAGGGCGTGGGCTTCCTGCCGGTGCTGGTGCTGCTGCCGTGGCTGGGGCTGCGCCTGACGAATCGGGTCCCGCCCGGTCCTCGCGGCCGCGCGGCGGGCGATGTGCTGGCGGCGGTCGCGGGCTTCGTGGCCGGCGCCGCGGTCTGGCTGGCGCCACTGGGGATCGCCCTGCTGCGCGATGCCGACCCGGCGCTGCACGCCTATGCGCACGAGCTGCTGTTCCGCCAGACCGGCACGCGCTACGTCAACGCCTGGCACCATCACCAGCCCTGGTGGTACTTCGCGCAGACCATCGCGACCCTGTGGCTGCCCGGCGCGCTGCTGCTGCTGCCGTGGCTGCTGCCGGCGTGGTGGCGACGGCTGCGCCGCGGCGATCCGCGCTACATCCTGCTGCTGGGCTGGGTGGCGCTGGTGCTGCTGTTCTTCTCGGCAAGCCCCGGCAAGCGCGAGGTCTACATCTTCCCGGCGCTGCCGGCCGCCTGCCTGGCGGCTGCACCGCTGCTGCCGGCGCTGCTGCGCCGGAGCGGCGTGCGCTGGCTGCTGTGCGGCTGGCTGCTGCTGCTCGGTGGCTTGCTGCTCGGTGCCGCGGCCAGCGGGCTGTCCGACGCCGCCTGGGCGACGCGCCTGGGCGAGTCGCGCGGCATCGCCGCCGCAGACATGCGCGTCGTGTTGTGGGCGCTGGGTTCGCTCGGCGCCGCGGCCTGGGGGCTGGTCGCGGTCTTCCGCGGACGGCAGGTGGCGCGCGCGCTGGTGCTGTTCACGGTGTTGCTGTGGACGACCTATGGACTGGTGGTCGGCCCCGCGCTGGATGACTCCAGCTCCGGGCGCGCGCTGATGCGCGAAGTGGAAGCGCGGCTCGGCCCGCAGGACGAGTTCGGCGCAGTCGCGTGGAAGGAGCAGCACATGCTGCAGGCCCGGCGCCCGATGCTGGACTTCGGCTACCGCCAGCCCCTGCACCTGCAGTGGCAAGAGGCCGCGGCCTGGGTGGCGCAGGCGCCGGAGCGGCGCTGGCTGTGGCTGCCCGAGGACGCGCTCGGCCCCTGCGTCGACCGCGAACGCGCGCAGCACCTGGGCCGCGCCAGCAGGCAGGAGTGGTGGCTGGTGCCGGGCACGGCGGTCGATCCGCACTGCGAGATGCCGCAGGTCGCGCGTGAGGACGGTTGAGCAGCTGTTCACGAAACAGCGAAGTGCGAAGCGCCTGGTCCGCAAAGGCCGCAAAGGACGCAAAGAACGCGACAAGTGAAGCGGCGCCGGCGGTCACGCACGGAATGGCGTTGGTCGCGACCTGTTCCGCCAGGAAACTCTTCGTGTCCTTTGCGGATGATTCGTTCTTCCGTCCAACACCCGCTTAACAAAGCACGAACTCCGCTCCAACGGCTCTCCGACAAATGCGCCCGGATCATGCCGCGGTCCCCACTGCGATGATCGCGATGCTTCCTGCCTCTTCCACCCTGCAGACCACGGTTGCAGGCCTTTCCACGCGCCCCGCGGCACGCGCCTGGGCGCTGCTGCCCTGGGCCTTGCTGCCCTGGGCCTTGCTGCCCGCGGCCGCGGCAACCATCGCCCACTACAGCAGGCTCGATCTCGTCCTGGCCGATGGACTGTTCGCTTGGGAGGGCTTCCACTGGGCGCTGCGCGATCACCCGATCACGCGCGGACTCCTGCACGACCGCGGCCAGATGGCCTGCAGGCTGGCATGGCTGGGCGTCGTGCTGGCGTGGGCCTGGACGTTCCTCCCGGGACGCCGCAGCGACTACCGCCAGCCGCTGGCGCGCCTCGCCGTGTCGGTGCTCGTGGCGACGGCGCTGGTCGCCACCCTCAAGCAGCTCACCGCCGTGCACTGTCCCTGGGACCTCGTCCGCTACGGCGGCACCGCGATCGCCGGCGACGGCGGCGGTACCTGCTTCCCCTCCGGCCACGCCGCGGCCGGCTACGCGTGGCTGGCGCTGGCGTTCGTGCCGGCCACGCCCGCCGGTCGTCGCGCGGGCTTCATCATCGGGCTGTCGGTCGGACTCCTGTTCGGCATCGACCAGCAGCTGCGTGGTGCCCACTTCCTGTCGCATGACCTGTGGTCCGCGGCCCTGTGCTGGACGGTGGCGGTGGCCGTGGCCGCGCTGTGGCCGACGCCGGCGGAGGCCGCGCGATGAACGTCTCGGTCCTGCCGCTGCGGCGCACGCAGCACGTGATCGACCGGCTGCGCGCCTGGCGCCCGGAGATGACCACCGACAGCCTGGCGCTCTGGGCCAGCCTGTACTTCGCAGTCTTCTGCAACATCCCGTTCTGGCGCGCGGTGCTGGCGACCGGCGCGCTATCCGGCGCCTCCGGCGTGCTGGCCGGGGCCTGCCTGTTCGTGCTGGTCTTCGCGCTGCAGGCGTTCCTGCTCGGCCTGCTGCTGCACGGCCGGCTGGCCAAGCCGGTGCTCGCGCTGCTGCTGCTGCTCGCGGCCTCGGCGGCGCATTACTCGCGCACCTACGGTACCTATTTCGACAGCGACATGGTGCGCAACGTCCTGCACACCGACACCCGCGAGGCCGGTGAGCTGCTGACCTGGGGCCTGCTGCCGTCGATGCTCGCGCTCGCCGGCCTGCCGCTGCTGCTGCTGGCGCGCATCCGGCTGAGGCGGCGGCCGCTGGCGCGCGCGGCACTCTCGCGCCTGGGCTGGCTGCTCGCGCTTGCCCTGGTTGCCGCCGGCAGCGCACTCGTCGGCTACCAGGACCTGTCGGCGCTGATGCGCAACAACCGCGAACTGCGCCACCTGATCACCCCCGGCAACATCGTGGTCGCCAGCGCCACCATCATCCGCGGCGAAGGCGCGGCCCATGGTCCGCGCCGCGTGCTCGGACGCGACGCGGTGCTGGCCGCGCGCGCGCCCGATGCCCGTCCGCGGCTGCTGGTGCTGGTGGTCGGTGAAACCCTGCGCGCGCAGAACTGGGGCCTGAACGGCTACGAGCGGCAGACCACGCCGCGGCTGGCCGGCATCGATTCGCTGGTGAACTTCGCCGACGTCACCGCCTGCGGCACCAGCACCGAAGTGTCGCTGCCGTGCATGTTCTCGCCCGACGGCCGCGAAGGCTACGACAAGACACGCCTGGCCAACTCCGAATCGCTGCTGCACGTGCTCGAACACGCCGGCGTGCACACGCTGTGGCGCGACAACCAGTCCGGCTGCAAGGGCGTGTGCACCGGCATCACGGTCGAATCGGAGCGCCAGCTCGCCGCGGCCGCCGGCTGCGATCGACGCGACTGCCACGACGAAGTCCTGCTGCAGGATCTCGACGCCGCGATCACCCGGACACCCGGCGACCAGGTGATCGTCCTACACCAGATGGGCAGCCACGGCCCGGCCTACCACCGGCGCGCGCCGGAGCGGCTGCGCCGGTTCACCCCGACCTGCGACAGCGACGACCTCGGCCACTGCAGCCGCGAGCAGGTGGTCAACAGCTACGACAACTCGGCGCTCGCCACCGACGACATGGTGGCCGACGCGATCGCGCTGCTCGCCGCCCGCGGCGACCGCGACAGCGCGCTGATCTACCTGTCCGACCACGGCGAATCGCTGGGCGAGAACGGCCTCTTCCTGCACGGCCTGCCGTACGCGATCGCGCCGGACACGCAGAAGAAGGTGCCGATGGTGGCCTGGCTGTCGCCGGGCATGACCGCGGCGCGGCATGTGGATCAAGCCTGCCTGCGCCAGCGCGCCGCCGAGCCGACCAGCCACGACGACCTGTTCCATTCGGTGCTCGGCCTGCTCCAGGTGCGCACCGCGCTCTACGACCAGAACCACGATGTCTTCGCGAGGTGCAGCACATGACCATGAACCTGTCCCCGGCCCGCGGCCCGTGGCCGCCCATGCTCAGCGTCGTGGTGCCCGCGTACAACGAGGCCGCCAACCTGCCGGTGCTGGTCGGCGAGATCGACGCGGCGCTGATGCGCGCACTGGTCGACTACGAGATCGTCTGCGTCGACGACGCCTCGGACGACGGCACCGACGCCGCACTGGCCGCCTGCGCCGCGACCCGACCGCACCTGCGCGTGCTCCGCCACCGCGTCCGCAGCGGACAGAGCGCGGCGCTGCGCACCGGCGTCAAGGCCGCGCGCGCGGAATGGATCGCCACCCTCGACGGCGACGGCCAGAACGATCCCGCCGACCTGCCGAAGCTGCTGCAGGCGCGCGCGGATGCCGACGACGACGTGCGCCTGTTTGCCGGCTGGCGCGTGCAGCGCGAGGACTCCGCCAGCAAGCGCTGGGCCTCGCGCATCGCCAACACGATCCGCGCCCGGCTGCTGCACGACTCGACCCCGGACACCGGCTGCGGCATCAAGCTGTTCGAACGCGAGGCCTTCCTCGACCTGCCGGCCTTCGACCACATGCACCGCTACCTGCCGGCGCTGATGCAGCGCGCCGGCTGGAAAACGTTGAGCGTGCCGGTCAACCACCGCCCGCGCCGGCACGGCAGCAGCAAGTACGACAACCTCGGCCGCGCCCTGGTCGGCATCAGCGACCTGCGCGGCGTGCTCTGGCTGCTGCGGCGTAACACCCGCGCCATCGCCGACGAACGCGTCGTGCGCGAAACGGAGGCACTGCCATGAACGAGACCATCGCCATCCTCGCCTGGACCGGCATCGCGCTGACGCCGTGGAAGCTGATCGGACTGGCCGGCGCAACCATGTTCGGCGCGCGCTGGCTGGTGCAGTTCGCCGCCTCGCGCCGCGCCGGCCGCGCCGTGGTCCCGCGCAGCTTCTGGATCATGAGCCTGTGCGGCAGCGTGATGACCCTGTCGTACTTCCTGTTCTCGGCCAAGCAGGACGCCGTCGGCGTGTTGCAGAACCTGCTGCCGGCGCTGACCGCCGCCTACAGCCTGTGGCTGGAGCTGCGCCCGTCGCGGGCGCACGCGATGCCGCCGGAGTCGACCCACACGATTCCGCGATGAGCCAGGAAAACAGGGGTCAGAGTACTGTTTCCGCAAGCGGAAACAGTACTCTGACCCCTGTTTTGTAGCCCGCGGCCCCTACTGCCGGCGGTTGCCCCATACTGGTGCAATGCCGCCCGCCACCTCCCTCGATCCCGCCCTCGACGGCCTGGTCACGCCCGTCCTGCGGGCCGATCGGCACGGCCGGGTGCTGGCCTGCAACCAGGCCTTCGCGCGCTGGCTGGGGGTGAGCCAGAAGCGCCTGCCCGAGCAGCCGCTGGTGGCGCTGGAGGCCGAAGGGGAGCGCCTGCGCGAGGCGCTGCAGGCGTTCGATGACGCGGCGGAGGGTCCGCGCCGGGTGCGCCGGGTGGCACTGGCTTTCCTCGGCGGCGAGCCGCGCTTCGCCGATGTCTGGCTGACTCGCGAGGCCGACGGCGGCCTGCTGCTGGAGGCGCATCCGGTCGACGAGTTCCCCGGCGAGGATCCCGCGCGCACCCTGCCGCTGGCGCTGTCGGCGGCGCTGAAGGGCTTGGCGCACGAGCTGCGCAATCCGCTGGCCGGGCTCAAGGGCGCGGCGCAGCTGCTCGGGCGGCGCGCCACCGACACCGATGCGCGCGAACTGGTGGCGCTGATCGAATCGGAGGTGCAGCGCCTGGCGCAGCTGGTCGACCAGCTGCTGTCGCCGGCGCCGCCGCGGCCACACCAGCCGCTCAACATCCACGGCGTGCTCGAACAGGTGGTGCGCCTGGCCGAGCAGGACGCCGGCTGGGCGGTGCGCCTGGTGCGCGACTACGACCCGAGCCTGCCGCCGCTGGCCGGCGACAGCGACCGCCTGGTGCAGGCGGTGTGGAACCTCGTGCGCAACGCGATCCAGGCCGGCGCGGCCAACGTCACCCTGCGCACGCGTGCCGAGTTCGGCGCGCGCATCGGCGAGGACGTGCACGCGCTGGTGCTGCGGCTGGAGATCATCGACGACGGCCGCGGCGTGCCCGAGGCGCTGGCCGAGCAGATCTTCCTGCCGTTGGTGTCAGGTCACGCCGACGGCAGCGGTCTCGGGCTGGCGATGGCGCAGCAGGTGCTGCGCGAACACCGCGGTTCGCTCGGCTACCGCTCGCGGCCCGGGCATACCGTGTTCACGCTGCTGCTGCCCCTGGCGCAGGACGATGGCGCGGCTGGCGAGGCCGCGGAGGACAATGACACATGAGGTCGAATGACGATGCCTGAAGCTGCCCCGGTCTGGGTGGTCGACGACGATCGCGCGGTGCGCTTCGTGCTGGCGACCGCGCTCAGCGACGCCGGCTACGACGTGTCCGGCTTCGATTCGGCCGCGGCCGCGCTGTCGGCGCTGGAATCACGGCCGCCGCCGCGACTGCTGTTCACCGACGTGCGCATGCCCGGCGACGACGGCCTGGTGCTGCTGGACAGGATCAAGCACTCGCATCCGCAGCTGCCGGTGGTGGTGATGTCGGCCTACACCGACGTCGCCAGCACCGCCGGCGCTTTCCGCGGCGGCGCCCACGAGTTCCTGTCCAAGCCCTTCGACCTGGACGAGGCGGTCGAGCTGGCCGCGCGCGTGCTCGGCGAACGCGCCGAGGCGGAAGCCGGGCAGCCACCCGGGGTCGAGCCCGCCGCCGACGTGCTGGTCGGCGACACCCCGGCGATGCGCCAGTTGTTCCGCGCCATCGGCCGGCTCGCGCAGGCGCCGCTGACGGTGCTGGTCACCGGCGAGACCGGCACCGGCAAGGAGTTGGTCGCGCGCGCCCTGCATCGCGAGTCGCCGCGCGCGCGCCAGCCCTTCGTCGCGCTCAACACTGCCGCGATCCCGGCCGAGCTGCTGGAGAGCGAACTGTTCGGCCACGAGGCCGGCGCCTTCACCGGTGCCTTGAAGCGCCACGTCGGCCGCTTCGAACAGGCGCACGGCGGCACCCTGTTCCTCGACGAGATCGGCGACATGCCGGCCTCGCTGCAGACGCGGCTGCTGCGGGTGCTGGCCGAAGGCGAGTTCTTCCGCGTCGGCGGGCGCGAGCTGATCCGGGTCGACGTGCGCGTGGTTGCCGCCACCCACCAGGACCTGGAGGCGCTGGTGCGCGAGGGCCGCTTCCGCGCCGACCTGCTGCACCGGCTTGACGTGGTGCGCCTGCGCCTGCCGCCGCTGCGCGAGCGTCGCGGCGACGTGCCGGCGCTGGCCGAACGCTTCCTGCACGGGGCCGCGGAGAAGTTCGCTGCGCCGCCCAAGCGCTTCGGCAAGGCCGCGCTCGAGCGCCTGCTCGCGCACGACTGGCCGGGCAACGTGCGCGAACTGGAAAACCTGTGCTGGCGCCTGGCCGCGCTGGCGCCGGCGGACACGATCACCGTGGCCGACCTCGAAGGCCTGCTGCAGTCGGGCACCGGCGCGACGACCGCCGACTGGGACGCGGTGCTCAAGGCCTGGGCGCGCGACCGCCTGTCCGCCGGCGAAACCGACCTGCACGCCCGCGCCCGCGAGCGCTTCGACCACGCCCTGCTGGAAGCGGCGCTGGAGCACACCGGCGGCCGCCGCACCGAGGCCGCGGCGCGGCTGGGCCTGGGCCGCAACACCGTGACCCGCAAGCTCGGCACCAGCCGCCGGCCGCGGCGCGGGTGAACCATCGGCGGCGGGCATGGTCCCATCCTGGGCTGTCGGTGATCGCGGTGAGTGCCGTAGACGGCGACTCGCAACCGACACCCATTCGCGGAAAAGAACAAAGATTGATGTAGGAGCGGGCCATGCCCGCGACCCGCACAGCCCGGGCATCGTCGCTCGCCGGTCGCGCCCATGGGGCGCTCCTACACCCCCCACACTTTTGATCGCAAGTTGATATGCCAGTCCGTTGAATACCTCAAGGATCATGCCCAGAATCACCGCCACCCTCTGTCTGCAGCGCTTCCGTGCAGTGCTCGCCGCCGCCGCGATGATCCTGCTCGCCGCCTGCGCGTCCACTTCGCATGTGCCGCGCGAGCCATCGCCGCCGCCGCGCCAGATCGCGCAGGCCGGGACCGTCGCCAAGGGCATCGCCAACCTCGCCTCGGCCTCGGGCAGCCTGGTCAGCGGACGCATGCTGCTGGTGCAGGCCAACGGCGGCGTGCGCATCCGCGGCCAGATCGGCGGCCTGGTGCGCAACGGCGCGCACGGCCTGCAGGTGCATGAGCGCGGCGACTGCAGCGCGGTCGACGCGCGCAGCGCCGGGCGCTACTTCGATCCACTGGCCGGCGCGCGCCAGGACGGCGCGGTGGGCGACACGCCCGGGCGCATCGTCGCCGGTCCCGACGGCGTGGCCACGGTCGACCTCACCGTGCCCGGCGCAGTGCTCGGCGGCGGCGCCGACAACGACATCCTCGGCCGTTCGCTGCTGGTGCTGGGCGCGACGCCCGGTGCGATCAGCGCGCGCGTGGCCTGTGCGGTCATCACCGCAACCGAATGATTCACGGGCTAGGATCTCCGGTTTCCCCACGCATCGAGGAGACCACACCATGCGCAAGACACCGCTGCTGCTGTTGCCCGCCGCCCTGCTGATCGCCGCCTGCCAGCCGCAGGCGCCGGCCGAGCCGGAAGCGGCCACGCCGACGCCCGCGCCGGAACAGGCCGTCGAAGCGCCCGCGCCGGCGGCCACCGCCAGCGTCGCGCTCGCGCCGACCGAGGGCAACGCCACCGCCGGTGCGATCACGTTCGAACTGGTCGACGGCGGCATCCGCGCCACCGGCGAAGTCACCGGCCTGTCGCCGGGCGACCACGGCTTCCACGTCCACGAGCACGGCGACTGCAGTGCGCCGGATGGCACCAGCGCCGGTGGCCATTTCAACCCGGGCACGAGCAACCACGGCCGCGTCGGCCACGGCGTCCACCACGGCGGCGACAGCGACAACATCTTCGCCAACGATGCCGGCGTGGCCACGGTCGACAGCCTGCTGCAGGGCGTGACCCTCGGTGACGGCGCCGCGACCGACATCGTCGGCAAGGCGGTGATCGTGCACGCCGATCCGGACGACTACACCACCCAGCCGACCGGCAACGCCGGCGCGCGCCTGGCGTGCGGGGTGATCGCGGCGCAGTAACGCCGCACGCTCGCGCGGCTTGATTCCCATCGCGATCCGGTCGCGCCCGTGGGGCGCTCCCACGACGGCATCGTTCGCCGTAGGAGCGGGCCATGCCCGCGACCCGCGCGACCCGGCACGGCATCGCGACGCGGTCGCGCGCTACAGGTGGCGTGGGTCCGCGTCGGCGCCGGCATCGACGAACACCAGGTCGATGCCGTGTGCTTCCAGCACCGCGGTGAATTGCCGCTGCCGCGTCTCGAAGTGCCCGTACAGCCGCTGCAGGCGCTCCCTGTCCTCCAGCGCCGGTTGGTAGCGCGCGCGCCAGGTGGCCGGCGCGAACAGCGCCATCCGCACCTCGCCGTCGGCGTAGCGCAGCAGCGGTTCCGGCGGCGCGTCCAGCAGCGCCTCGGCCGCAGGCGAGAGCAGGGCGGTCTCGATCAGCGGCCACAGCGGCGCCAGTCCGAGGTGTTCGTACTGCAGCGCGACCATCGCCGCGAGGTCGTGCACGGTGAGGTAGCGCGCGTGTTCGACCTGCGCGCCGAAGGCGTCCTGCAGCAGCAGCGCGGTGTCGGCCTGGGCCATGCCGGTGTCGAGCAGGGTCGCCTCGAAGGCCTCGCCGACCGCTGCGGCCACGTCGGCCTCGCCGCGGAACAGGAACGGCAGTACCCGCAGGCTGCCGCCGCGCAGCGCCGGGTCGGCGGCGAACGGCGGCGGCACCGCGCCGTCGGCATCGGCGCCGAAGGCGATGATGCGCGCGCCGGCGTCGCGTCCTGGGGCGCGCGCCTGCAGCTCCTTCAGCCGCCGGTGCAGCGGCCAGCCCGGGCGCAGCGCCTCGGCCGGATCGAAGTGGGCCGCGGCCAGGCACAGCTCGAGCGCGGCGGCTGCGGGCACCCGCGCGGCGAGGTCGCGACCGAGCAGGGTCGCCAGCCGCGCGGCCTCGTCCGGCGCCAGCGCGTCACGGGCGATGCCGCTGCCGGGAGACAGCTCCAGCGCCAGCAGGCCGGCCACGTCGACGCGCGGATCGAGGGCCGGGTTGTGATCGTGGTTCATCGAGCCATTCGCACCGGTACGTTAGACTTCACGATTATGCCTGTCGCCGATGACGGGCCTGCACCGAAGAGGTCTCCGCGATGCTGCAAGGTCGTCCCGTCGCCGTGCTGGGCGGCGTCCGCATTCCGTTCTGCCGCCAGAACACCGCCTATTCGGACGTCGGCAACCTCGGCATGTCGGTGCGCACCCTCGGCGCCCTGGTCGAGAAGTTCGGCCTGCATGGCCAGCAGCTGGGCGAGGTCGCGATGGGCGCGGTGATCAAGCATTCGTCGGACTGGAACCTCGGCCGCGAGGCGGCGCTCTCGTCCGGCCTGTCGCCGCTGACGCCCGGCATCACCATGCAGCGCGCCTGCGGCACCTCGCTCGACACCATCAACCTGATCGCCACGAAGATCGCCACCGGCCAGATCGAGGCGGGCATCGGCGGCGGCTCGGACACGACCTCGGACGTGCCGATCGTCTACGGCAAGTCGCTGCGCCGGCGCCTGCTGGCGGCCAATGCCGCGAAGACGACCAGGGACAAGCTGGCCGCGTTCAAGGGCTTCCGCCTGCGCGAGCTCAAACCCGATTTCCCCGGCGTGGCCGAGCCGCGCACCGGCAAGTCGATGGGCCAGCACTGCGAGGACATGGCTCGGGAGTGGGCGATCTCGCGCGATTCGCAGGACGAGCTGGCGGTCGCCTCGCACCACAAGTTGGCCGCGGCCTACGAGCGCGGCTTCTTCGACGACCTGGTGGTGAGCTTCCGCGGCGTTTCACGCGATAACATATTGCGCCCCGATACGTCGATCGAGAAGCTGGCCACGCTCAAGCCGGCCTTCGACAGGAGCTCCGGCAAGGGCACCCTGACCGCCGCCAACTCCACCCCGCTCACCGACGGCGCCGCCGCCTGCCTGCTGGCGAGCGACGACTGGGCCGCGGCGCATGGGCACGAAGTGCTGTGCCACGTGCGCGACGTGCATGTGGCAGCGGTCGACTTCGTGCACGGCGAGGGCCTGCTGATGGCGCCGACGGTGGCCGTGGCCGAAATGCTCGCGCGCAACAATCTCGCGCTGCAGGACTTCGACATCTACGAGATCCACGAAGCGTTCGCCGCCCAGGTGCTGTGCACCCTGCGCGCGTGGGAGAGCGAGGACTACTGCCGCAGCCGCCTGCACCTGGACGCGCCGCTGGGCCGCATCGACCCGGCGAAGATCAACCCGGTCGGCTCCTCGCTGGCCGCCGGCCACCCCTTCGCCGCCACCGGCGCGCGCATCGTCGCCACCGCGGCCAAGCAGCTGCAGGAACGCGGCGGCGGTCGCGCGCTGGTTTCCATCTGCACCGCCGGCGGCATGGGCGTGGTGGCGATCCTGGAGCGCTGAGCTGCCCCTGCGGGTGCTCCCGCGACGCGCGGACCACCAGATCCGGTAGCATCAACATTTCCGTCGTTCCACCGAAACACGTAGAGCGCACAGATCGACTGGAGGGACTGTCCATGGACGAACGTCGCGCCGGCTGGCCGCGCAACGCGGCCACGCGTACCTGCCTTGCCTTGGCCTTGGTGGTGCTCGCGCCTTGGGCGTGTGCGCAGGAGGCGAATGCGGTCGATGTGATCGTGTACTCGGCGCCGAAGATGTTCTTCTCCTCACCGGAGCTGGTCCCGACGCTCGGCCCGCTCGTGGCGCTCGGCGCCCCCGACAGGCCGACGTTTGGAACCGACCCCGGCTCGCGCTTCGCCTGGGCGCTGGGCAACCTGCTGATGGAGAGGGGGCTTCCGGCTCTGGAGATTTCCGGCGACGTCGTGACCGCGCCGCCCTCCAGGAAGCGCATCGAAAATCCCGGCGGCACGCCACATGTGATCGTGCTTACTACGATGAATTTCCTCGGGTACCGGCCGTTGGGTTGGAAAACCTACCAGTACGGATACGGGGCGTACGTCCGAATCACCGACGGCGACGCGAACACCATCGGCGAGGCCAACTGCATCGTGAAGCCGACGGAGAAGAATCCAGACCTCCAACTCGGTCGCGAGCGGCTGCAGGAACCGGGTGCCTTCGACGCTATCGTGGATCGGGCCACCTTGCTGTGCGCGCAGCAACTCGTTGACGACGTCGCAGGCTCGCTTGCCCTGGTCCGGGAGCGCATACAGGGGCAGCCGGGAAGTGCCGGCCCCGATTGAACAGTTGCCTGACGCCGCCATGCCGCGGTGCGCCCGGCCAGGGAACTCGCCCGGTAGAATCACGTCATGTCCCTTCTCCAACTCCAGCGCGTCGACTTCGGCGTCGGCGGGCCGCTGCTGCTCGAACACGTCGACCTGTCGATCGACGCCGGT
>DAOMPM010000054.1:0-20671 GCA_035444805.1 Luteimonas sp. | reverse complement strand
TCGTCGAAGTGGTGGGCCGTCAAGGATTCGAACCTTGGACCTACTGATTAAGAGTCAGCTGCTCTACCAACTGAGCTAACGGCCCCGAAAAGCGGGCGCGCATTGTAACCACATGCGCGCCGGTGCGGCAATGACGATTGCACGCATCGAATGAGGATTGGGGTGGCTGAGGGGACTCGAACCCCCGACATCTGGAATCACAATCCAGGACTCTAACCAACTGAGCTACAGCCACCACTGGTACCACCACGACATCCGCGAACGGATGCCTGCAACGCTTGTTTCCCCTCGCCGGACGCATCCTTGACTGGCGCGCCCGGCAGGACTCGAACCTGCAACCACCGGCTTAGAAGGCCGGTGCTCTATCCGGTTGAGCTACGGGCGCGTGTGCGCATGATAGCCGCCGGATGGAGCCGGATGGTCGGGGTAGAGGGATTCGAACCCCCGACATCCTGCTCCCAAAGCAGGCGCGCTACCAGACTGCGCTATACCCCGGCCGGTGACGGTCGATCCGAACCCGCGCCTGGCGAACCCGGCGGGGTCGTTCATTGTCCGGAGCACGTCCGCCGGTGTCAACGCAGGCGCCGCGCCGCAGGCCTCGCCGCGAATCCCCGTTCAGGCCGTGTATCCTGACCCCAGCTCCACTCCACGGAACAGGGCACCCATGCGCAGCGGCAACCCGGTACTGAAAGAATCCACCTTCCTCGACCTCGGCAGCGGCGCGGTCGTCTCCCGCGACGGCGACGCGATGACCCTCAACGGCACGGTCAACAAGACCGGCTTCCTGCTGCTGCTGACGGTGCTCACCGCCGCCTTCGCCTGGAACCAGGCCATGGGCCCCGACGGCACCCCGGCGCCGGGCTTCTCTGTGTACATGTGGGGCGGCCTGATCGGCGGCCTGGTGCTGGCCGTGGTCACCGCGTTCAAGAAGGAGTGGGCGCCGGTCACCGCGCCGCTGTACGCGCTGGTCGAGGGCTTCTTCCTCGGCGCGATCTCGGCGCTGTACAACCACCTGTACGAAGGCATCGTGATGCAGGCGGTGATGCTGACCTTCGGCACCCTGTTCGCGCTGCTGCTCGCCTACCGCAGCGGCCTGATCAAGGCCACCGAGAACTTCAAGCTCGGCGTGGTCGCGGCCACCGGCGGCATCGCCCTGGTCTACCTGGCGACGATCGTGCTGGGGCTGTTCGGCATCCAGATCCCGCTGATCCACGAATCCGGCCTGATCGGCATCGGCTTCAGCCTGTTCGTGATCGTGATCGCGGCGCTGAACCTGGTGCTGGACTTCGACATGATCGAGACCGGCGTCGAACAGGGCGCACCGAAGTACATGGAGTGGTACGGCGCGTTCGGGCTGATGGTCACCCTGGTGTGGCTGTACATCGAGTTCCTGCGCCTGCTGGCGAAGCTGCAGTCGCGCGACTGATACCGCCTGGCCTGGTGTAGGAGCGCCCCATGGGCGCGACCGGACGGCGATGATGTCCCAGTCCGGCAAGGTCGCGGGCATGGCCCGCTCCTACGCCTTGGCGCCATCGGCCGGTTCACGATCCGCGGCGCGCGAACGCGACGGCCAGGCCATGAAGCCGATCGCCACCAGCGCCAGCAGCCAGCAGTACCAGACCTTGCCGGCCAGTGCGAACGGCGACACCGTCGCCAGCGACGCCGCCAGCAGGATCTGCGCGCCGTAGGGCAGCAGCCCCTGCGGCACGCAGGCGAAGATGTCGAGGATGCTGGCCGCGCGCCGCGGGCTGATGCCGTGGCGCTGGGCGATGTCGCGGGCGACGCTGCCGCTGACCAGGATCGCGATCGTGTTGTTGGCGGTGAACACGTCGGTGGTCGTCGACAGCGCCGCGATGCTGAACTCGCCGGTGCGACGCCCGCGATGCCCGCGCGCGAAGCGCGAGATCACCAGCGCCAGCCAGTCGAGGCCGCCGCTGGCCTTCATCAGCGCGCCGAGGCCGCCGATCAGCAGCGACAGCAGCAGGATCTCGACCATACCCTCGAAACCGATCCAGATGTCGCCGGCGTACTGCACCAGGTCGTAGCCGTCGCCGAACGCCAGGCCGAACGCACCGGCCAGCGCCAGGCCGATGCCGAGCACCAGCAGCACGTCGAGACCGGCCAGCGCCAGCACCAACACCAGCAGGTAGGGCAGCGCCAGCCAGGCCGAGGCCGTGGTCTCCGCCTCGACCGGCGCCGAATCGCCTGCGAAGCCGAGCAGGACCATCGTCGCCAGCGCCGCCGGCAGGGCGATCTTGAAGTTCTCGCGGAACTTGTCGCGCATCTGCGCGCCCTGGGTGCGGGTGGCGGCGATGGTGGTGTCGGAGATCACCGACAGGTTGTCGCCGAACATCGCGCCGCCGACCACGGCGCCGACCACCAGAACGCGGTCCAGCCCGGCCGCGTCGGCGACGCCGACCGCGATCGGCACGACCGCGGCGATGGTGCCCATCGAGGTGCCGATCGCCAGCGAGACGATGCAGGCGATCAGGAACAGGCCCGGCAACAGCAGCGCCGGATGCAGCGCGCCGATGCCCAGCGAGACCACCGCGTCGACTGCGCCGATCGCCTTGGACACGTAGGCGAAAGCACCGGCGAGCAGGAAGATCAGGCACATCAGCACGATGTTGATGTCGCCCATGCCGCGCAGCAGCGTCTCGCCCGGATGCACGCCGCGCCGCCACGCGATCCACGCGGCCAGCGCGATGGCCGGCAGGATCGCCACCGGCGCGCGCAGCTGGTAGAAGCCCATCGGGTCGCCCAGCGCGGTGAAGTACAGGCCGGCGCCGAAGAACACGGCCAGGAACAGCAGCAGCGGGGTCAGCGCGAGTGCGCTGGGGCGGACGGTCATCGGGATTGCCGGTCGAAGGGAGCGGCGATTGTGGGCTGCGCCCGGCGTTCCGTCACGCTCGTGGCCGGGATGGCGCCTGCCCAAGAACGGGACGCCGGACCAGAATGCGGCGGCGTAGGAGCGCCCCCATGGGCGCGACCTGGATGGCAACGATGCCGGCCCCGCGCTGGTCGCGGGCGTGGCCCGCTCCTACGTCAATCCTCCTGATCGCGTACGGGACTCACACCCGCCCGGCGATCGCCTTCGCGAACGACATGGTGGTGCCGCTGCCGCCGAGGTCCGGGGTCAGGCTGTCCTTCGCTTCGAGCGTGGCGACGATGGCGTTGCGCAGGCGCTCGGCATCGTCGGGCTTGCCGAGGTGGTCGAGCATCTGCGCCGCGCCCAGCAGCAGGGCGCAGGGGTTGGCGACGCCCTTGCCGGCGATGTCCGGCGCGGAGCCGTGCACGGCTTCGAAGATCGCCGCGTCCTCGCCGATGTTGGCGCCCGGCGCCAGGCCGAGGCCGCCGACCAGGCCGGCACACAGGTCGGAGATGATGTCGCCGAACAGGTTGGTGGTGACGATCACGTCGAACTGCTCGGGTCGCATCACCAGCTGCATGCAGGTGTTGTCGACGATCATCTCGTTGCACTCGATCTCCGGGTATTCCCTGGCCACGTCGCGCGCGGCGTTGAGGAAGATGCCCGAGGTCGACTTGAGGATGTTGGCCTTGTGCACCACCGTCACCTTCTTGCGGCCGGTGCGGCGCGCGAGGTCGAAGGCGTAGCGGACGATGCGCTCGGAGCCCTTGCGGGTGTTGCGGGTGACCGACACCGCCCAGCTGCCGTCGGGCGCGGTTTCCTGGCCTTCGGCGCTGTACGCGCCCTCGGTGTTCTCGCGCACGGTGACCAGGTCCACGCCCGACGGGAAGCGCGACTTGGTGTTCGGGAACGACTTGGCCGGGCGCACGTTGGCGTACAGGTCGAAGCGCTTGCGCAGCTCGACGTTGATCGAGGAGAAGCCCTCGCCGACCGGCGTGGTCAGCGGGCTCTTGAGCGCGACGCGGTTGCGGCGGATCGAGTCCATCGTCGCCTGCGGCAGCAGCTCGCCGTGCTTCTCCAGCGCGGCCAGGCCGGCGTCGGCATCCTCGTACTGCAGGCCGACGCCCATCGCGTCAAGCACGTACAGGGTGGCGTCCATGATCTCCGGGCCGATGCCGTCGCCGCGGATGACCGTGATTGTCTGTGTCATGTGGGGGATTTCCGTGCGAAAAGACGCCGCGCAAGGGGCGCGGCGCAGAAATAGTTCAACTTGAAATTATGCCCGAAACCGCAAGTCCGGCCCAACCCGACCAAAGTCGCGCCGGGTGTGGCGCAGTCCCTTCGCTGCCGTCAATGGTCGTGCGCGATGGGAGCTTCCGCCCCGCCCTGCTCGATCCGGTCGAGGAAATCCACCGCCCGGCGCAGGTGCGGGATGACGATGCTGCCGCCGACCACGAGCCCGACCGAGAAGGCCTCGAAGAACTCCTCGCGGCTGACGCCGGCCTCGCGGCACTGGGCGACGTGGTAGCTGATGCAGTCGTCGCAGCGCAGGACCAGCGAGGCGACCAGGCCCAGCAGCTCCTTGGTCTTCACGTCGAGCGCGCCAGCCTGGTAGGTCTGGGTATCGAGCGCGAAGAAGCGGCGCACGACCTGGTTGGGTTCGGCCAGGATGCGTTCGTTCATGCGCTGGCGGAACTCGGTGAACTCGCGCAGGCGGTTGCCTTCGTCGGCGCTCATCCGGCCTCGCCCGCAGCCAGCAGCGATTCCAGGCCACCGGCGCGGTGCAGCGCCATCATGTCGTCGTAGCCGCCGACGTGGACCTCGCCGATGAAGATCTGCGGAACGCTGGTGCGCCGGGTGCGCTCGACCATGCGCGTGCGCTCGACCGGGTCGAGGTCGATGCGCACTTCGTTCCAGTCCAGGCCGCGGCTGCGCAGGAAGTTCTTCGCGGCCACGCAGTAGCCGCAGATGGCGCTGGTGTAGAGGGTGATCGGCGGCTGTGCCGCGCCTGGCGTGGTGTGCTCGCCCATTCCGGGAACCTGTGCTGTCTTGCGATGTCTGAATGGTGGGCGTCCACGCCGCACTTTTCCACCTCCGCGCGCGGAACGCTGCGAACGATTAACATCGGATTCACCCCTTCGACGGGACCGACCGGCATGCTGGCGGGACCCCGCCCGGCCCTGCCCATGCGATCGCGACCCTTCCGCCACATTCCGCTGCTGCTCACGACCCTGCTGGCGCTGCTGGTCGCGAGCCTGCACGCGCCGGCGCAGGAGAACCGGCTGCCGGACATCGGCTCGTCCGCCGGCGGCGTACTCGGGCCGACCCAGCAGGCCGAGTACGGCCGCATGCTGCTGGCACAGCTGCGCCACTACGGCTACGTGCTCGAAGACCCGCTGGTCGACAGCTGGCTGCAGGCCACCGGCGCCAGGCTGGGCGCGGTCAGCGACAACCCCGAGCAGCGCTTCACCTTCTTCATGATGAAGGACCGCTCGATCAACGCCTTTGCCACGCTCGGCGGCTACATCGGCATGAATGCCGGCCTGGTGCTGGCGGCGGAGAGCGAGGACGAGGTCGCGGCGGTGCTCGGCCACGAGATCGCCCACGTCACCCAGGCGCACGTGCTGCGCAGCGTCGAGCGCGCGCAGCGCGACAGCATCCCGATCCTGCTGGCGATGCTCGGCGCGATCGCGATCGCGCAGAGCGCCGGCGGCAACTCCGCCGACGACGCGTCGATGGCGGCGCTGGCCAGCGCCCAGGGGCTGATGGCGCAGCGCCAGATCAACTACACCCGCTCCAACGAATCCGAGGCCGACCGCATCGGCATCCGCACGCTCTCGCGCGGCGGCTACGAACCCGAGGCGATGGCCAGCATGTTCGAGCGCATGCAGGCGGTGTCGCGCACCAACCAGGGCGGCGAACGCGAGCGCCTGCCGGACTATCTCAAGACCCACCCGGTCACCACCACCCGCATCAGCGAGGCCAAGGACCGCGCCGAACAGCTGTCGCGCGATTCGGTGACCGGAACGGTGTCGACGCCGGACGCCACGCAGACGCAGCGGATCCGGATTGACGGCAGCAGCCTGCCCGACAGCCTGCGCATCATCGACAACCCGCTGCTGCCGCCGGGATTCAGCCTCTCAGGCGGGATCGACCCCGGCCACAGCCAGGTCTTCGGCTGGGCCCGCGAACGGCTGCGGACGCTCAGCGCCAACACCCCGGAGGCGGCGGTGCGCGAGTACGAACGCATCGCCCGCGCCGGCGAGCTGGACGACGCGCAGCGTTACGGCCTGGCCGTGGCCAAGCTGCGCGCCGGTCGCGGTGCCGAGGCCGCGGACGACTTCAGCCGGCTGCTCGATCGCCACCCCGGCGACGTCTGGCTGTCGCTGGGCCTGGCCGAGGCCGACGCCCACGCCGGGCGCGCCGCCGCCGCCGACCGGCGCTACGAGGCGCTGCTGGAGCGGATGCCGCGCAATCCCGCGGTCGCGCTCGGCTACGCCGACGTGCTGGTCGCCCGCAACACCGCCGAGGCCGGACGCCGCGCGCAGGAAGTGCTGCGCCCGCTGCTGGCCGCGAACAGCCAGGATCCGGCGTTCCAGCGCACCTTCGCCCGCGCCAGCGAGATCGCCGGCGACCCGGTCCGCGCCGGCGAGGCCTGGGCCGAAGCCGCCTACTACGGCGGTCGCGAGGAACAGGCCCTGGTGCAGCTGAACACGCTCAAGAAGCGCGAGGACCTCGACTACTACGCCCGCGCCCGGATCGACGCACGCATCGCCCAGATCACCCCGGTGGTGCTGGAGCTGCAGCGCCAGGGCGTCCGCGACCCGGACCTGCGCCGTCGCTGACCGCCGCCGGAGCCGCAGCGCCATGCGGCCGGCCCCCGGGGTCATAATTGCGTCACAAAACTGTCGTCTAATGCCTGCAATCGGCCATTTCGGCCGAATTGGCAGGACGAAGCCGTGCAGAAACGCATCCTGATCGTCGACGACGAACCCGCGATCCGCGAGATGGTCGCCTTCGCCCTGCGCAAGGGCGACTTCGAGCCCGCCCACGCCGGCGACGCCCGCGAGGCGCAGTCGTCGATCGCCGACCGCGTGCCCGACCTGATCCTGCTCGACTGGATGCTCCCCGGCACCAGCGGACTCGAGCTGGCGCGGCGCTGGCGCAAGGACGCGCTGACCCGCGAGGTGCCGATCATCATGCTCACCGCCCGCGGCGAGGAGAACGACCGCGTCGGCGGGCTCGAGGCCGGGGTCGACGACTACGTGGTCAAGCCGTTCTCCGCGCGCGAACTGCTGGCGCGCATCCGCGCGGTGATGCGCCGCTCGCGCGAGGACGACGAGGACGGCAGCGTCAGCGTCGGCACGCTGCGCATCGATGGCGCCGCGCACCGCGTGTTCGCCGGCGACGAGCCGATCAACATCGGCCCGACCGAGTACCGCCTGCTGCACTTCTTCATGACCCATCCCGAACGGGTGTACTCGCGCACCCAGCTGCTCGACCACGTCTGGGGCGGCAGCGTCTACGTCGAGGAACGCACCGTCGACGTGCACATCCGCCGCCTGCGCAAGACGCTGGAGCCGTCGGGGCTCGACGGCATGGTGCAGACGGTGCGTGGGGCGGGGTACCGGTTCTCGACGGCGGTGTGACGGGGCTTGGTTGGTCGTTGGTGGTTGGTAGTTGGTGGTTCGACAAGGCGGCAGGCAAGACCGGTACTATCTACGAGATCCAGTGTGACTCCCGCTCACGAACCACGCATCATTCGTCACGGCCCCAGACCCATGCTTCCCACCGCCCGCTCCGCGTGGTTCCGCACCCTTGGCCAGCTTGGCCTGGTGCTGGCCGCCGCGATCGTCGCGGGCCTGCTGATCGGGCAGGTCTGGCCTGCGCTGGCGATCGCCGCGCTGGGCGTGGTCGCCTGGCACTACTGGCGCCTGCGGCGCGTGCTGGCCAGGCTGGCGTCGCGGCAGCGGCAGCCGGTGGCGCACGGCGAGGGCGTGTGGAACGAGCTCGAACGCCAGCTGCGCGCGAACCAGGAGAACATGCGCGCGCGCAAGCGCAGGCTGGTGGCGATGCTGCGTGCCTACCGCGCCGTCGCCGCGGCGCTGCCCGATGCGGTGGTCGTGGTCGAACGCAACAGCCAGCGCGTGCAGTGGTTCAACGCCGCCGCGACCCGGCTGCTGGGCCTGCGCTATCCGCACGACATCGGCCAGCCGTTGGGCGACCGCCTGCACGGGCTGGGCATCACGCACTGGCTCAGCGCCGGGCGCCACGCCGAGCCGCTGGCCGACGTGGCATCACCGGTATCGCCGGACATCCGCCTCCACATGGGCCTGATCCCCTACTCCGACGAGCTGTGGCTGGTGATCGCGCGCGACGTCACCAAGGTGATGCGGCTGGAGCAGGTGCGCCGCGACTTCGTCGCCAACGTCTCGCACGAGCTGCGCACCCCGCTGACCGTGGTCCACGGTTACCTCGACATGCTCGACCCAGACGAACATCCGGACTGGGCGCCGATCCTGCACGAGATGCGGCAGCAGTCGCAGCGCATGACCCAGCTGGTCGAGGACCTGCTGACCCTGTCGCGACTCGAGGCACAGGAAGACGTCGACAATGAAACCGTGGCGATGGACCTGATGCTCTCCACCCTGCGCCGCGAGGCCGAGGCGCTCAGCCAGGGACGCCACCAGGTCGTGGTGGAGGACGCCGCCGGCGTCGACCTCGTCGGCTCCACCAAGGAACTGCACAGCGCCTTCTCCAACCTGGTCAGCAACGCGGTGCGCTACACCCCGGCCGGCGGCACGATCACCATCCGCTTCGAGCGCGAGGGCACCGGCGCGGTGCTGTCGGTGCGCGACAGCGGCTACGGCATCCCGGCCGCGCACCTGCCGCGCCTGACCGAACGCTTCTACCGCGTCTCCACCAGCCGCTCGCGCGAATCGGGCGGCACCGGGCTTGGCCTGGCGATCGTCAAGCACGTGCTGAACCTGCATCACGCGCGGCTGGAGATCGCCAGCGAGGTCGGTCGCGGCAGCGTGTTCTCCTGCCATTTCGGCGCCAGGCGGGTGCAGCAGCGCGAAGCCGCCCGTCATGGAGCGGTGGCATGAGCACCGCCCGTGGCGGACAAACACCGCGCGCAAGGTCGCGCGCGCGCAAGCCGGCGAAGGAACCCGCGCTGCTCCTGCCCGAGACCATGGACGCCGACCCGCTGCGCGATCCCGCGCTGTACTTCAACCGCGAACTGTCCCAGCTCGATTTCAACTTCCGCGTGCTGGCGCAGGCGCTGGACGAGTCGGTGCCGCTGCTGGAGCGGCTGCGCTTCCTGTGCATCTCCTGCACCAACCTCGACGAGTTCTTCGAGATCCGCGCCGCCACCGTGCGCCATGCCCAGGATTTCGGCCCCCTGCCCTCGCCCGACGGCCTTGCCCCCGCGACCGTGCTCAAGCGCATCCACGACCGCGCCGCCGAGCTGGTCGACGCGCAGTACCGGTGCTGGAACGACGTGCTGCGCCCGTCGCTGGCCGACAGCGGCGTGCGCGTGCTCGCGCGCGGGAAGTGGAACGCGCGCCAGGGCCGATGGCTGCGCGCCTACTTCCGCGACGAGATCATGCCGGTGCTGTCGCCGCTGGGCCTGGACCCGGCGCATCCGTTCCCGAAGATCCTCAACAAATCGCTGAACATCGTCGTCGTACTCAAGGGCAAGGACGCATTCGGGCGCGTGGGCAACCTCGCGATCGTGCGCGCGCCGCGTTCTCTGCCGCGCATCATCCAGCTGCCCGAGCACATCTCCGGCGGCGAGTACGACTTCGTGTTCCTGTCCTCGGTGCTGTCGGAGTTCGTCGACGAGCTGTTCCCGGGCATGGAGGTCAAGGGCGCCTACCAGTTCCGGGTGACGCGCAACTCCGAGCTGATCGTCGACGAGGACGAGGTCGAGAACCTGGCGCTGGCGCTGCGCGACGAACTGCAGGGCCGCGGCTACCTGCGCGCGATGCGCCTGGAGATCGCCGCCAACTGCCCCAAGCCGATCGTGCGCACCCTGCTGCAGAACTTCGACCTGCCCGAGAACGCGGTCTACCGCATCGACGGCCCGGTCAACCTCAACCGCGTGATCCAGATCTACGACCTGGTGCAGCGCCCGGACCTGAAGTTCCCGCCGTTCCAGCCGCGCGTGCTCAAGAACAGCGACGCGATCTTCGACCTGGTCGCCGAGGGCGACGTGCTGCTGCACCATCCCTTCGACGCGTTCTCGCCGGTGCTGGAGCTGATCAAGCAGGCGGCCGAGGACCCGAACGTGCTCGCGATCAAGCAGACCCTGTACCGCACCGGCAAGGATTCGCCGATCGTCGAACACCTGGTGCAGGCCGCGCGCAACGGCAAGGACGTGACCGTGGTGGTCGAACTGCGCGCGCGCTTCGACGAGGAGGCCAACCTCGGACTCGCCGACCGCCTGCAGGAAGCCGGCGTGCAGGTCGTGTACGGCGTGGTCGGCTACAAGACCCACGCCAAGATGCTGCTGCTGGTGCGCCGCGAAGGTCGCAAGCTGCGCCGCTACACCCACCTGGGCACGGGCAACTACCACTCCGGCACCGCGCGCGCCTACACCGACATCGGCCTGATCACCGCCGATCCGGACATCGGCAACGACGCCCACCAGATCTTCCAGCAGATGTCCGGACTGGCGCCGGCGATCTCGCTCAAGCGCCTGCTGCAGTCGCCGTTCACCCTGCACGCCGGGATCCTCGAGCGGATCGAGCGCGAAAGGCGCCTCGCGCTCGCCGGCCGGCCGGCGCGGATCATCGCCAAGATGAACGCACTCAACGAGCCGCAGGTGATGCGCGCGCTGTATGCGGCCTCGCAGGCGGGGGTGTCGATCGACCTGATCGTGCGCGGCGCCTGCTCGCTGCGCCCGGGCGTGCCGGGAGTCTCCGACAACATCCGCGTGCGCTCGATCATCGGCCGCTTCCTCGAGCACCATCGCGTGTACTGGTTCGGCAACGACGGCCAGTCGGAACTGTTCTGCTCCAGCGCGGACTGGCTGGAGCGCAACCTGCTGCGGCGCGTGGAAACCTGTTTCCCGATCCTCGACCCCGAGCTTGCCGCGCGCGTCAAGGAAGAAGCACTCGACAACTACCTCGCCGACAACCTCAACGCCTGGGAACTGCAGGCCGACGGCGAGTACCGCAAGCTCGTGCCCGAGGGCGACGCCATGCCGCATTCGGCGCAGAACTACCTGCTGGCCAAGATCTGCGGATGACGGACGCACTCACACGCGCCGGATCCCTGGGCTCGCCCCTGCGCGACGGCGACATGCTCGCCGCCATCGACCTGGGCTCGAACAGCTTCCACATGGTCGTTGCCAGCTACACCCTGGGCCAGCTGCGCATCGTCGACCGGCTGCGCGAGCCTGTGCGCCTGGGCGTGGGCCTGGACGGCAAGGGCGGCCTGACCCCCGACGCTCGGGCGCGCGCGCTGACCTGCCTGGCGCGGTTCGGCCAGCGCATCCGCGACATCCCGCCGCAGCGCGTGCGCGCGCTGGCGACCAACGCCGTGCGCCAGCTGGCCGCGCCGCAGTCGTTCCTGGTGCCCGCGGAAACCGCGCTGGGCCACGGCATCGAGGTGATCGCCGGACGCGAGGAGGCGCGCCTGATCTACCTCGGCGTGGCCCATGCACAGCCGCCCAAGCGCGGGCACCTGCGGCTGGTGGTCGACATCGGCGGCGGCTCCACCGAATGCATCATCGGCCGCGGCTTCCAGGCGATCGAGCGCGAGAGCCTGCAGGTCGGCTGCATCGCCACCACCCGCCGCTTCTTCGGCAACGGCAAGCTGTCGAAGAAGAAGTGGCGCGATGCGGTGATCGAGGTCGGCGCCGAGTTCCAGCAGTTCGCCAACAGCTATCGCGCGCTCGGCTGGAACGAAGCGATCGGCGCGTCCGGCACCTGCAAGGCCATCGGCGACATCTGCGCGGCGATGAAGCTCACCAAGGGTGCGGTGACCGCCGAGGCCCTGCCGCAGGTGCGCGACCGCCTGCTGCAGGCCGACAGCATCGACACCATCCAGCTGCCGGGCCTGTCCGACGAACGCAGGCCGATCATCGCCGGCGGCATCCTCGTGCTGGAAGCGGCGTTCGGCGTGCTGGGACTGGGGCGCATGGCGGTCAGCCGTGCCGCGATGCGCGAGGGCGTGCTCCACGACATGATCGGCCGCGGCAGCGAACACGATCCGCGCGAGGCCTCGATCGCCGCGCTGACTCGTCGCTATGGCATCGACGAAGCCCAGGCCGCGCGCGTCGAAACCACCGCGATCCGCCTGTTCGAACAGGCCGCGCCGGCGTGGAAGCTCGACCCGGACGACCTGCTGATGCTGGCCTGGGCCGCGCGCCTGCACGAACTCGGACTGGCGATCGCGCACAGCCAGTACCAGGTGCACGGCGCCTACGTGATCGAACAGTCCGACATCGCCGGTTTCTCGCAGCAGGAACAGCAGTTCCTCGCGTCGCTGGTGCGCACCCACCGGCGCAAGATCCCGAAGTACTCGTTCGACGCCCTGCCCGACCGCCTGCTCAACGCCGCCACCCGGACCGCCGCCCTGCTGCGCATCGCCGCCCTGCTGCATCGCTCACGGGAAAGCGACGAGATCCCCCGTCTTGATCTCGAGGTGGACGGCGGCCGGATGACGCTGCGGCTGTCGCGGCGCTGGCTGGAGAACCGGCCGCTGCTGCGCGCCGACCTCGAGGGCGAACCGGCCGACATCGCGCCGCTGAGCGTGCAGCTCGCCATCGCCGTCGATTAGAGCGGCACTGCCTACCGACGCCTGCTGCGCGTGCTCCTCGTCCGGGGCGAAGCACGCGCCAGCGTGGCGCCGTCCCGCGCCTGCGGCCCCGACCGCCGTCATCGCGCCGTCATCCCCGCGCAATCCGCGATTCATCGATGCCTGACAGCATTCGCCAAACGCGGAGTTGCCATGCACTACGCCATCGTCACCGAGACCTACCCGCCGGAAGTCAACGGCGTGGCGCTGACCGTGCAGTCTCTGGAACACGGCCTGCGAGCACGTGGCCATGATGTCTCGCTGGTCCGCCCCCGCCAGGATGCCGCCGCAGCGCCCGCGCCCGGCGAAACCCTGGTCCGTGGCTTCGCCCTGCCCCGTTATCCCGGCCTGCGCGCCGGCCTGCCCGCGATCGGCACGCTGCTGGCCTCGTGGACGCGCACACGACCGGACGCGGTGTACGTCGCCACCGAGGGCCCGCTCGGCTGGTCGGCGCTGCGCGCCGCGCGGCGGCTCGGCATTCCCGCCGCCACCGGTTTCCATACCCGCTTCGACGAGTACATGCGCGACTACCGGATGCCGTGGCTGGAGCCGGTCGCGCTGCGCTGGATGCGCCACTTCCACAACCGCGCCGACGCCACCCTCGTCCCCACGCGCGAGCTCGAGACCTTCCTCCATGGCGCCGGCTTCGAGCGCGTGCGGCGGCTGTCGCGCGCGGTGGATACGCGAGTGTTCGATCCGGCACTGCGCGACGCCGCGCTGCGCGCGGAGCTGGGCGTTGGCGACGACGCGCCGATGGTGATCAACGTCGGCCGGATCGCCGCCGAGAAGAACCTGCCGCTCGCGGTGCGGGCCTTCCGCGAACTGCAGGCGCGACGCCCGGACGCGCGCTACATCTGGGTCGGCGACGGCCCGATGCGCGACAGCCTGCAGCGCGCGAACCCGGATTTCGTCTTCACCGGCATCCAGCGCGGAGAAGCGCTGGCGCGCCTGTTCGCAAGCGCGGACCTGTTCGCGTTCGCCAGCCGCAGCGAGACCTTCGGCAACGTCACCCTGGAAGCGATGGCCAGCGGCGTGCCGGTCGTCGCCTACGACTACGGCGCCGCGCGCGAGCACCTGCGCGACGGCGAGCACGGCGCGGCGATCGCGGTCGATGACGAAACCGCCTTCGTGTCGGCCGTGGTGCGGATCGGCAGCGACCCCTCGGCCATGCGCGCGATGGGCGCGGCTGTCCGCGCGGCCGTGCTGGGGCTGTCGCCGCTGCGCGTCGCGGAAGACTTCGACCGCCTGCTGGCCGGTTTGGGGAACAAGGGGACTGCACATGCCGAGCGCGCCGCAGCCTAACCGCTGGTCACGGAGCGATTCGGGCTGGTGCCTGCGCGCCAACCGTGTCGGCGCGCGGCTCGGCGTCCGCCGCTACTTCGCGGTGGTCAGCCGGCTGGGCGACGGCGTGTTCTGGTACACGCTGATGGCCATGATGATCGTCGTCGACGGCTGGAGCGGGCTGGCCGCCAGCGCGCACCTCGCGCTCACCGGCGTCGCCGCGCTGACGCTGTACAAGGCGCTCAAGCGCTGGACGAAGCGCCCGCGCCCGTTCGCCGCCGACGGCCGCATCCGCGCCTGGGTGGCGCCGCTGGACGAGTTCAGCTTCCCGTCCGGCCACACCCTGCATGCGGTGGCGTTCACCGTGGTCGCGCTGGCGTACTACCCGGCGCTCGCGTTGTTGCTGCTGCCGTTCACCGCCAGCGTGGCGCTGTCGCGCGTGGTGCTGGGCCTGCACTACCCCAGCGACGTGCTCGCGGCGACCGCGATCGGCGCCTCCCTGGCCGGCCTGTCGCTCTGGATCGGACTGCCGCTACTGTAGGAGCGCCCCATGGGCGCGATCGATCTGTCGGGGGTGGAAGCGTCGCGGCCATGGGCCGCTCCTACAACAGCGATTCGACCTGCGCTGTCGTGATCTGCGGCATCGACTGACCCCGCCAGTCGCGGTCGTTGGCGACCTGGGCCTGCGCACGGGAGGCTTCCAGCGCAGCCAGGTCGAGGTCGGCGAACGCCCATTCGTCGCCCTCGCCCGTGCAGGCGAGCACGCCGTCGGCCGGGAATCCCGCATCCATCGGTGCGAACACCGCGGCCTCGCCGGTGTTGGCGTCCAGCGCCGGGCTCCACGGCGCTTCGCCCGCGGTCACAGATTGCGCGACGAAGCAGCGGTTCTCCAGAGCACGCGCAAGGCAGCCGATGCGGACGCGGGTGGCGCCGGCGGCGGTGTCGGTGCAACTGGGCACCAGCAGCAGCCGCGCGCCGGCTTCGTACTGCGCGCGCACCGGCAGCGGGAACTCGCTGTCGTAGCAGACCGCGACGCCGAAGCGGATGCCCTCGAACGCGAACACCTTGAGCGCGTCGCCGCCTTCGATCACGCCGGCCTGCTTCTCGAACCCGGTCAGCTGCAGCTTGTCCTGCCAGGCGTGCTCGCCGCCCGGCGTGAACAGGTCACAGCGGTTGCGATGGCGCCCGCCGCCGACATCGAGCAGGAAGCTGCCGGCGACGACCAGCATCCCGGTCTCGCGCGCAAGACCGGAAAACAGCGCGAGCCAGTCTTCGCGATACGCCTGGATCGCCGCCAGCGACGCGTGCAGGTCGCCGGACACCCGGGCATCGAAGCTCGCGCCCAGCTCCAGCGACAGGTACTCGGGCAGCACGGCGATGCGCGCACCACGTTCGGCGACGCCACCGAGCATTCGCCGCTGGCGTTCGGCGAACGTGGCGAACGAGGGCGGTGCGCCGATCCGGTACTTCGCAACGGCGATCTTCATGCCGCTGGTTCCAGTCGCCGGGTCCAGAAGGTCAGTGCGTGCGCACATTCGCCAACGCCCAGCTCGTCCCAGTCCAGCTGCATCGTCAGCTCCGCCTGCCGGACATAGCCGCGCTTCGTCCAGAACGCCTCGTTGCCGCGATGCCCGGGCGGTCGGCGCGGATCCCCGTCGTCGCGGTCGACCGCCGCGAACCCGGTCCAGCCGAATCCCTCCAGCGTGCGCGCGTGCGCCTCACGCGCATCGAAGAAGGCGTGGCCGATGCCGCGGCCGCGGTAGTCCGGCAGCAGCACCGATTCGCCGAAGTAGAACATCGCATCGACATCCATGCCGCGCGCGAGGAAGGGCTCGCGGAAGGCCGGGGCATCGTCGGCCAGCGGGATGCCGGTCGAGGCGCCGACCACCCAGTCGCCGTCGAAGGCCAGCACGAACACGCTGCGCGGCGAGCCGGCATAGGCCGACAGGTAGCCCTGCTCGTAGTCCATGTCGCCCGCGTACAGGTAGGGCCAGTCGCGGAACACGGCGATGCGCAGCGCGGCGACGTCCGGCAGATGCCGCCGCGCCTCCCCGCCCCGCACTGTCTCGATCCTGGTTGCCGTCATGCCGCTCGCGCCGATGTGTCCGGATCCCGGGGGGATCGCCGTAGTACTACCAAGTACGCATGCCATCGTAGCGGCATCCCCCCCGGCGCGCACCGACTTTCCGCGCCGCCCGCCAAGGAGGACGCGAACCATGGGTTCGGTATCGAAAGACATCCACTACTGGACGCGCCGCGCGGCGATCGCCGGCATCCGCGGCCTGAATGCGGTGGCTCCGCCGATCGGCAACTACACCCGGGTCGAGTTCCACATGGACACGGTGTTCTGGCTGTGTGCCGCCCACGGCTTCCCGCTGCGCAATCCGCGCGTGCTCGACCCGTTCTCGGGCACCGGCATCAACATGTCGCACAGCTACATCCATCGCGCGCGCGAGGCGCACCTGTGCGACATCGACGAAGACTACGCGCGGCTTGCGGGCAAGCTGGCGGACAACGTCACCTCGATCCACGGCGACAGCTTCAAGATGCTCAACGACGGCGACCCCCGTCTCGGCAAGTACGACCTGATCGTGCTCGACAACAACCTGGGCGGCATCTATTACGACTACTGCGAGCATTTCGACGCGATGCCGGCGGTGTTCCGCCATTTCGACCGCAACGCGCGCCACGCGGTGCTGGCGCTGAACTTCATCACCGATCCGGAACTGATGAACTCGGACCCGCGGTTCGAGACGCCCACCTTCGACGAGCAGATGCGGCGGCGCGCGGTGTTCTACGAGACGCCCGCGCGGCGGATCACGCCGGGCATCGGCGCCAAGGCCTACGCGCGCGAGGCGCGCAAGGAGGGCTGGGAAGTGGTCGACCACGCGCTCGCGCCGCGCGCGGAGTTCTTCCACTTCCTGCTGCTGTTCATGCGTCCCGCCGACTGATACCAACTGGATTAGTACAGGAGCGCCCCATGGGCGCGACCTGACAGAGATGATGAAGCTGCTGCAGTGGGTCGCGGGCATGGCCCGCTCCTACTACCGCGAACGGGCATGCGACGACGGAACGAAAGCGCGGGCCGCGCCACCCGGGGCGCGGCCCGCGGCGCATGGTCAGGACGGGCGCGATGCCGCCGCCGACGACAGCTGGTACCAGTCGATCCTGCGGGTGACCACCATGATCACCGCCAGGATCAGGAACAGCAGGCCAGCGCCAAGCACCAGCGCGTTGTCCTCCGACACCAGCAGGCCGTACAGCGCGGCGTAGAGCGTCGCCAGCATCGCGGCGAAGCCGATGCCGCGCACCGCGCTGCGCAGCACCGCCGACAGGTAGTAGCCGATCAGGCCGATGCAGGCGGCGGCCGCGGCGAGGTAGGCATATCCGAACGCCACGTGCTCGCTGAGGCTGACCAGCAGCAGGAAGAAGATCGCGATCGCCAGCCCCACCAGCGCGTACTGGATCGGATGGATCGGCAGGCGCTTGATCAGTTCGAACATGAAGAAGCCGACGAAGGTCAGCAGCACGAACAGCAGGCCGTACTTGGTGGCGCGCTCGGCCTGCAGGTAGGGATTGACCGGGTCGATCAGCGACACGCTCACCGCGTCCGGCTCGGGCGCCCACTGCACCTCGCCGAACCGGACCTGGGTGCGGTCCGCCGCGCCGAGCGCCGGATTCTGCAGGTAGCGCCGCTGCGCATTGCTCGCGACCGACGCGACCTGCCAGCGCGCCCGGAAACCAGCGCTGTCGATGTCGTGCTGCGGCGACACGCCGTCGAACTTCGGATGCGGCCAGGCCGAGGCCAGCTGCAGGTCGTTGCTGCGACCCAGGGGCATCATGCCGAAGGTCTCCGTGCCGCGCAGCTGCAGGTCGATGCGGGTGTCGAGCACGATGCGGCCGTCGACCGGCGGCGCCTCCAGGCGAACGTGCAGGCCCGGGCCATCGGCGTGGCCGATGCCCTGCGCCAGCAGCATCGGCCGGCCGTCGACCAGCAGCTTCGGCGTACCGCGCAGGCCGCGCACGTCGGAGATCCCGTAGCTCAGCCAGGCGCGGCCGATCTCGCGATCCCTCGCGCCATCCTCGACCGGCGGCAGGCGCACGTCGAACGTCGCCAGTGCGACACCATCCCACTGGTAGACGCGGACCTCGTGCAGCCCGCGCCTGCGGGTGTCCGGCTGCAGCTTGCCGTCGATCGACAGGGTCTCGGGAAAGAAGGTCCAGCTGCCCGTCCTGCGCCGCACGACCCTGCGCACCTCGCCCTCGCCCTGGCTGACCTCTTCCTCCACCGTCTCGGCATAGGGCACCACCAGCACCGGTCCGCCGAACACCTGGCGGCCGCCGAAGTTCGCCGCGACATCGGCCACCGCCTGGTGGCGGTACGTCTGCCGCTCCTGGATCGTGCCGCGGATCATCAGCAGGGGCACCAGGATCGCCAGGGTCATGCCCAGCACCATCAGGATCTTCAGCCACAGTCGCATCGCACCGCTCCCTCGTCCGGAATGTCGATGCACAGGCTGCGGGGCGCCTGCGTGGGGACGATGGGGGAACGGTGAAGCCTGGGTGAAGTGATGCTGTCGGCCGACCCTCAACCCACCGGCAATCGAACGCTGGCGACCGTACCGCCTTCGGGCCTGTTGCCCAGCGCCGCCTCACCACCGTGCAGCGCCGCCACTTCGCGCACGAAGCTCAGCCCGAGGCCGCTGCTGCGCGCCTGGCTGCGTGGACGCGGCAGCGAGTAGAAGCGTTCGAACACGCGCCCGGCGGCGTAGTCCGGCACGCCGGGGCCATCATCGCGGACTTCGATGCGCAGGCCGTCGCCATCGGCCGCCGCAGAAAGCCGCACGATGCCGCCTTCGGGCGAGAAGTCGATGGCGTTGTCGAGCAGGTTGCCGAGCATCTGCCGCAGCAGGAAGCGATCGCCGTTGAGCGGCGGAGACACGCCCTCGACGCGCGTGGCGATGCGCACGCCGGCCTCGGCCGCACGGATGGCGGCATCGCCAGCGGCTTCGGCCAGCAGTCCGGCCACGTCGATGGCCTCGGGCTGTTCGATCCGCTGCCGGTGTTCGACCGCCGCCAGCGCCAGCAGCGTGTCGATGGTGCGGGTCATGCGCTCACCCTGCTCGCGGACGGTGGCGGCGAAGCGCTGGCGATCGGCCTCGGGCAGCGGCTGCTCCAGCAGTTCGGCGGCGCCGCGGATCGCGCTCAGCGGCGACTTCAGCTCGTGGGTCAGGCTGTGTACGTACTGCTCGACGTACTGCTTGCCGTCGAGGCGATCGCGCATCGTCTCCAGCGCCAGGCCGAGGTCGCGGAACTCGCCAGCCGAACGCGGCAGGCTGGCGCGTTCGCCCTCGGTCACGGCCCGCGCATAGCGCTGCAGCCCGGCCAGCTGCCGAGACAGCCACCACGCCGCGAACAGGCCGATCGCCAGCGCCGCACCCAGCAGCACCAGGCCCCAGCGACGGACGATGCGCTCGCTGCGCAGGATGAAGGGCTCGATCGTGAGGTTGGGCTTGGACACGGTCAGCACGCCGACGATGCCGCCGGCATCGTCGAGGACCGGCGCGGCCACGTACATCACCGTCGAGGACTCGTCGTCCGGGTCGCTGCGGGTGGAGCGCGCGCCATACTCGCCGCGCAGGGTGCGATGGACGTCGTTCCAGCGCGAGTTGTCGCGCCCGACGTCGAGCCCGGCGGAGTCGTAGACGACGATGCCGGCGGCGTCGGTGACGGTCACGCGATAGCTCACGCCGTGCTTGTCGAAGTTCCAGATCTTCGCGCCGATGTCACGCTGGCGCAGGTTGGCGATGCGCGCGGCGAAGCGGCCGTCCGCCATGCGACCGGCGAGCAGGTCGTCGGCGGCCAGTTCGGCCAGCACGTTGGCGGTGTCGGCCAGGGTGTCCTCCATCGCCTGGCGCACGCCCGGTTTCACTTCCTGCACGAACACGCGCATCAGCAGGAAGCCGGCGATCGCGACGATCACGAAGTAGCCGAGCAGGATGCGCAGGCCGATCTTCATGCGCGCATCAGGCCATGTCGAGCGAGTAGCCGAGGCCGCGATGGGTGCGGATCGGGTCGGCGTCGGGCGCGACCGCGTGCAGCTTGGCGCGCAGGGTCTTGACGTGGGTGTCGATGGTGCGATCGCCGGTGTCCAGCGCATCGCCCCAGACGCGGTCCATCAGCTGCGCCCGGCTGAGCACCGCGCCCGGACGCACCAGCAGCGCGGCGAGCAGGCCGTACTCGTAGCGGGTCAGCTCCAGCAGCTGGCCGCGATAGCGGATGCGCAGGCCTTCGGTGTCGTGCTCGAAGCCGGGAGTCGCAAGGTTTGGCTGCGCGTCGCCACTGGCCGCTTGCGCACGACGCAGCACCGCGCGCACGCGGGCGACGAGTTCGCGCGGCGAGAACGGCTTGGCCACGTAATCGTCGGCACCCAGCTCGAAGCCGAGGATGCGATCGGCCTCTTCCTGGCGCGCAGTAAGGAAGATCACCGGCAGGTCGCGGCCCTCGCGCAGCTTCCGGCACAGGGCGAAGCCGCCGAAGTCGGGCAGGCCGACGTCGAGGATCGCGAGATCGAACGCCCCTTGCGCCGCTGCGGCCAACGCCTCCCCCGCGGTCAGGCAGTGCACCGCCTCGTGCCCGTCCTCGCGCAGCGCGTACAGGACGGTCCCGGCGATCGCGGATTCATCTTCGACCAGGAGGATGCGGGGCATTGGG
>DAOMPM010000053.1:0-21078 GCA_035444805.1 Luteimonas sp. | reverse complement strand
AGCAAAACATGGATGTTTTGCGCGCGAGTCAGGGCAGGATGCCCTGATCGAGCGAGGAGCGATCCCCGGCCGGCAGGGCGCGGCGTCCCTCCGAAGCCAGGCAGTGAAGGCCTTTCTCCAACCACGGGTGGTGCTCCCCAAGTTGGGGAGAAGGGATCTTCTCCTCGCCGTCCGAATGCTGACGTCACGCCGGGCGATGACGCCGCGTTCCCTGCTGATACGGGATCAGGCCCGAACCAGTCCCCGAGCCCCCGTTTCGACGAGCCCACTGGCGATCCGTACCGTCGTCCCGCATGCCGCCGGTCGCAGGTCAGGGCGCTTCGACCCGGATCGATGGATCGTTGAACCGCGAATAGGTGATCACCGTCGTCGCCGGCTTGCCCTGCAGCTCACTGTCGACCTCGATGCGCAACGGATAGCCGTCCGCGTCGATCCACGTCGTGACCGGCTTCAGCGCCTGGTCGGTGTAGCGGGTGAGGTACTTCCGGGCGTCCTTGCCGTCGACGCTGTCGCTGCCCAGCGATTCGACCTGCATCGAATCTGCGTACTGTCCGAGCCTGTTCGGGTCGCGCCACTGCTCGGTCGTGCCGGGCGGAACCTGCATCTGCATGCTGCGGCCCTGCATCGTCATGTGCATGGTGTCGCCGATGATGACCTGCGTGACCAGCGGCATCACCATGCGATAGCGGTCCGGCGCGACGTAGTCGACCTCCATCGCGAAGTCCTGCGCGCCGTCGCTGGTGACGATGCGCGCGTGGTAGCTGCCGGCCGCCAGCAGGCGCTTGCCCGCGGCCATGACCTCGTCGCTGGCGCTGGCCAGGGGGTTGAGGCGGGTCGCGGCGCTTTCGACCGCGGCCACCGCGGCCGGGGCGGGTGCCTCGGCTGCGTCGCCCTGCGGCTGGCAGGCGGCCAGCGCGAGCGCGCAGGCGAGCAGGGACGGCGGCAGGAAGGATGGATGGCGCATGGCGTGCTCCGGCACGGGAGGGATATCCGTACATACGGGATCCGGCGCCGCAAGGTGTCATGCCGCGCCCGCCGGCGAGGGGGCATAATCGGCCCATGGACCGATACGAACGCATCCTCTCCCTGCACCGCATCCTCAAGACCTCGCGCTACCCGGTCACGGTCGCGCGCCTGCAGGAGGAGCTGGAGTGCTCGCGCGCCACGGTCTACCGCGACCTGGCCTTCCTGCGCGATGCGCTGATGGCGCCAGTGGTCGGCGACGGCGAGGCCGGCTTCCGCTACGACGCCGACGAGGGCGGGCGCTTCGAGCTGCCCGGGCTGTGGCTCAACTCCGACGAACTGCACGCGCTGCTCGCCGCGCAGCAGCTGCTCTCGCGCAGCGGCGGCGGGGTGCTGTCGAGCGCGCTGGCACCGCTGCAGGCGCGCATCGACAAGCTGCTCGACGAACATTCGGCCGGCAAGCGCTGGCCGGTCGAGCGCGTGCGCGTGATCCCGCACCGCGGCCGGCGCATGGACGAGCACGCCTTCCGTACCGTGTGTTCGGCGGTGCTGCAGCGCAAGCAGCTGGCCTTCGACTACCGCGCCCGTTCGACCGACGAGAAGACCCGGCGCACGGTGTCGCCGCAGCGCATCACCCACTATCGCGACAACTGGTACCTCGACGCCTGGGACCACGAGCGCGAGGCCCTGCGCAGCTTCTCGGTCGACCGCATCGGCGCCGCGCGCACGCTCGAGGCAGACGCGCGCGACATCGACGAGAAGCAGCTCGACGAACACCTTGCCGGCAGCTACGGCATCTTCTCCGGCCCGCCCAAGGGCATGGCCACGATCGTGTTCAGCGCCAAGGCCGCACGCTGGGTCGCCGACGAGCACTGGCACTCGCAGCAGCAGGGCCGGCTGCTGGCCGACGGCCGCTACGAGCTGAAGCTGCCCTACAGCGCCTCGCGCGAGCTGCTGATGGACGTGCTGCACTACGGCGCCGACGCCGAGATCGTCGAGCCGGCCGCGCTGCGCGAGCAGGCGAAATCGCTGCTGCAGCTGGCGCTGTCGAACTACGAGCGCTGATGTCCGCGGCCTCGCCTGCAGCCGGTGTGACCGTGGCGGCGGAACCCGAACGCATCGCCCTGGTGCTCGGCGCCGGCGGCGCGCGCGGGCTGGCGCAGATCGGCGTGATCGAGGTGCTGGAGGAGCGCGGCCTGCGCATCGAGGCGGTGTCGGGGTCGTCCAGTGGCGCGCTGGTGGGCGGGATCTATGCCGCCGGCCGGCTGCGCGCGTTCGACGAACGCCTGCGCGCGATGTCGCGCCGGGATTTCCTGCGCCTGCTCGACCCCGGCTGGCGCCGCTCCGGCCTGCTGCGCGGCACGCGCCTGGTCGAGGCGATGCGCGAGGTGGTCGGCAACCCGCTGATCGAAGCGCTGCCGGTGCCGTTCACCGCGGTCGCGGTCGACCTGGAGCGCCAGCGCGAGGTGTGGATCCGCGACGGCCGGCTGTGGGACGCGCTGCGCGCCTCGTTCGCGATCCCGGGCCTGTTCACACCGCACCGGATCAACGGTCGCGCCCTGGTCGACGGCGGCCTGCTGTCGCCGCTGCCGATCGCGGCGACGCGGCTGTCGGACGCGCACCGGCTGGTGGCGGTCGACATGCACGGCTGGCCGCGGCGGCCGCCGGGCGAACCGGCGCGGACACAGGCGGGCGACGCCGGCGAGGCGCCGTCGCTGGCCGGGCGCTTCGGCGACTGGCTCGAGCGCGCGGTCGCCGGCGGCGGCCCCGATGCGCAGGGAGACGCATTGCGCATGGGCCTGCCCGAGATCATGTCGCGATCGCTGGAGACCATGCAGGCGCAGATCTCGCGCGTGCAGCTGGCGCTGGATCCGCCCGAACTGCTGATCCGCATCCCGCGCGACGTCTGCCACTTCTACGAGTTCTGGCGCGCGGCCGAACTCATCGACGTCGGCCGCGCGATTGCGACCAAGGCGCTGGACGCGGCCGGTTACTGATCCCCGCACTGGAATGCCGCAGGAGCGCCCCATGGGCGCGACCACAATGGCAACCGTGACGCAGGAATGACGAACTTGTTTGCCGTCCCGCGCGTGTCGCCGCGTTCATTCCGGTCGCATCGTCCAGTGTTTCGCGGCGCGGTCGCGGGCATGGCCCGCTCCTACGACCGTGGTGCTGATCGCGAACGCCACGTCTTGGCTTAAAATGCACGGGATGACCCGCTCCACGGCCCTGTTCCGTCGCATGGCGTGGCTCGCCCTCGCGGCGGCGCTGCTGGCGACCGCGATGCCGACCGTCAGCCGCGCGCTGTCGGTGCTGCTGCCGCAGTCGGTGCCGGTGTGGATGGAGATGTGCACCACGGCCGGCACCCAGCTGGTCGACGTCTCCCCGTTCCTCGGCGAACAATCGCCGCCGCAACCGCAAACCGGCGCGGTCGACGCCTGCGACTACTGCGTGCTGGCCACGCCGCTGCCGCTGGTGCTGGCGCTGCTCGCGGTCTGCCTGCTGGCCCCGGCCTCGCGCCTGCCGCGGCTGCGCGCCACCGTTCCCCTGCTGCGATCGCCGCGCAACCTGCGCGGCCTGGGATCGCAGGCACCACCGCTCGCGCTCTGAAACCACAAGCCAACCCGTTTCGCGCGGCCGCGTGCCGCGCCCTTGTGCTTTGGAGCCCACATGTCGATCCCTCCACGTGCGACGCTGCGTGCGTCGCGCCTGTGCATGGCCATCGCGGCCGTGTCGATCCTCTCTGCCCCCGCCGCGGTCGCGGCGGCGGATGAATCCACCCTCCCCGAACCGGAAACGCTCGACCCGGTCGTCGTCATCGCCCAGGCGCCGGTGTCGCCGCTGACCTGGGTCACCGACCCGACCCTGCCGCGCCAGCCGGTGCCGGCCAGCGACGGCGCCGACTACCTCAAGACCATTCCCGGCTTCACCGCCGTGCGCAACGGCGGCAGCAACGGCGATCCGGTGCTGCGCGGCATGTTCGGTTCGCGCCTGAACCTGGTCACCAACGAAGGCGCCATGCCCGGCGCCTGCCCCTCGCGCATGGACAACCCGCTGTCCTACGTCTCGCCCGACACCTTCGACCGGCTGGTCGTGGTGAAGGGGCCGCAGACGGTGCTGTGGGGGCCGGGCGCGTCCGCGGGCACGGTGCGCTTCGAGCGCGAGGTCGAACGCTTCGATGCGCCCGGCGCACGCGTCAGCGGCAGCCTGCTCTTCGGCGCGTTCGGCCGCAACGACCAGGTCGCGAACCTGGAGGCCGGTGCGCCGTCGGGCTACGTCCGCGTCAACGGCAACCGTTCCGAATCCGACGACTACGACGACGGCGACGGCAATCCCGTGCCCTCGTCGTGGAAGAAGTGGAACGTCGACGTCGCCCTCGGCTGGACCCCGGACGACGACACCCTGCTCGAACTGTCCGCCGGCAGCGGCGACGGCGAGGCGCGCTACGCCGGGCGCGGCATGGATGGCGCGCAGTTCAAGCGCGAGGGCTACGTGCTGCGCTTCGAGAAGACCGGCCTGCCGGGCGCGCTGGCGTCGCTGCAGGCGAGCGCGTTCCACAACCGCGCCGACCACGTGATGGACAACTACACGCTGCGCGATCCGAACCCGATGGGCCCGATGCCGATGCCGATAGCGTCGAACGTCGAGCGGCGCACCTACGGCGGCCGCGCCGCGCTGGACTGGCAGTGGTCGCAATGGGCGCTGACGGCGGGCGCCGATACCCAGGACAGCCGCCATCGCGGACGCAACGCGATGGGGCGCGGCGCCTATCGCGCGCGGCCGTGGACGACCGACGCCGAGTTCGACAACCTCGGCGCCTTCGCCGAGCTGACGCGCACGCTGGCATCGGGCGGGCAGTGGATCGCCGGCGCGCGCGTCGATCGCGCGGAAGTCACCGACCTGCGCACCACCGCGGGGATGATGGGCATGCCCAATCCCACCGCCGGCGTCACCCGCAGGGAAACGCTGCCGGCGGGCTTCGTGCGCATCGAGCAGACGCTGCCGGACACCGCGCTGACCTGGTACGCCGGCGTCGGCCACACCCGGCGCATGCCCGACTACTGGGAGCTGTTCTCGGCCAACATGGGGCCGATGGGCGCCGCCAACGCCTTCGCCGGCATTGCGCCCGAGCGCACCACCCAGCTCGACGTCGGCGCGCAGTTCCGCGGCAGGCGCGTCGATGCCTGGCTGTCCGCCTACGCCGGGCGCGTCGATGACTACATCCTGTTCACCTACCGCACGGGCGGGATGATGGGCACGATGTCCTCGGTGGCGAACGTGGACGCGCGCATCCGCGGCGGCGAGGCCGGGATCGAGTTCCGACCGGACCAACGCTGGACCCTGGGCGGCACCCTGGCCTACGCATGGGGAGAGAACCGCAGCAGCGGCGAGGCCCTGCCGCAAATGCCGCCGCTGGATGCGAAGCTCAGCGCGACCTGGGACGACCGCCGCTGGAGCTTCGGCGTGCTGCTGCGCGCGGTGGCGTCGCAGGATCGCGTCTCCCCGGAGCAGGGCAATGTCGTCGGCCGCGACCTCGGGCCGAGCGCGGGCTTCGCCACGCTGGCGATCAACGGTGGCTACCGCTTCAGCGAGCGCCTGCGCCTGAGCGCCGGCATCGACAACCTGTTCGACCGCAGCTACAGCGAACACCTCAACCTGGCCGGCAGCGCCGACTTCGGCTTTCCGGCCGATCCGGTGCGCATCCACGAGCCCGGACGCACGCTGTGGCTGCGGCTGAACCTGGTCAACTGAGGAGGATGGACATGACGACGACCTTCGACCCGCGCGTCGCCTTCCTCGTGCCGGTCGCCCTCTGGGCGATCGGCTGGGGACTGGCGCTGGGGCTGGCGTGGCTGCGTTCGCGACCGACGCGCCTGCGTCCGCTTTCGCTGCTCGACGATGCCGCCCGGCGGCGCCCACGGGAGGATGTGCCATGAACAGGATCGGACATGCGCTGGTGCTGGTGCTGCTGGCGGCGCTGTCCGCCTGCGGCGGCGGCGGGCACGGGCACGGCGATGCCGCCCTGCAGGTGAGCGGCGCCTGGTCGCGCGCGGTGTCGGCGAACGCACCGGTGGCGGCAGGCTATCTGCTGATCGCGAATCCGGGACCGGCCGAGGTGCGGCTGGTCGCGGTGCGCAGCGACGCCGCCGAACGCGTCGAGATCCACGAGATGCGCCACGAGGACGGCGTGATGCGGATGCGCGAGCTGGCCGATGGCCTGGCCGTGCCGGCGGGCGGGAGCGTCGAGCTCAAGCCCGGCGGCTACCACCTGATGTTCATCGGCCCGCGCGCCGGCGCCTTCGAGCCCGGCCAGCGGATCGATGCGACCCTGGTGCTGGACGACGGCCGCGAACTGGCCGTCGCCTTCGAGGTGACGGAGATGTCCGCGTCGGGGGCGCCGGGATCGCATCCGCATTAGGGCAACGCTGATCAAGCCGCCTTTGCTCGTCACCCCGCGAAGGCGGGGACCCAGCGTCTTTGGTCTTCAACGCAGGAGCGGGCGATGCCCGCGACCCGCACAACCCGGGCGCCGTCGCTCGCCGGTCGCGCCCATGGGGCGCTCCTACACCATCCCGTACTCTTGATCACGGATTGGTATAGCGACAGAGCTGTCTCTCCATCGGATCCTGCGGACGAGGTCGCAGGCCGTGAGACGGCGGCCGCGGACGCTGTGCGCCACGACAGGAGCGACCGCCATGACCCGATGCCCGCCATCCCGCAGTCCCGACCCGACCCCGTCACTGCGCCACGTGGAAGCGCTGCTGCTGGGCGCGCTGTTCCTGGGCGCCATCGCCATGCTGTCGCTGCCGGCCGCACGCGGCACCAGCGCCGCCCTGGGCTGGATGCCGCTGTGGCTGCTCGGCCTACCGGCGGCCAGCCTGGTGACCGCGCGGCTGCTGGCCTGGTCGCGCCGCGGCTTCGCGTCAGTCCCGCCGACAACGGTGCGCCGACGCCGTCCCGCTGCGGTCACCGCCACGCGGCGTCGCACCGCCGCACCACGTCGCGGATCGCGCCTGCTGGCCGCGATCGTGCTGCGCTGAGCCACCGCCTTTCGGGTGGGCCCAGGGACGGGCCTGTCCGGAAACCAGCGCGCGGCCTGCCGGCTGCAATCTTGCGGTCATTCCCGCGAAAGCGGGAATCCAGTGGCTTCAAGCTTGCAAGTCAATGGCAAAGACACTGGATGACCAGACGTTCGTCTGTTGAAGAGCGATTCCCGCTTTCGCGGGAATGACGAGACTGTAGACACTATGAGTCGAGAATGCCCTGGCCGATCACCCGAGGCGGCTCGCCACCCACGATCACCACGTCGGCCGGTCGCCGTGCGAACAGGCCGACGCTGACCACGCCCGGGATCTGGTTGAGCTCGCGCTCCAGCCCGACCGGATCGACGATGCGCAGGTGGTGCACATCGAGCACGACGTTGCCGTTGTCGGTGACCACGCCCTCGCGCCACACCGGCTGGCCGCCGGTCTTCGCCAGGATCTGGCGCGCCACCAGGCTGCGCGCCATCGGGATCACCTCGACCGGCAGCGGGAAGCGGCCGAGCACGTCGACCTGCTTGGCCGGGTCGATGATGCAGACGAACTTCGCGCTGGCCTCGGCGATGATCTTCTCGCGGGTCAGCGCCGCGCCGCCGCCCTTGATCAGGCGCCGGTGCGGGTCGCACTCGTCGGCGCCGTCGACGTACAGCAGCAGCGGGCCGGCGGCGTTGAGGTCGAGCACCTCGATGCCGTGCTGTTTCAGCCGCGCCGTGCTCTGCTCCGAGCTCGACACCGCGCCGGCGATGCGATCCTTGATCCGCGCCAGCGCGTCGATGAAGTACGCCACCGTCGAACCGGTGCCGACGCCGACAACGGTGCCATCTTCGACGAATTCGATGGCCTTTTCGCCGGCCAGGCGCTTTGCTTCGGACATGGGGTTGGGGATTCTGGGTAAGGGATTGGTGATTCGTGATTCAGGGCTGCGCGCCAGGAGCCGAACTGTCATCCCGACCCTGGACTTGATCCGGGGGAGGGATCTGCTTTTCGCACTTACGCGATCTGAAAGCAGATCCCTCCCTGCGGTCGGGATGACAGCGTAGGGCTCACTCCAGCCCCACCAGCAGTTTCCACTGCGCCGCCGTCACCGGCAGCACCGACAGGCGCGAGCCCTTGCGGATCAGGGCGAAGTCTTCGCCCAGCGCGTCGGCGTGGCCGCGGATCTCGTCGAGCGGAATCGCGCGCGCCAGCTTGCGCACGAACTTCACGTCGACTAGGTCCCAGCGCGGCTGCTCGCGCGTCGCCTTCTCGTCGAAATACTTCGATTTCTTCTGGAACTGGGTCGGGTCCGGATACGCGGTGGTCGCGACCTCGGCGATGCCGTAGATGCCCGGCACCTCGGTGTTGGAGTGGTAGAACAGCACGCCGTCGCCGACCTGCATCTGGCGCATGAAGTTGCGCGCCTGGTAGTTGCGCACGCCGGTCCAGGGTTCGCTGCCGACGCGCTGCAGGTCGTCGATCGAGAAGTCGGTCGGCTCGGACTTCATCAGCCAATGGCGCTTGCGGGGGCTCATGGGCTCACCAGGAGGGTCTCGGATTCGGTGCAGACCGCGTCCAGCGGGATGTCCCAGGGCCGGGGCGCGATCGCCTCGGCCTGCTGCAGCGCGAACGCGGCGCCGACCAGGTGCGGCGGAGCGGGCTGCGACGTGCGGAAGGCGAAGCTGCGATCGTACCAGCCGCCGCCCATGCCCAGCCGCTGCCCGCGCGCGTCGAACGCGACCAGCGGCGCCACGACCAGGTCGAGCTGGTCGGGACGCAGCAGGTCGGCTTCGGAAACATCGGGTTCGGGGATGCCGTAGCGGTTGTCGGCCAGCGCCATGCCCGGCGCCCACGGCGCGAAGCGCAGGGTGTCGTCGGCGTTCAGCACCGGCAGGCAGTAGCGCAGGGTGCGAGGCAGGCGCAGTTGCCAGGCGTGCAGGGGAATCTCGCCGTCCATCGCCCAGTAGCCGGCGACGAAGCCGGACCGCGGCGCGAACGGCAGCGCCAGCAGGCGTTCGGCCAGCGCCTCGGCCGCGGCGATCCGCGCCGGCGCGGGCAGGGCGCGCCGACGCGCGCGCATCGCCTGGCGCAGGGCGCGGCGTTCGTCGCTCATCGTGGATCCGGTACGGGAGACATGCGCGCCATTGTGACCGCTCGCGCGCACCGACCGGTAGCGTTCGCCGCGCGGCAGCCGCAGGCGCGCGCGCGTCGACGAGGAAGGAATACGTCCTCCGCCATTGCCGATGCCTGCGAAACGACCTTGAACCTGGGGTTCAAGTGGGTAGCGACTGGTTTCCATCGGGCTTCCCGCTGCAAGGCGGACCTGCACTCCCGGATTCCGCGTCGCCCCCGTGGTCGTCATTAAGGGACAAGGCGAATGTTGCGCATGCCGTCGAACACGGCAGAGGACGCGAATCCAGTATAGCCGCCGGGCGCACCCTGCCAAGCCCGTTCGTCGGCGCTGCACGGGCCGCCGTTCATGGCGCGTGTGCGCAGCGTCAGCGCGCGTCGATCAGGCCGTCGAGCTTGCGCTGCAGGTCGCCGAGCATGCCCGCGATCTCGCGGTCGCGCTGTCCGTTTTCCTCGCGCAGCTGCTGCAGTTCGTGGGCGAGGTTGAGCGCGGTGAGCACGGCGACGCGATCCACCGCGGCCATGCGGTTGCTGCCGCGCACCTCGCGCATGCGCACGTCGAGCAGCTTGGCCGCGGCGAGCAGGCTGTCGCGTTCGTCCGGCGCGACGCCGACCGTGTACTCGCGGTCGAGCACGCTCACGTTGACCGCTTCGCTGCTGCCGCTCATGGGCGCGTGCTCATGTGTGCTGCTCCAGTGACTTGAGCCTTGCGATCATCGCTTCCACCCGCGAGCGTGCCTGCTCGTTCTTGGCCAGCAGCTGGGAACGCTCGCCGGCGATCTGCTCGTGCTGCTGGCGCAGCGAACGGTTCTCGTCGGCCAGCTTCTGGGTGCGCTCGACCAGCGCGTCGATGCGCGCGGTCAGGGCGCGGAGCTGCTCGATCACGTCGGGTCGGTCCATGACGGCACGATAGGCAGCCGGCCGGGGCCGGTCAAGGCGCGGCCAGCGACGGCGCCGCGGCCGCGACCGGAGGCGGCCGCCAGTTGCGGATGAAGGCCAGGCAGGCGTGGGCCTCCAGCGGCGGCGACAGCCAGAAGCCCTGCACCTCGTCGCAGCGATGGCCGCGCAGGAAGCGGACCTGGCCCTCGGTCTCCACGCCTTCTGCGACCACGTTCAGGCCCAGCGAATGGGCCATGGTGATCACCGTGCTGGTGATCGCGGCGTCTTCCGGGTCGTGGGTGAGGTCGCCGATGAAGGCCTTGTCGATCTTGATCGTGGTGATCGGCAGGCGCTTGAGGTAGGCCAGCGACGAGTAGCCGGTGCCGAAGTCGTCGATCGCCAGCGACACGCCCAGCTCGCGGAAGGCCTGCAGCTTGCTGGCGGTGTGCTCGGCGTTGGCCATCAGCACGCTTTCGGTCAGCTCCAGCTCCAGCGCGCTCGGCGGCAGGTCGATGTCGGCGAGCACGCGGCTGACCACCTCGGGGAAATCGCCGCGCAGCAGCTGCAGCACCGAGACGTTGACCGACACGGTCAGCTCGGTCAGGCCGTGCTGGCGCCAGCGCTGCAGGGTCAGGCAGGCCTCGCGCAGCACCCATTCGCCAATCTCGAGGATCAGGCCGCTTTCCTCGGCCATCGGGATGAAGTCGGTCGGCGGGATCTCGCCGTGCTCATCGCTGTGCCAGCGCAGCAGCGCCTCGACCCCGGTGATCCGGCCTTCGCCCAGCGCCAGCCGCGGCTGGAACACCAGGCGCAGCTCGCCGCGGTCGAGCACCTTGCGCAGCGCACCGGAGATGGTCGCGCGCTGGCGCACCACCACGTCCATCGCGTCGTCGTAGCGCATGAACGTGCGGCGGCCGGCGGCCTTGGCCTGGTACATCGCGGTGTCGGCCTGCTTGAGCAGCTCGGTCGGCACGTGCGCGTGGTCGGGGTAGAGGCTGATGCCGATCGACGGCGAGATCGCGATCTCGCGGCGGTCGTCGAGCAGCAGCGGTGCCTCGAAGGCCATGATGATCTCGCGCGCGACCTTGTCCGCGTCCTCCGCCGTCTCGAGGTTCTCCAGCACCACCGTGAACTCGTCGCCGCCCAGCCGCGCCACGGTGTGGTGCATGCCCACCGTCTGCTGCAGCCGCGCCGCGGCCGCGCGCAGGATGCGGTCGCCGGCGGCGTGGCCGAGCGAATCGTTGACGTCCTTGAAGCGGTCCAGGTCGAGGAACAGCACCGCGATCTGGGTGTCCTCGCGGTGCGCGCGCACGATCGCGCGCGACAGGCGCTCGGACAGCAGCGAACGGTTGGGCAGGTTGGTCAGGGTGTCGAAGTTGGCCAGGTAGCGCAGTTCCTGCTCGGCGCGCTTTTGCTGGGTGATGTCGCTGAGCACGGTGACGAACAGGATCAGCTCGCCGTTCTTGTCGTAGACCATGCTCGACTCGATCAGGCACAGGAACTCCTCGCCGTCCTTGCGCCGCTGCCAGATCTCGCCGGTCCAGCGTCCCTTGCGCCGGATCTGTTCGCGGATGTGCTGGTAGAAGGCGGCGTCGTGCTGCAGGCTGTCGAGGACGCTGGCGTTGCGGCCGATGACGTCGCTCTCGTCGTAGCCGGTCATGCGCAGGAAGGCGGGGTTGACCGAGATGAAGTCGAAGTTGCGGTCGATCACCGCGACCGCCTCGTTCATGCTGCGCAGCACTTCGCCGGAGATGCGCAGCTCGCGATCGGCCGCGCGGGTGTCGGTGATGTTGAGCGCGGTGCCGGCGATGCGGGTGATGTGGCCGGCGGCGTCGCGCTCGACCGCGCGGCCGCGCGCGCGCATCCACACCCAGCCACCGCGGTCCTTGGCGATGCGCAGTTCGGCGAGGAAAGTGTCGCTGCGGCCGGCGAGATAGTCGGCGACGCGCTGGCGCACCATCGCCTGGTCCTCGGGATGGATCAGGTCGGTGGCGGGGTTGAGGTCCTCGGCCATCCTGCCGGAGGGCGCGTGGCGGGACTCGGGCGCCAGCCGATGCAGCATGCCGCTGCCGACCTCGTAGTCCCAGTAGCGCTCGCCGGTGGCCCACAGCGCGAGCTGGAGCCGCTCCTCGCGGTCGCGGACGCGATCGGTGTAGGCGCGCTCGCTCTGGCGACGGCGCAGGATCAGGACGACCAGGGCAATGGCCAGCAGCGCCGCGGCGGTGGCGGCGGCGAACAGGTGGAGATGCCCCGGATTGGTCAGCACTCGGAAGGCCCCTGCATGCACCGGGCGAGACAAACCCGAGTGTAGGCGCGCACGCCGGCCGACAACAAGCGACCGGGGTCGAAAAGGTGGCGCGGGCCATGCGTCGGCGAATGGCCATGCGCCGGCGCGGCCGACGTTCCAGGGCATGCCAATCACGTTGACAGGCCCTAAACTGTGGGCATCGGTCGGGAGGAAGCGCGTGCGGGACACCATGCCGTCGCTGCAGGAAGTCGAATCGGCCAGCCGGGAACGGCAGCTGGGCGTGGACGCGAGCGAGCTGCACGGCAGCCTGTGTGGCTGGTTCGCCGGCGGCGGCGCCGACGGCCCCGACTGGCTCGCCCGGGTGCTGGCCGACGAGGCGCTGGGTCCGGTCGCGTCCGGCGACGTGCTCGACCGGCTGCGCGCGGCGTCCCTGGCCCAGCTGGAGGATCGCGATTTCGGCTTCGAGCTGCTGTTGCCGGACGCGGACGCCCCGCTGTTCGAGCGCAGCGGCGCCTTGTTCGACTGGTGCCGCGGCTTCGTCGGCGCCTTTGGCCTTGCCGCCGGGGAGAAGCCGCCGCTGTCGGAAGAAGGTGCCGAGGCCCTGGCCGACCTGGTCCGCCTCGCCGGTGCTGCGCCCGAGGAAGGCGGCGACGACGAGGACGAGGCCGCGCTGGCCGAGATCGAGGAGTTCGTCCGGGTCGCGGTGCTGCTGCTGCACGGCGACTGCGCCCTGGGGCCGCGCCACCGCGGTCGCCTGAACTGATGGCCACGGCCACCGGCATCCCGGCGCAGGGTTACGCCCGCCGCCGCCGGCAGCTGATGCGCATGGCCGGCGACGACGCGATCCTGGTGCTGCCGGCCGCGCCGGAGCGCATCCGCAGCCGCGACACCCACTACCCGTACCGGCAGGATTCGGACCTGTGGTACCTCACCGGCTTCCCCGAGCCCGAAGCGGTGCTGGTGCTGGTGCCCGGCCGCCGCCACGGCGAGGCCCTGCTGTTCTGCCGCGAGCGCGATCCCGAGCGCGAGGGCTGGGACGGTCCGCGCGCCGGCCCCGAGGGCGCGGTCGAGGCCTTCGGCATGGACGACGCCTATCCGATCGACGACCTCGACGAGATCCTGCCCGGCCTGCTCGAAGGCCGCAGCCGCGTCTACTACCACTTCGGCCGCGACACCGAGTTCGACCTCAAGCTGATCGGCTGGCTCAACCGCGTGCGCGCCCAGGTGCGGCTCGGCGCGCAGCCGCCGCACGAGTTCCTCGAACTGGGCCACCTGCTCGACGAGATGCGCCTGTTCAAGTCGCGCGACGAGCTGAAGCTGATGAAACGCGCGGCGAAGATCAGCGTGGAGGCGCACGAGGCGGCGATGCGCACGGCGCGCCCGGGCATCCACGAGTACGAGCTGCAGGCCGAACTGGAGCGCGTGTTCCGCGCCGCCGATGCGGAAGCCGCCTACAGCAGCATCGTCGGCGCCGGCGGCAACGCCTGCGTGCTGCACTACCGGGCCAATGCCGCGCAGTCGCGCGACGGCGACCTGGTGCTGATCGACGCCGGCGCCGAGTACCGCGGCTACGCCGCCGACATCACCCGCACCTTCCCGGTCAACGGCCGCTTCACTCCCGCGCAGCGTGTGCTGCACGACCTCGTCGGCGCCGCCCAGGCCGCAGCCCTGGCGCAGGCGCGGCCGGGCGTGCCCTACGAGGCCGGCCACAACGCCGCGGTCGAAACGCTGACCGAAGGCCTGCTCAAGCTCGGCCTGCTCAAGGGCAAGCTCGGGAAGAACATCGCCGATGGCGCGTACAAGCGCTACTACCGGCACAAGACCGGGCACTGGCTCGGCCTCGACGTGCACGACGTCGGCGACTACCGCATCGACGGCGAATCACGCCTGCTCGAGCCGGGCATGGCCTTCACCATCGAACCGGGCCTCTACATCCCCCCTGACGACACCACGGTGGCCGCGAAGTGGCGCGGCATCGGCATCCGCACCGAGGACGACGTGGTCATCACCAAGGAAGGCCACGAGGTGCTGACCGAAGGCCTCGCGCGCAGCGCCGACGAGATCGAGGCGTTCATGGCAGCGCGGTAGAGGGGAAAACAGGGGTCAGAGTGGACTTTTCCGCGTAGTGGCTCAGCCATCCGCAGATCCCGGGGAAAAGTCCACTCTGACCCCTGTTTTCCCTTCAGCCAGCCAGCAACGCCCGCAGCGCATCGTAGTCGTCCGCCATCACGTCCGCATGCGCCGGTCGCGCGAGACATTCCGCCAACGCCGGCGGCGGTTCGACCACGTACCCGACCAGTGGCTCGACCACGCTCTCGAACTTCGCCGGGTGCGCGGTGGCGACCACGCCCCAGTCGCGCGTGTCGCCGGCGGCGCGCAGGTCCTGCAGCAGCTTGAGCGCGGTCGCGGTGTGCGGGCAGGGCACGTAGCCGTGGCGCGCGGGCGCGTCGCGGATGACCTCGCGGATGGTGGCGTCGTCCACCGATTTGGCGACGAAGGCCGCGCGCAGGGCGTCGTCGCTGGCGTGCCAGTGGCGCAGGCGCTCGAAGTTGCTCGGTGCGCCGACGTCCATCGCGTTGGCGAGCGTGGCGCGCGTCGGCTGCGCGGCGTAGTCGCTGCCGGCGAAGTAGCGCGGCAGGGTGTCGTTGGCGTTGCAGGCGAGGCGGATCTCGCCGACCGGCGCACCCATCGCGCGCGCGACGAAGGCGGCGCTGGCGTTGCCGAGGTTGCCGGTCGGCACGATGAAGTTCAGCGGCTGTCCGTGCGTGGCGTGGAAGTACGCCGCGGCGTGGGCGTAGTAGGCCGCCTGCGGCAGCAGCCGGCCGAGGCTGATGCTGTTGGCCGAACCCAGCGGCACCCGGGCGCGCAGCGCCTCGTCCGACAGCGCCTGCTTGGCCAGGCGCTGGCAGTCGTCGAAGCTGCCGGCGACGCGGTAGGCGGCGACGTTGTCGCCCCAGCAGCCGAGTCCGTGCGCCTGCCGTGGCGAGACCTTGCCGTCCGGATACAGGATCACGACGCGGAAGCCCGGCCGGCGATGGAAGGCGGAGGCCACCGCGGCACCGGTGTCGCCGGAGGTGGCGACGAGGATCGTGGTCGGCGGTGCTGTCGGATCACGCAGGCCCTCGAGCGCGCGCGCGAGGAAGCGGGCGGCGTAGTCCTTGAACGCGGCGGTGGGGCCGTGGAACAGCTCCAGCACGTGGTCGCCGGCGCCGGCCAGCGGCCGCAGCGGCGCATCGAAGGAGAAGGCGTCGGCGCAGAGTGCGTCGAGCCGGTCGCGCAGCGACGAGGCATCGAAGTAGGGCGCCAGCGTGCGCGTGGCGGTGGCCGCCAGCGTCGGCGCGGGCGCGGAGAAGTCCACCGCCGGAAAATACTCCGGCACGTACAGCCCGCCGTCGGGCGCGAGGCCGGCGACGAGGGCGACGTCGATGGGGGTGGGCGGGACCTGGCCGCGGGTGCTGGTGAATTGCATGGATCGGGTGCCTGGATGAAAACCGGGGTCAGAGTCCACTTTTCCCGGATTGTTGACGATGCGGATCGATCCCGGGGGAAAGTGGACTCTGACCCCGGCTTTCACGCGGTGGCGATCACCTCGGCGCGCGGCGCGTTGACCGGGCTGACGTAGGCGCGCGCGTCGAAGCCGGCGTCGACGAAGGCCTGGCGCATCGCCGGCGCGGCGCGCTCGGCCGCGGCCCTGGAATCGAACCAGGCGAACGCGCTCGGGCCGCCGCCGGAGATGCTGGCGCCAAGCGCGCCGTGGTCCAGCGCCGCACTCTTGACCTGCACGAAGCCGGGGATCAGCGGCGCGCGCCGCGGCTCCACCAGCACGTCGTGCAGGCCGTCGCGGATCAGCGTCGCGTCGCCGCGCTGCAGGCCGAGCAGGAACTGCGCCAGGTGCGCGGTCTGTTCCACCAGCGCATGCAGTGGATACGGCTCGGCCAGCACCGCGCGCGAGCGGCGCGTCTCCAGCACCTGGTCCGGGTGCACGACCACCGCGTGCAGCCAGTCCGGTGCGTCCAGACGCAGCGCGCGGGTCGCCGTCGCCAGTGCCACGCCGCCGAGCAGCATCGGCGCGACGTTGTCGCCGTGGCGGCTGCCGCTGGACAGCGACTCGCCCTCGAGCGCGAAGTCGTACAGCGCCTCGCGCGCCAGCGGCGCATCGAGCAGCGCGTTCGCCGCCACCAGCGCGGCCACGCAGGACGCGGCCGAACCGCCGAGGCCCGAGCCCAGCGGGATGCCTTTCTCCAGTTCCAGTGCGAAGCCGAACGGCAGCGACAGCCGCTCGCGCAGCGCGATCAGCGCGCCGCCGGCGGTGTTGCGCGCGGCCTCCAGCGGCAGCGTGTCGACGCCGGCGATGGCGCCGCGGATGGCGTCGATGCGCACCACCGGCTCGTCGATCCGGCGCACCGTCGCGACATCGCGCGGCCCGACGATGGCGTGCCCGAGCAGGTCGAAGCCGACGCCGATGTTGCCGACGCTGGCCGGGGAGAACGCGGTCGCCGATGCGGTCATGCGCGTGCGCCGATGCCGCTGCTGAGCGAATGCGCGATCGCGAGCACGTCGCCGAACACGCCGGCGGCGGTCACCTGCGGTCCCGCGCCCGGTCCCTGCACCACCAGCGGATTGCTGGCGTAGCGCGCGGTGGTGAACTGCACGAGGTTGTCGGTCAGGCGCGTGTGGCGGCAGGCATGTTCGGCCGGCAGGGCGACCACGCCCACGCGCGCACCGTTTTCTTGAGAGAGGTGCGCGATGTGGCGCAGGCCAAGGCCCTTCGCCCTTGCATCGTCGAGACGTGCCTGCATCGGCACATCGAGTTCCTCCAGCCGCGACAGGAACTCGTCGCGCGACACCGCCTGCAGGTGTTCCGGCACCAGGCTCTCGATCTGCACGTCGTCCAGCGACAGCTCGCGCCCGGCCTCGCGCGCCAGGATCACCAGCTTGCGCGCGACGTCGAGCCCGGACAGGTCGTCGCGCGGGTCCGGTTCGGTGTAGCCCAGCTCGCGCGCCTCGCGCACCAGCGCCGAGAACGGGCGAGTGCCGTCGAAGCTGTTGAACAGCCAGGCCAGCGTGCCCGAGAGCATGCCGTCGATCGCGACCAGTTCGTCGCCGGTGTCGACCAGGTTGCGCAGGGTCTGGATCACCGGCAGGCCGGCGCCGACCGTGGCCTCGTACAGGAAACGTCCGCCACCGGCGCGCTGCGCCTCGCGGATCGCGGCGTAGCGCTCCCAGTCGCCGCTGCCGGCGTGCTTGCTCGGCGTGACGATGTGGATGCCGGCCGCGATCCACGCCGGGTAGTGCCTGGCGATCGCCTCGCTGCCGCTGCAGTCGACGATCAGCGCGTGCGGCAAATGCTCGGCGCGGACGTGGGCGGCGAAGGCGTCGGCGTCGAAGGCCGGCGTGCTCATGTCGGTCAGGCGCGAGACCGCCTCGTCGGGGTGGATCGCGAAGTGGTCCAGCGCCATGTAGCCGCTGTTGGCGATGGCGCGCAGGCGCAGGTCGACCTGCGAGCTGGCGCGCAGCTTCGGCATCACCGCCGCCATCTGCGACAGCAGCGCGCGTCCGACCTGGCCGGGACCGATCAGGCCGATCGACACCGTCTGCGGCGACAGCCAGAACGCCGAGTGCGCCGCGCGCAGCGCGCGGGTGGCATCGGCGTCGGCGATCGCGACCGAGATGTTGCGTTCGCTGGCGCCCTGCGCGATCGCGCGGATGTTGACCCGCGCCTGCGCCAGCGACGCGAACAGGCGCGCGGCGACGCCGGGGATGCCGACCATGCCGTCGCCGACCGCGGCGAGGATGGCGATGTCGGAAGTGAGGTTGACGCCCTGGGTCTGGGTGTCGGCGATGGCGTCGGCGAACGCGGCCTCGACCGCGGCGCGCGCGCGTTCGGCTTGGCCGGCGCGCACCACGCAGCAGATCGAGTGTTCGGACGAGCCCTGCGAGATCATCACCACCGACACCCCGGCGCGGTGCAGCGCCGCGAACAGCTTCTCGGCCGCGCCCGGCACGCCGACCATGCTGTTGCCCACCAGCTCCAGCACCGCCATGTCGCGGACGATGGTCAGGCCCTTCACCGGCGACAGCTCGGCGTCGCCTTCGGGGTTCTCGGCGAGGATCCAGGTGCCCCGCGCCGAGGGATTGAGCGTGTTGCGGATGCACAGCGGGATGCCGCGCGACTGTACCGGCGCCATGGTCTGCGGGTGCAGCACCTTGGCGCCGAAGTAGGCCAGTTCGCAGGCCTCGGCGTAGGACATCGTCGGCAGCACGGTCGCGTCGGGCACGAGGCGCGGGTCGGCCGAGAGCACGCCGTCGACGTCGGTCCAGATCAGCAGTTCGTCGGCATCGAACAGGTTGGCGAAGATCGCCGCCGAATAGTCGCTGCCGTTGCGGCCGAGCGTGGTGCTGCGGCCGTCGCGGTCGCGGGCGATGAAGCCGGTGACCACGACCCCTGCCGGGCGATGGCGCGCGCGCCAGTCGGCGAACTTCGCGCGTGAAGCCTCCCAGTCGACGCCCACGCCCATCTCGCCCGGGTGCACCACCAGCGCCTCGCGCGCGTCGAGCCGCTGCCAGCCGCCGGCCTCGCCGCCGAGCGCGGCCTGCACCAGGCGCGAGGACGCCAGCTCGCCCAGGCCGTGCACCTGGGCGACGATCGGGGCGGTGTCGCCGGTGGCCGCGGCCAGCGCCAGCAGGTCGTCGCGCAGGCCGTCGAAGTCGCGCGACACCGCGTCGCGCAGGCCGTGGCGACCGTCGCCGTCGATGGCGTCGGCGGTGAGCAGGTGGCGCTCGCGCAGCACCGACCAGTCCGCGCTCCAGTCCTGCCCGGACGCGGCCTGCTCGGCCATCGCCACCAGCGCGTTGGTGGTGCCGGCCATGGCCGAGACCACGACTGCGCGCACGCCGGCGCCGTCGTCGACCAGCGGCGCGAGCGCCTGGATGCGCGCGGCATCGGCGACGCTGCTGCCGCCGAACTTGTGCACGCGGGTGGTGGGGGCAGCCGACTTCAGCGCCGCGAGCGTGGCCGAGGCGGCGGAGGCGACGGCATCGCCGAGGATCTGGGAAGGCGCGGACGACATGCTGGGGAAGCTCCGGTTGGGCTCCGCGTCCGGTCGAGGTGGAAGCCGTGCGGCCCGCACCCGGATCGGGTGCGGAGCGGCGTGTTCGATCAGTCCTGCACGCGCGCCCGCACCCAGGTCCCAATGGTACCGGTGGTGGTAATGATCGTCGCAACTGCAACCGACTGCGTGCGCGACGCGTCGGTGCGGGATGCGAAAATGGCGTGGGCGTGCGGCATGGGACGCCATGAATACCGGACGATGATGCAGTGCGTCAAGCGTCGGCAAGGGTTGCATCCGGAACTATCATTCCGCTGCGGGCGCAAAGGCGCGGGAGAACGAGTCGATGGCGGAAAAACGCGGACCGGGCCGGCTGCGCCTGCGGGTGATCTTCGACCCGGACCTGGTGCTCGGGCCGGGCAAGGCCGACCTGCTCGACGGCATCCGCGACACCGGCTCGATCTCCGCCGCCGGGCGGCGCATGAAGATGAGCTACAAGCGCGCCTGGGACCTGATCGACGCGATGAACCGCAGTTTCCGCGAGCCGGTGGTGGAGACCAGCAAGGGCGGCAGCGGCGGCGGCGGCGCCAGCCTCACGCCACTGGGCGCCGAAGTGCTCGCCCTGTACCGCAGGATCGAGGCGCGCAGCGCCGAAGCGGTCGCGGACGAGATGGCGACCCTGCACAAGCGGCTGCGCCCGGCATGACCGCCGTTCGGGCCGTGCCCGACGGCCTTTTCCGGGCGTTGCCGGCTGCGGACACGCCACGGCGCCGGCTCTGTGCCGGTCGGGCTGTGACGACCCGTTGATTTCGGCCTATGCTCGACCCCGCGAGCGAGGGCCGCGCGTCCGGCCAGCCAGCCACGGGGGGCGCAGTGAAGCCGACCGACATCCGCAATCCCGACACCTTCCACCGGGTCGTCGATTGCCAGTGGGCCTGTCCGGCGCATACGCCGGTGCCCGAGTACATCCGCCTGATCGCCGCCGGCCGCCACGCCGACGCCTACATGGTCAACTGGGTGAGCAATGTCTTCCCGGGGATCCTCGGTCGCACCTGCGACCGGCCCTGCGAACCGGCCTGCCGCCGCGGCCGGGTCGAGGAGAACAACGGCCCGGCCTCGATGCGCGACAAGCCCGAGCCGGTGGCGATCTGCCGGCTCAAGCGCGTCGCCGCCGACCACAAGGGCGACGTCAGCGCGCGCATGCCGAAACCACCGGCGCAGCGCAACGGCCGCCGCATCGCCTGCGTCGGTGCGGGGCCTTCTTCGCTCACCGTGGCCCGTGACCTCGCGCCACTGGGCTATCAGGTCACGGTGTTCGAGGCGGATCCCAAGGCCGGCGGCTTCATGCGCACCCAGGTGCCGCGCTTCCGCCTGCCCGAGGAAGTGATCGACGAGGAGACCGGCTACATCCTCGACATGGGCGTGGAGTTCGTCGGTGGCCGCCGCATCGAGTCGATGAAGGACCTGCTGGCCGAAGGCCATGACGCGGTCTTCGTCGGCAGCGGCGCGCCGCGCGGGCGCGACCTCGACCTGCCGGGTCGCAAGCGCTGCGCGGCCAGCATCCACGTCGGCCTCGACTGGCTGGCGAACGTCTACTTCGGCCACGTCACCCGCGTCGGCCGCCGCGTGCTGGTGCTCGGCGGCGGCAATACCGCGATGGACTGCTGCCGCTCGGCGCGTCGCCTCGGCGGCGAGGACGTGAAGGTCGTCGTGCGCTCGGGCTTCGACGAGATGAAGGCCAGCCCCTGGGAGAAGGAGGACGCGATGCACGAGGGCATCCCGATCCTCGACT
>DAOMPM010000052.1:0-21272 GCA_035444805.1 Luteimonas sp. | reverse complement strand
CATGGATGTTTTGCGCGCGAGTCAGGGCAGGGTGAGTGCGGACGGCTTGCGCGGCTCTGCCGCGCGTCCGCGCGAACGCCCGGCGCGCTGCGCCGGGCCGGACCGCGAAGCGGCCCTGATCGAGAGGGGAGCGATCCCCGGCCGATAGGGCGCGGCGTCCGTCCGAAGTCGGACAGTAGACGGCTTTCTCCAACCACGAGCAGCTTCTCCCCCTCGTTTGGGAGAAGAACCTTTTTCCTGCCGTGCGCCGGCGTACGTCGCGCCGTAACGCCGCATCCGCGCCGTCGGCTTTGCCCGTCCCAGCGCAAACCGCGACAATGGCGTGCTGCCTGACCCTCGCGGCGTCCGCGTTTGCGTGTGCGCCGCGCTCACCTTCCTTCCACAGGTCCCGCCATGCCCGACACCCCCAGGATCCTCTACACCCTGACCGACGAGGCCCCGCTCCTCGCTACCGCCTCGCTGCTGCCGATCGTGCAGGCGTTCGCCGGTGCGGCCGGGATCGCGGTGGAGACGCGCGACATCTCGCTGTCGGGGCGGATCCTGGCGCAGTTCCCGGAGCTGCTGGGCGCGCGCGCGGTCAGCGACGACCTGGCCGAGCTCGGTGCGCTGGCGAAGACGCCCGACGCCAACATCATCAAGCTGCCCAACATCAGCGCCTCGGTGCCGCAGCTCAAGGCGGCGATCAAGGAGCTGCAGGCGCAGGGCTACCCGCTGCCGGACTATCCGGACGAGCCGAAGGACGACGCCGCGAAGGACCTGCGCGCACGCTACGGCAAGGTCATGGGCAGCGCGGTCAACCCGGTGCTGCGCGAGGGCAACTCCGACCGCCGTGCACCGAAGTCGGTGAAGGCCTACGCGCGCAAGCATCCGCACCGCATGGGCAAGTGGTCGCCGGATTCGAAGTCGCACGTCGCGCACATGGACGACGGCGATTTCTACGGCAGCGAGCAGTCGGCGACGATGCCGGCGGCGGACGTGCTGAAGATCAGCTTCCACGGCAGCGACGGCCGCCAGCAGGTGCTCAAGGAGGCGCTGAAGGTGCAGTCCGGCGAGATCGTCGACGCCGCCTGTTTGTCGCGCAAGGCGCTGGCTGCGTTCGTGGCGGAGCAGATCGAGGACGCGAAGGCGAAGGGCGTGCTGTTCTCGCTGCACCTCAAGGCGACGATGATGAAGGTCTCCGACCCGATCATGTTCGGCATCGTGGTAAGCGAGTTCTACCGCCCGGTACTGGAGAAGCACGCCGACGCGCTGGCGCAGGCCGGCTTCAACCCCAACAACGGCATCGGCGACCTGTACGCGCGCATCGGGACGCTGCCGCAGGCCACGCAGGACGCGATCAGCGCCGACATCACCGCGCTCTACGCACAGCGTCCGGCGCTGGCGATGGTCAACTCCGACAAGGGCATCACCAACCTGCACGTGCCCAGCGACGTGATCGTCGACGCCTCGATGCCGGCGATGATCCGCGACAGCGGCGGCATGTGGAACGCCGACGGCCAGCTGCAGGACGCCAAGGCGGTGATCCCCGATCGCTGCTACGCGACGATCTACCAGGCGGTGATCGAGGACTGCCGCGCCAATGGTGCGTTCGATCCGGCGACCATGGGCAGCGTGCCCAACGTCGGCCTGATGGCGCAGAAGGCCGAGGAATACGGCAGCCACGACAAGACCTTCCAGGCGCCGGGCGACGGCGTCATCCGCGTCAGCAACGGCGCAGGCGAGACGCTGTTCGAGCACAAGGTCGAAACCGGCGACATCTGGCGCGCCTGCCAGACCAAGGACGCGCCGATCCGCGACTGGGTGAAACTGGCCATCGATCGCGCCCACATCAGCCAGACGCCGGCGGTGTTCTGGCTCGACGCCAGGCGCGCGCACGACGCGCAGGTGATCGCCAAGGTCGAGCAGTCGCTGGCCGAGCACACGCTGGACGCGCTCGACATCCGCATCCTGCCGCCGGTCGAGGCGATGCAGCTTTCGCTCGAGCGCATCCGCAAGGGCCAGGACACGATCTCGGTCACCGGCAACGTGCTGCGCGACTACCTCACCGACCTGTTCCCGATCATGGAGCTGGGCACCAGCGCCAAGATGCTGTCGATCGTGCCGCTGATGGCCGGCGGCGGCCTGTTCGAGACCGGCGCCGGCGGCAGCGCGCCCAAGCACGTGCAGCAGTTCCTCGAGGAGAACTACCTGCGCTGGGATTCGCTGGGCGAATTCCTGGCGCTGGCCGCGTCGCTGGAGCACATCAGCCAGCGCTGGCTGAACTCGTCGGCGCCGGTGCTGGCCAAGGCGCTGGACGAGGCCAACGGCCGCTTCCTCGACAACAACAAGTCGCCCGGCCGCAAGCTGGGCACCATCGACAACCGCGGCAGCCATTTCTACCTCGCGCTGTACTGGGCGCAGGCGCTGGTCGCGCAGGACGAGGACCCGGCGCTGCGCGCGCGCTTCGCACCGCTGGCGCAGGCGCTCACCGACAACGCGACCAGCATCATCGACGAGCTCAACGGCGTGCAGGGCCGGGCGGTCGATATCGGCGGCTACTACCGCCCGGACATGGACAAGGTCGCGGCGGCGATGCGCCCGAGCGCGACCTTCAACGCCGCGCTGGCCGTCCTGTCGGCAGGCTGACGCCGACGCTGGAACACTCGCGCCCGCAGTGTTCCGCGACTGGCTGCCGGCGAAGGCGGCCGGGCACGCGCGGGCGCGTCGCGGCGACCGCGTAACTTCGCCCGACGGGGCGATGTGGCAGGCTGCGCGTTCCCGTTCCCTCAGGAGTCCCCTCGATGCGTCGCAAGCCCCACGCCCTGACCCTGCTCGCAACGACCCTGCTCGTGCTGGCCTCGACCAGCGTCCTCGCGCAGGACACCGCTCCCGCTGACGCCGCCGAAACCGCGTCTGCGGCCGACGCCGCGCTGCAGGCCGCGATCGCCGGCGACTGGCGCAGCGACGCCAACCGCGCCCGCGACCAATACCGCCATCCGGCCGAAACGCTGGCCTTCTTCGGCCTCGCCCCCGGCCAGACCGTGGTCGAGATCACCCCCGGCGGCGGCTGGTACGCCGAGATCCTCGCGCCCTACCTGCGCGGCAACGGCACTTACGTGGCCGCGATCGTCGATCCGGCGACCCTGCCCGAGGGCGGCGGCCGCAATTACCAGCAGCGCAGCAAGGACGGCCTGGCGAAGAGGTTCGCCGAGGCGCAGGCGCAGTTCGATGCCGCCACCGTCGTCGGCTACGACCCGGCGGCGCCGAAGTTTGGCGAGCCCGGTTCGGCCGATCTGGTCGTGACCTTCCGCAACGTCCACAACTGGCGCGGCAACGGCCAGGCCGAGGGCATGTTCCAGGGCTTCTTCGACGTGCTCAAGCCCGGCGGCGTGCTCGGCGTGGCCGAGCACCGCGCCAACGCCGACGTCGCGGCCGACGACAAGTCCGGCTACGTCGGCGAGGCCCAGGTGATCGCGATGGCCGAAGCCGCCGGCTTCCGGCTCGACGCGAAGAGCGAGGTCAACGCCAACCCGAAAGACACCAAGGACCATCCCAACGGCGTGTGGACCCTGCCGCCGGGCAACAACCACGACCCCGAGGATGCGGAGAAGTACCGCGCGATCGGCGAGAGCGACCGGATGACGTTGCGGTTCGTGAAACCCGCCAGCGAGTAACCACGCGCGCGGTGCCGGTCTGGGCAGTTGGTGGTTGGTGGTTGGTAAAGGCTGCGTCGCGATGATCCTGTCATCCCGAGTGCAGCGAGGGATCCCGTCTCCGGCGCGGTGAAAAGCAGATCCCGACCCCGGATCAAGTCCGGGGTCGGGATGACAACAGTTGCGGCCTCGAACCACCAACTACCAACTACCAACCAACTCGCGTCCCGGATGCTCCTCGCCTTCAACAAACCCCACGGCGTCCTGAGCCAGTTCACCGACCGCAGCCTGCCGCCGCGGCGCACGCTGGCGGAGTTCGGCCTGCCGGCGGGGGTGTATCCGGCCGGCCGGCTCGACCACGACAGCGAGGGCCTGCTGCTGCTCACCGACGATGGCGCGCTGGCCCACCGCATCACCGATCCGCGGCACAAGCTGGCCAAGACCTACCTGGTGCAGGTCGAGGGCGTGCCGTCGCCGGCGCAACTCGACGCCCTGCGTGGCGGCGTCACGCTCAACGACGGGCCGACCCTGCCGGCCGAGGTGCAGGCGCTCGATCCGCCTGAGCTGTGGCCGCGCGACCCGCCGGTGCGGATGCGCAAGACCGTGCCCGACGCCTGGCTGCGGCTCACGATCCGCGAAGGCCGCAACCGCCAGGTGCGGCGGATGACCGCGGCGGTCGGCCTGCCGACGCTGCGCCTGGTGCGCGCAGCGATCGGCCCCCACGCGCTGGGCGACCTGGCACCGGGGCACTGGCGCGCGGTCGACCCGGCGGTCGGCCCCGGCGGCGGTTAATCAAGCTGAATGCCGGCCGCGCGGGCGGTCTGCTACCGTGCCGTGGCAGCCGCAGCCGGCAGCCCACTCCACCGACGGGGAACCCCACACCGGATGCGCACCGCGAAGCAGATCGCCGGCCGGGTGCTGGTCGTCGACGACCAGCCGTCGAACCTGCGCACCATCAGCGCCCTGCTCTCGCGCAAGGGCTACTCGGTGCAGACCGCGGGAAGCGGCGAGGACGCGCTGCGCCAGCTGGCCGAACAGCCGCCCGACCTGCTGCTGCTGGACATGATGATGCCGGGCATGGACGGCTTCGAGCTGCTGCAGGAGGTCCGCGCCAACGCCGCCTGGGCGGCGCTGCCGGCGGTGTTCCTGACCGCCGCGCACGATCGCGAACTGCTGCTGCATGCCTTCGACGCGGGCGCGGTCGACTACGTCACCAAGCCCTTCATGCCCGAGGAGCTGCTGGCCCGGGTGCAGGCGCACATCGGCCTGAAGCTCACCCGCGACCGGCTCGAGCGCGTCGCGCGCGAGCGCCAGGAGCTGGTAAACCTGGTCGCGCACGACCTCAAGAACCCGCTGACCAGCATCTTCTTCGCCAGCGACCTGCTGATCACCGGGCAGACGCGCCCCGAGCGCGTGCCGCGCTACCTGCAGATGGTGCGCGACAGCGCCGAGGACGCGCTGGGCTACATCCGCCGCTACCTCGAGACCCAGGCCTCGGCGCGCTCGCAGGCCGGGGCCGAACCGGCGCAGGCCTGCCTGGCCGAACTGGCGGACTGGCTGGAGCGGCGCTACGCGCTGCAGCTGGACGAGCGCGGCGCGCGGCTGCGGATCGACCCGGTCGAGGAGGAGACGACGGTGGCGATCGATCCGCTGGTGCTGCGCCAGGTCTGCGAGAACCTGCTCAGCAATGCGATCAAGTACGCGCCGGGCAGCGACATCGAGCTCTCGGTGCACGGTGGCGCACCCGGGTTCCTGCGGCTGCACGTAGAGGATCGCGGCCCGGGCATCGCCAAGGCGCAGCAGTCGAAGCTGTTCACGCCCTTCTTCCGGGCCGGTGCCGTCGATACCGCCAACGAGGCCTCCTCCGGCCTCGGCCTGTCGCTGGCGCGCCAGATCATCGAAGCCCTCGGCGGGGACCTGCGCTACGAGGACCGCGACGGCGGCGGCGCGTGCTTCGTGCTGGAGTTGCCCGAAGCGCCGCGCTGAACCCGGGGCCTTACTCGTCGGCGGCCTTCTTCGCCGGCGTGCGCCGCGGCGCGGCCTTGCGCGGCGCGCGGCGCGCCTCGACCCGCTTGGCCTTGCCCTCGATCACCACGCCTTCGGCCAGCTGCTTGCGGCGGTGGCGGATCACCGCATACCAGGCCACGCCGGCGCCGATCGCGGCGGCCACGACCACCGCCGGATTGCGGCGGATGAAGCCGCCGACGGCCTTGCTGCCGGTCTTGGCGACGCCCAGCGCGGCGCCGGTCTGCAGCCACTTGCCGGCGTTGTCCGGCAGCACGCCGCGGACGTTGTCGCCGACCTGGCCGACCAGGTCCATGACCTTGCCGGAGAACGAATCGAGTCTGCTCATGGAGATGTCCTGGAAAGGGGGACCGGAAACCGCGCCATTGTGCGGCAAGCAACGTGGCTGCAACGTGAGCGATGACCGAACGTAGGAGCGGGCCATGCCCGCGCCCCGCACAGGCCGACACTACGGATCATGGATTCGGACAGCATCGGTCGCGGGCATGGCCCGCTCCTACGTTCCGCGCGGCTTCGCCCGGTGCGTTGCTGTCGCATTCCAAGGGTCCTCGGGCCGCGCCGCGACCCTCATTCCGGCGCCTCAGCCCATCACCGTCGCCACGGGGGGAGGTACTCGCAAGCCGGGTCCGCTCACGTCCCTCTTGGTTTCGCGCGATGGGTGGCCGTCGCGGCCCAGGGATCGTCCGGCCACGGATGCTTTGGATACCGCCCCTTCATCTCCTTCCTCACCTCCGGATACGTGCGCTCCCAGAAGCCGCGCAGGTCCCGGGTGACCTGCAGCGGTCGCCCCGCCGGCGACAGCAGGTGCAGGGTCAGTGGCACGCGGCCGTCGGCGATGCGCGGGGTTTCGGCGAGGCCGAACAGCTCCTGCAGCTTGACCGCCAGCACCGGCGGTTCGGGCGCGCCATCGTGGGCAAGCGCGTAGTCGATGCGCCGCTCCATGCCCGAGGGCACGACGATGCGGGTCGGCGCGAGCTGGTCGACGCGCTGGCGCAGCGACCAGTCGAGCTGCGCGTGCAGGCATTCGGCGAAGGCCTCGGCCGACAGTGCGTCGAGCCGCGTTGCACCATTGAACAGCGGCCGCAGCCAGGCGTCGCGGGTCGCCAGCAGGGCGTCATCGGACAGGTCGGGCAGGCCCAGCTCCGGCATCCACGCGCGCAGCGACTGCACCCGCGCGCGCCACTGCCGCAGTCCGTCGCCCCAGGGCAACACGTCGAGGCCGAGGTCGGCAACCGCGTCGGTGAGCGCCTGCGCCGCCAGCGCCGGATCGACGCGACCGGCCGGGCGTGCGTCGAGCACGATGCCGTCGAAGCGGCGCACGCGCTCGGCCACCAGCGCGCGCTTCGCCGCATCCCAGCGCACTTCGTCGCGCTCGGCGAAGTGCTCGGGGAAATCGGCGCGCAGGCGCGCCTCGTCCAGCGGCGCGGCGCGCAGCACCAGCGAGTCCTTCGCCTCGAAGCGCAGCTCGCTGGCGACGATCCAGGGCTCGCCGCGCAGGCCGCTGTCGTCGGCGAGCCTCGCCATGCGCCCGTTCGCCAGCTGGTAGCGCTGCGGATCGCGCGGATGCGCACGGCCGATGCGGTCGGGGAAGGCGTGGGCGAGCAGGTCGCCGAGCGCGTGCGCGGGCGGGTCGTCGGGCGGCGGTCGCTTCGCGCCGACGCGGCGGCGCCATTGCTTTGCCGCGGCGTCGATCGCCGCCAGCGTGGCGCGATGCACATCGCCATCGGGGCGTCCGCTGCGGAACGTCGCCAGCGCACGCCAGCGCGAACGCCAGCCGTCATCGCGCGTGCGCAGCGGATCGCGCGCTTCGACCAGCGCGGCGAGGTCGCAGGCCAAGGCGCGTTCGCTCTCGTCGCGCGCGGCCAGCAGCATCGCCGCCAGTCGCGGATGGGTGCCCAGCGCCAGCATGCGGCGGCCGGTCGCGGTGATCGTGCCGGCCGGGTTGAGTGCGTCGAGCCTGTGCAGCAGGTCGCGCGCGGCCGCCATCGCGCCAGCTGGCGGCGGATCGACGAAGCGCAGGTTGGCGTCGCCCCAGGCGGCGAGCTCGAGGGCGAGGCCGGCCAGCTCGACCTGGGCGATTTCCGGCCGCCGCTGCGGCTCCAGCCGCTGCGACGCCGGCCACAGCCGGTAGGCGAAACCGTCGGCGACGCGACCGGCGCGGCCGGCGCGCTGGTCGGCCGAGGCCTGCGAAATCGACACCGCATCGAGCCGCGAGAAACCGCTGTTGGGGTCGTAGCGCGGTTCGCGCGCCAGGCCGCTGTCGATGACCACGCGCACGCCGGGCAGGGTGACGCTGGACTCGGCGACGTTGGTCGCCAGCACCACGCGGCGACGACCATCGTCCGCCGCTTGCAGCACGCGTGCCTGCTGCTCGACGGGGAGGTCGCCGTGCAGCTCCAGCACCTCGACGCCGCCGGCCACCTGCGCCAGCGCGGCCTGCGCGCGCGCGATCTCGCGCCGCCCGGGCAGGAATACCAGCACGTCGCCCGGATGCCGCGCCAGCGCCTGCCCGACCGCGCGCCGCACCTGCGCCTCCAGCGCCTCGTCGCGGCGCGCGGGAACGTGCTCGACCTGCACCGGGAAGCTGCGGCCCGCGCTCGACAGCCGCGGCGCGTCGAGGAACGCCGCCAGCCGCTCGCCGTCGAGCGTGGCCGACATCACCACGATGCGCAGCTCCTCGCGCAGGCCGGCCTGCACGTCCAGCGCCAGCGCCAGGCCGAGGTCGCCGGCGAGGTGGCGCTCGTGGAACTCGTCGAACAGCAGCGCGCCGACGCCCCCGGGCCCGGACCCGCCAAGCTCGGGATCGTCCTGCAGCATCCGCGTCAGGATGCCTTCGGTGACGACCTCGATCCGGGTGCGCGCGGAGACCCGGTGCTCGAAGCGGATGCGATAGCCGATCGTTCCACCGACCTCCTCGCCCAGCTGCCTGGCCATGAACATCGCCGCGCTGCGCGCGGCCACCCGCCGCGGCTCCAGCATCACGATCCTGCGCCCGACGAGCCACGGCGCATCGAGCAGGGCCAGCGGCACCTGGGTGGTCTTGCCCGCACCCGGCGGCGCCTCCAGCACCAGTCGCGGATGCGCGGCGAGGCTGCGCAGGACCTCCGGCAGCAGGGGTGTGATCGGAAGCATCCGGCCATTGTAGGAGCGGCCCATGGCCGCGACCGGATCGTGGCGAGGGTCCCGGGTCGCGCGCATGGCGCGCTCCTACAATATGCCGATGGATCTCATCGACATCGGCGCCAACCTCACCCACGACAGCTTCGACCGCGACCGCGACGCGGTGCTGGCGCGCGCACGCGCGGCCGGCGTGTCCCGCATGATCGTCACCGGCGCCAGCCGCGAACATTCGCCGCAGGCGCTGGCGCTCGCGCAGGCGCATCCGGGCGTGCTGTTCGCCACCGCCGGCGTGCATCCGCACCACGCGGTCGAGTACACCGACGAATGCGACGCCGAACTACGCGTGCTGCATGCACATGCCGAGGTCGTCGCCGTCGGCGAAACCGGGCTCGACTACTTCCGCGACTTCTCGCCGCGCCCGGCGCAGCGCAAGGCCTTCGAGCGCCAGCTGCAGATCGGCGTCGACACCGGCAAGCCGCTGTTCCTGCACCAGCGCGACGCGCACGCCGACTTCATGGCGATCATGAAGGACTTCGAAGGCCGCGTTGGCCCGGCCGTGGTGCACTGCTTCACCGGCACCCGCGCCGAGCTGTTCGACTACCTCGACCAGGACTGGCACGTCGGCATCACCGGCTGGCTGTGCGACGAGCGCCGCGGCCAGCACCTGCGCGAGATCGTCGGCAACATCCCCGCCAACCGGCTCATGGTCGAGACCGACGCGCCCTACCTGCTGCCGCGCACGCTCAGGCCGATGCCGAAGGACCGCCGCAACGAACCGGCCTTCCTTCCACACATCGTCGAGGAGCTGGCACGCGACCGCGGCGAGGACGTGGCGCTGACCGCGGCGGCGACCACGGCCACCACAGCCGCGTTCTTCCGCCTGCCGGCGCGGCACGGGGGCATGTGAACCGATCAGGGTCGATCCGTGGAGTCGTCGCGTTCGAGCATTTCGTATGCGGGCGCCAGGATTGATGCGTTGTTGTCGCATTCGAGCGTCGTCGTTTCGCCACCGGCTTCATTCACGACGACACCTGCGCTCATCTCCGGATCATTGTCGCCGTCGGGATCGAAACCGGTCCGCACTGAGCGGTCGAACGCAATGTATTCGGTCGCGCCGTCGTTGAAGCGGATCCTCGCCTCACCGCCGCCGGCGTAGGCGGTGACGCCCAGGCGTACCTGGTCGGTCGACAGCACGTGTTCAAACGATTGTCCCGGAGCGGCGACGCGGTATCGCACCACGTCCCGCGCCCGATCCGCGCACAGCGACATCGTGCGTTCACCGCTCACGCATTGGAACAATCGCTGTTCGCCGGCTGCGCACGCCGCCGATGGCGTCATCGCGCCGGCGTCCGCGGCCAATGCCAGCGCGGCGACAGGAATCGCCGCGCCCGGAAGCCAACCGCGCCTCACGCCCGCTTGGCCCGGCGACGAGCATCGCGCCGCCACGTCATCATTGCTTGACCAGCTCCACGCGGCGGTTCTTCGCCCGTCCTGCGTCGGTGTCGTTGTCGGCCACCGGCTGCGACTGCCCGTGGCCCCTGGCCTGCAGCCGCGAGGCGTCGATGCCTTGCGTCGTCAGTGCGGCAACCACGCTTTGCGCGCGTGCCTCGGACAGGCGCTGGTTGTGCGCGGCGTCGCCGGTGGCGTCGGTGTGGCCGTCGATCGACAGGCGCAGCGATGGGTCCTCGCGCAGCAGCGCCAGCACCTGTTCGATCTGCGGCTGCGAGTCGGGCAGGATGTCGGACTTGTCGACGGCGAAATTGACCTGGATCGCCACCCGACCATCGACATCCAGCTGTTCCCTGAGTTCGGAACTGGGCAGCAGCGTCGCGGTTGGCGTGAACGGCGCACTCTCGATGACCATCCAGCTGCCGCTGGAATTGTTGGACACGAAGTTGACCCAGATGTTGCGATCGGCGCGCCTGACCAGCCAGGTGGCGGCCGGGCTGTTGTAGACATCGCCCCGCCCCGGCGACCAGGCCTGGCCGTCGTCCCAGGCCTTGATGGTCTCCTTCGGGACCCTGGACTCGGCGACCTTGACGCCGCCGGCCTCGGCGACCTGGTGATCGATGTTGCGCAGGACTTCGACGCGGGAGAAGCCCTTGCCGGCCTTGCGGTCGGCATGCACCAGCGACTCGAAGACCCGGCCTTCCACCCATTCCAGGCGGTCGCCGGTCCAGACCGCGACGCGATCGAAGTCGCGAACCGGCAGCGGCCTGTTGGGATGGTGGTAGCCCGCGGGCAGGCTGAAATAGGGGAAATCGCCGAGCGCCGCGTCCGAGACCGGCGCCTTGCCGATGTCGAATGCCGGCTCCCCGGCCGGCGCATCCACGGCGGCCGTTGCGTCGGCGGGAAGCTCGATCCCAGGCGGGGTTTGCGGTTGCGGTTGCGGCTCCGCCGTCGCCGTGGCCGTGGTCGCCGGCTGTTCCTGCGGCGAAGTCGGTGTGTCACTGCACGCGGCCAGTACCAGCGCCAGCGCGCCGGCGACGAGGGTCTTCCGTTTCCGCATTCGTCCTGCTCCGTTCGGGTGGAACGGGCGAGGTTAACCCATCGCGGCTTCGTAGCACTGCAGGTGCGCCCACGCCGCGCGCAGCTGCGGTGCGGCAATCCCGTGGCGTTCGGCACGGTGATGCATGTCGCCGACGATGTGCATGGCCTCGACGCGACCGCCCGCTTCGAGGTCGCGCAGCATCGAGGCCTTCACGTCGGAGCCGGCGAGGGTGAGCCCGGCGCGGGCAGTCTCGCGCGCCTGGTCCGGAATCGGCTGGCCTTGCGCCGCGGCCACCGCCAGGCATTCCTCGTGCAGCGCGGCCATGAAGTCCGCGCCGCCCTCGGCCGCGACGATGTCGCCGACGCTGGCGCGCATCAGGCAGGTGCCGGCGGCGAGCGCGGCGAGGAAGCTGAACTTGTTCCACTGCTCCTGCGCGATGTTGGCGCTGGCGACATGGTCGATGCCGGCCTGCGCGCACAGCGCGGCGAAGGCGTCGACGCGCGCGCTGGGGCCGCCGCCACGTTCGCCGAAGGTGATCGAGGCCGGGTGGCCGAGGTGCTCGATCGCGCCGTCGCCTGCGAGCGTGGCGCTGATGAAGCACAGCCCGCCGAGCACGCGTTCGCGACCGAAGCGCGTATCGAGCGCGGCGTAGTGCAGCAGGCCGTTGAGGATCGGCATCAGCGTCGTACCTTTGCCCATCGCCGGCGCCACCGCCTCGATCGCGCCATCGAGGCCGTACGCTTTGCACGAGAGGATCACGAGGTCGAACGGCGCCTGCGCCACCGCTCCAGGCAGCGCGTCCGCGGTGAGCGTGCGTGCCGCGACCTCGGCATCGCCGAGCGGACTGCGGATGCGCAGGCCATCGCGTGCGAGTTGTGCCGCGCGCGGCGGTCGCACCAGGAAGCTCACGTCGGCGCCGGACTGCGCCAGCCGCCCACCGAAGTAGCCGCCGGTGCCGCCGGCGCCGAGCACCAGCATGCGCATCAGCTGCGCAGCCCCACGCCCTTCTTCAGCAGCCACAGTGCCAGCGCGCCGAGCGCGACCACGAAGAACAGCATCAACGCGTACGCCACCCACAGCGGCACGTCGGAGCTGCCGAGCAGGCCGTAGCGGAAGGCGTTGACCATGTAGAAGATCGGATTGGCGTGGGTCGCCGCCTGCGCCCATGTCGGCAGCAGGGTGATCGAATAGAACACGCCGCCGAGGTAGGTCAGCGGAGTCAGGATGAAGGTCGGCACGATCGCCACGTCGTCGAACTTCTTCGCGTACATCGCGTTGACGAAGCCGGCGAGCGAGAAGATCGTCGCGCCCAGCAGCACCGTCGACAGCGTCACCAGCGGATGCGGGATGCGCACCCTGGTGAACAGCATCGCGATGCACAGCACGATCACGCCTACCATCAGCCCGCGCAGCACAGCGCCGGCGACGTAGCCGCCGAGGATCACCCAGTTCGGCATCGGGCTGACCAGCAGCTCCTCGACGTGGCGACCGAACTTGGCGCCGAAGAAGCTCGAGGAGATGTTGCCGTAGCTGTTCTGGATCACGCTCATCATCACCAGCCCGGGGACGATGAACTCCATGTAGCTGTAGCCGCCCATGTCGCCGATGCGCGAGCCGATCAGGCCGCCGAAGATCAGGAAGTACAGGGTCATCGTGATCGCCGGCGGCACCAGGGTCTGGCCCCAGATGCGCAGGATGCGGTGGACCTCGCGGCGGGCGACGGTGCCCAGCGCGATCCAGTTGTGGCGGGCGTTGCTGGCCGGCAGTGCGGTCGCGCTGGTCGTGGCCTGGGTGTTCATGCCGCCTGCTCCCTGCGCGCACCCTCTCCGGTCAAACGCACGAACAGCTCCTCCAGCCGGTTGGACTTGGTGCGCATCGAGCGCACGCGGATGCCGGCGTCGGCGAAGGCAGCGAACACGCGGTTGAGGTCCATCGCCCGCGGCATGTCCAGGTCGAGCGTGTGCCCGTCGATCGCCACCAGGGTGGCGCCCTCGATCCGCGGCAGCGCCGGCGGCAGCTCGCCGTCGACGTCGAACAGGAAACCCTCGACGTCGAGCTTGGCCAGCAGCGCGCGCATCGAGCCGTGTTCGACGATGGTGCCGCGGTCGATGATCGCCAGGTTGCGGCACAGCGACTCGGCTTCCTCGAGGTAGTGCGTGGTCAGGATGATCGTCGTGCCGGCGGCGTTGATCTCCTTGAGCGTCTGCCACATGCCGCGGCGGATCTCGATGTCGACGCCGGCGGTGGGCTCGTCGAGGATCAGCAGCCGCGGCCGGGTCATCATCGCCCGCGCGATCATCAGCCGGCGCTTCATGCCGCCCGACAGGGTACGGCTCATCACCTGCGCCTTGTCCCACAGGAACGCGCGCTTCAGTTCGTCCTCGGCGCGCAGCAGCGCTTCGCGGCGCGGCACCCCGTAGAAGCCGGCGTAGTTGACCAGGATGTCGAGCGGCTTCTCGAACAGGTTGAAGTTGATCTCCTGCGGCACCAGGCCGATCTGGCGCATGGCGTCGCCGCGGCGCGTGGCCAGGTCGATGCCGAACACCGACACTTCGCCGGCGCTCAGGTTCACCAACGAGGAGACGATGCCGATCAGGGTGCTCTTGCCGGCGCCGTTGGGGCCGAGCAGGGCGTAGAAGTCGCCCGGCGCGACGTCGAGCGAGACGCCCTTGAGCGCCTGCACGCCGGTGTCATAGGTCTTGTGGAGGTCGCGGATCCGCAGCGCGGGGGCGCCCGGAGCCGGTTCGGGAACAGGGTTCATCGCTATGCCTTGGCCGCTCGATCACGGCAAGTCGTTAGTATAGGCGGCCCACCGGCCCACTCCCGGGCCGCAGCGTCCCATTCCCGCCTTGGCCATCGTCCAGTTTCCGCTCAGGCTCACCGGCCGGCGCATGCTCGCGCCGTCGGTGGCGCACCTGACCTTCACCCGCGACGACGGCCAGCCGCTGGACTTCGTCCCCGGCCAGTTCATCCAGGTGCATTTCCAGTATGCCGACGGCACCGCGACCAAGCGCTCGTACTCGCTGGCGACGATCCACGACCACGCCCTGGGCCCGGGCGAGGCGGTCGAGATCGCGGTCAGCTACGTCCCCGGCGGCGCGGCGACGGCGCTGCTCGAAGGCCTCGACGAAGGCGGCACGGTCCAGGCCAGCGGCCCGTTCGGGCGCTTCTGCCTGCAGCCGGGCGACGGCAACCGCCGCTACCTGCTGATCGGCACCGGCACCGGCGTCACCCCCTACCGCTCGATGCTGCCGCTGCTGGCCGAGGCGATCGCGCAGCGCGGCATCGAGGTGGTGCTGCTGTTCGGCGCGCGCACGCCGGCCGAGCTGCTCTACGGCGACGAGTTCCGCGCCTTCGCCGACGCGCATCCGGGCTTCCGCTTCGTGCCCTGCTTCTCGCGCGAGCTGCCCGCGCCCGGTTCGCCGCATGCGCACGCCGACGTGCGCCATGGCTACGTGCAGCAGTTCCTGGCCGAGTTCGCACCCGACCCGGCGACCGACATCGCCTACCTGTGCGGCAACCCGGACATGGTCGACGCCTGCTTCGCGGCGCTCAAGGACGCCGGGCTGGCGGTGGCGCAGATCAGGCGCGAGAAGTACGTCAGCAGCAAGTGACCGCGACGCCGGACGCGATGAGGCGCCTGGCGCACGGCTGGTCACAGACCCGGCGCGGCGAACGTCTGGGAGTATCACGACAGACAGTCAACGCGATCGAGACCGGCAAGCACGACCTGAACCTGCCGCTCGCGCTCCGGATCGCGGCGCTGTTCGACTCGGCCATCGACACGATTTTCTTCCCGGAGGCATCCGCATGAGGTGTTCGCTGTTCCCGCTCTCCCTGCTCGCCGGCGCGCTGCTGCTTGCCGGCTGCGACGGCGGCTCGCGCCAGCAGGCCGGTCCGCGTGCCGACGCGCAGGGCCGGCTGCACTACGGCGCGATCGCGTTCGAGCCCTGCGCGCTGAGCGCTGCCGGCGGCGATGCGGTCGAGGCGCAGTGCGCGAAGTTCGAAGTGCCCGAGGACCACGACGCCCCCGACGGGCGCCGGATCGAACTGGCGGTGGCGCTGGTCCCGGCCAAGGGCCTGGCCGAAGCCGACCCGATCTACATGATCGCCGGCGGCCCCGGCCAGTCGGCGATCGAGAGCTTCCCGATGCTCGATCGCGCCTTCGACGACGTGCGCCGCAACCGTCACGTCCTGCTGGTCGACGCGCGCGGCACCGGCGGCTCGCATCCGCTGCATTGCCCTGGCTTCAGCGACGATGCGACGCTGGCCGACCCCGCGAACGAGAGCACGGCGGCGCTGGTGCGCCTGACCGAGGCCTGCCGCGACCAGCTGCAGCAGACCAGCGACCTGCGCTTCTACACCACCGGCGAGCACGTGCGCGACCTCGACCTGGTGCGCCAGGCGGTCGGCGTGGAGCGCGTCAACCTCGTCGGTGTCTCCTACGGCACGCGCGTCGCGCAGCAGTACGCGGCCGCCTACCCGCAGCACACGCGCAGCCTGGTGCTCGACTCGGTGGCGCCCAACTCGCTGGTGCTCGGCCAGGACCACGCGCGCAACCTCGAGGACGCGCTCGACGCGCAGTTCCAGCGCTGCCGCGCCAGCGAGGCCTGCCTGACCGGCCTCGGCGACCCCCGCCAGCAGCTCATCCTCGTGCGCGAGCGGCTGCAGGCCGGCGGCATCGCCCCGGTGCGCTATCGCGACCCGGTCTCGGGCGAATGGCGCGAGGAGGTGCCTCGCTACGCCCACCTCGTCGGACTGCTGCGCCTGTACGCCTACCAGCCGTCGATGGCGGCGACCCTGCCGCTGCTGCTGCACGAGGCGGCGCAGCAGCGCTACGAGAGCCTGCTCGCGCAGTCGCGCATGCTGATGTCGCAGATGGGCGACAGCATGGCCCTGGGCATGAGCCTGTCGGTGACCTGCAGCGAGGATGCCGACGAGTTCACCTCGCGCGCCGGCGACGGCGACACCGTGCTCGGCAACCTGCTGGTCGAATCGCTGCAGGCGCAGTGCGCGGTGTGGCCCAAGGGCACGCGCGCGCCGGACTTCCGCGAACCGCTGACCGGCGACGTGCCGCTGCTCGCGATCAGCGGCGAGCTCGACCCGGTCACGCCGCCGCGCTACGGCGACGAAGTGGTCGAACACCTGGCCAATGCCCGCCACCTGGTGCTGCCCGGCCAGGGCCACAGCGTGCTCGGCACCGGCTGCATGCCCAAGCTGTTCGCGCAGTTCATCGAAACCGCGGATGCGGGCTCGCTCGACGCCAGCTGCCTCGAGCGCCTGAGCGCGCAACCGCCGTTCGCCGGCAACTACGGATGGGAGCCCTGAGATGATCGTGCTCGACAACCTGCACAAGACCTTCCAGAGCAAGACCGGCCCCGTGCACGCGGTGAAGGGCGTCGGCTTCGAGGCGCGCGACGGACAGATCACCGGCCTGCTCGGTCCCAACGGCGCCGGCAAGACCACCACCTTGCGTATGCTCTACACGCTGATGGCGCCCGACCAGGGCGCGATCACCGTCGACGGCATCGACGTGGCCGCGGACCCGACCGCGGTGCGCCGGCGCCTGGGCGTGCTGCCCGACGCGCGCGGCATCTACAAGCGCCTGAGCGCGCGCGAGAACATCGCCTACTTCGGCCGCCTGCACGGGCTCGACGAGGCGACGATCCGCGCACGCACGCAGGCGATGGCCAAGACCCTGGTGATGGAGGACTTCCTCGACCGCCGCACCGAAGGCTTCTCGCAGGGCCAGCGCACCAAGACCGCGATCGCGCGCGCGCTGGTGCACGACCCGCGCAACGTCATCCTCGACGAGCCGACCAACGGCCTCGACGTGATGACCACGCGTGGCCTGCGCGGCTTCCTGCGCGATCTGCGCGACGAGGGCCGCTGCGTGATCTTCTCCAGCCACATCATGCAGGAGGTGGCGGCGCTGTGCGACCGCATCGTGGTGATCGCCCATGGCGAGGTGCGCGCGATCGGATCGCCCGACGAACTGCGCGAGCAGACCGGGCTGGCCGACCTCGAGGACGTGTTCGTGCGCCTCGCCGACCTCGAAGGAGACGCCGCATGAACCTGTCCGCGATCTGGACCGTGGCGAAGAAGGAGCTGGTCGACCTGTTCCGCGACCGCAAGACGATGGCGCTGGGCCTGTTCCTCGGGCCGATCGTGATGCCGGCGCTGATCCTGGGCATGGGCGCGATGATGGAAAAGAAGATGCGCACCCAGCTGGAGTCGACGCTGGAATTGCCGGTGGTTGGCGCCGAGCACGCGCCCAACCTCGTCGCCTTCCTCAAGGGCCGCAACATCGAGGCGCTGCCGGCACCGGCCGATCCCGATCGCGCGGTGCGCGAGCAGGACCACGAGGTGGTGCTGAAGATCGCCCCCGACTTCGGCGAGCAGTGGCGCGGCAGCCGGCCGGCGCAGGTGGAGCTGGTCTACGACAGCTCGCGCCAGGATTCGCAGATCCCGGTCCAGCGCCTGCGTGGCGTGCTGCTCGAATACAGCCGCACCGTCGGCGCGCTGCGCGGGGTCAACCGCGGCGTCAGCCCGCAGGCCGGCTTCGCGCTGCAGCTCGGGCAGCGCGACGTGGCCACGCCCGAGGCGCGACGCGGCATGCTGCTGGCCTTCCTGCCCTACCTGCTGATCCTCTTCAGCTTCCTCGGCGGCGCCGCGCTGGTGATCGACGTCACCGCCGGCGAGCGCGAGCGGCAATCGCTGGAGCCGCTGCTGGCGACGCCGGCCGCGCGCACCGCGATCATGAGCGGCAAGATCCTCGCCGCCTGCCTGTTCGGCATGCTCTCGCTGCTGCTGATCGTGCTCGCGTTCAAGTTCAGCTTCCAGTTCGCACCCGGGCCGTTCCAGCTGGTCGACGTGTCGGTGCCGGTGATGGCGAAGCTGCTGCTGGTGCTGCTGCCGATGGTGCTGATCGGCACCACCCTGCTGACCCTGATCGCGGCCAGCGTGAAGTCGGTGAAGGAAGCACAGAGCTACATGAGCGTGCTGATGTTCCTGCCCATCATTCCGACGATCATGCTGATGGTGAACCCGGTCAAGGACCAGCTGTGGCAGTTCACGGTGCCCTTCCTGGCGCAGAACCAGATGATCCTGCGGCTGGTGCGCAGCGAGGCGATCTCGGCGCAGGAATGGGGCGTCTACCTTGCCGCCGGCTTCGGCCTCGGCCTGCTGCTGTGGCTGCTGGCCGCGCGCCTGTACCACAAGGAGAAGCTCGCGATCTCGGCCTGAGGCCAGCTTGCGATCACTCGTAGGAGCGCCCCATGGGCGCGACCCGGACGCGACGTTGGGGCGGGCGGCGGCTTCGGAAACGAAGAAAGCCCGGCAATGCCGGGCTTTCTCCTGCACGACATCGCCGGGGCGGTTACTGCGCCGGGGTGAAGTTGATCGTGCGGCGGGTGGTCACCGGCGCGTCGACCGGCTCGAAGCGCCAGCGGCGCACCGCATTGAGCGCCTCGCGGTCGAAGGTGCGCGCCGGCTGGGAGCGGACGACGCGCGCGTTGCTGACCGAGCCGTCGACGTCGACGGTGAACTCGACCTGCACTTCGCCCGAGGTGCCCGAACGCAGCGCGTCGGCCGGATAGCGCGGCGCCGGCGTGCTGATCGCGCGCAGGTCCGGGGTGGCCGCCGGACGCGCCGCCGCCTGCTGGCTGGCCGCCTGCTGGCGCGCCGCTTCCTGGCGGGCCGCCTCCTGGCGCGCGGTCTCCTGGCGGGCCGCTTCCTGGCGCGCGGCTTCCTGGCGGGCCGCCTCCTGCTGCGCCGCGGTCTGCTGCGCGGCCAGGTCGCGCGCCGCTTGGTCCTGCGCCAGCCGCTGCTGTTCCTGGCGGTCGCGCTCGAGCTGGCGCTGGCGCTCGGCCTCCTGTTCGGCGGTCAGCTGCTCGCGCTCGGCGCGGCGCGCGGCCTCGGTTTCGGCGTTGGCGATCGTGGTCTTGAGCCGCTCCACCGCGGGATAGGACGAGTCGGTCTTCTCGATCAGCGCCAGCAGGCGCTTGGCCTCGGCGTAGTCGCCGCGGTCGCGGCTCTGCTCGGTGGCGATCACGGTCATCGGCATCAGGTCGACCAGCGCGCTGGAAACACCGGCATCGGCCGGCGCCTTGTCGCGCAGGGCCAAGTAGTACTCCATGGCGTTGTCGCCGCCGGGCGCGTACAGCCGGCTTTCCTGGTAGGCCTTGGACGCGGCTTCGCGCAGCTGGTCGGCGCTGAGCGCGGCGACCTCGGCCGACACCGCTTCGGCGGGCTGTTCGACGGCGGCCGGCGCGGTCGCGGCCGGGGCCGGCGCGGTGGCAGCATCGGGCGCCTCCTGCTTGCAGGCCGCGAGCATGGCCGCCAGGCCCAGTGCGAGGGCGATTGCGCCGGCGAGGCGACGCGGCGCGCCGCCGCGGATCGCGGTGGTGTTCGTGGACATCTGGATTTTCCCCTGTAACAAACGGATCACGTGTGCGTGTAGAACGCGGCAGTCGGCGCCGTTTGTCAACTGGCGCGCTGTCGACGGGAAGTTTGCGGGCGCGATTGTCGGGAAACTGTGACCGGTTTCGCGAAATCCCGCGCGCGACGCGGTGACCGCCGGCTCGTGCCTGCGCCGGTGGGTCCGCGGCGGCTCACTTGCCGATGCAGAAGCTGGAGAAGATCGCGCCGAGCAGGTCGTCGGGCAGGGTCCGGCCGGTGATCTCGCCGAGCGCGTCATGGCCCAGGCGCAGGGCTTCGGCGGCCAGCTCCAGCTGCTCGTGGTGCAACGAGGCCTCGGCCTCGGCCAGCGCCTGTGCGCTGCGCCGCAGCGCGTCGACGTGGCGCGCGCGCGCGGTGAACGCGCCTTCACCCGGATCGCCGCCCGCGGCCGCTTCGCGCAGCCGTGCGTGCACCCGCTCGAGCCCGGCGCCGGTGCGCGCCGAGACCATGATCGCATCGGCGGCGGACGCCGGCGGCGCGGGCAGCAGGTCGATCTTGTTGTGCACGACGATGCGCCGCGGCACATCGGCGAGGTCTGCGGCCACGGCGGCCAGGCCTGCTTCCGGATCGCGCGCGTCGAGCACCACCAGGGCGAGGTCGGCGCGCCGCAGCTCGTCGCGGGCGCGGCGCATGCCCTCGCGCTCGATCGCGTCGCCGCCCTCGCGCAGGCCGGCGGTATCGACCAGGGTCAACTCGACGCCGTCGATGCGAAGCGCCTCGCGCAGCAGGTCGCGGGTGGTGCCGGCGACCTCGGTGACGATCGCGCGGTCGCTGCCGGCCAGCGCATTGAGCAGCGAACTCTTGCCGGCGTTGGGCGGACCGACGATCACAGCATGCAGGCCGTCGCGCAGCTGCTGGCCGCGTTCGGCGGCCGCGAGCAGGTCGGCCAGCTGCACGCGCGCCTCGGCCAGGCGCGCGCGCAGGGCCTCGCCGCCGAGGGTGTCGAGCGGTTCGTCGGCGAAGTCGATCGCGGCTTCGACGTGCACGCGGATCGCGAGCACGATCGCCGCCAGCGCATCCACGCGCCGCGAGAAATCGCCTTCCAGCGCGCGCCGCGCCGCACGCGCCGCGCGCACGTCGGCGGCGGCGATCAGGTCGGCCACCGCCTCGGCCTGGGCCAGGTCAAGGCGACCGTTGAGGCAGGCGCGCTCGCTGAACTCGCCCGGCCGCGCCATCCGCGCGCCCAGCGCACAGCAGCGCGCGACCAGCTGCCGCAGCAGCGGCGGACTGCCGTGCGCCTGCAGTTCGACCACGTCTTCGCCGGTGTAGCTGGCCGGTGCCACGAACCACAGCGCGATGCCGTCGTCGATGCTCGCGCCGTCGTCGTCCAGGAAGCGCACGTGGTGCGCGTGCCGCGGCCGCAGCGTGCGCGCGCACACCGTTTCAGCGATCGCGCGCGCCGCCGGCCCCGACAGCCGCACGATGCCGACGCCGCCGGCACCGGGCGGCGTGGCGATGGCGACGATGGTGTCGGTGGCGGGAGGGGTCACGGGAATCGGGAATCGGGAATCGGGAATCGGGAATCGGGAATCGGGAATCGGGAA
>DAOMPM010000051.1:0-21272 GCA_035444805.1 Luteimonas sp. | reverse complement strand
GGCGGCGAGTCAGCCATGGATGGCTGATCGAGCCGGGGAGCAATCCCCGGCCCGGGACGACCTCCAGCCGCAAGCCCGGCCCTGGCCTCGGATAAGCGGCAAGGCGCCACTCGGACGGGAGAAGAACCGCAGACTGACCGGCTTCGCCGTTGTAGAGCGCCTCTGCCTCTGGTCGAAATGACAGCAGCACGCTCCGGGGCTGTCCCGCATTCCGGAGGCGTCTGTCCGCGGACAGCCCCCAGCATGGTTCGGCCCCGCCGGGAGCGGTATAATTCCCGCTTCAATCCCTATAACTAATGTGTCGTGGAGCGTGGTCGCGGATTCCGCACCGGACGCCCGCGACGGTGGTGCGAATGACCGAACAACACGACCCCACGCCGGGCGACGTCGCCCAGTCCTACGACTCCAGCAAGATCACCGTCCTGCGCGGCCTCGATGCCGTCCGCAAGCGTCCGGGCATGTACATCGGCGACGTCCACGACGGCACCGGCCTGCACCACATGGTGTTCGAGGTGGTCGACAACGCGATCGACGAGGCCCTGGCCGGCTACGCCGACGACGTGGTCGTGCGCATCCACGAGGACGGCTCGGTCTCGGTGTCCGACAACGGCCGCGGCATCCCGGTCGACATCCACAAGGAAGAGAACCGGTCCGCGGCCGAGGTCATCATGACCGTGCTGCACGCCGGCGGAAAGTTCGACGACAACAGCTACAAGGTCTCCGGTGGCCTGCACGGCGTGGGCGTGTCGGTGGTCAACGCGCTGTCGTCGAAACTCACGCTCGACATCTGGCGCGATGGCTACCACCACCAGCAGAAATATGCGCTGGGCGAGCCGGTGTACCCGCTCAAGCGGCTCGAAGCCTCGGACCGCAAGGGCACGACGCTGCGCTTCTGGCCGTCGGCGGAGATCTTCACCGACACCGAGTTCCACTACGACATCCTCGCGCGCCGGCTGCGCGAGCTGTCCTTCCTCAACTCCGGCGTCAAGGTCACCCTGGTCGACGAGCGCGGCGAAGGCCGCCAGGACGTGTTCCAGTACGAAGGCGGCATCGCCAGCTTCGTCGAGCACCTGGCGCAGCTGAAGACGCCGCTGCACCCGAACGTGATCTCGGTCAGCGGCGAGCAGAACGGCATCACCGTCGACGTCGCCCTGCAGTGGACCGACTCCTACCAGGAGACGATGTTCTGCTTCACCAACAACATCCCGCAGAAGGACGGCGGCACCCACCTGCAGGGCTTCCGCTCGGCGCTCACGCGCACGCTCACCAACTACATCGAGCAGAACGGCATCGCCAAGCAGGCCAAGGTCAGCTTCACCGGCGACGACATGCGCGAAGGCCTGATCGCGGTGCTGTCGGTCAAGGTGCCGGACCCGAGCTTCTCCTCGCAGACCAAGGAGAAGCTGGTCTCATCCGACGTCAGGCCGGTTGTTGACAGCACGTTCGCTGCACGTTTGGAGGAGTTCCTGCAGGAACACCCCAACGAGGCCCGCGCCATCGCCGGCAAGATCGTCGACGCCGCGCGCGCCCGCGAGGCTGCGCGCAAGGCCCGCGACCTGACCCGGCGCAAGGGCGCGCTCGACATCGCCGGCCTGCCCGGCAAGCTCGCCGACTGCTCGGAGAAGGATCCGGCGCTGAGCGAACTGTTCATCGTCGAGGGCGACTCGGCCGGCGGCTCGGCCAAGCAGGGCCGCAACCGCAAGACCCAGGCGGTGCTGCCGTTGCGCGGCAAGATCCTCAACGTCGAACGCGCGCGCTTCGACCGCATGCTCTCGTCCGCCGAAGTCGGCACCCTGATCACCGCGCTGGGCACCGGCATCGGCAAGGACGAGTACAACCCGGACAAGCTGCGCTACCACCGCATCATCATCATGACCGACGCCGACGTCGATGGTTCGCACATCCGCACCCTGCTGCTGACCTTCTTCTACCGGCAGATGCCGGAGCTGATCGAGCGCGGCCACGTCTACATCGGCCTGCCGCCGCTGTACAAGATCAAGCAGGGCAAGACCGAGCTCTACCTCAAGGACGACGCGGCGCTGGATGCCTACCTGGCCGGCAACGCGGTCGAGGGCGCGGCGCTGGTGCCCGCCGAGGGCGAGCCGCCGATCGAGGGCGCTGCGCTGGAGAAGCTGCTGCTGGCCTACGCCGGCGCGCGCGAGGCGATCGCGCGCAACGCCCATCGCTACGATCCGCAGCTGCTCGAGGCGCTGATCGACTTCACCCCGCTCGATTCGGAAGCGCTCAGCGCCAACACCGACGAGCGCCACGAGCTGGACGCGTTGGAAAAGCGCCTCAACCGCGAAGGCCTCGGTCGTCCGCGCTACGCGCTGGACTGGCAGCCGGCGCAGGACGGGCACCCGGCGGCGCTGGTCGTGCGCCGCCGGCACATGGGCGTGGAGCTGGTGCAGACGCTGCCGGCCTCGGCCTTCGAGGGCGGCGAACTGCGCGCCCTGCGCGAGGCCGCCGCGCTGCTGCACGGCCTGGTGCGCGACGGCGCCCAGATCATCCGCGGCAACCGCGCGCAGCCGATCGCCAGCTTCGCCGACGCCCAGGCCTGGCTGCTGGAGGAGGCGAAGAAGGGTCGCCAGATCCAGCGCTTCAAGGGCCTGGGCGAGATGAACCCCGAGCAGCTGTGGGACACCACGGTCAACCCGGAAACCCGGCGCCTGCTGCAGGTGCGGATCGAGGACGCGGTCGCCGCCGACCAGATCTTCAGCACCCTGATGGGCGACGTGGTCGAGCCGCGGCGTGAGTTCATCGAGGACAATGCGCTGAAGGTGGCGAACCTCGATATCTGACCCTCGACCGCGATCGGGGCGCAGGAGCGGGCCATGCCCGTGACCGGCGACGTCCCGGTCGTGATCGCGCCGCGAATCCGGCGCCGGCCGGGCGGCGCCCCCGGGGACCGGGGGCCGCGGACAGCCGTCACAAGTTGACGAAAACTTAAGACTCCGGTCGCCACACTCGCGGCCAACAGGCACGGGTCCGGGACATGAAGCACATCATCGCCATGCTGGTCATCGCCGCGCTGCTCGCGGCGTGCGCGACCACCACCTCGTCGACCGGCCGGCGCCAGTACGTCGGCGCCGTGTCGCAGGCCGAGCTCAACCAGCTCGGCGCCCAGGCCTTTACCGAGGCCAAGCAGAAGGGCCCGCTGAGCACCGACCCGAAGCTCAACGCCTACGTGCGCTGCGTGGTCGACGCGCTGGTGCCGCAGCTGCCGGCCAACCAGCGCGCGATCGCCTGGGAGGCGGCGGTGTTCGCGGAGAAGGAGCCCAATGCCTATGCGCTGCCCGGCGGCAAGGTCGGCGTCAACACCGGCCTGTTCAGCGTCGCGAAGAACCAGGACCAGCTGGCGGCGGTGATCGGCCACGAGATCGGCCACGTCGTCGAGCGCCACCACGACGAGCGCATCACCCGGCAGAGCGGCGCCGGCACCGCCGTGCAGCTGCTCGGCGCGCTGGCCGGCGACTACGGCCAGCTCGCCACCCAGGGCGGCAGCATGGTGGCCCAGGCCGGTTTCCTGCTGCCGGGCTCGCGCGCGCAGGAGACCGAGGCCGACGTGGTCGGCCAGCGGATCATGGCCCAGGCCGGCTTCGATCCGCGTGCGGCGGTGGGCCTGTGGCAGAACATGATCGCCGCCGGCGGCAGCCGCCCGCCGCAGTGGCTGTCGACCCACCCCGACCCGCAGTCCCGCATCTCCGAACTGCAGGCCCGCGCGCAGACGCTGGTGCCGACCTACGAGCAGGCGCGTGCCGCCGGCCGCCGGCCGGCCTGTGGTTGAGCGCGCCGCCCTTTCCGTCCGATTCCATTCCAACCCAGGCGCCGCCGGCGCACGAAACAAGGTGAGATCCATGCCCAAGACGACGCTTCCCGCCCGCCTGCTGACCCCGATGCTGGCGACCGGGCTGATGCTGGCGACGATCGCCCCCGCGCTGGCGCAGTCTGAACCAGACCGCGAGACCCGGGCGGAGGAGCGCCGCAGCGAGCGCGGGAGGAAGGCCAAGGCCGAGCCCGCCGCCGTCGACCGCTACCCCGCCGCGACCCGCAAGGCGCCCGAGGCCAAGGCCTCGCGGGCGATGAGCCCGAAGCTGAAGAAGCTGTTCGAGGCCTACGAGGGCGGCGAGCTGGCGCAGGTGCAGGCGCAGGCCGACGAGATCATCGGCGACGAGAAGGCCAACGACTACGACCGGGCGATGGCGAGCCGCCTGCTCGGCTCGAAGCTGATCGGCGAGGACGACGCCAGGGCGATGGCGGCCCTGCAGCGCGCGCTGCAGTACGACAGCCTGGCCAACAACGACCACTACGAAATGATGCTGATCGTCGCCCAGCTGCAGATGCAGGAAGATCAGTACCCGCAGGCGCTGGAGACCGTGGACCGCCTGCTGTCCGAAACAGGATCGCAGGAGCCGGGCCATCTCGCGCTCAAGGGCAATCTCCTGTATCGCATGGAGCGCTACCCGGAGGCGATCGCCCTGCTCAAGCCGTTGGCCGACAGCCCCGACGCGAAGCCGGAGTGGCAGCAGCTGCTGATGGCGGCCTACGCCCAGTCGGACCAGGGCGAGGAGGCGGCGAAGCTCGCCGAGCAGATCGCGGCGCGCACACCAGGCGACAAGCGTTCCCAGCTCAACCTGGCGATGACCTACCTGCAGATCGACCAGTTCGACAAAGCCGCCGCGGTCTACGAGACGCTGCGCGCGCGCGGCGAGCTGACCGAGGAGCGCGAGTACCGCAACCTGATGGTCTCCTACCTCAACTCCGAGGATGGGCAGCTCAAGGCGATCGAGGTCATCAACGAAGGCCTGGACAAGGGCATCCTCAAGCCCGAGTACCAGACCTACGTGGCGCTGGCACAGGCCTACTACTTCGCCGAGCCGTCGCAGGTGGAGCCGGCGATCGCGGCCTACCGCAAGGCCGCGCCCCTGGCCCCCACCGGCGAGACCTACCTCAACCTGGCCCGGGTGCTGTCCAATGAAGGCCGCCTCGCGGAGGCCAAGCAGGCGGCCCAGCAGGCGCTGGACAAGGGCCTCAACTCCCCGGACGAGGCGAAGAAGATCCTGGCCCGGAGCAATTGATCCTTCAGTCACAGAGGAAACCGACTGGTATCGCGTCAAAGGATTGGTATAAGCTTCGAGGTTCCCGTCGCCGAAACGGCGCCGGCACGCCAAGACCCCGGACGCTGTGGCGTCCGACTCCAGACTTGAGTTCTAACGCATGACCGACCGCTTGCCGACGACCGACAAGAAAGACGAAGACGAAGGTCTGGACTGGGCGCGAATCGCCGGATTCACCCTGGTGGTGGCCATCCATGCGGCGCTGCTGCTGCTGCTGCTGGCGCCGGTGACGCCGCCCCAGGCCGAGACGGACGACGACGACGCCACGCGCGTGGTGATCATCGAGCCGCCGCCGCCACCGCCGCCGCCGCCGCCGCCGCCGCCCGAGCCGCCGAAGCCGACCCCGATCAAGGAGCTGGTGCCGCCGCAGCCCTCGCCGCTGCCGCCGCCGCCGGAAGAACCGCCGGTCGTGTTCGACGATCCCTCGCCGGTCGACACGCCCGCGCCGCCGCCCGCGCCGCCGGCGCCGCCGCAGGCAAGGCCGGACATCGGCGCCAGCGTCGACATCTCGTCCAAGAACATGAACCCGCCGCAGTACCCGCCCGCCGCCGCCCGCGCCGGCATCGAGGGTACGGTGGTCCTGATCATCGATGTCGACGCCAACGGCAACGTCACCGACGTGGCGGTGGAGAAGTCGAGCCGCAACCGCGACCTCGACCGCGCCGCCATGCAGGCCGCCCGCAGGTGGAGCTTCAGGCCGTCGATCGTCAACGGCCAGCCGGCCGCCGGGCGCGTGCGTGTGCCCGTCGACTTCAGGCTCGGCGGCTGACCGCCGGCGATACCGCTTCCAAACGCAACACCCGTCCCACCCACACTTCAACAACATCTAGAAGGTAAGCGTCATGCTGCAGGAAACCACCGCCCCAGCTGCCGGAGCCGGCAACGCCCAGGCACTGACCGAGATGGGCTTCGCGAACCTGATTGAACACATGACTGTGGTCAACTGGATCGTGTTCATCGTGCTGATCATCATGTCGGTGCTCTCGGTCTATTGGATCATCTACAACTTCATCAAGAACATCAGCTTGAAGAAGAACTCGGACCGCGTGATCGCGACGTTCTGGGAAACCCAGAACGCACAGGATGCGATCCGCTACATGGAAGAGCAGCCGCGCGGCGAACCGTTCTCCAAGGTCGCCCTCGACGCCGCCCAGGCCGCCGCGCACCACCAGCGCCACGACGGTTCGCGCCTGGCCGAGTCGCTGAGCCGCTCCGAGTTCGTCGACCGCGCGCTGCGCCAGGCGGTGACCCGCGAGTCGCTGGGTCTGGAAGCCGGCCTGACCGTGCTCGCCACCGTCGGCGCGACCGCGCCGTTCGTCGGCCTGCTCGGCACGGTGTGGGGCATCTACAACGCGCTGATCCGCATCGGTGCCACCGGCCAGGCCGACATCGGCGCGGTCGCGGGTCCCGTGGGCGAGGCGCTGATCATGACCGCGCTGGGCCTGGGCGTCGCGATCCCGGCGGTGCTGGGCTACAACTTCTTCGTGCGCCTGAACCGCAGCACGAACAACAAGCTCGACACCTTCGCGCACGACCTGCACGACTTCTTCGCCACCGGTTCGCGCGTCGGCGACGTCCGCTGACCAACGGCAGATTGACGGAGATCCGACATGGCCTTCAGTTCAGGCGGCGGTGATGGTCACGACAAGGTCAACGCCACGATCAACATCGTGCCGTTGGTCGACGTGATGCTGGTGCTGCTGATCATCTTCATGGTCACGGCACCGCTGATGGCGCACAAGGTCAAGGTCGACCTGCCGGAGGCGAACCTCGACGAACGTCCGGACACGGCGCCCCCGGCGCCGCCCCTGACGGTCGCGATCACGTCCAACGGCAACCTCTACCTCAACGACCAGCCGGTGACGATGGACATCCTCGACAGCACGCTGGCGGTGGAGGCGCAAAAGACGCCGCAGCCACCGGTCAACGTGCGTGGCGATGCGACGACGCCGTACCGGCTCGTCAACGAGGTGGTCTCGCTTGCGCAGGCCAAGGGCATGCGCAAGGTGGGCTTCGTCTCGGCCCGCGAAAAGAACTGATCGGGAGAACGCACGATGGCTTTTTCATCCGGTGGTGGTGACGGCGCGCCGATGGCCGACATCAACATCATCCCGCTGTGCGACATCATGCTGGTGCTGCTGATCATCTTCATGGTCACCGCGCCGCAGGTGTCCTATCCGATCGACATCGACCTGCCGCAGCGCTCGCTCAACCCGCCGCAGAACCCGGTCGATCCGCCGGAGCCGATCAGTCTGCGCATCGACGCCGGCGGCACGATCTACTGGAACAACAGCCCGACGCCGGTCACTGCCCTGAGGCAGATGATGGACGCCGAGGTCCAGCGCGACGTCAACAACCAGCCGACGCTGGAGATCGACATGAGCGAGGACGCCGAGTACGGCATCCTGGCCAAGGTCCTGGCCTCGGCCAAGAACGCGCACATGCAGAAGATCGGTTTCGTCAAGAAGTAACGCACCACCGGCCGGCGTCGCCTGCAGCGCGCCGGCCGCTTACCGCTTACCGCTTACCGCGACACCATTTCGACGCCGCCCTTCAGGGCGGCGTTTTTTTTCAGGGGTCAGAGTCGAGTTTTCCCCCTTGAGCCCCCCGTCGGCGACCGGCTCCGAGGAAAACTCGACTCTGACCCCGGTTCTGGCTTGCGACCATCGTCGCGCTTGCCGGTCGCGGGAAACAGGAGAAGCCGGGGTCAGAGTCGACTTTTCCCGACGCCAGTTGCCAGCTGGGGGTTCGAGGAGAAAAGTCGAGCCTGACCCCTCGCGTCACCTCGACGCCTCGATCACTGGCGGCACCTGCGACCATCGTCGTGCTTGCCGACCGCCGACGCTGGAGATCGACATGAGCAGTGACGCCGAGTACGGGATCCTGGCCAAGGTCCTGACCGAGGCGAGGAACGCGGACGTGCACAGGATCGGCTTCGTCAAGAAGTAATACCGATTCTCGATCAAAGCGATGAATGTAGGAGCGGGCCATGCCCGCGACCCGCGCAACCCGGGCCGCGTGGCTCGCAGGTTGCGCCCATGGGGCGCTTCTACGCCATCCCGTACTTTTGATCGCGAATTGGTACAACGCAAGAGAACCGGGGTCAGAGTCGATTTTTCCCGGCGCCAGTCGACCACTGGTGGTTCCAGGGGAAAAATCGAGTCTGACCCCTCGGCTTCGTCAGGAAGTTGCGCCGCCGTCGAGGATCGCCAGGTAGCGCGCGACCGTGGTCGCGAGGCCGTCGTAGAGGGCCTCGCCGATCAGGGCGTGGCCGATCGAGACCTCGAGCACGCCGGGGACCGCGTCGAGGAAGGCGCCGAGGTTGGCCTGGCTGAGGTCGTGCCCGGCGTTGACGCCCAGTCCGGCGGCCTGCGCCGCGCGCGCGCTGGCGGCGAAGGCGGGCAGGGCGTCCGCGCCGGCACCGGCGGCGAAGGCCTCGGCCCAGGGACCGGTGTACAGCTCGATGCGGTCGGCGCCGATCGCGGCGGCCTGGGCCATGTCGGCGCCGGCGTCGGCGAACAGGCTGACCCGACAGCCCAGCGCATGCAGTTCCCCCACCAGCGGACGCAGCGCGTCGGCGTCGCGGGCGAAGTCGAAGCCGTGGTCGGAGGTCAGCTGGGCGTCGCCGTCGGGCACCAGGGTCGCCTGCGCCGGGCGCACCAGCTCGCACAGGCGCAGGAAGCCGGCGTAGCCCGCGCGCGCGGGTGCAAAGGGATTGCCTTCGAGGTTGAACTCGACGCCGCGGGCGCGAGTGAGTCCGGCCAGTGCGATCACGTCGTCGTGGCGGGCGTGGCGCGCGTCCGGGCGGGGATGCACGGTGATGCCGTGGGCGCCGGCGTCGAAGCAGGTGCGTGCGGCACGCAGCAGGTCCGGCTCGGCGCCGCCGCGCGAATTGCGCAGTACCGCGACCTTGTTGAGGTTGACGCTGAGGCGGCAGCTCATGCGGGCCGCGCCGGCGTGGCCGCCAGCGCCGGGTTCACTGGGGAACCGACTCGTCCGCGGCGGCAGCGGCCCGACGTGCCTCGGCCAGCTCGCGCATGCGCTGCAGCTCGCGCGGGTCGAGCATCTGCACATCGTCGCGGCTCTGGCTGCCGATCCGCTGCGCCAGCAGCCCGAGGATCCACAGCACCAGCAGCACCAGCGCCGCGACCAGGCCGATCACCACCACCGCCATCGACGAGGCCATGAATGCGATCGCCAGTGCCGCGATCGCGAGCAGGAGGAACAACCAGGGCATGGGCAGGCTCCGCTGCGTGGACCGCCCCAGTCTACCTGCAACCCTCCCCGGCGCATGCCATTCGGACGGCCGTCCGTGCCGCCCGTCGTGTCGGCAGGCCCTACAGCAGCGGCGACATCAGCCGCGCCAGCGCCTCCGGCAGCCGCGCGGTGAACAATCCGCGCTTGCGGCCCTGGCGCACCCGCGGCGCGTGCGCCAGCTCGCTCTCGAACAGCGCCGCCAGCTGCGCGCCGAGCGCGGGGTCGTCGAACAGCACCGAGACCTCGAAGTTCAGGCGGAAGCTGCGGTGGTCGAAGTTGGCGCTGCCGATCAGCACCGTGCTGTCGTCGACCAGCAGGGTCTTGCTGTGCAGCATGCGCGGCCCGTACTCGTAGATCTTGACCCCGGCCAGCAGCAGCGGGCCGAAGTAGGAGCGCGCGGCCAGCGTGACCAGCTTCGAGTCGCTTTCGCGCGGCACCAGCAGGCGCACGTCGAGCCCGGCGAGCGCGGCCGAGGTCAGCGACATCATCGCCGCCTCGCCGGGCACGAAGTAGGGCGTGGTCATCCATACCCGCCGCTTCGCGGCGTGGATCGCGCCGACATGGACGCGGTGGATCGCCTCCCAGGCCGAATCCGGACCGGACGTCACCACCTGCGCGCCGATCCCGCCCGGCGCCCGCTTCGGCGTCTGCCGCACCACCTCGCCGATGAAGTCGCGCTGGCCGGTGGCGTAGGCCCAGTCCTCGACGAACACCCGCTGCAGCGAGCGCACCACGCTGCCCTCCAGCCGCAGGTGCAGGTCGCGGTAGGCGCTGTCGTTGACGCGATCGTTCTGGTCGTCGGTGACGTTCATGCCGCCGGTGTAGGCGATGCGGCCATCGACCACGATGATCTTGCGATGCGTGCGCAGGTTCGCCAGCGGACGCCGCCAGATGGGTCCGAAGCGTGGCGGGTGGAACCAGGCCAGCTCGCCGCCGGCCGCCACCAGGTCGGCGAACGCGCGGTGCGCGCGGACCGCGCCCAGCGCGTCGAGCAGCAGGCGCACCTTCACCCCGGCGCGCGCGCGTTCGACCAGGGCATCGCGCAGCGCACCGCCGCTGCGGTCCGGGTGCCAGATGTAGTACTCCAGGTGCACGTGCTCGCGCGCAGCGGCGATGTCGGCCAGGACCGCGTCGTACTTGGCCGCGCCGTCGATCAGCAGGCGCACGTCGCTGGCGCTGGTCATCGACAGTCCGGTGGCCGCGCGCACCATGCGCGCCAGCTCCGCGACCTCCTCGTCCTCGGCGAAGGCCTCGGCCACGGTCTCGCTGCGCAGGCGCGCCCGGCGCAGGCGCTGGCGATGGATCCGCTGCGGGCCGAACACGTGGTAGATCAGAAAGCCGATGTAGGGCAGCAGGGCCAGGCCCATCAGCCAGCTCAGCGTCGCCACCGGCTCGCGCTTCTGCAGCACGATCCAGCCGCCAAGCAGCAGCATGTACAGCGCCCAGGCCAGGACCAGGTACAGCCACAGGTTCGGTGCCGAGACCAGCGTGTCCCAGCCCTGCTTGAGCGTGTCGAGGAACGGCACGGTGGCTCCGTCGTCGCGGCGGCATTGTCAGGCCCTAGGCTAGCGGGTTGTCGCCGGCGGCGGAAGCGCTGCGCCGGGTGCGCGCCTTGACGCCGCCTGCACTCCGCGTCGACACCCGAAGTCCTTAGACTGGCCGTCGTGGACAACAGCACACCCGCTTCCGCAGCCAGTGGGCGCAGGGACGAGGTCCCGTCCCGTTACCGGGACGCGTTCGAGCGCGCGGCCGGCGGCATGGCCCTGCTCGCGGCCGGCGGCCAGTGGCAGGCGGCGAACGGCGCGATCGCGCGGATGCTCGGGCGCGACGCCGCGGCCCTGGTCGGCGCGCAGGCGCACGAGGTGCTGTTCGACCCCGGCACGGCCGAACGCATCCGCGCACTGACCGCCGCCGCAGGGCGCGAGGACACGGACGTCGCCTTCGACGCGAGTGACGCGCACGATCCCCGCCGCCGCTGGCGCGCCACCGTGTCGGCGCTGCCCGGGGGCTGGCTGCTGCAGCTTCGCGAGGCCGAGGCCGCGCCGTCGCGCCCGGCCCGGGACGAGGCCGAACACCGCGAGCAGGACCTGCTCGCCTTCGGCCTGTCGCACGACCTGCGCGCGCCGCTGCGCAGCATCGCAGGCTTCGCCGCAAGACTCGACGAATCGGCCTCGCTCGACGACGAGGGCCGCGCCGACCTCGCCCGCATCCACGCCGCCGCGGCGCGCGCCGAGGCCTTGATCGATGCCCTGCTGGAGCTGTCCCGCGCCGCCCACCAGCCGCTGCGCGACGAGATCGTGGACATCGGCCTGCTCGGCGACTGGGTCGCGTCCGAACTGCGCGACGCCGACCCGGCGCGCGAGGCGGTGGTGCTCGTGCCCGAGGGCCTGTACGCGCGCGGGGACGAACACTGGATCAAGAGCCTGCTGCACAAGCTGCTCGACAACGCATGGAAGTTTTCCGCCGACCGTGAGCGGGTGGAGATCCGCATCGAAGGCGAAGTCGACGGCGACCGGCTGCGGCTCGCGGTCCACGACCACGGCTGCGGTTTCGACATGCGCTATGCTGACAAGCTGTTCCTGCCGTTCCAGCGCCTGCACGGCGCCGACCAGGGCGGCGGCAGCGGACTCGGCCTCGCGATCGCGACGCGGATCGCCGAACGCCACGGCGGCCGCCTGTGGGCGAGTTCGCGGCCCGGCGAGGGCAGCACTTTCCACATCGAGCTGCCGGCCGCCGGCGGCGACGCGGCCTGAGCGGAGCATCATGGACCACAGCGACATCCTGCTGATCGAGGACAACCCGGACGACGCCGAGCTGACCCGCATCGCCTTCGCGCAGGCCGGCATCGACCGCAACCTGGTGGTGCTGCGCGACGGCGCCGAGGCGCTCGACTACCTGTTCGCACGCGGCGCCCACGCCGGACGCGACCCGGCGCAGCTGCCGGCGATCGTGCTGCTCGACCTCAACCTGCCCAAGCTCGACGGCCGCGAAGTGCTGCAAGCGATCCGCGGCGACGCCCGCACCCGCGCGCTGCCGGTGGTGGTGCTGACCACCAGCGACGAACCCTTCGACGTCGAGGCGACCTACGCACTGGGCGTGAACAGCTACATCCGCAAGCCGGTGGACTTCGAACAGTTTGTCGGCGTGGTCAAGCAGATCGGCCTGTACTGGCTGGTGCTCAATGAGCCGCGGGTGGCCGGCGGCATGTGAGGAAGTGAGTGAGTAAGCAAGTGAGCAAGTGAGTCAGGGCATAGGTTGGGGTGAGCCTGCGAACCCCAACACACATACCGCAAGCCGATCCGGGTGTTGGGGTTCGCAGGCTCACCCCAACCTATCAGCCCCCAGCCCTCAGCCCTTCGCCGCGTACAGCGTCTCCGCCCGCTGGAACAGGATCCAGCTGGTGGCGATGAACTTGTCGCCGCCCTCGGGGCGGTTGCCGCGGTGCGTATGCGTGAACGCGGTCGGCGCGATCAGCAGGTCGCCGGTGCGCGGCGCGACCTTGCGCTGCTGGAACAGGAACTCGGTCTCGCCGGCGGCGAAACCATCGTTGAGGTAGAGCGTCCACAGCAGGTGGCGATGCAGGGTCTCGCCGTCAGCGGCGCGCGGATACAGCTCGCAGTGCCAGTAGGGATAGCCGCCTTCGCCGGCGCGATACCACTGCAGGTTGATCGCACCGGGGCGCAGGCAGGCCATCGCCAGCTGGCCCAGCGCCTTGTCGTCGCAGGTGGCGACGTCGTTCGCCGACAGCCGGCGCAGGCCGCCGTCGTCGCCCGGCTGCTGCAGCATCAGCGGCGCAACCAGCGCCTGCGGGTAAGTGCGCAGGTAGGCGAGCAGGCCGCCGTAGACCGCGACGTTGAGCGCCTGCGCGACGTCGGCCCAGTCGGTGCGCTCGCTGATCGCCAGGTCGCGGCTGCGCTTGAGTTCCGGATACACGCCACCGCCGACCTCGCCAGGCCGCAGCGCATCGCTCGCGCGCAGGCGCGCAACGATCGCGGCACAGGCCTGCGGATCGAGCGCGGCGGGGTAGACCTCGATGAAATCGGCGGGCGCGTCCATCGCCCGATTCTAGCGGCGGCCGCGATCGTCAGCGCGCTGTGTGCGCGTCATCGGTTGCCGGGCGCCTGCCACTGCCAGCGCAGCCCCAGCAGCAGGCCGCGCCCGGGACCGGGTTCGTAATAGCGGCCGTTGCCCTCGTTGACGATCACCGAACCGATCCAGCCGCGGTCGAACAGGTTGTCGACGCGGGCGAAGGCACGCAGCGTGCCCTGCGTGAGGCGCCAGCTGCGCGCGGCCTCGATGCTGGCGACGACGTGCCCGGGCGCGCGTTCGCTGCCGATGTCGTTGACCACGATCGCATCGCTGCCGCTGGCCTCCAGCGCGAACGACCAGTCGCGCGGCTGCCACTGCAGGCGCACGAAACCTTGTTGCCGCGCCGTGCCCGGGATGCGCGCGCCGGCCGGCACCAGCACGGAAGGGTCGGTGCAGCCGGCGCCGGTGCAGATCGGGAAGCTGTCGCGGAACTGCGCGTCGAGCCAGGTCCAGGCCAGCGCCAGCGACCAGGCCTCGCCCAGCGGCAGCTGCGCCGACAGCTCCGCACCGGCGCGTCGCGCGCGACCGGCGTTGCGATAGCTGCTGCGGCCGCCGACGTTGCGCGCGACCGCGAGTTCGTCGTCGGTGTCGGCGCGGAACAGCGCGGCCTCGACGCTTGCGCCAGCGCGGCTGCGCCACTTCGCACCCAGCTCGAGGTTGCGGCTGGTCGCCGGCACCAGGTCGAAGGCGAGACCGGCGCCGCCGTCGGCGCGGTAACCCAGCTCGTTGAAGGTCGGCGTCTCGAAGCCGCGCCCGGCCGAGGCGTACAGGCGCCAGTGTTCGCGCGGCGCGAACACCAGGCCGAGCACCGGCGTGGTGTCCGAGTAGTCGACGCGGCCGCTGTCGTCGGGATTGGCCGCGGTGACGTAATGATCGGCCGAGCGGAAGCGCAGCTGGCTGTGGCGCGCGCCGGCGAGCAGCGACCAGCGCTCGGCGAACTGCCACCAGGCCTGCGCATACTGGTCGACGTTGTCGACGCGATTGCGTTCGTCGCGCCGCAGCGCGCCGCGCACGCCGAGCGAGCTGCCGACGAAGTTCTCGAAGCCGCGGCGGTGCTGGCGCTGGCGGTCGGCGTTGGCGCCGGCGGCGACCTCGAGCGTGCGCCCGGCCAGCGAGCCTCGCCAGCGCCAGCGCAGGTCGAGGCCGCCGTAGTCGTTGTCGAGGTCGATCACGCCGCCGGAGTGCAGCGGGTTCGCCTGCGCGGCGACGGGCACGGACAGGACCTGCTCGATGTCGCGGCGGCCGCCGTAGGCGGTGGCCTCGAGCGCATGGCCATTGCCGAAGGGCTGTTCGTAGCGCAGGCCGAGCTGATCCTGCCGCGCCGACTTGCGGGTGCTGAAGACGGTTGCGACCGACGTCGCCTGCCGGGGATTCTCCTGCACCTGCGCCCAGCTCAGGCCGAGCGGATCCTGCGCGTCGGGCGCATCGAAATGGTTGGCCACCAGCTGCACGCGACCACCGCCGGACAGGTCGGCATGCAGCTTCGCATTGAACGAGCTGCGCCGCGCGGCGCCGTGCTCGCGCCAGCCGTCGGTGTCGAAGCGGCTGGCCGCCAGCGCATAGCCGAATGCAGCACCGGCGCCGCGCACGCTGGCCGAGAGCACGCGGCTGTCGTCGCGACCGAGGCTGGCCTGCAGGTGCCCGCGCGCCGGCGCCTCGCCCTCGGCGCTCTCGATCAGGACCACGCCGCCGGAGGAATTGCCGTGCAGCGCCGAGAACGGCCCGCGCAGCACCTCGATGCGCTCGCCGCCGGCGAGGCTGAAGTGCGAGACCTGGCCCTGGCCGTCGGGCATGGTCGCCGGGATGCCGTCGGCATACAGGCGCAGGCCGCGCACGCCGAAGCTCGAGCGCGCGCCGAAGCCGCGGATCGACAGCTGGGTGTCCTGCGCGAAGTTCTGCCGCTCGCGCGCCGCCAGCCCGGGCACGCCGGACAGCGCCTCGGATACGGACACGCCTGGCTGCGCGGCGCTGCCGTCGAGGTCGATCACGCTGATCGACGCGGGCAGGTCGAAGGCCGGCACCGCCTGCAGGCGCGCGGCCCTGACTTCGATGCGGTCCAGGGTCGCCGCGGCGAGGCGTTCGTCGGCAGCGGCTGGCGCCGCGAGCACTGCGCACAGCACCGCCAGGGCGCGAGACAGTGGCGTCCGGAGCTTCATTCGCCGATGCGCGTTGCCGACCACGGCCGCCTCAGCTGACCGCCGCGATCGCGCCGGCGACGTAGTCGAGGGTCTTCAGGCTCAGCGCCGCCACGCAGATGCGGCCGGTGCCGACGGCGTAGATGCCGAACTCGTCACGCAGGCGGTCCACCTGCGCCCGCGACAGGCCCGAGTACGAAAACATGCCGGCCTGGTGCTGGATGAAACCGTACTGCGGCGCGCCGTGCGCGGCGAGGCGTTCGACCAGGCCCGCGCGCAGGGCGTGGATGCGCTCGCGCATTTCCCCCAGCTCCGCTTCCCACTGCGCGCGCAGCGCCGGATCGTTGAGCACGCCGGCGACCAGCGCCGCGCCGTGCGTGGAGGGGCTGGAGTAGTTGGCGCGGATCAGGCGCTTGACCTGCGACTGCACGCGCCGGCTCTCGTCGGCGCTGTCGCTGACCACGGTCAGCGCGCCGACGCGCTCGCCGTAGAGCGAGAACGACTTCGAGTACGAGCTGGCGACGACAAAGTTGCGGATCGGTGATGCGGCCAGCAGGCGCACCGCCAGCGCGTCCTCGCTGATGCCGCGGTCGAAGCCCTGGTAGGCCATGTCGATGAAGGGAAACAGCCGGCGCTCGTGCAGCAGCGCGATCACCTGCTCCCACTGCGCCGGCGTCAGGTCGGCGCCGGTCGGGTTGTGGCAGCAGGCGTGCAGCAGCACCACGGTGCCGGCCTCGAGCTTGCGCAGGTCGGCAAGCATGCCGTCGAAGTCGAGCCCGTGCGTGGCGGCATCGAAGTAGGTGTAGTCGATGACCTCGAAGCCGACCGCGCCGAACACCGCACGATGGTTCTCCCAGCTCGGGTTGCTGATCGCAATGCGCGCGGCCGGCAGCGTCTTCTTCAGCAGCTCCGCCGCCACGCGCAGCGCACCGCTGCCGCCGACGGTCTGCGTGGTCGCGGCGCGGCCCTCGCCGATCAGCGGCGAATCCTGCCCGAACAGCAGCGCGCGGGTGGCCCGGGTGTAGTCGGGCATGCCGTCGATCGGCAGGTAGCCGCGCGGCTTGCTGGCCTCGGCCAGCGCGCGCTCGACCTGCTGCACGGCGCGCAGCACCGGGATCCGCCCGTCCTCGTCGTAGTAGATGCCGACACCGAGATTGACCTTGGTGGTGCGGGCGTCGGCGTTGTAGGCCTCGGTCAGGCCGAGAATGGGATCACCGGGGACAAGCTCTACATTGGCGAAGAAGGACACGGCGGCAGTCGTCGGGAAGTGGGGGAGGGCGGTTCGCCGACGCGCGGCGAAAACCGCGCGATTTTAGCATTTTCGTGGCAACGGCCCGCCTTCGTTGCGGACGGAACATTCCCCGGCAGCGACCCGTGGGAGCGCCTTCAGGCGCGATGCCTGCCGCCACGTTGCTGGAATCTGCGGACGAGCATCGCGTCTGAAGGCGCTCCCACCGGCGGGGCGCGCATGCGCTCAGACGTCGCCGTCGCTGCTCCAGCCTTCGCCGCTGCCGCGGTGGTGGACGACATCGGTGTCGAGCACCGTGCCGGCGGGAATCGACTCCTGCGCCGCCAGCCGTGCGTAGATCGGGGTGAAGTCCGGGCGCGTCGCCTCGATCAGCTGCTCGAAGCTGTCGATCACGAAGTAGCTCTTCTGGAAGGTGTCTATGCGGTAGCGCGTGCGCATGATCCGCTCCAGGTCGAAGCCGATGCGGTTGGGCGCGGCGCTCTCGAGCGAATGGATCGACTCGCCCTTCGACGAGACGATGCCGCTGCCGTAGATGCGCAGCCCGCCGGTCTCGCGGATCAGGCCGAACTCGACCGTGTACCAGTACAGGCGGGTGAGGTTCTGCAGCGCATCGGCGCCGATCGCGTGCGCCTTCACTCCGCCGCGGCCGTAGGCCTGCATGTAGTCGGCGAACACCGGGTCCATCAACAGCGGCACGTGGCCGAACAGGTCGTGGAACAGGTCGGGTTCCTCGATGTAGTCGATCTGCGCCGGCGTGCGGATCCACCAGGTCACCGGGAAGCGGCGGTTGGCGAGGTGGTCGAAGAAGTCGAGCTCCGGCAGCAGGCCCTCGACCCCGATCAGCTGCCAGCCGGTGGCCTCGCCCAGCACCGCGTTGAGCTCGGCGTACTTCGGGATCGCGTGCGGGCTCATGCCCATTGCGTCCTGCGCGCGCAGGAAGGCCTCGCTGGCGCGGCCGACGAGGATCTCGCGCTGGCGTGCGAACAGCGTCGCCCAGGTGGCGTGGTCCTCGGCGCTGTAGTCGTCCCAGGGCTGCTCGACGATGCCGGTGGCGTAGACCGGCACCTTGCCCTTGTCGGTGTGCAGGTTCTCGACGCGGCGCGGCTGCGGCTGGGTGGACATGGTGGCGCTCCGGGGGGTGCCCGCCGGCGCGGCGGGCTGGGGGTATATCCCTGCAGAATATCGCCCCATCCGCGCAACGGGCTTGCGAAATTGCATCAATCAGGTCGAGTGGCGCAAGATCAGTGCTTTAAACAACGTCTCCGCGCAACATATGGCCACCATCGCCTTCGACCGCACCGACCTCCTGCTGCTCGCCGAACTCCAGCGCGCCGGCCGCCAGACCAATGCCGAACTGGCCGAACGCGTGCACCTGTCCGCCTCCGCCTGCCTGCGCCGCGTGCAGCGGCTCGAGCGCGAGGGCGTCATCGCCGGCTACCGCGCCGAACTCGACGGCGACCGCCTCGGCCTCGGCCTGCAGGCCTTCGTCCGCGTCCAGCTGGCGAAACATGACGCCGAATCGCTGGCCACCTTCGCGCAACGCGTCAACGCCTGGCCCGAAATCGTCACCTGCCACGCCCTCACCGGCGACATGGACTACCTGCTGCACGTCGCCGTCTCCGACCTCGAACACTTCTCCCGCTTCCTGCTCGACAAACTGCTCGCCGACGCGCGCGTGGCCGACGTCAACTCCAGCTTCGTGCTGCGCACGGTCAAGGCCTACCGTGGCCTGCCACTGCCGGCGGGGTAGGGCCGTCAGCGATCGAGCGGACTGAGCACGCCGCCGGGACCGCGATTGAGCACGTGGGTGTAGATCTGCGTGGTGCTGACGTCCTTGTGCCCGAGCAGCTCCTGGATCGTGCGGATGTCGGCGCCGGCCTCGAGCAGGTGCGTGGCGAAACTGTGCCGCAGCGTGTGCGGCGTGACCGGCTTGTCGATCGCCGCGAGCGTTGCGGCGCGGCGAACCAGGCGCTGCACCACGTTCTCGTCGAGATGGTGGCGCTTGGTGCGTCCGTCGCGCGGATCGACACCGCGACGCGATGCCGGGAACAGGTACTGCCAACCGAGCGAACGCCCCGCCCCGGGATACTTGCGCGCCAGAGCATGCGGCAGCGCGACTTCCCCGAACCCGCGCGACAACTCCTCGGCATGCAACGCGCGAACCACGTCGACCTGCAGGCGCAGCGCGGGCGACAGCCGCGACGGCAGCACCGTGCGCCGGTCCTTGCCGCCCTTGCCGTTGCGGATGGTGATCTCGTTGCGCTCGAAATCGACATCCTTGATCCGCAGGCGCAGGCACTCCATCAGCCGCAGGCCGCTGCCGTACAGCAGGCCCGCCATCAGCCAGTCGCGACCGGCCAACTGCTCGAGCAGGCGCTCGGCCTCCGCACGCGACAGCACCACCGGCAAACGCGGCGCCCGCTTGGCGCGGACCACGTCCTCCATCCACGGCAGCTTGAGCGCCAGCACCTCGCGATACAGGAACAGGATCGCGGACAGCGCCTGGTTCTGAGTGCTGGGTGCAACATGGTCGTCGGTGGCCAAGCGCGTCAGGAAAGTCTCGACCACCTTGCCATCAAGCGTGCGCGGATGGCGCAGCCCATTGGCACGGATATACCGGCGAATCCAGTACAGGTACGCCTGTTCGGTCCGCAAACTATAGTGTTTGAGCCGCATCCGCGCCCGAACGTCGTCCAACAGCCTCGGCGTCGTCGGCGCTGGCGCCTCTCCCGATACACCGGCGTGCATGTGGTCATATTCCATAACAACGGCCTCCTTGCCGGATATTCCAAGTATCGCGCCAAGACGACGAGACTGCCACCCCGCCAAGGCGTTGAAACGCGCGGGAATATGCTGATTGACGACCCGGCAGCCCGCAAGCATAGTCGATGCTATACCCCGGGTAGGGGTCTATTAGGCGTTAGGCCTCATGACGAACTTTGATCGCATTACAACTGACAACTGGACTGTCGCATTCCCCAGCGACTGGGTTGATCAAGCACAGGAAGACGGAACTCTCTATTTCGAGTCTCCCGAAGGTGACAAGGGGTTCTACATCGCCCTCTGGAATATGTCGGAATCGGAGAATCGCTCACCCATCGAGCTTGTTCGTGCCTTCCAAAAGACAGAACTCTCCTCCTTTTTCCCAGAAGATGAAGACTGGGAAGTACTCCAACAAACCGTGCTCGACCAGCATCCTGCACTTGGCTACTGGGAAGGATTTAGCAATGAACGCAATTACCGCATTTCAGGCAAGCAGTTGGCGGCCAGGAATCTTGTTCTGCGAGCGACCTTCCATGACTATGACTGCACAAATACTCAAGCCTCAGCAGAGTACTTCGCTCCAATCGTTGATTCGCTGGAACTGCTTGAGGCCTAACAATTCATTCAAGCCGACGCCGCTTCGCGGCGCGGCTTAATTCAGGCGTTAGGCCCTTGGATCCACTCGTCTTAATATTTGCGATACTGGCGCTAATGATGATATGGATCATCGCGATTGGCGTTGCAGCAGTGTTCGCGCTTGTGATTAAAGCGCTCTCTACGGGACTCTGGATAAAGTCGCTGCTCTTTGGACTGGTTTCGCTGCTGATTTTAACTCCGGTACTTGGCTCTATAACCGCATTTCCATTCCCAGTGGGACTCTATCTAGTAACGCTCCCAACAAACTTCGAGAGTCTTGCTGGAGAACTAAAGTTTGTGTCATGGCACACAATTACTGCTGCTGTCTTTGTTGTAATCGTATCTGTAGCTATTGGCCGCTATTGGCTTTTTATTCCCGCAGTTAAACGGCTCAATTAGACAGGGCCTAACATTGCGTTCAAGCCGAAATTGCATCGCTACGCCGTCAACATGGCAGAAAGAGCTTGCCATGTTGCCAGCTACGCGCTGCAATTCGGCTTAACTTGAGCGTTAGGGCGCAGGAGCGACATGGCCGCATCTCAACCCTCACAAGATCAGCTGCATCTGGCAACCGTACTCGGCATTGACATATCCGCCGACACGTTTGACGTGGCGGCGGCTCGCCTACTTGATCGCGTTGCCTCAGCTATCGGCTATGAGCCAGCCGGCCCTTCTAGCGAGCGCCAACGTGCATTTGCTGAGTCGCTCGGCTACGACGTGACGCTGGATTCGAAGCGTGTCGCAAGTGCCAAGATCGGCGAGGCTCTCCTCGCAAACAACCTAGGTGCAATCAAGTCGCTGAACCTTCAAGCCGGCGATCGTGTGATCCGCGTGACCCAGTTCGAGCATGCCGGGGAGTTCCAATCTTTTGAGCAAGAGTTTGTCGTTTCGTCTATCCAGTCAAATGGCCGGGTATTCTTCAAGGGTGGCAACGGCCAGGGCGCTTGGCCAACTCAACTCAAAAAGCCTGCGCCCTAACAATTCATTCAAGCCGACGCCGCTTCGCGGCGCGGCTTAATTCAGGCG
>DAOMPM010000050.1:0-21364 GCA_035444805.1 Luteimonas sp. | reverse complement strand
TGTACGGCCAGTTCGGCCAGGCCGAGGCCGTGCACCAGGCCGGGCGCTGCCTCGACTGCGGCAACCCGTACTGCGAAGCCAAGTGCCCGGTGCACAACTACATCCCGAACTGGCTGGCGCTGGTGGAGGAAGGGCGCATCCTCGAAGCGGCGGCGCTGTGCCACGAGACCAACCCGCTGCCGGAGATGTGCGGCCGCGTCTGCCCGCAGGACCGCCTGTGCGAGGGCGCGTGCACGCTCGACGCCGGGTTCGGCGCGGTGACCATCGGCGCAGTCGAGAAGTACATCGTCGACACCGCCTTCGAGCAGGGCTGGCGCCCGGACCTGTCGAAGGTCGTCGCCACCGGCAAGCGCGTCGCGGTGATCGGCGCTGGCCCCGCGGGCCTGGCCTGCGCCGACCGCCTGGTGCGCGCCGGCATCGCGGCGACGGTGTACGACCGCTACGAGCAGATCGGCGGCCTGCTGCAGTTCGGCATCCCCAGCTTCAAGCTCGACAAGTCGGTGGTCGCCACCCGGCGCGAGGTGCTCGAGGAAATGGGCGTGCGCTTCAAGCTCGGCGTCGAGGTCGGCCGCGACCTCAGCCTCGGCAGCCTGCTCACCGATTACGACGCGGTGTTCCTCGGCCTTGGCGCCTACCGCTACACCGACGGCGGCCTGCCGGGACAGGACCTGCCGGGCGTGCTGCCAGCGCTGCCGTTCCTGGTGCAGAACGGACGCATCGTCACCGGCCGCGAGCCGCAGGGCCGGCCGATCGCCGGCTGGGAAGACATGCTCGCCCTGCCCGACCTGTCCGGCAAGCGCGTGGTCGTGCTCGGCGGCGGCGACACTGGCATGGACTGCGTGCGCTCGGCGATCCGCCTCGGCGCGGCCAGCGTCACCTGCGCCTATCGCCGCGACGAGGCCAACATGCCCGGCTCGGCGCGCGAGGTCGCAAACGCCCGAGAGGAAGGCGTGCGCTTCCTGTTCAATCGCCAGCCGCTGGCGATCGAGGGCGACAACGATGCGCTGACCGGCGTGCGCACGGTCGAGACGCGACTGGGCGAGCCCGACGACAACGGCCGCCAAGCGGCGGTGCCGGTGGCCGGCAGCGAGTCGCTGATCGAGGCCGACGTGGTCATCATCGCCTTCGGCTTCTCGCCCAGGCCGCCAGCGTGGCTGGCCGCCGTGGGCGTGCAGGCGCAGGCGAACGGCCGCATTGCCGTCGGCGGACCGGACCGGCTGCCGTACCAGACCACGCATCCGCGCCTGTTCGCCGGCGGCGACTGCGTGCGCGGCGCCGACCTGGTGGTCACTGCGGTGCAGGAAGGCCGCGACGCCGCCGCCGGCATCGCACGCATGTTGCGCGAGACCGCGGGGCTGCAGTCGGCGCTCGACGCGGCCTGATACCAACTTGCGATCAAGGATGTGGAATGGGTGTAGGAGCGCCCCATGGGCGCGACCGGTGCGCGACTGCGCCCGGCCTGCGCGGGTCGCGGGCATGGCCCGCTCCTACCACTGTGCTTTTTGATCGCGAACGGGTATGACCCGCGCCCGCGCTTGAACACCGGCTGAGCGCAGTCGCGCCGTTTTTGCCCCGCCGCGCCGACGGCGGCAAGATGGCCGCATGTCCTCGCGCCTGTCCGCCTGCCTGTGCCTGTGCCTGTCCGCATCGTTTGCGGGCGACGGCAGCGCAGCGGATCCGGCACCAGTCACGATCTACCGCTGCGTCGACGCCAGCGGCCACGTCTCCCTCGGCGACGTGCCCTGCGCCGACGGCGCGCAGGAGCAGGTGCGCGAAATGCAGCGGCCGAAGGATGGCGTCCCGATGCCCACGCCGCCGCCCGCCACACGCGTCCCCGCGCCCGCGCCATCGCCGCAGGTCGTCGTCGTGCGCACGCCGCAGCCGATGTACGAATGCACCACGCCCGACGGCGAGCGCTACACCAGTGACGACGGCGAGGGCAATCCGCGCTGGGTGCCGCTGTGGACGCTCGGCTACCGCGGCGGCGGCCACGGCGGGCGGCCGTCCGACAACGCCGCGACCGGCGCATTGAACGAGTACATCGCCAATCGTCCGCTTGGCGGCTACGTCGGCGCGTCCACGCCGCGTCCCACGCCGCCGGCCGCCGGCCCCGTCCGGCCGGACCGCCCGCATCGCCCCGGCTACGGCGGCTACGGCGGCGCGGGTACCTGGATACGCGACACCTGCCACGCGCTGCCGCAGGGCGAGGTCTGCGCACGCCTGGTCGACCGCCGCGACGCGATCCGCAAGCGCTTCTTCAATGCCCAGGAACGCGAGCGCAACACGCTGCGCACCGAGGAGCGCGGCATCAACGCGCGCCTCGCCGCCGACTGCGGCAATTACTGATGCGGCGCCTGATCGTCCTGCTCGCGCTGGCGCTCGTGTTCCCGCCGGCCGCGCCGCCAGCCCGCGCACAGGACGCCAGCACGATCTACCGCTGCACCGCCGCCAGCGGCGAAGTGACGATCCAGAACGGCCAGCCCTGCCCGGCCGGTTCGAAGCAGGAGATCCGCAGGGTCGAAGCGCTGCCGTCGCGACCACCGCCGGCGTCCGTCGCGCCGACGCCGGCAGCAGAACCGGCGTACACGCCACCGCCGCTGTCGAACTTCGTCAAGGCCGCGGGTCCGGCCGACGAAGAGATCCGCACCGAGCGTCCCGACCTGCCCCGCGCCTCCCGGCTCGCCGATGCCGACCGCCTGCCGCCGCCGCCGATCTACCAGTGCGAGACCTGGGACAACGACAGCTACGTCAGCGAGGACCCCGCGCCCAAGCCGCGCTGCGTGCGCCTGGACACCGGCGGCGTCGGCCAGGCCTGCGAGAACAAGTACGACCTCTGCGCACGCATCGGCGACAACGCCGCCTGCAGCGGCTGGAAGCGCCGCCAGCGCGAGGTCGAATCGAGCTGGCGCCACGCGCGCGGCGCCGACAAGCCGGCGCTGCAGGACGAGTTCGCGCGGATCACGAGGATCCTGGTCGATTCGACTTGCGCGATGTCGCCCTGATCCCCACTCGATATCGAAAGTACGAACGTAGGAACGGGCCATGCCCGCGACCCGCCGCATCGGCGTCGGTGAACCCGGCCGCGGGCATGGCCCGCTCCTACGTCATGCATGGCATGAAGCGGCGGCGCCCTATGTCGTGTAGCTCAACGCGCTGTAGTACTTCTGCGCGTGGCCATTGATCAGGTCGGCCTTGTCCAGTCCGTTGATGATCCTGCGCGCGTTGCGCCAGTCGCCCGTCGTGGGAGTGAAGTAGTCGGCGAGCCTGCGACCGGTGAACCAGCCGGCAACCATGCCGCGGAACATGATCTCGACTGCCACCTCGGGAAGCATCGCGTCGTCCGGCGCATCCACCAGGTCGCGCCCGATCGCCTGCCCGGCGCGCCGGTAGTTGTTCTTCCAGGTCAGCTGCACGTAGCCACGGCCGGCATAGCGCACGCCGTCACCCTCGCTGGTATTGCCGTTGCGCGCGGCGCGCGAGGGATTGCTGCCGGCCACGTCGTACATGCGGCGTTTGTATGCGTTCGAACCGTACTCGAGGATCGGCTGCATCTTGCGATCGGTCTCGTGGTGGGTGGTGGCGAGCGCGTAGGCGAGCCAACGGTCGTCCCTGGTGGCCAGCTTCGCGCCCCAGTAGTCGAGGATCGTCGACAAGCCCTCGACCTGGCCCTGGCGCAGGCGGCCCTCGAACAGCACGCCCCGGACCTGCTGGAAGAAGAAGTCCCGATTGATTCTGGACATGGCGCCTCCCGGCGACGCGCGTCGTGGGCGAGTCCCCCTGGAGATGGAGCGGTGTCGACGCCCGCGCGCAGCGCCGTTCCTGACCGGAGACAACGGCGCGCCGGCGCGACCGGGGACACGCCGGCGATCGCTGCCGACGAACGGCTGAGCGAAGCACGGGGCCGCGGATCGCTTCGCCGCGGCGTCAGAACCCGTAGCGCAGGAAGCCGCCGTCGACCGCGATGCATTCGCCGGTGACATAGCCCGCCGCCGGCAGGCACAGGAAGGCGACCGCGGCGGCGACTTCCTCGGGCTCGCCGACGCGGCCCATCGGGGTGCGCAGGAGGACTTCGTCGAGGTAGTCCGGGTCGGCGAGCTGTTCCGAGGTGCGGCGGGTGCGGATGTACCACGGTGCCACCGCATTCACGCGCACGCCGTCCTCGGCCCATTCGACGGCAAGGTTGCGCGTCATCTGGTGCAGCGCGGCCTTGCTCATGCCGTAGGGTGCGCCGCTTCGCACGTGGGTCAGGCCGGACACGCTGCCGACGTTGACGATGCTCGAGGCCGCGTGCCGGGTGAGCAGCGGATAGGCGTAACGCGACAGTTCGAAGGCGCTGAACACGTTGACCTCGAAGATCTCGCGCCACTCGTCTTCGCTGTAGTCGTTGGCGCCGCGGGTGAGGTTGCCGCCGGCGTTGTTGACCAGGATGTTCAGGCCCTCGCCCTGGTCCTCGACCCAGTCCAGCACCTCGCGGCGCTGCTCGTCGTCGACGACGTCACCGATGAAGGCGCGGATGTCGCCGTCGGGAAACTCTTCGGCCAGCTCGTCGCGCGCGTCCTCCAATGCGTCGCCGTTGCGGGCAACGATCAGCACGGTGGCGCCGAAGCCGAGCAGTTCGCGCGCGATCGCGCGGCCGATGCCGGCGCTGCCGCCGGTGACCAGCGCGAGTTGTCCGTCGAGGCGCCAGCGATGCGGATCCATGTCGCGTTCCGTGGGGCGATGCCGGCCAGCATAGCCCCACGAGCGCGCCGTGCGCACGCTCGCGGAGGCAGGCTGAGTGGAGGCAGCCGCGCCACCCCGGTCGCGGGCATGGCCCGCTCCTACAGACGCAGGAGCGGGCAGCCCGTCAAAGTCCGCAGAAGCAGTGCGCGAGCACCTTCACCGGTGCGCCGTCGGCCTTGAGCACCTGTTCGAGCATGCGCAGGTCGCGTCCGGCCTGCGGCGCGGCGCGCGCCAGCATCGTCTGCGCCAGGTCGGTGTCCTTGAGCCACGCCTGGCCGATGCGGCCTTCGATGAAGCCGGTGAACCAGCGCTCGAACGGCGTCGCCTGACGCTCGATGTAGCGCGTGCGCCACGCGTCCGCATCGCCCAGCTTGGCGCGCGCGGCGGCGTCGGCGATCGCCGCCGGCAGGCCGCCGAACTCGTCCACCAGTCCGCGCGCCTTCGCCTGCTCGCCGGTCCACACGCGGCCGCGCGCGACTTCGTCGACCTGCTCAGGCGTGCGCTTGCGGCCCTGCGCGACGCGGCTGATGAAGTCGCGGTAGCCCTTGTCGATGTAGGCCTGGATCACCTGCCCGGCCTCCGGCGCCAGCGGCCGGCTGAGGTCGAAGGCGCCGGCCATGCGCGTGGTGGCGACGCCGTCGGTGTGCACGCCGATCTTTTCCAGCGTGCGCGGGAAGGTCGGCACCAGGCCGAAGATGCCGATCGAGCCGGTGATCGTCGACGGGTCTGCGTAGATGCGGTCGGCGTCCATGCTGATCCAGTAGCCGCCGGACGCGGCGACGTCGCCGAACGACACCACCACCGGCTTTTCCGCCTGCTTGAGCGCGACCATCTCGCGGCGGATGATCTCCGAGGCGAAGGCCGAACCGCCGCCGGAGTTCACCCGCAGCACCACCGCCTTGACGTCCTCGTCGTCGCGCGCCTCGCGCAGCAGGGCCGCGGTCGATTCGCCGCCGATCGTGCCCGGCGGCTGCCGGCCTTCGACGATGTTGCCCTCGGCCACGATCACCGCCACCTGCGGCCGCGGGTCGGCCGCGGTCGGCGGGCCTTCGGCATGGCGCAGGTAGTCGAAGAAGGCGACCTGGCGGAAGCCGCCGTCCGCATCCTCGTCGGCTTCGCCGCGTTCGACCAGCAGGTTCTCCACTTCTTCCTGGGTCTTGAGGCCGTCGATCAGCTTCTGGTCCAGCGCCAGCTGCGCGGTGTCGCCACCGACCGCGGCCACGCCCTCGGGCAGCGCGTCGATGCTCGCGGCCAGGGCTTCGGGCGTGGTCTTGCGCAGGCGCGCGACGTCGGCCAGGTAGCGCTGCCACACGTCGCCACGCCAGTACAGGTCGGCTTCCTTCGACTCGGGCGAGGCGTCGTCGCGGATGAAGGGCTCGGCCGCGGACTTGTACTCGCCGACCTTGAACAGGTGAATGTCGATGCCGAGCTTGTCCTGCAGGCCCTCGCGGTAGAACTGGCGGTAACCGGTCAGGCCGAGCAGCATCACCTCGCCCTGCGGGTCGAGGTAGATCTCGTCGGCCTGCGCCGCGAGCAGGTACTGGCCCTGACTGAAGCGCTCGCCGAACGCGACCACCTGCTTGCCCGATTCGCGCAGTTCCTGGATGGCGACGCCGATCTCGCGGATCGCGGCGAAGCCGGTGAAGTCCATCCGGTCCACGCGCAGCAGCACGCGCTCGATCCTGTCGTCGTCCTTGGCCGACGCCAGCACCTTGAGCACGTCGCGCAGCTGCACTTCCTCCGGTCCCTGGCCGAGGCTGGACTGGAACGAGCGGCTGATCGGGTCGGAGGTGTACTGCTCGACCAGCTGCGCCTCGGGCGCGATCACCAGGGTGGTGCGCGACTCCAGCGGCACCAGGCCGCGCTTGCCGCCGGCCAGCGCCAGCAGCAGCACCAGCAGCAGGAAGAAGAACAGCAGGTTGAGGATCAGCCTGCGGACAAAGTTCATGCCGTCCCAGACGCCGACGATGGCGCGCAGCAGGGGGCCGCGTGTGCTGGTTTCACTCATTGGGGTAAAAACTCCCTGTTCCGGATGTCCAGAGTAGCGGGCAATCGCGGCGTTTTCATGCGCCTTTGGTCACCCGCGCCAGCGGCAGGCTCTGCGGCAGGGCTTCGGGCCGGCTGCTGCGCAGGAAGCGTCCGCCCATCAGCACCGCCGCCACCAGCAGGCCGGCGATCAGCCCCAGCCACATCCCGGGCGGGCCCCAGCCCAGGCCCAGCCCGAGCCCGGCACCCAGCGGCATGCCCACGCCCCAGTAGGCGAAGGCGGCGATGAACATCGGCACCCGGGTATCCCGCAGCCCGCGCAGCGCGCCGGCCGAGAGCACCTGCACGCCGTCGGGGAACTGGAAGGCCGCCGCGTACAGCAGCAGGGTGCCGGCCAGCGCCGCCACCGCCGCGTCGCGGGTGTAGATGCCGGCGATGGCGTCGTGCCAGCCCAGCAGCACGGTCGCCGACAGCGCCTGGGTCGCCAGCACCAGCACCAGTCCGGCCAGCGCGGCGCGGCGCACGCCATGGGAACCGCGCCCGGCGCCGACCGCGTGGCCGACCCGCACCGTGGTCGCCTCGGCCACGCCGAACGGGATCATGAAGCACAGGCTGGCGACGTTGATCGCGATCTGGTGCGCGGCCACCTCGAAGCCGCCGATGCGGCCGATCAGCAGCGCCGTCACCACGAACAGCCCGCCCTCCATCGCCACGGTCACGCCGATCGGCAGGCCGGTCCTGAGCAGGCCGGCGATCTCGCGCCAGCGCGGCGGGTCGAAGCGCTCGAACAGCCGCAGCGAGTCGAACCGCCGCGCCCGCGCCAGGTAGACCAGGAAGCCCAGCGCCTGCATCCACATCATGATCGCCGAGGCCAGGCCGAGCCCGCCGGCGCCCATTTCCGGCAGCCCGAAGGCGCCGAAGGTCATCGCATAGCCCAGCGGCAGCAGCACCAGCAGGCCGCCGAAGCCGAAGACCATCGTCGGCAGCGTCCAGTGCAGGCCGTCGCACAGGTAGCGCATGCAGAAGTACAGCGTCAGCGCCGGGATGCCCCAGCGGATGCCGTGCAGGAACGCGGCCGCGGCCGGGCGCACCTCGGGCGCGATGCCCATCGGCTTGAGCGCGTATTCGCCCAGGGTGAGCAGCACGAACAGCAGTGCGCCGAGCATCAGCGACAGCCACAGCGCCTGCCGGAACAGCGGCCCGACCTCGGCCCGGCGGCCGGCGCCGTCGAGCTGCGACACCGACGGCGGCAGCGCCATCAGCGTGCCCATCGGCACCATCATCGGCAGCCAGAACATCGCCGTGCCGACCGCGACGCCGGCCAGGGTCGCGGTGCCGTGACGGCCGGCGATCACGTTGTCGACGAAGCCGATCAGGCCGGTGGCGAGGTGGCCGGCGACCAGCGGCGCGGCGAGTACGGCGGTGGTGCGCACTTCGCCGCGGAAACGGACGGGCGCGATGGACGCAGGCATGGTGGACCAGGGCGCGACTGCGGCCGGCAGCGATCCAGTGTCGCGCGCTGGCGCCGGGTCGGCGGGGGCCGGTATCTTACCCGTACTCCACGGGGACGCCGATGACAGCACCCGCCGAAACGCCGGCAAGCCCGGCGCCCGTACCCGTCGCGGCCGGCACCCGCGGCGACTGCGCCAACTGCGGCACGCCGCTGCTGGGCGACCACTGCTACGCCTGCGGCCAGCCGGTGAAGGGGCTGGTGCGGCACTTCTCCAGCCTGGTCGGTGATTTCCTCGACAGCGTGTTCGAATGGGACGGCCGCCTGCCGCGCACGGTCGTGCCGCTGCTGCTCAAGCCCGGCTACCTGACCACCGAATACCTCGCCGGGCATCGCGTCCGCTACGTCAGCCCGTTCCGGCTGTTCTTCTTCCTCGCGGTGCTGACCTTCTTCGTCGGCACGCTGACCGTCAGCTTCGGCGAGGACGGCGGCGTCAACTTCGGTGGCGACAACGACATCGAAACCGCGTTGACCGTGGAAGCCGTCGAGCAGGCGCGCGACAAGGCGCTGGTCGGCATCGCCACCTCGCGCGCGGAACTCGAAGCCCAGGCAAAGGTCGCCGAGGCCGAGAACAACCCCGGCGTCGCCGGCATGCGCGGAGGCTTGGCCGGGCTGCAGGCCGGCGAGGAGGCTGTGCGCGCGCAGGCCGACGACCGCATCCGCCGCCTGCGCGAAGCCGAACAGACCGGCCAGCCGCCGCCGCCCCCGAACGTCACCCGGCTGAGCTTCGGCGACGGCGACTGGGACGCCGAGAAGAACCCGATCGCGATCAACTGGCTGCCAGGCTTCGCCAACGACTGGCTCAACGAGCAGGCGCTGCGCGTGCAGAAGAACATCCCGCGCCTGCGGGAGGATCCGGACCTGTTCAAGGACGCGATGCTCGGCGCGGTGCCGTCGACGCTGTTCGTGCTGCTGCCGCTGTTCGCGCTGATGCTGAAGGTGCTGTACCTGTTCAAGCGCCGGCTGTACATGGAACACCTGATCGTCGCCCTGCACAGCCACGCCTTCCTGTGCCTGGCGGTGCTGCTGCTGTTCGTGCTGATGGCGCTCACGCACTGGCTGGCACCGGACGGTGGCGCGCTGGCCGTGGTGTTCCACCTGCTCGAGGCCGCGATCTGGATCTGGATGCCGCTGTACCTGCTGCTGATGCAGAAGCGCGTGTACGCCCAGGGCTGGCCGATGACCCTGCTCAAGTACAGCGTGCTCGGCTGGTGCTACATGGTGCTGCTGTCGTTCGGCGCCGCGTTCACCGCGATCGCCGGACTGGTGTGGATGTGATGGCGGCCGGCACGCACGACGAGCTGGTCTACGAGGTCAACCTCGACGTTGACGCCGCCATCGCCGGCGAGTACCGCGCCTGGCTGGACGCGCACGTGCGCGGGATGCTGGCGTTGCCGGGTTTTGTCTCCGCGTGCGTGTTCGAGGTGGTCGAGGGCGCGGCCGGGGACGGCGGCCTGCATCTGTGCGTGCACTACGTGCTGCGCGACGCCGCCGCGCTGGATGCCTACCTGCGGGAACACGCCGCGCGCATGCGCGCCGACGGCGTGGCGCGCTTCGGTGATCGCTTCCGCGCAACGCGGCGGGTGCTGCGGCCGGTGTCGTCACGCCCTTCGGCGTAGCCCGGGGCGGCTCCGGTCTTCTCCCTCCCCTTGAAGGGGAGGGCTTTGACGGCAGCAAGTAGGGCGGGTCTTGACCCGCCATCGTTCACATCACGATCACCCAAGGCACGGGTGGCGGGTCAAGACCCGCCCTACTTGCTGGTGTCTTTCCGCCAAGCCGACACCCCTCAGGGCGCCACCCTTCGTCGCAGCCATCCGGCGCGCTGGTCCGGCGCCTGCGCCAGCAGCTCGCGGCGCAGTGCGTCGCGGTCCTGCGGCGGCGTGCGCTGGGCGAGGACGCCGAGGTCGTCGCGCGCCTGCGGCGGCAGCGTGCGCAGCGCGGCGAGCAGGGCCTCGCGCTCGTCCGCCGGCACCTGCGCGAACAGGGCGTGCAGCTGCGGCCAGTCGCCGCCGAGCGTCGGGCCGAGCAGCCAGCCGCGGCGGATGCCAGCGTCGAGTGCGTCGAAGCGGGCGCGCAGCGCCTGCTGTTCGGCGATCGGCAGCGACAGGAAGGCATCGCGCGCGGCACGCATGCGGGCGCGTTCGTCCGCGGGCAGCGCGCGCCAGGCCTGCCAGGCTTCGCGGCGATCGCGCCGCATCGACTCGGGCAGCGCCTCCCAGGCTTCCAGCCGACGCTGCAGTGCCGCGCGCTCCTCCGTCGACAGCGACGCCAGTGTGCGCACGCCGGCGTCCACCGGCTGCGCCGACGCGATCGTCGTCACCAGCAGCAGGGCGCAGACGCACGCCAACTGGAGAAGGTGCTCAGCGCGGCGCATCGAACTGCTCCGGCGACGCCTCATCGGCGTCGGAGGTATCGGACGGTTCGGCAGGCACCGCCGGCGCGGTGTCCTCCTGCGCCAGCGTGACCGCGAGCCAGGCCTCGAACGCGGGATCGGCGTCGTCATCGAAGGCGCCGGTCACCTGCGCGATCAGCAGGTCGAGGTCGCGATGGGTCTCCAGCGAGGTTGCCGGATCGAAGCGCGCGGCCGGCACCAGCGCAGGCGGCAGCTCGTCGACACGGATGCGCGCGGCGGCCTCGTCGGTCGCGGTCGTCGCCGGCCACCACCAGGTCGCGGCCAGCGCCGCCGCCGTGAGCGCGGCGATAGCGACGGTCGCCGGCCACAGCCAGCGCCGGCGCGCGGGTTCGCGGTCGGCACGGCCCGCATCCATTGGCCGCGGCCGCGGGCGCACGCCGTCGCGCAGCATCGCGATCCGCTCCAGACGCGACGCGGGCACCACGCGCACCGCCTGCTGCGCCGCCGCCGACAGCGCGCGCCAGGCCTCGGGATCGGCGCTGCCGTCATCGCGATGCGGCAGCGCACGCTGCAGGGCCAGTCGATAGGTCGGTCGCGCGATGCCGAGCACCGCGGCGGCGTCTGCCTCGGCCAGACCAGCGACCAGGCGCAGCAGCAGGGCCGCGCGCGGCCCGCTGCCTAGCCGGGCCACATGCCCGGGCACCCCGTCATCGTCGCCCGCATGCGCCGGGGTCCGCAGCTGCGGCGAGGCCAGCAGCATCGCCCAGAACCGGCGCGGCCATTCGGCGAACGGCACGCCCCCCGCGACTTCGCGGAATCCTCTCAGGGTGGCCGCCAGGGCCATGTCGCCCCTGTCCGCGTCCCCGCCCTGCCACTGCGCGAAGACCACCCCGCGACGCTCGACACCGCGCAGGAAGGCATTCAGGGCGGCCGTCGCCGCGGCGGGATCGTTCAAGGGGAAACGCCATCGCTTCCGGGCAGGGGGCGGCCCGATGCGCGCCATGATACGTGTGCGCTCAGGGGCGCCGGGGGCTTGACGAGCGTCTCATTCGTTGATCCACACCGGCTTTTGCGGGCGTACGTTGTGCACATGCGTCGCGGAACCGTCACATGCCGCGCCTGTGAAGCCATCCGCGCCAATGTGAAAGCTTTGTTTCACGGCCAAGTGTTTGATTTTTCGTGGAAAGAGGTCATTGGCGCTTTTTTCGCCAACCCGGCCCCCGAAGCAGACAGGCAGGCCAAAAACATGCGGCTTTCGCGCCCATGCACAGACTTATCCACAAAAATTGTGGATAAGGGGAAAACCCTTGTCCGCCATCGACTTGCAAGCGGAACGTCCACCGGCGGACAAGTCTGGCGTGCAAGTCGGGCAGTCCCGTTCGCCAGCGGCCGGAACGCCCGATCGGCCACGGGCAGTCGCTAGACTTCGGCGGTGTCCGAGCCCGCCTCCAACGTCTTCCAGGTTGCCCTGCCGCTGCCGCTGCCGCGGCTGTTCGACTATGCCTCCCCGGCCGGCACGGCGATGCCGGAGGACGCCGTCGGCCGGCGCGTGCGGGTGCCGTTCGGGCCGCGCGAACTGGTCGGCGTGGTCGCCTCGGCCGGGCCGCCGGCGCCGGACTCGCCGGAGCTGCGCCCGATCCTCGACCTGCTCGACGACCAGCCCCTGCTCCACGGCGAACTGCTGGCCTCGCTGCGCTGGCTGGTGCGCTACACCCATGCCCCGCTCGGCGAGGTGCTGGCCACCGCCCTGCCCGCCGCCCTGCGCCGCGGCGAACCGCTGCCCGACACCCACGCCTGGGCCTGGCGCCTGACCGAGGCCGGCGCCACCGCGCTGCCCGGTCTGCGCGCCGGCACCCGCCCGCGCCGCCTGGCCGAACTGCTGCGCGAGGCCGACCGCGACGAGGACGCACTCGACACCGGGCTCGACGACTGGCGCACCGCCGCACGTTCGCTGCACCGGCGCGGCTACGTCGAGCGCGTCGCCGTGCCCGCCTCGCAGCTGGCGCCGGTGCCACGACCCGGCCCGCTGCCGAACGACGAACAGCAGGCGGCGATCGACCACATCCGCGCCACCGACGGCTTCGCGCCGCTGCTGCTCGACGGCGTCACCGGCAGCGGCAAGACCGAGGTCTACCTGCACGCGATCGCCGACTGTCTCGCGCGCGGAAAGCAGGCGCTGGTGCTGGTGCCCGAGATCGGCCTGACGCCGCAGCTGCTGCAGCGCTTCCGCGCGCGCCTAGGCGTGCCGGTGCACGCGACGCATTCGGGCCTCAACGACGGCGAACGCGCGCGCGCCTGGGCGGCGGCGTGGCGCGGCGAGGCGCGGGTGATCGTCGGCACGCGCTCGGCGGTGTTCACGCCGCTGCCCGACGCCGGCCTGATCGTGGTCGACGAGGAGCACGACGGCAGCTACAAGCAGCACGACGGCATCCGCTACCACGCCCGCGACTTCGCCCTGGTGCGCGCCCGCGCGCTGGGCGTGCCGGTACTGCTGGGCAGCGCCACGCCCTCGCTGGAGACGCTGCACAACGCCACCTCCGGCCGCTACGGCTACCTGCGCCTGTCGCGCCGCGCCGGCGAGGCGACGCCGCCGCCGGTGCGCGTGGCCGACGTGCGCAAGCGTCCGCTCGAGGCCGGCCTCTCGGCGCAGATGCTCGACGCGATCCGCAGCGCGCTCGATGCCGGCGGCCAGGTGCTGGTGTTCCGCAACCGCCGCGGCTACGCGCCGGTGCTGCTGTGCCACGACTGCGGCTGGAGCGCGCAGTGCCCGCGCTGCGACGCTCCGATGACCGTGCACGCCCACGGCCGCCGCCTGCAGTGCCACCACTGCGGCCACCGCAAGCCCGCACCACCGGCCTGCCCGGACTGCGCCGGCCTCGCGCTGCAACCGCAGGGCGTGGGCACCGAGCGCATCGAGGAAGTGCTGGCGGCGAAGTTCGACGACGTCCCCGTACTGCGCATCGACCGCGGCAGCACCCAGCGCCGCGACGCGCTGGAGAAGCTGCTCGGCAGCCTCGGCGACCGGCCCGGCATCCTCGTCGGCACGCAGATGCTGGCCAAGGGCCACGACCTGCCCCACCTCACCCTGGTGTGCGTGGTCGGCATCGACGAAGGCCTGTTCTCGGCCGACTTCCGCGCACACGAAAAACTCGCCCAGCTGCTGATCCAGGTCGCCGGCCGCGCCGGTCGCGCGCAACGCCCCGGCGAAGTGCTGCTGCAGACCCACCACCCCGAGCACCCGCTGCTGGCGACGCTGATCGAAGGTGGCTACCACGCCTTCGCCGCGGACGAACTCGCGCAGCGCGAGGCCGCCGGCTTCCCGCCGTTCGCGCACCTCGCCCTGCTGCGCGCGGAAGCAAAGCACGCCGGGGCGCCGATGGCGTTCCTGCAGGAGGCCCGCGATGCCCTGCGCGCGGCTGCCGACACGCTGGAGATCAACGGCCCGATGCCGGCACCGATGCCCAGGCGCGCCGGCATGCATCGCGCGCAGCTGCTGCTGTCCAGCGGCGAGCGCCGCCTGCTGCACGCCGCGCTGCAGGCCGCGCTGCCGGAAATCCACGCCCTGCCGGAAGCTCGCAAGGTGCGCTGGTCGCTGGACGTGGATCCGGTCGATCTCTATTGAGTATTTTCGTGCCAAGAGCACACGTTCCCGTCATCCCCGCGAAAGCGGGGATCCAGTGTCTTTGTTGTTGATTTGTAAGCTTGAATCCACTGGATTCCCGCTTTCGCGGGAATGACGAGATCGTAGATCGCTGAGCGAAGTTTGCTCTAAGCCGTGTCCCCGGCCGCGGCCTTGCCCGGCCGCCTGCGCGTCCGCGCCGGCTTCGCGCGCTCTCGGACCAGCACCACCTGGCCTTCCCGGCGCACCTCGAACAGGTCGACCGCGTCGATCAGCGCGCTCAGGCTGCGGTAGCCGTAGTTGCGCGGATCGAACGAGCCCTGGTTGCCGAGATGGCTGCCAACCCCCGACAGATTCGCCCAGCCCTCGTCATCGGCCACCGCCGCCACCGCGCCGCGCAGCAGCTGCGCCAGCGCGCGGTCGCCCTTGAGCTCACTCGCGGTCTTCGGCCGCGCCTGACCGCTGACAGCAGCATCCTCACCCAATTGTTCGAGGAACAGGAAGGTCGAACACGCCTTCACGAACGGCAGCGGCGTCTGCTTCTGGCCGAAGCCGTAGACCGCATAGCCGTCGTTGCGCAGGCGCATCACCAGCGGGGTGAAGTCGGCGTCGCTGGAGACCACCGCGAAGCCATCGAGGTTGCGCGCGTACATCAGGTCCATGGCATCGATCACCATCGCCATGTCCGAGGCGTTCTTGCCGGTGGAGTAGGCGAACTGCTGGACCGGGCGGATCGCGTACTCGTGCAGCACCTTCTCCCAGCTGTAGAGGTTCTGGCTCTTCCAGTTGCCGTAGGCGCGGCGCACGTTGACCACGCCGTGGCGCGCGACCTCGTTGAGGATCGCGTCGATCTTCGACGCCGGCGCGTTGTCCGCGTCGATCAGCAGCGCGATCCGCTTTTCCGGTCCGTCCATCGTCTTTCCCTGCGTGTGGAGGCCTCAGGGTAGCGTGTCGCGCCGGCGCCCGCGACGCCCCAGCCCGGCTCTTCGGCAGCGCACGGCGTGATCGGCGACAATGGACGTTTCCGCATCGACCCGCCCACACCGCCATGCCCAGCCAGCTCGAACAGCTCCGCGCCCTGTCCACCGTCGTCGCCGACACCGGCGACATCGAGGCCATCGCCCGCTTCAAGCCGATGGACGCGACCACCAATCCGTCGCTGCTGCTCAAGGCCGCATCGCTGCCGGCCTATGCCGCGCACCTCGACGACGCCTTAGCCAAGGCGACCGGCAGCGGCGAGGCGAAGGTGGCGGATGCCTGCGACCGGCTGGCGGTGGCGATCGGCGGCGAGATCCTCAGGCTGATCCCCGGGCGCGTGTCCACCGAGGTCGACGCGCGCCTGAGCTTCGACACCGAAGCCACGATCGCCAAGGCCCACCGCATCGTCGAGCTGTACGGCCAGGCCGGCATCGGCGCCGACCGGCTGCTGATCAAGGTCGCCTCGACCTGGGCAGGCATCCGCGCCGCCGAACGGCTCGAGCGCGAGGGCATCCACTGCAACCTGACCCTGCTGTTCTCGTTCGCACAGGCGGTGGCTTGCGCCGAGGCCGGCGTGTTCCTGATCTCGCCCTTCGTCGGCCGCATCCTCGACTGGCACCTGGCCAACGGCATGGAGCGTCCGGCGACGCCGCAGGACGACCCGGGCGTGCAGTCGGTCACCGGCATCTGGCAGTACTACAAGCGCCACGGCTACGACACCGTGGTGATGGGCGCGAGCTTCCGCAACACCGGGCAGGTGCTGGCGCTGGCCGGCTGTGACCGCCTCACCATCTCGCCCGACCTGCTCGCCGCACTGGAGGAGTCCGATGCGCCGGTCGAACGCGCCCTGGTCGACGGCGGCGAACGCGCCGCGCCGCCCGCACCGCTGGGCGAAGCCGCGTTCCGCTGGGACCACAACGAGGACGCGATGGCGACCGAGAAGCTCGCCCAGGGCATCCGCAACTTCGCCGCCGACCAGCGCAAGCTGGAGGCGCTGCTGGCGGCGCGGATCGGCTGATTCCGGATGTACAGGGACTGCCAGCACACGACGCGGATCCTCCTCGACGACTATCGCTCCGATACACAGTAACGATTGCACCGGAGCGCCCCGCGCCAGCCTTCGCGCACCTCGCTTCGGATAGGATGTCGCGTCACCCGCCGCGCGATCCGCATGACCGACTTCCCGACGGACAACCTGTGGATCGCGCTGGCCGTCACCACCGCCGCCGGCCTCGCCACCGGCCTGGGCAGCCTGCTGGTGTTCGCGTCGAAGAAGCCAAACGCGCGCATGCTCGCGTTCGGGCTCGCCTTCGCCGGCGGCGCGATGGTCTACGTGTCGCTGGCCGAGATCCTCAACAAGTCGATCGCCTCGTTCACCCTCGCCTACGGCGACCGGCTCGGCTTCACCTGGGGCACGCTGTCCTTCCTCGCCGGCGTCGGGCTGATCATGCTCATCGACCACCTCGTGCCCAACCCGCACGAGCGGCTGGAGGCCGATGACCCCTACTTCCGCGAGCACAACCGCGACTACATCAAGCGCGTCGGCCTGCTGACCGCGCTCGCGATCACCGCGCACAACTTCCCCGAAGGCCTGGCAACGTTCTTCGCCACGCTCGGCGACCCCGGCGTCGGCATGCCGCTGGCGTTCGCGATCGCGATCCACAACATCCCCGAAGGCATCGCGATCGCGGTGCCGGTGTATTTCGCCACCAACAACAAGACCTATGCCTTCCTCGCCTGCCTGCTGTCGGGCCTGGCCGAACCGGTCGGCGCGATCATCGGCTACGTGCTGCTGCGGCCGTTCCTGTCGGATGCGGTGTTCGGCGCCGTGTTCGGCGTCATCGCCGGGGTGATGGTGTTCCTCGCCCTGGACGAACTGCTGCCGGCCGCCAAGCGCTACGCCAAGGGCCACGAAACCGTCTACGGCCTGGTCTCGGGCATGGCCGCGCTGGCGATCAGCCTGATCCTGTTCAAGTGGTAATGAATTCTCGATCAAACCGATGAATGCAGGAGCGGGCCATGCCCGCGACCCGCACAACCCGGCCGCCGTCGTTCGCCAGTCGCGCCCATGGGGCGCTCCTACACCATCCCGTACTTTTGATTGGGAATTGGTACAAGGCGGCGGCGCTACTTCAGCTGCAGCTCCATCCGCACCACATCCTCGTGCGGAGCGGCCGCCAGGTCGAGTGCGACGAACACGCGCGCCGCATCGATGCTGCCGTCGGCGAGCAGTGCCTCCTGCACCGCTGCGGCGCGCGCCTGCCCGAGCGCCGCGAGCGCCTGCGGGTCCACCGCATAGCGTGGCCTGAGCTCGCTTTCCAGCCAGTCGATCTCGAACGCATCGCGCGCCTCGTGGCGTTCGGCGCGGGTGGCGTCTTCGGCAGGTTCGGCCGGCTCCGGCGCGTCCGGCGGTTTCGCCCGGCTGCCGAACTGCTGCCGGTACAGGCGCTTGAGCAGGTCCAGCCGATCGTCGGCATCGAGCGCGTCGTAGTCGAATTCCGCGGCATCGCCACCGGCGAGCGCGGCCAGGGCTTCGCGGAAGCCGCGTTCGCGCAGCGCGTTCGCATCCACTTCCCCGGCAGGGCCGGCGGGAACGTCGAGCTTCAGCTCCACCTTTTCCGACAGCGCCTGCGCCAGCGCGCCCAGGCCACCGGCAGCCCCGGCGGACAGTTCGGCCGAACCCGGCGCGAAGTCGACGAACTGCGCGTCCTCCGCGCCCGCGAACAGCGAGCCGAGCAGCGCGAACGGCGCGGTCACCGCCCGGGTCACGATGTTGACGATGATCTGCCACACGACCGGACCGATGCGGAACTTCGGGTCGTCCAGCGTGCCGCTGATGGGCAGGTCGAGGTCGATCACTCCGTGCCGGTCCTTGAGCAGCGAGGTCGCCAGCCGCACCGGCAGCGTCACCTTGTCCTGGCTGTCGGTCGCCTCGCCCCATTCGAGCTGGTCGACGACGACGTGGTGGTCGGCCAGCAGCGCGCGATCGTCGATCCGGTAGTGCAGCTCGGTGCTCAGCTTGCCCTTCGCGATCGCGTAGCCGGCGAACCGCCCCGAGTACGGATTGAAGATCGGCAGTTCGATGTTGCGGAACGCCATGCGCACATCGGTGTGCCGGTCAAAGGCGGCGAAGTCGGTCTCGCCGCTGATCTCGACCGGGGAATGGCGGTTGACCACGTGGCCGGCCAGCTCCAGCTTCGCCACGCTGCCCGGCGCGGTGGACACGCCGCGGATGGTGCCGCGCAAGGCTTCGATGTCGGCGCTGAAGTTCGGCTCGATCGAGAAGTCGGAGAAACCCATCCTGCCGGCGTCGATGACGATCCGGTCGACATCGACCTTCAGTGCAGGCCCGGGCGTGGAGCCGCCCGCCGCGCCCGCGCCCAGCGCGTTGGCGAAGTTGATGCTCTGGTCGGGCAGGATCGCCACCCGCGCCGACGGCGCGTGCACCGCCAGGGTCCGGATCGACACCGCATCCGGCCCTGCGGTGTAGCGCAGGCCTTCGGCGGACACGCGGCGCCACGACAGCAGCTCGCGTCCGTCCGTCGTTTCGTCAACCGCGAAGCCGGACAGCGAACCAGCACCGGAAAACTCGATTCCCGGTCCCGGATCGCCTTGCGCGCGCAGCGTCAGTGCGCCCTTGCCGGCCACTTCGCCAGAGCGGATGCGCAGCGCCGGCAGGGTCGGCAGGTAGGACTGCAGCTCACGCAACGGCAGCTGCGCGATGTCGACGTCAAGCGCTGCGGCGAACGTGTCGGGCACCACCGTGCCGGAGATGCGCAGCGGCGCCGCGCCGTTGACGGTGGTTTCGAGCGTGACGGGAACGGGCTGCGCCAGGTCCTGGCCCAGGTCTTCCGCGGTCAGCGACAGCGGCTGCAGCCGGAACGTCGCGGCGGGTGCCACCGTCCTGTCCTGCAGCGTCGCCTCGCCTTCGCGCAGTTCGAAGCGGGACACGGTGTACGTCCAGGCGGCGTCGTCCACGGTGGTGATGGCCGACTCGCCGTCAGCCGCGGCGTCGGCATCGGCATCGGCGTCCGCAGGCGACGCCAGCATCCGCGCGAGGTTCAGCGTGCCGTCCGCCTCCCGCCACAGCGTCGCGCGCACGCCAGTGGCGCGGACCGCTTCGACGGCGAGCTCGCGCCCGGCCAGCGACAGCCGCGCGTTCTCGACCAGCGCCCCGGGCACGTTGATCCAGTCCTCGTCCACGCCGCGCGCGCGCAGTCCGAGCTCCTGCGCCGCGATCCGCGGCAAGGTCGCGTCCAGTTCGAGGTTCGCCCCGCGCGCGGCGGAGAAGCGATACTCCATCGCCAGGTCGATGCGACCGCCGGACAGCACGAACGGCAGCGCGTCGCCCACGAACGCCTGCACCGTCTGCGCCTGCAGCGCGCCGACCGCGACCGCGCCCTCCGACGCCAGCGGCCGCAGCGACAGCCGTCCACTCCAGTCGAAGCGTTCGTCGCGCTCGCTGGCTGCGGTCAGCCGGAAGCCGCCGCCTTCGGCCGTGGTGCGGAAATCGGTGAGCTGGAACTCGATCGGCGCCAGCGTCTTCTCCGGTTTCCCGCTGCGCGCGTGGTCGGCGAAATCGACCCGGCCCGCCGCGACCTCGAGGCTGCGGACGAAGATCTCCGGCAGCGGCGCATCGGGATCGCCGCCTTCGGGCACCAGCTCGGCCAGGTTGAGCGAACCGTCGGCGCGGATCACCGCGTGCGCGTAAGGCGCATCGAGCCTGATGCTGTCGAAGAGGTAGCCGCGGCGCCACAGCGTCGCCACGTCGAGGTCAACGGACAGCCCGCGCAGCGCCACCAGCTGCCCGTTGTCGTCGTCGATGCGGATGTCACCGGCGTCCAGCCGCAAGCGGAAGGGATCGATCCTGATTTCGCCGATCGACAGCCTCTTGCCCAGCTCGGCCGACACGAAATCGGTCGCCATCGAACGCACCAGCCGGGGCGCCAGCCAGTAGCCCGCGAGCGCGTACAGCCCGACCGCCAGCGCCAGCGCGGCCGGCGCCATCCACCACCAACGCTTCGACAACGTCTTCTGCATCGGCTACCTGTCCCTTGTTGCCAATGGCGCGCAGCCCGCCGCAGGCAGCGTATCGCGTCCGCGGCCGCTGCGCCGCCGCCCAGTGCTCGATCGGCACAGGGTAGACGGTAGCGCAGGCATGAAAAAGCCCGGCGCGGGCCGGGCTTTTCGTGGTGCGCGGTAGCAGCGCGCCGGGGTGGTCAGGCCGCGAACAGCGCCTTCATCTTCTTCAGCGCGTTGGCCTCGACCTGGCGGATGCGCTCGGCGGAGACGCCGTACTCGTCGGCCAGTTCCTGCAGCGTGACCTTGGCGTCGGCGTCGAGCCAGCGGCGCTTGATGATGTCGCGCGAGCGCGCATCCAGCCGCGCCATGCCTTCGCGCAGCAGTTCGAGCTGGTCGGACTCGCTGTCGTGGCGTTCGTAGGCCTGCGCCGGATCCTCGTCGTGCGCGACCAGGTAGGCCGACGGCGACGGCGGCGCGTGGTCGTCGTCCTCGCTGGCGGGCGCATCGAAACCGATGTCGCGGCCGGACAGGCGCGACTCCATCTCCAGCACCTCGCGCTCGGAGACGTTGAGGTCAGCGGCGACCGCGCGCACTTCCTCGGCATTCAACCAGCCCAGGCGCTTCTTGCTCTTGCGCAGGTTGAAGAACAGCTTGCGCTGCGCCTTGGTGGTGGCGACCTTGACGATGCGCCAGTTCTTGAGGATGAACTCGTGCATCTCGGCGCGGATCCAGTGCACCGCGAAGCTCACCAGGCGCACGCCGACTTCGGGGTCGAAGCGCTTGACCGCCTTCATCAGGCCGATGTTGCCTTCCTGGATCAGGTCGCCCAGCTGCAGGCCGTAGCCGCTGTAGCCGCGGGCGACGTGGACCACGAAGCGCAGGTGCGAATGCACCAGCTCGCGCGCGGCGTCGAGGTCTTCGTCGTCGCGGAAGCGGCGGGCGAGGTCCTGTTCGTCCTCGACCGACAGCACCGGGATCTGGTGGACGGCGCCGATATAGGCCTCCAGCGAACCAAGCGGAGTCAGCCCGGTGAAGGCGGGAACCGGCAGGTTGTTGGCGACAAGGGCTTGGGTCATGGGCGTGCTCATGGGTCCGAGTTTAGCAGTCGGCGTATATGACTGCTAACGCGACGCAAAGTTCCCAGCGTTGCGCTGCTGGAACGGCTGGCGGCACC
>DAOMPM010000049.1:0-22226 GCA_035444805.1 Luteimonas sp. | reverse complement strand
CGCGCCTACACTGGCGGCATCCTCCGGGAGGCGCACCGTGCGGGTACTGATCGTCGATGACTCCGAACGCCTGCGCGAAGCCCTGCGCAGCGGCCTGACCGGCATGGGGCTGGCGGTGGACGTGGCCGCGGACGGCCGCGCGGCGCTGGCCTTCCTCGACGCCGGCGAATACGACGTGATCGTGCTCGACCTGCTGATGCCGCGCCTGGACGGGCGCGAAGTGCTGCGCGAGATCCGCAGGCGCGGACTGGACGCGCGCGTGCTGGTGCTTTCCGCGCTCGACGGCGTGGACGAACGGGTCGGCCGCCTCGACGAGGGCGCGGACGACTACCTGGTCAAGCCGTTCTCCTTCGAGGAGCTGCGTGCGCGGGTCATGGCCCTGGGTCGCCGCCGCCCGGAGCAGCCGACGCCGACGATCGAACACCGCGGGCTGCGCCTGGATACCGCGCGGCGGACTGCCAGCGGCCCCGGTGGCGCGATCGACCTCGGCCCCAAGGAATATGCCCTGTTGGAAGTACTGGTGCAGCATCCCGGCCGCGTCCATAGTCGGGCGCAGCTGTTCGAGCAGCTTTATTCCGCCGACAGCGCGGCGTCGGACAAGGTGATCGAGGTGCTGATGAGCACGCTGCGCACCAAGCTCGCGCGCGGCGGGCTCGAAGACCTGATCGAGACCCGGCGGGGATTCGGCTATGCCGCGCGCTAGGGCCGCTTCGCTGCGGCAACGCGTCATCCTCGGGGTGGCGGCGGCGCTGGCGCTGGCGCTGGGCGGGCTGTTCCTGGCCCTGGACCTGGCGGTGGACCGGGAAATCTATCGCCGCTTCGATGCCAGCCTGTCCTCGCGCGCGAACGCGATTGCCGTCTACCTGGGTGCGCAGGTGGAGGGCGTGCGACCGATCGAGCAATGGATGCCCGAGTTCCGCGAGGAAGGCCACACCGACTTCTTCCAGGCCTGGGACGCCCACGGCGCGGTGGTGGCCCGCTCGCGCTCGATGCAGGAAAGCGACCTGCCCCGCCCCGACGCCCCTGCCGACGCCGCCGGCCGCTACTTCGACCTGCCGTTGCCCGACGGTCACGCCGGGCGCGCGGTGATCCGCCGCTACCGGCTCGATCCGGGCGATCCGCGCATCGCGATCGACCTGGTCGTGGCCGAAGAGCGCGAGCAGCTCGACGCGCTCGAACGCCGCCTGCACCTGATGCTGGCCGGCGCGATTGGCCTGGCGCTGGCGCTGGCGGTCCTGCTGGCGGCCAGCGGCGCGAGCCTGGGGCTGCGGCCGCTGAACCAGCTGGTCGGGCGCATCGCGACCATGCGCCTGCGCGAGCCCCGCGATCGCCTCGACGATGGCAGCCTGCCGCGCGATCTGGCGCCGGTGGCACGCCGCTTCGACGAGGTCATCGACACCCTGCTCGGCAACCTCGCGCGCGAACGCCGCTTTGCCCAGGACCTCGCCCACGAGCTGCGCACCCCGGTGGCCGAACTGCGCGCGATCACCGAAACCAGCCTGATGCACGAAGACCCCGCGCGCCTGCGGCAGGCGCTGGAGGAATTGTCGCGGCTGGGCACCGAGATGGACCAGACGGTCGCCGGACTGCTGGCGCTCGCCCGCCACGAAGCCGGCGTGACGGTTGCGCAGCCGGAGCCGCTGGACCTCGCCGACCTGGTGCGCGCCACCTGCACACGCCTGGCCGGGCGCCAGGCCGAACGCGTTCTGGCCTGCACGCCGCAGTTGCCGGCGGAAGCCTGGGTCAGCGCCGATGCGGCGATAAGCACGCGGCTGCTGGCGATCCTGATGGACAACGCCACCGAACACGCGCCGGCAGGCAGTGTCGTGGAAGTCGAACTCACCACCGACGCGCCGCTGCGCCTGCGCGTGTGCAACGCGGCACCGACGCTGACGCCGGCGATGCTTCCCGACCTGGGCCGGCGCTTCTTCCGCGCCGACGCGGTCGATGACGAAGACCGGCGCGGCAGCACGCATGCCGGCCTCGGGCTGGCGCTGGCGCATGCGCTGGCGGCTGCGCAGGAGCTGACGCTTGCATTCCGCCTCGACGACGGCCGTCTGTGCGTCGAGGTCACCGGCTGGCAGGGACTCGACGAGCAGCCGCTTTAAGGCAGCACGGATCAAGTCGCATTTGCTCGTCGTCCCCGCGAAGGCGGGAGACGCTTTTCAACAGACGAATGTCTGGTCATCCAGTGTCTTCAAGACTTTGAAAGACAAAGACACTGGGTCCCCGCCTTCGCGGGGACGACGGCATTTGTTCGGCGTAGCTTTAAGCGAACCCAAAGTTTGCCCCGCGACACTGGCCGGGAACCCCTGTTTCCCGGAGCATCCGTGTCCCGACCCCACATCGCGTCCCTGCTGGCCCTGGCGCTCGCCGCCCTGCTCCTGCCCGCGGCACAGGCGGCCCGTGCCGCCCAGGCACAGGCGCTGCCGCTGGAGCCGGCCCAGATCGAAGCCATGGCCCTGGCGTTCGCGCCGGCGGCCGATACCGCCTGGATCCCCGTTGCACGAGTCCCCGCCGAGGTCGAACTCGCGCCCGACGCGCAGTTCGCGCTGGTCGCGCCCTACCCCGGCACCCTCGCCAACGTCATGGCGCCCGAAGGCGGCGAGATCGCCAAGGGTGCGCCGCTGCTGTCGATCGCCAGCCCGGCGTGGGCAACAGCGCTGGCCGATGCCGAGGGCCGGGCGGCGCGGCGCAATGCCGCATCGCGCCAGGCCGTGCGTGGCCAGGCCCTGCTCGACGCCGGCGTGATCGCGGCCCGTGAAGTCGAGGCGCTGCGCGCGGAGGCGGCCGCGCTCAACGCCGCAACGCGCGCCGACGTGGCCCTGACCGGCACCGCCTCGCTGTCCGCCGACGGCACCGTGCTGGTGCGTGCGCCGCGCTCCGGTCGCCTGCTGCAGCGGGCCAGCGGCCTCGGCCGCATGATCGAGGCCGGCGAGCTGCTGGCCCGGATCGGCGAGCGCGACGAACGCGTGGTGACCGGCCGCGCACCGGCACGGCTGGCCGGCACGCTGGCGCCGGGCATGCGCGCCAGCGTCGGCGGCGCGGTCGGCCAGCTCGATTCGGTGGCCGGCGCGATCGACCCCGGCAGCCGTTCGCTCACCGTTTCCGCGCGCTTGCCGGCCGAGGCTGGCCTGCCGGGCGCGCTGGTCGAACTGGCGATCGAGCGCGCCGCGCCTGGCGGCGCCACCCGGGTTCCGGCCAGCGCGGTGGTCGGCATGGCCGTGGGCGATGTCGTGTTCACCCGTCGCAACGGGACCATCTCGGTGACACCGGTGCGCGTGCATTACCGCGACGCCAGCCAAGCCTGGGTCGGCGGACTTGCCGCCGGCACCGAGGTGGTCGTGCGCGGCGTGCTCGCGCTCAAGGCGGTGGCCGAGGCCCTGCCCGCCGACGCGGAGCGCTGAGCATGCTCTCTCGCCTGATCGCCTGGTCGCTCTCGCAGCGGCTGCTGGTCGCGCTGGCCGCACTCGCGCTCGCCTTCGCCGGCGTGGTCGCCTGGCGCGGCCTGCCCGTGGACGCGTTCCCGGACATCGCCCCCACCCAGGTCAAGCTGATCCTCAAGGCCCCGGGCATGACGCCGGGCGAGGTCGAGCAGCGGGTCGTGGTGCCGCTGGAAATGGAGCTGCTGGGCATCCCGCGGCAGACCATGATGCGCGCCTCGGCCAAGTACGCATTGGCCGACATCACCCTGGATTTCGAGCAGGGCACCGACATCTACTGGGCGCGCCAGCAGGTGGCCGAGCGCTACAGCGCCGCCGCCGGCGACCTGCCGTCGGGGCTGGACGGCGGCCTGGCGCCGATCGCGACGCCGCTGTCGGACATGTACATGTTCACCATCGACGGCGACGACTATTCGCTGGCCGAGCGTCGCGAGGTACTCGACTGGGTGATCCGCCCGGCCCTGCGCACGGTCGCCGGCGTCGCCGACGTCAATGCGCTCGGCGGCCGCGTGCGCACCTGGGAAGTCGTGCCCGACCGCGCCGCGCTGGCCGCCGCCGGGCTGGGCATCGACGATCTGGAAACGGCGCTGGCCGAGAACAACCACAACGACGGCGCCGGCCGCCTCGACGAAGGCGAGGAGTCGCTGGTGGTGCGCGTGACCGGCGCAATTGTCGATGCCGCCGACATCGAGGCCACCGTGGTCGCCGAGCGCGACGGCGCGACGTGGCGGGTCGGCGACGTTGCCACTGTGCGCGAAGGCGCGTTGACCCGCTACGGCGTGGTCACCCGGGACGGCAAGGGCGAGGCGGTGCAGGGCTTGGTGGTCGGCCTGCGCGGCGCCAACGCCTCGGCCGTGGTCGACGGCGTCAAGGCGCGGCTGGCGGAGCTGGCGCCCAGCCTGCCGCCGGGCATGCGCGTGGAACCCTTCTACGACCGCAGCGACCTGATCGACCGCGCCACCGGCACGGTCGGCAAGGCCCTGGTCGAAGCGATGGTGCTGGTGGTGGTGCTGTTGCTGCTGTTCCTGGGCAACGTGCGCGCCGCGCTGGTGGTGGCGGTGACCCTGCCGCTGTCGGTGCTGGCGACCTTCCTGGTGATGCGCATGACCGGCCTGAGCGCGAACCTGATGAGCCTGGGCGGGCTGGCGATCGCCATCGGCATGCTGGTCGACGCCGCGGTGGTGGTGGTGGAGAACACCGAGGAGCAGCTCGCGACCGCGCACCCCGGCGATGGCGTGCCGCGCCTGCACCGGGTGTGGCGTGCGGCTGCCGAGGTCGCCGCGCCGGTGACCTCCGGCATCCTGATCATCGCCCTGGTCTTCACCCCGCTGCTGACCCTGCAGGGGCTGGAGGGGCGGATGTTCAGCCCGGTGGCGCTGACCATCGTGTTCGCGCTGGGTGCCTCGCTGCTGCTGTCGCTGACCGTGGTGCCGGTGCTGGCCTCGTGGCTGCTGCGCAGCGGCCACCACGAGCCGTGGCTGATGCGCCGCATCGCCCCGGGCTATGCCCGTGCCCTGCAGGCGACCCTCGCCCACCCGCGGCGCGCGGCGCTGGCGGCGTTGATCGCGCTGGCGCTGGCGGCGCTGGCCTGGCTGGGCATCGGCAAGACCTTCATGCCGACCCTGGACGAAGGCGCGATCCTGGTGCAGCTGGAGAAGCTGCCCTCGGCCAACCTCGACGCCAGCGGCGAGGTCGACCTGGCGGTGCAGCGCGCGATCCTGGCCGAAGTCCCGGAAGTGCGCAGCATCATCGCCCGCGCCGGCGCCGACGAGCTCGGCTTCGACCCGATGGGCCTCAACCAGACCGACAGCTTCCTGGTGCTGGCGCCCAAGGCCGAATGGCGCCAGCCCGACAAGGACTGGTTGACCGACCAGCTGCGCGACGTGCTCGAACGCTTCCCCGGCACCGCCTACGCCTTCACCCAGCCGATCGAGATGCGCATGTCGGAGATGCTGACCGGCGCCCGCGGCGATGTCGCGATCAAGCTGTTCGGCGCCGACCTGGCGGAGCTTGAGCTGCTCTCGGCGCGAGTCGAGGACGCGGTGCGCGCGGTGCCCGGTGCCGAAGACGTGTACCGCCTGTCCAACGACGGCGTGCAGTACCTGGAGATCGAGGTGGACCGGCTGGCCGCTGGCCGCGCCGGCTTCGACGTCGCCACCCTGCAGCGCGAACTGCGCGCCCAGGTCGAGGGCGTTGCGGTCGGCGTGGTGGTCGAGGATGGCCGCCGCATTCCGCTGGTGGTCCGTGGCGACGAGGCGCTGCGCAGCGACCCGGCGCGCTTCGCCGACATCGAGCTGGTGTCGCCCGGCGGCCAGCGCGCGCGCGTCGGCGACGTGGCGCGCGTGCAGCGCGTGGAAGGGCCGGTGAAGGTGGACCGCGAGGCCGGCTCACGCTACGCGCTGGTGCAGGCCAATGTCGCCGGTCGCGACCTGGTCGGCTTCGTCGACGAGGCGCGCGCGGCGGTGGAACAGGCGGTGCCGCTGGCACCGGGCTACCGCCTGGAATGGGGCGGACAGTTCGAGAACCAGCAGCGCGCATCGGCGCGACTGGCGCTGGTGGTGCCGGTGGCGCTGGGCCTGATCTTCGTGGTGCTGTTCTCCAGCCTCGGCGGCGTGCGCCCGGCCCTGCTGGTGCTGGCCAATATCCCGTTCGCCCTGGTCGGCGGCGTGCTGGCGCTGTGGCTCACTGGCGAATATGTCTCGGTGCCGGCCTCGGTCGGCTTCATCGCCCTGCTCGGCATCGCGGTGCTCAACGGCACGGTGATGGCCAGCCACTTCAACGACCTGCGCGCGCGCGGGATGCCGATGGCGCAGGTGGTGGTGGACGGCGCCAGGCGCCGCCTGCGGCCGGTGCTGATGACCGCGACGATCACCGCCCTGGGCCTGGTGCCGCTGCTGCTGGCCACCGGGCCCGGATCGGAAATCCAGCGCCCGCTGGCGATCGTCGTCGTCGGTGGCCTGGTCACCGCGACGCCTTTGACCTTGCTGATGCTGCCGCTGCTGTTCCTCCGCTTCGGCGAGCCGCGCACCCCGACCACGCCCTCAGAGCGCGTGGCTTCAAGGAGCACCCCATGAACGAATCCGCCCTGGTCCAGCTGGCGCTGGCCTTCCCGCCGTCCGCGGAACGTCCCCTGCTGGCCCTGCTGTTCGAGATCGATCCAGAGATGGGCGGCTTCTCGACCGTGGCCGCTGCCGGCCACGGCCACGGCTTCGAACACGCCTCGGTGCAGGAGCTGGTGCGCGGCCATGCCGATCGCCGCCTGCTGCTGGCGGTGATGCCGCGCGATGCGGCCATGCGCATCGTGGCGGGACTGCGCGAGCGGATGTCGGCGGCCGGCATCAGCTGGTGGCTGACGCCAGTGCTGGACTTCGGGAGGCTGGCATGAAGCGGCTCGCGAACACGCTGCTGGCACTCGCGCTGGCAGCGGCATCGGCGACGGGCGCGGCCCTGGCGCAATCGCCCGAGCTGCCGGCGGCGTTGTGGGACACGTTGCCCGACGCCGCCTTCGCCACCGCCGCGATCGAGGCCCACCCGGGCGTCGCGCGCGCGCGTGGCGAACAGGCTGCCGCGCATGCCCGTGCCGGCGGCCGCCAGCGCGGGCCGCACGACTGGATCGGCGGCGGACAGTGGCAGCAACGCGATGTCGATGGCGAAGGCCGCTTCGACGAATGGGAACTCAGCCTGCAGCGCGCCGTGCGCCTGCCCGGCAAGGCGGCGCTCGACCGCAGGATGGCCGAGCTCGAGATCGAGGTCGGCGCCGATACGCTGGCCGACGCCCGCCACGTGGCCGCAACCGGGCTGCTGCATGCCTGGACCGAATGGCTGACCGCGAGCGAGCTGGCCGCGCTGGCGGACGAGACGGCCGGCATCGCCGGCCGCGATCTCGAGGCGACCACGCTGCGCCTGGGCGCGGGACATGCCGCGGCTGCCGAACACGACGCTGCGGTGGCGGCCGAAGCCGGTGCGCGGCGTGCGCTCGAGGATGCCCGGCTGCGCGAACAGGAAGCGCGGCTGGCGCTGGGCCTGCGCTACCCGGCGCTGCACCTGCCGGCACGGGCACCGCGCATCGCGGTTCCCGGCGATGAGGCCATCGACTGGAATGCATGGGCGACCCGGGTCGTGGACGTGAGCCACGACATCACCCTGTCCCAGGGACGCGCCGACCTGGCCGAGCTGTGGGCCGAACGCGCGCGGCTCGATCGACGCGCCGACCCGAGCATCGGCGTGCGCGCGATGTCGGAACGTGGCGGAGACGAAACCGTGCTGGGCGTGTTCTTCAGTGTCCCGCTGGGCGCCGGTCCGCGCCGTGCCACGGCCGACGAGGCGGCGGCCATGGCCGCCTCTTCATGGGCGGACGCGACGACGTCGCGGACCGAGGTGACCCTGCAGGCGCGCACCCTGGCGCGCCGCGCCGAACTCCAGCGCAAGGCCTGGACGCTGGCCGACACCGCCGCCCGCGCCCAGGCCAACGAGGCCGAACGCCTGGCCCGCGGCCACGCGCTCGACGGCGTCGACCTGTCCGACCTGCTGATGGCCCGGCGGCGCGCCACCGAAGCCGCGATGGCCGAGGTCGATGCCCGCGCGCTGGCCTTCGTCGCGATGGCCGGCCTGCTGCTGGACGCACACGCCTACTGGATCGACGACGACGGTCATTCGGGCCACGATGACGGTCGCAACGTGGCCATGCCGTCGTCCCACTGATACGCGTTCGCGATCCATGCCCGTGACACGGGAACCGACCCGCACACCTTGTCATCCCGAGCGCAGCGAGGGATCTTGTCATCGAAGCGTCGACAGGGAGATCCCTCGCTGCGCACGGGATGACAACCGATCGATTCACCGCACCCGATACACACCGCCATTCTCGTGGTTGATGAACCACAGTTCGTTGTCCTCGCCTTCGCCGAAGGAGGAGATGGTGCCGTAGCCGGGGCCGATGCCGCTGGCGGTCGAGTCGACCTTCAGCTTGCCGTCGGCTGACAGTCGGCCGACCAGCAGTTCGCTGGAGCAGGAGTCGGAGAACACGTAGGTGCCCTTGAGCGACGGCTTGGCGCCGCGGTAGACGATGCCGCCGGTGATGGCGCAGCGGCCGTGGTCACCGCCGGCGTACTCGAACACGGGTCCGGTGGTGCCGGTTTTGTCCGGGCAGTCGGTGGCGCCAGTCGACGGGTAGGCGTGGCTGCCCTGGCAGCGCGGGAAGCCGAGGTCACGGTTGTCGCCGCTGCGGTACACGCTGAGCTCCTCGCGGTCCTTGCCGACGTCGCCGATCCACAGGTTGCCGTTCGCCGCGTCGATGCCGAAACGCCAGGGGTTGCGCAGGCCGTAGACCCAGATCTCGCCGCACTCGCCGCGCTTGCCGGCGAAGGGGTTGTCGCCCGGAATCGCGTACGGCGCGCGCCCCTTGCCGCCGCAGGCATTCCTGTCACCGCTGGCGCCGTCGCGCACGTCGACGCGCAGGATCTTGCCGAGCAGGTTGTCGGTCTTCGATGCGTGCACGTGGTCGGCCGGCTCGCCCGTACCGGCGCCAATGGCCCAGTACAGCATGCCGTCCGGGCCGAAGGCGATGTGGCCGCCGTTGTGGTTGGCGACAAGCCCCTCGACGCGCATCACCAGCTCGTCCTTGCCGTCGAAGCGGTTGGCGGTCGGATCGGTGGCCTGCAGACGACGCAGCACCATGCCGTAGCGCTCGCCCGTGCTGGCGCCGCTGTAGGCGATGTAGAGCCGGCCGTTGTTGCGGAAGTCCGGATCGAAGGCGAGGCCGAGCAGGCCTTGCTCGATGTCATCGGTGGTCACCTCGCGCGTGTAGTACGGCTCCGGCAGCAGCCGGCCATCGCGGTCGAGCACGCGGATCCGGCCCTCGCGCTCGATCACGAACATGCGGCCGCTGCCGTCACGCGGGCTGGCAATCGCGGTCGGGAACTCGAGACCTTCGCGCACCACCCGCTCGGCGCGGACACTGTTGCCGGCACCGGTCGCCGCCGCAAGCACGGATGCGATCACGGAGGGCTTGGCTGCCGCATCTGCGGTGGCCATCGTCGCTGTGGCCCGGGTGTCCGCCGGAGCCGCGGACTCGGCGCAACCAGGCAACAGCGTCACGATCAGGAATGTCGCGAGCAACTTCGTGTCCATGGATCCTCCGGTACGTCAATGCCTTGGTTGTCGATGTCGCTGCATCCATGCCGCGTCGTGCTTCGGGACAGTTGTTCCGATTCTCGATAAAAGCGATGAATGCAGGAGCGGGCGATGCCCGCGACCCGCACAACCCGGACACCGTCGCTCGCCGGTCGCGCCCATGGGGCGCTCCTGCACCATCACCTACTTCTGATCGCGAGTTGGAATTACTCATCCTCGTCTGCCGTCGTCAGCCAGGCACGCGCCTTCGGCGCGTCGACCTGTGCATCTCGCGCGCATCCGAACACCGGCCGCCCTTCGCGCGCGACGAATCCGGCGTCACGCCAGGTGTCAGTCGCCGCGGGCCCGCTGAGCTCGATCGACACAGACGGATGGCCTGCAGCACGCGCTGCGCGCAGCAGCGCCACAAGCTGTGCCTGCGTCGGCCCCGATGCGCCCTGCGCTGACCAGGAATCGACCACGTGCAGGCTGCGTTCGCGTGCTTCGCAGGAGAACCATGCGATGACGGCGCCGCTGCGGTCGCGCACGACGAGGTAGCGGGCTTCCAGCAGCGGCGAAGCGTCGATGCGCCAGCGCAGGAAGTCGAGGTCGCGCACGGCAATCGGGCCGGGGCCCGCCGCAGCGGGGGACCACAACGCCGCCAGCGATTCGTCGGCGTTCGCCTGCCAGTACGCACGCAGGCCGCCGGCGCGGCCCCACAGGCGCACGCGATCGACGGTGTCCAGCAGGGCACCGGCTGGTGCCGCGAGCAGCGCCGGCAGCTTCCTGCCGGCATAACCGGCATGCTGCAGCACGCGCGCATGCCGCACCAGCTCACCCAGCGGCGCGTAGCCGACGCGCTTGAACACGGCGGCGGCCCTTGGATTGGGAAAGCCGTACAGCAGGTCGAAGCGGCGCAGCCCGGCCTCCATCAGCGCCATCTGCAGCATCAGCGCCGGGCCGAGCGAGCGGTGCTCCGGCCGCACTGCCAGGTCCACCAGCATGCCAGCCGTCACACGCTGGCCGTCCATCCACATCGGCCGCGGCCCGGCGCTGGCCACGCCGACCCATTCACCGCTGTCCTCGTGCCGCAACAGCAGGGTCAGCGGCGCGCCGAACGGGCATTCGCGGTAGAACCAGTCGTACTTGCGCGCCATCCGCGCGTCCTGGCCGAGGTTGCCGCGCCACAGCCCGAGGATCAACTCGCGGTCGCGTTCGACATCGGCTTCATGGACGGTGTAGGCGGGCTGCGCAGTCATGCCTCACACTCGTTCGCAATCGAGAAGATCATGCAGGAGCGGGCCATGCCCGCGACTCGCGTCAGCCGAGGCATCATCGCGACCCGGTCGCGCCCATGGGGCGCTCCTACGCGATTCCATGTTTATGATCGCAAGTGGACATCAGTGCCGGTGCGGTTCCGTCACCGGCTCGACCAGCACCGGCGGCCGGTGCAGGTAGGCGGTGGTGCGGCGCTTGGCGCGGATGTCGTCATATACCGCCTGCGCCTGCGCCTCGGTCATGCCCAGTGCTTCGGCCAGCTCGCCGACGGAACGATCGTGGTTCAAGGCCCACAGCGCCAGGTCCATATGCGCATAGGGCAGCGCGAAATAGAACTCGTCCTGGCCCTGCGCCAGCGAATAGGTGTCGGTGGTGGGCGTGGCCGAGGTGACGCGCTCGGGCAGGCCGAGGAAGCGCGCCATGCCGTAGACCTGGCTCTTGTACAGGTGCGCGATCGGCTTGACGTCGGCCGCGCCGTCGCCGTTCTTGACGAAGAAGCCCTGGTCGTACTCCAGCCGGTTCGGCGTGCCGGTCACGGCGTAGTTGAGGCGGTCGGCGTGGAAGTATTCCAGCGTCTTGCGGATGCGCTGCTTGAAGTTGGTGGCGGCGACGATGGTCAGGTAGGCCTCCAGCGGCAGGTCCTGCTCGTGGCGGATGCCGGAGGGATCCTCGGCGACGATGCGGAAGCGGTTGATCAGGCCCTGCGCGCCGCCGGCGATCACGATCTTGAACTTCCAGCCGTCGCCGTAGCCGGGCAGCACCGTACGCACGGCGGCGTCGCGCGCCTCGTAGCAGCCGATCGCGGCGAGCGCCGGCGCGATGTCGTGGGTGTGCACGCGCACGCCCAGGTGTTCGGCGAGCAGGTTGGCGCGCACCGCGCTGTCGTCGCTGGAGTCGCGCTCGGGCAGGATCAGGCAGAACACGCGCTCCGGCCCCAGCGCGCGCACCGCCAGCGCCGCGCAGGTGGTGCTGTCGATGCCGCCGGAGATGGCGACCACCAGCCCGCGTCGGTGCAGGTCGCGCGCGACGACGTGGCGCAGGCGCTGCGCGATGCGGTCGGCCTCGGCCGCGTAGTCGAGCTCCAGCACGGAAGGATCGAGCCTGGTCATCATGTTCCCTGTGTCAATGCGGCACGCCGGATCTTTCCGGACGCGGTCTTCGGCAGCTCCGCCACGAAAGCGACCTGTTTCGGAATCTTGTAGCCGGCCAGCCGCTGCCGGCAGTGTGCCTTGACCGCCATCTCGCTGGGCGCGTCGCCGTCGCGGACGAGGAAGGCGGCGACCACCTGCCCGAGCAGCGCGTCGTCGACGCCGGCGACCGCGACCTCGCGCACGCCGGGCAGTTCGGCGATCACTTCCTCCACGTCCTGCGGATGCACGCGGTGGGCGCCGGTCTTGATCATGTCGCTGCGGCGGCCGGAGAGCCACAGGAAGCCGTCGGCGTCGAGGTGGCCGAGGTCGCCGGTGCGCAGCCAGCCGTCGACGAGGGCCGCGGCGGTCGCCTCCGGGTTGTCCCAGTAGCCGGTCATGACGTTGTCGCCGCGGGCCCAGACTTCGCCCGGCTCGCCCGGCGCGGCTTCGCTGCCGTCCTCGCGCCGCACCTGGATCTCGACGCCGGCGATGGGGGTGCCGACCGAGCCGAGCTTGTCGTCCAGCCGCTCCGGCGCGAGCCGGGTCAGGCGCGCGCTGGCCTCGGTCTGGCCGTACATCACGAACAGCCGCGCCTGCGGGAACGCGGCGCGCACCTGGCGGGTGAGCGCGGGCGCCATCGCGCCGCCGGCCTGGGTGATGTAGCGCAATGACGACAGGTCGTACTGGTCGAGGCGGCCGCGATCGAGCAGTAGCGCGAAGGTCGAGGGCACGCCCGGGAAGCCGGTGGCGCGCTCGCGCGCGAGCGCCTCGGCGATCAGGTGCGGGAACACGAGGTTGTCCTCCAGCACCACGCGCGCGCCGACCGCAAGATGCGTGTGCAGCACCGAGGCGCCATAGGTGTAGTAGAACGGCAGCGCGCTGACCGTGCTGTCGTTCGGACCCAGCTGCAGGTAGTCGAGGATCGCGGCCGTGTTCGCGGCGAGGTTGCGGTGGCTCAGCGCCACGCCCTTGGGCGCGCCGGTGGTGCCCGAGGTGTAGAGGATCGCGGCGAGCATCGCGGCTTCGGGCATCGGCAGGTCCGCGACTGGCCCAGCATCGACGCACGCGAACATCTGGTCGGGCGCTGCGTCCGCGTCAGGCACCAGCGCCGGCACACCAACGACACGCGCCGCCTGCGCCGCGTCCTCGTGCCCCGGCGCATGCAGCAGCAGTCGTGCGCCGCTGTGCCGCAGCCACGGCACGAAGTCGCGCTCGCGCGCCTGCGCGTTCAGCGGCACCACGACCGCGCCCGCGCGCCAGATGCCGTACCAGGCGACGGCGGCCTCGATGCCGTTGGGCAAGGCGAGCGCGACGCGATCGCCCGGCCGTACGCCAAGCGCGCGCAGCGTGGCGGCACAGCGCAACGCCGCATCGCGCAACCCGCGATAGTCGATCCGGCGATCGCCCTGCCCGATCGCGATGCGCGCCGGCATCGCCGCCGCGGTGTCCTCCAGACGCGCGACCAGGACCTGCATCACGGCCCCCCCTGCTCAGGCGGCCAGGCGGCCGTCGAGATAGCGGTCGATGGCCACCAGGCTGTCGAAGTTCGCCGGCGTCATGTCCTCCGGCGGCACCCGCAGCGGCCAGGTCTCCTCGATGAAGCCGATCAGCTCCAGGATGCCGGTGGAGTCGACGATGCCCTGCTGGATCAGGGAGGTATCATCGTTGAACGCGGAATCGTCGTCCGTGAACAGGAAATTGCCGAGGATGAACTGCTTGATCTGTTGCCGTCGGCCCATGTGGATCCATTCCCCCGTTCGAGCAGATTGATGATGCCTTCCCAGACGCACGCCATCCATCGTGGATCCGCGCGCCTGCCGCGAGCCGCCCTTGCCGGCGGAGGCCTGTGCCTCCTGCTCGCGCTTGCCGCCTGTGGACTAGAACGTGATCCGGACACCGGCGCGGACATCGTGACCACCCCGGTCTTCCACGCCGACGCGCCTGCGGAAGTGCTGGAGGGCGAACGCGGGCGCTTCGCCGTGCGCGTGCTGGTCGATGGCCTCGTGCATCCGTGGTCGCTCGCCTTCCTGCCCGGCGGCGACATGCTGGTCACCGAACGCCCGGGACGGCTGCGCCGGATCTCGACCGACGGCACCATCTCCGAACCGCTGGCCGGCGTGCCCGCGCTGTTCGTGCAGGGCCAGAGCGGCCTGCTCGACGTGGTGCCCTCGCCGACCTTCGCCGAAGACCGCCTCGTCTACCTGGCCTACGGCGAACCGAACTGGCGCGGCAACAAGGGCGGTACCGCGGTCGCGCGCGGGCGCCTGGGCGAGCGCGGGCTGGAGGACGTGGAGGTCGTGTTCCGGCAGGAGCCGAAGCTGTCGCACGGCACCCACATCGGCTCGCGCATGGTGTTCGACGACCAGGGCTTCGTGTTCATCAGCGCCGGCGACAACCGCGCCAGCGCCACCGCGCAGTTGTTCGACCACCTGCAGGGCAAGGTGGTGCGGCTGAAGCCGGACGGCGGCATTCCCGACGACAACCCCTTCGTCGGCCGCGAGGGCGCGCGACCGGAGATCTGGAGCTACGGCCACCGCAACATCCAGGGCATGGCCCTGCACCCGGTCACGCGCGCGCTGTGGACCCACGAGCACGGCCCGCTGGGTGGCGACGAGATCAACCTGCCACAGCCGGGCCGCAACTATGGTTGGCCGCTCGCAACCTTCGGCAAGGAGTACTCGGGCCAGCCGGTGGCCGAAGCGATCGGCAGCGAAGCACCCGGCACGGAACCGCCGCACCACTACTGGCCGGTCTCACCCGCGATCAGCGGCATGGCCTTCTACACCGGCGACGCCTTCGAGCAGTGGCGCAGCAACCTGTTCATTGGCGCGCTGGCCGGCCAGGCGCTGATCCGGCTGGAGCTCGACGGCGACCGCATCGTGCACGAGGAACGCCTGCTGCAGGGGCGCGACCGCATCCGCGACGTGCGGATTGGGCCGGATGGCTTGATCTATCTGCTCACGGACAGCGCTGACGGCAAGCTGCTGCGGCTGGAACCCGTTGTGATTCCGTAGGGGCGCAAAGCCCGCGGCTGCGGGCCTTATGCTTCACAGGTTCGGGTTAATTGCCTCTGTCCCCTTTGGATCCATTAGCTTTGTATTCTGACTGCTCATCAAGAACTGCGTCGACCAGTTTCATCTTGTAATGAGGGAGCGTTTCCCTGACTGAGAAATAGCCTATTGCTCGAAAGCGAAGTACAGGGAACTGCATCGAATCGGAACCATATCCCTTGGCAATGATTCGATTGAATGCCGAAACAGCCGCCTCGCCTTCTCCTGCTTCAAACATAATGCGCGCCTCAGCTTCCTCGTTGCAATCCATAAGTCCGTGCCCATGCGGTGTGATGTAAAGGCAAACCGGGACAGAGACCAGGGCGTCGTCATACCTCTCATGATTCTTCACGAGATCATTCACTGATTCAACGAGGATTGGTTCTTCACTCTTCTTCGAGCTACAGCTAACAACAAGAATCACACCCGCGGTGATGAGGCCCAAGAGAAATTTTGCGGGTAGAACTTCTCTCACGCCTTCTGGTCCTCCTCAGGCTTCACTTCAACGGACACGCCGGATCCCCACGATGCCTGGCGCAGAGCTTCTGTCGGCAATTGATGCCCTGCAGTGTGTTCGCCGCCGGGCATGCGCGCAGTTGGGTCTGGAGCTTTGCGGAGCCCTGTGCAACCGGGTTGTTCGCTGCGGTGGGAACGGTGTCGTCGCTGCTCGTGTTCAGTCGTGCGATCAGGTCGTCCAGTGTCTGCGGCGCGTCTTTGCCGGTGCCGGCGCGATCAGGCTGTGCGCGGATGTTGGCCAGCAGTGTCTGCAGCAGGTCGGCGTCGCTGGCCTGGGTTCGACGTGCCGCGGTCCGGGTCCGGTTTGGTGAAGAAGCTTGCGCGCCGGCAGTGTTCGAAGCCCGCGCTGCGGTTTACGTCGCTGCCACGTCGCTGCCCTGGTCGATCGATGGCGGCTGGCCGTCGATCGGTTCGGCCGCCAGGGCGTCGGCGTCCGAGGACTGTGTGGGATCCCCATTCGCGGCCGCCTTGGCGCGGATGATCGACATGGGATCGTCGACATCCGTCACCAGCACGGCGGTCGATGCGCCGGCGGCGGCCGGATCGGCAGGCGTCGCGGTGGCGACGGCCAGTGCCTGTTCGTTGCGTTCCTGTCGATCCGGCCAGGCCATCCACACGGCGGCTGCGGCCAGCACGCACGCCAGTACGACCACGACCGGCCGGAACGCGAATCCACGCCACCGGCGCGACTCCGCGCTGTCCGGATCCGTCTCCAGTGCCGCGGTGATGCGCTGTGCGTCGCGGGTCTCGCCGCTTGGTCCGCCGGCATCGAACAGAACCGGGCGCGCGGGCTTGACGAGTTTGTCCTTGCTGTCCAAAGGGACTTCCCCCAGCTTTCCATAGTCGGGCAGTATCGTTGCAGCATACTCCAACCCTGCCCCGAGACCATGGACGGCTGCGCGACCGTTGACGGACGCGCCCCGGGTCCGTCGCGTGCCGCGCTTGCGCCGTGCCCGCGACCTGCATGCGATCGGTGCGTCGCACAAGGAAGGTTCGACACCGATGATCGTGCTGTGGATGACGCTGCTGTTCGCGGCGGCCTGCGCGCTGGCCTGGCTGGTGGCGTTTCCGGAAACGCGCCAACACCTGTCCGCACGCGCGCGGCATGGCGCTCGCGCCGCGCTGGAACACGCCAGGCGCTTTCGCCAATCCGTATTCCGGCGGCCACAGGCAAGCGTGGCCTCTCATCGCATCGGGGCCTGGCGTTTCGCCGGGTTCGGCGGCGGGCAGCGCTGGCTGCCTCTCGCCCTCCTCCTCGTCATCGCCCTGCCCCCGCTGCTGGTGCTGGGGCTGCGCCGGGAGGTGGTGCTGGAGGGATTCGATGGCATCCGCCAGACCACCGCCAGTTCGCGCATCGAGGAACTGCTGCGTGGCGAGCGGCTGGTGCCGCCACCACCACCACCGCCGGAAGTGTTCATGACTGCGGAGGTCGAGGCGGTGCGTCCGATGACGGCCACGGCCGACCGCAAGTGGGAGCAGCTCGACCCGGAGTTCACCCAGCGGCTGCTGGCGGTGTATCGCGTCATGCGCGAACAGCACGGCTATGACATGGTGCTGGTCGAGGGTTACCGCAGCCCCCGGCGGCAGGAGGAACTGGCCGCCCGCGGTGGCCATGTCACCCGCGCAAGGGCCGGCCAGAGCTGGCACCAGCACGGACTCGCCGCCGACAGCGCCTTCCTGCGCGAGGGCAAGCTGGTGATCTCCGAGAAGGATCCATGGGCGATGCGCGGCTACCAGCTGTACGGCCAGGTGTCGAAGGAAGCGGGCCTGGTCTGGGGCGGGGACTGGCGCAGCATCCAGGACCTGATGCACGTGGAACTGCGCCGCGAAGGGGTGATGCGGCGTTGAGCCTCTGCTATCTTTGGCGGGCATTGCCGTTTTGCGGCACGGACGCGCGGCAGACATGACGCAAGGAGAGCATCTCGATGTCACGGCCCTTCATCGTGTTGGGAGACGCACTGAGCCACGGCGGCACGGTGACGTCGGCCTCGGAACATTCGGACGTCGGCGGGCGCCGCATCGCGCGCGTCGGTGACGCCTGCGTGTGCAGCAAACACGGTCCAACCCGGATCGCCAGCGGCGATCCGACGATCGTCATCGACGGCAAGGCGGTGGCGCGCCGCGATGACGTGACCGAATGCGGCGCGACACTGGTGCCGTCGCAGGCGACGACCGGCGTGCGTTGATCCGCCGGGTGGGTGTGTTGGTGGTGGTCGTCGTCGGCAGGCAGGCCGAGACGGAATGGAAGCGATGGGTGCACAGGGAGGCGGCGTCGAAGGCACATGGGCAAACTGCTGCGCGGCTTTGGCTGGCTCCTGCTGACGTTCCTGCTGGTCTGGGCGCTGGTGATCGGCTATTGGCGTCTGGCCGGCGTCGCGCCGGACCTGCGCGACCTGGTGCTGTACCTGGGCGTGCTGCCGCTGGGCGTGTTCGCGGTGCTCGCATTGCTCAGGCGCGGCCTCGACAGCGCGCGCAGAAAGAAGTCCGCTGTCGATACCGAAGCCGGCGACGACGGATCCGCTGACGCGGCCTCGGCATCGCCGCCGCGCGAGCCCGCCCTCCCCCTCGGCATCCTCGCCGCCGCGCTGCGCCTGCCGGCGGGCAGCGACGCCGCCGCGCTGGTGCGTTCGCTCGCCGAGCCGGTCGCGCCCGACCTGCACGATCGGCTGAAGGATGGCTCGGGATTCCCGGTCTTCGCCAGCTGGGCGGAGGATGTCGATGTCGACATGGCGGAACAGGCGCTCGACGCCGCGCGGGCGCGCAGTCCGCGTGCCCCCGAGCGTCTCGACCCCGAGCAGCTGCGCGCGATCGGCCTGCTGCTGCCGGTGGCGCAGGACCTGCTGCAGCAGATCGTCGCCGGCGACTGGCTGACGCCGCCCGCCGCCCCTGCCGCGAACGCGGGCCGCCCTGCTCCGCCGCCGGTCCTGGTGCAGGCCCGCCTGTTCCTGCCGGCGGACTGGCCGGCGGCGGTCGGCGCGCTCGTGATGGCGTGTCTGGAAGACGAAGCGCAGGCCTGTGACATTCCCGCCGCGCAGTGGTCGCTGGCGCTGGTGCCGGCCGCGTCGGCCGACGAGATCTGGCGCGATCTGGCGACGATCGCGGCGCAGCCTGCGGCTTCCGCAGCATCGGCGCCGATCCACCTGCTGCTGGCCTGCCATTCGCAGCTGGGCGAGCGCAGCGTGCAGCGACTCGACCAGGGCGGCCGCCTGTTCTCCTCGCAGCGTCCGGAAGGGCTGGTGCCCGGCGAAGGCGCGGCCGGGCTGCTGCTGCTCGCGGGCGATGCGGACGAGCAGTTTGCCGCGACCCCGAGGGCCGTGCTGCGGGCGCATGCCAGCGCCAGCCAGGGCGTGTCGTGGCAGGCGCGCGCGGCGATCGCGCAGACCGGGGAACTGCTGGACCGGCTGCTGCAGCGCGTCCCGGACACCGCGCGCGCCGACGTGCAGGCGCTGGTCAGCGATGCCGACCTGCGCAGGTCGCGCGCGACCGCCGTCGCCGGTTTCGCCGGCCAGGTGCTCGACCATCTCGACACCGACACCAATTGCCTGTCGACCGGCAGCGCCTGCGGCCACGTCGGCATCGTCTCGCCGCTGGCGCTGCTGGCGCTGGCGGCCGAGAAGGCCGCCGCCGATGCCGCGCGCGTGCTGGCGCTGGCCGTGGCCGAGCCCGACCAGCGCGCCCTCGCCCTCGTCCTCCCCTTCCCTCCCCCGGCTGCGGCCGCCTCCACGAGCGACCTTCCGTCGACATGAGCAGACTCCGCTATTTCCTGACCGACTACCGCACGCTCACCGCGCTCGCCCTGCTGGTCGCAGGCGCCACCCTGTTCCTCGGCGTCGATGGCGCCAGGCGCGCCGGCTTCTGGGTGCTGATCGCCGCGGTGCTGCTGGCGCTGGTGTGGGGGGTGGTCTGGGCCGTGCGCCGCCATCGCGCGCGCCGCGCCGAGGCCAAACTCGACGACATGATGCGCGACCAGGCCGACAAGGCCGTCGCCCAGGCCAAGCCGGCGGCGCGTGCCGATACCGAAATCCTGCGCGGCAAGATGCTCGACGCGGTCAAGGCGATCAAGGGCTCGCGCCTGGGCCATGCCCGTGGCAGCGCCGCGCTGTACGAGCTGCCGTGGTACGTGATCATCGGCAACCCCGCGGCGGGCAAGAGCACGGCGGTACTGAACTCGGGGCTGCAGTTCCCGTTCGAGGAGAGCCGCAACAACGTCATCCACGGCATTGGCGGCACCCGCAACTGCGACTGGTACTTCACCACCGAAGGCATCGTGCTCGACACCGCCGGCCGCTACTCGGTCAGCCTCGAGGACCGCCTCGACTGGCTGACCTTCCTCGACCTGCTGCGCGGCAACCGGCCGATGGCGCCGATCAACGGCGTGATCATCGCGGTCAGCATCGCCGAACTGGCCGGCAGCAAGCCCGAGTTCGCGATCGACCTGGCCAGGAACCTGCGCCATCGCGTGCAGGAGCTGACCGAGCGGCTGGAGGTGTTCGCGCCGGTGTACGTGGTGTTCACCAAGGCCGACCTGATCGCCGGCTTCTCCGAGTTCTTCAGCACGCTCGATCCGGCCGAACGCGAGAACGGCTGGGGCGCCACCCTGCCCTACGACGCCAAGGGTGAGTCCGATGCGCTGGCGGCGTTCGACGCGCATTTCGACATCCTCTCGGATGGATTGAAGGAACTGGCGCTGTCGCAGCTGGGCATGCGCCGCGGACACGAGTCCGGGCCGGCGCTGCTGACCCTGCCGCTGGAGTTCGCCGCGATCAAGCCGGCGCTGCGCACCTTCATCGCGACCCTGTTCGAGGAGAATCCCTACCAGTTCAAGCCGGTGTTCCGCGGCTTCTACTTCACCAGCGCGCTGCAGGAAGGCACCTCGGTGCATCGCGCGTCCGAGCGCATCGCGCACCGGTTCGACCTCGCCCAGGCGCCGCCGCCGGCGACCGCCGCAGCCGATGCCGGCGGCGGTGCACAGCTGGGCTACTTCCTGCAGGGCCTGTTCCGCAAGGTGGTCTTCGCCGACCGGCAGCTGGTGCGGCAGTACTCCAGCCCGCGCCGCGGACGCATGCGCCAGGTGGCGTTCCTCGCTGCGGCGGTGGTGCTGGCAACGGTGCTGGCCGGCTGGACCTGGTCCTACACCGCCAACCGGCAGTTCGCGGCGAACGTCGCCGCCGACCTCGACAAGGCGGTGCAGGTGCAGCAGGACCGCGTCGACCTCAAGTCGCGGATCGAGGCCCTGCTGATCCTGCAGCAGCGCCTGCAGCAGCTGGCGCAGTACCGCGAGGACCGTCCGCTGTCGCTGGGCCTGGGCCTCTACCAGGGCGACCGCATCGAGGATAAGGTGCGGCGCGAGTACTTCAACGGCATGCGCCAGATCATGCTGCAGCCGACCACGCAGCGGATCGAGGACTTCCTCGGCACCGTGGTGGCCAACGGCGATGGCCTGCGCGGCAGCGAAGCGCCGAAGGCCGACGCGCCGCAGCAGGACACGCTGTACCAGGACGCCTCGCCGGCGCGCGCCGACGACGCCTACGCCGCGCTCAAGGCCTACCTGATGCTCGGCGACCGCTCGCGCGTCGAGTCCAGCGCACTGTCGTCGGAGCTGACCCGGTTCTGGCGCGGCTGGCTGGAGGCGAACCGCGGGCAGATGACCCGCGAGGAGATGATCCGCGACGCCGAGCGGCTGATGAGCTTCCACGTGGCGCAGGCCTCGTCGCCCGACTGGCCGCAGATCGAGCCGAAGTTCGCCCTGGTCGACGACACCCGCGGCGTGCTGCGCGAGGTGATGAAGGGCAAGCCCGCGGTCGAGCGCGTCTACGGCGACGTCAAGACCCGCGCCGCCACCCGCTTCCCCACCATCACCGCCGACTACCTCGTTGGCCAGGACATCAACAAGGGCGCGGTGACCGGCAACTACGCGGTCTCCGGCGCGTTCTCGCGCGCGGCCTGGGACGGCTACGTCAAGGACGCGATCACCGAGGCCGCCAACACCCAGCTCAGCACCAGCGACTGGGTGCTTGAGACCACCGCGGCCACCGACCTGACCATCGCCGGCAGTCCCGAGCACATCGCGCAGGAGCTGACCGGCATGTACAAGACCGAGTACGCGCGCGAGTGGCGGCGCTTCGTCGACGCCGTGGCGATCGCGGAATTCCCCGACCTCGACACCGCGGTCACGCGCATGGACAGCATCGGCGACGCGCGCAACTCGCCGCTGCGCAAGCTGCTGGTCGCGGTCAACGACAACACGGTCTGGGACAACCCGGTGGCGCAGAGCGAGCTGGCCGACAAGGCGCGCGCCGGCGTCATCGGCTGGTTCGAGCGCGTGATCATGCGACGCAATCCGACCTCGATCCCGGTGCGGATCGATCCGCAGACCGGGCGCCAGGAGCCGGTGCCGGCGGGCCCGGTCGGGCGCGAGTTCGACGGCCTGGCGCGCCTGCTGGCCAAGCGCGACGGCAATCCGCCGGTGCTCGACGCCTACTTCGAATCGCTGGGCAAGGTCCGCACCCGGCTCAACGGCATCCGCACCCGCGGCGCGCCCGGCGCGGCCGCCAGCAGGCTGATGCAGGACACGCTGGCCGGGTCCGGATCGGAACTGTCCGAAGCGCTGCACCTGGTCGACGAACAGATGCTCGAAGGCGTTGACGAGGCGCAGCGCAAGAGCCTGCGCAACCTGCTGCTGCGGCCGCTCACCCAGA
>DAOMPM010000048.1:0-23241 GCA_035444805.1 Luteimonas sp. | reverse complement strand
GGGGAGCAATCCCCGGCCCGGGACGACCTCCAGCCGCAAGCCCTGATCTGACCCCGCCCCATCTGACCAGACATCACTCGAATGGGAGAAGAACCAAAAAAAGGCGCGGCCTGGGCCGCGCCTTCGTTCGCTTCGGGGGAACCCCGGAAGCCGCTACTTCACTTCAAAGTCGCTGGTGTTGACCACGGCACCACCCAGCGAGACCTCGAGCCGGTACTTGCCGGTCGGCCAGCCGTCGGGCTTGCTGATGTGGAAGTGGGTGACCTGCGGGCCGGCCGGGATGTCCTTGGTTTCCTCGGCGACGGTCTGGCTGCTGTCGAGGTGGGTCCACTTCGCGGTCAGCTGGCCGGCGCTGCCACCGTCGGTGGCGACCGAGGCGTTGATGGTGTCGCCGGCGGCGAAGGCGGTCAGCGGCGTGGCGATGATGTTGTTGGCGTCGATCGCGTTGCCCAGGGTCACCGAGCTCACGGCGGCCGGGGCGGCCAGGACCGGGGCGGGGGCGGGTTCGACCGCGGCCGGCGGCGGCGCGGGGGCCGGTTCTTCCTTCTTCTTGCAGCCGATCAGGGCCACGCTGCCGATCACGGCGACGAGCAGGGCCTGAGACAAGCGGGTACGGTTCATGGGCATGTCCTCGATGGAATGATGGTCTGGGATGGCGGGGTGCGGATCAGGCCGCGGCCGGGTCGTCGGGCGTGCCGTCGCCATCGATGTCGATGGCCGGCAGGGTGATCACCTGGCCGGGGAAGATCCGGTCCGGGTTCTCGATCTCGGCGCTGTTGGCTTCGTGGATCTGCCGCCAGTACTTGGCTTTGCCGTAGAACCGCTGGGCGACCGCGGACAGGGTGTCGCCCTTCTCGATCGTGTAGGTGCGCGCGCCGGTGCTGCCCGCCCCGCCGCCGGTGTCGGGCACGGTATCCGCGCCGCTGACCACGTTGGAGAAGTCGGGTTTGCCGCCGGCGAGGCCGCCGGTGCTGCCGCCGCCGCCGCCCGCTGACTGGGTGCTGGCGCCGCTCTGGACGTTGGAAAAATCCGGTTTCTTGTCGTTGCTCATGTTGGGGCGCTCCTCCCCTGTGGGTGATGCCGGGGCGAAAGTGACACGGGCCGTGTTAAGGATTCATCGCGACGCGCCCGCGGCCACCGGCAACGGTTCAGCTTGCCTCACTGGCGCAGGTCGCGTCGCGGCGCTGGTGCGGGTGCGCCGGACGTGGCCCGCCAGGGATTGATGTCGAGGCCGCCGCGACGGGTGTAGCGCGCCTCCACCGACAGCGCTTCGGGCCGGCAGCGCGCGAGCAGGTCGACGAAGACGTGCTCGACGCACTGCTCGTGGAAGCCGGCGTGGTCGCGGAACGAGACCAGGTAGCGCAGCAGCCCTTCGCGGTCGATGCGCGGGCCGCGGTAGGCGATGTCGATCGTCGCCCAGTCGGGCTGGCCGGTGACCGGGCAGTTCGACTTGAGCAGGTCGCTGCGCAGGGTTTCGCTGGCGATGTCCGCGTCGTCGGACGACAGCAGGTGTGCGTCTGGCGGGCCGTAGTGGTCGATGTCGACCTCGAGCGCGTCGATCGACACCGCGCCGCCGTCGCGCGCGAATGGCGGCAGGCCGAACGCCACCGCGACCTCGCCGCCTGCCGCCAGCGACAGGTCCGCCGCGATCCGCGCGCGCACCGCATCGGCGTCGTCGAAGCGCGTGGCGTTGAACGAGTTGAGATAGAGCTTGAGCGACTTCGACTCGACCAGGTGCGGCGTGGTCGCCGGCACGGTGAGCGTCGCGGTCGCGACCCGCGGCTTGCCGCGCGCGTCCAGCCACGACAGCTCGTAGGCCTGCCAGCGGTCGTGCCCGGTGAACGGCAGCGCCGCGCCGAGGCCGAGCGCGGCGCGTCCGGCCGCGCGCGGGATCGGGAACAGCAGCGTCGGGTCGTAGTGCCGTGGATAGGCGACCTCGCGGCCGAGCTGCGAATCTTCGGGTCGGGACATGGCGCGATTCTAGGGCAACACCATGCTCGTCATCCCCGCGAAAGCGGGGATCCAGTGTCTTTGCGTAAAGCCAGATGGATCCCCGCTTTCGCGGGGATGACGAAGACTATTGCTCTTGCGATCGCGGAAAGGACCCGGGCCAGCGAGCGCTCAGATCAGCCCCGCGATTCGTGCAGGTAATCCAGCGTCACCTGCAGCATCGCGCGCAGGCCGAGGTCGAGCGCGGCCTCGTCGATGTAGAACAGCGGCGAGTGGTTGGTCGGCGCCTGGCTGGCGTCCTGCCCGACCGGCGTGGAGCCGACGTTGAAGAACAGGCCCGGCACTTCCCGGGCGAAGAACGAGAAATCCTCGGCACCGGTGGTCAGCGGCACGTCGATCACGTGCTCGCGGCCGGCCGCCGCCACCAGGCTGGGGCGCAGGCGCGCGACCAGGTCGGCGTCGTTGGCCGTCACCGGGTAGCCGCCGGGCAGCGGGACCTGCAGGTCGACGCTGGCGTCGTTGGCGGCGGCCACCTGCTCGGCGATGGTGGTCAGGCGCGCGAAGATCTGGTCGCGCATGCCCTCGTCGAAGGTGCGGATGGTGCCGATCATCTCCACCGAGTCGGGGATGATGTTCTGGCGGATGCCGCCGTTGATCGCGCCGAAGGTGACCACCGCCGGCTGCTTGATCAGGTCGAGGTTGCGGCTGACGATGGTCTGCGCGGCATTGATGATCTGCGCCGCGGTGACGATCGGGTCGACGCTCTGCCACGGCCGCGAGCCGTGCGCCTGGCGGCCGTTGACCACGATGCGGAAGCTGTTGGACGCGGCCATGATCGGGCCGGCGCGCACGCCGATCTGGTTGGCGTTGAGGCCGCTGCCCACGTGCAGGCCGAACACCGCGTCGGGCCGGAAGCGTTCGAACATGCCTTCCCTGAGCATCAGGTCGGCGCCGCCCTCCTCGCCGTCGGGCGCGCCTTCCTCGGCCGGCTGGAACACGAACAGCACCTCGCCGGGCAGCTCGTCCTGCATCGCCACCAGCGCCTCGGCCACGCCCATCAGGATCGCCACGTGCGCGTCGTGGCCGCAGGCGTGCATGACCCCGGTGGTCTGGCCGCGGTACTCGGTGGTGACGGTGGAGCGGAACGGCACGTCGGTCCGCTCGGTCACCGGCAGCGCGTCCATGTCCGCGCGCAGGGCGAGGCGCGGGCCGGGTTTGCCGCCCTTGAGCACGGCGGTGACGCCGGTGTGGGCGACGCCGGTGGTGGGTTCGAGGCCGAGCGCGCGCAGGTGCTCGGCGACCAGCGCCGCGGTACGCGTCTCGCGGTTGCCCAGCTCCGGGTGCTGGTGGATGTCGCGGCGCCATTCGACCACCCGGCCCTGCAGCCGCTGCGCGGCCTCGGTGACTTCGCTGCGCTGGGCGTCCTGCGCGTGCAGCGGAGCGGTCGCGGCGGCGAGGGCGATCGCCAGCGCCAGGCAGCGGATCGGGGTAGAACGGGAGGCGGGGCGCATGGCGGGACTCCGGTGGCGGGATCACGAGATGCTAGAGCAAATCCGCATCTGAAACGCACAGTCCCGTCATCCCCGCGAAGGCGGGGATCCAGCGCCTTTGTCGTTGATCTACAAGCGTCAAGACACAGGATCCCCGCGTTTCCGAGGATGACGGCAAGTGTTCGGACTTCACTAGAATGGGCGCCCCGGCGCGACCTCCCCGCCGGTCTCCGGACGACCACCCCATGCCCGAACTCGCCCTGCAGCTGCTGGCGCTGCTGTTCCTCGTCGCCCTGCTCGCGGGCTTCATCGACGCCATCGCCGGCGGCGGCGGCCTGGTCACCCTGCCGGCGATGCTGCTGGCCGGGATCCCGCCGCTGCAGGCGCTGGGGACCAACAAGCTGCAGGCGGTGTTCGGCTCGGGCGCGGCCAGCTGGACCTATGCCCGCCATGGCCACGTCGACCTGCGCCGGCAGTGGCCGATGGCGCTGGCCGCGGCGCTGGGCGCGGTCGCCGGCGCGCTGCTGGCCACCGTGATGCCGACCCGCTGGCTGGGCGCGGTGCTGCCGTTGCTGCTGATCGCGATCGCGCTGTACTTCGGCTTCAAGCGCGATGTCGGCGCGATCGAGCGGCACCGGCGCATGGGCCCGCTCGCCTTCGGCCTCGGCTTCGTGCCCGCGATCGGCTTCTACGACGGCGTGTTCGGTCCCGGCACCGGCTCGTTCCTGATGCTGGGCTTCGTCTCGCTGGCCGGCTTCGGCCTGCTCAAGGCGACCGCGCACACCAAGTTCCTCAACTTCGGCTCCAACGTCGGCGCGCTGCTGGTGTTCGCGCTGTACGGCGCGGTGCTGTGGAAGCTCGGGCTGGTGATGGGCGCGGGCCAGTGGATCGGCGCGCGCCTGGGCTCGCGCTTCGCGATGAAGCAGGGCGCGCGCGTGATCCGGCCGCTGCTGGTGGTGGTATCGCTGGCGCTGGCGATCCGCCTGCTGGCCGATCCGGCGCATCCGCTGCGGCAGTGGCTGGGTGCCTGAGCCCGCTTGAATGTAGGAGCGGGCCATGCCCGCGACGCGCCAAGCCCGGACACCGTCGCTCGCCGGTCGCGCCCATGGGGCGCTCCTACAGAAGGATTCAGCGCGCGTCGTCGTTGTCGAGGAAATCCAGCGTCGCCTGCAGCAGCGCGCGCAGGCCGAGGTCGAGCGCCGACTCGTCCGGCGCGTACAGCGGCGAGTGGTTCATCGGCGCTTCGTCCAGCGCCATGTCACGCGGCGTGGTGCCGACGAAGAAGTAGAAGCCAGGCACCACGTTGGCGAACTGCGAGAAGTCCTCGGCGATGGTGTAGCGCGGCACTTCGACCACCTGGCCTGCGCCGGCGACCTTCTCCAGCGATGGCCGCAGGCGCGCGGTCAGCGCCGGATCGTTGCTGGTTGACGGTGCGTTGCCGGCGACATCGAGCGTCGCCGTCGCGCCGCTGGCGGCGGCGAAGTGCTCGGCGGTGTTGCGGAAGCGTTCGATCACGTCCGCGCGCACGTCCGGATCAAAGGTGCGCAGGGTGCCGACCATCGTCGCCGCGTCGGGGATGATGTTGAAGCGGGTGCCGGACTGGATCTGGCCCGCGGTGAGCACCACCGGATGCGCGGTGATGTCGACCTGGCGGGCGATGATCGACTGCGCGCCGAGCAGCACCTGCGCGGCGACGGTGATCGGGTCGACGCCGGCCCAGGGCTGCGAGCCGTGGGTCTGCCGGCCGGTGATGGTCAGCGTCCACTCGTCGGCGCTGGCCATGAACGGGCCGGCGCGCACGCCGAGCTGGCCAGCGTGCAGGCGCGACCACACGTGCAGGCCGAGCACCGCGTCGGGTTTGAAGTCGTCGAACAGGCCCTCGTCGAGCATCAGCTTCGCACCGGCGACCTCGCCGGCTACCGGCGGGCCTTCCTCGGCCGGCTGGAACACGAACATCACTTCGCCCGGCAATTCGTCGCGCATGCCGGCGAGCGCTTCGGCCACGCCCATCAGGATCGCCACGTGCAGGTCGTGGCCGCAGGCGTGCATCACGCCCACCGGCTGGCCGCGGTACTCGCTGGTCACGGTCGAGGCGAACGGCAGGCCGGTGGCCTCGGTGACCGGCAGCGCGTCCATGTCGGCGCGCAGCGCGATGCGCGGGCCGGGCTTGCCGCCCTTGAGCACCGCGGCCACGCCGGTCACGCCGATGCCGGTGCGCGGCTCAAGCCCCAGCGCGCGCAGGTGGTCGGCGACGACCTGCGCCGTGCGCGTCTCGTGGTTGCCGAGCTCGGGGTGCTGGTGCAGGTCGCGGCGCCATTCCACCACCTTCGGCTGCAGCCGCTGCGCGGCATCGGCGACGTCGGCGCGCTGCGCCTCTTGCGCGAGTACGGGCATGGCGCTGGCCAGCGCGAGGGCGAGCGGCAGCAGTCGGGCGATGGTCGGCATGGCGGGATTCCTGCAGGTCGTCGTCATGGTAGCGATCCTTTCCAGCTGCAGGAGCGACAGCCAGCGTCCCGGACAAGGCCCGTAGGAGCGCCCCATGGGCGCGACCGGAGGATCAGGCGTGGCGGTGGAACCGGGTCGCGGGCATGGCCCGCTCCTACGGAACGTTGAGCATCGCCCCACCGCCACCGGTTGGCGGCGCAGCGGCGCGGCCATCGCCGGCGTCCTGCGCCGCGGGCACCGGCAGCGGTGGTGGCTCGCCCTTCCAGCGCCGGGTCGCGCGCTGGAAGAACAGGCTGTTGGGGATGCGCAGCACGCTTTCGCCGCCGCCCGGATGGGTCTCTTCCAGGGTGACGTGGATCAGGTTCATGTCCATCACCCGGCCGCGCAGCCCCGGCTTGTCGCCGCTTTCGAGCAGCTCGATGTGGTCGAGCAGGCGGAACGGCCGGGTCAGCACGATCAGGAACGCGCAGAAGATGTTGGTCAGCACGCTCCACGCGGCGAAGAACGCGATCGCGGCGACCGCGGCGAAGCTGGTGAACGCGGTCCACAGCACGCTGCCGGAGACGCCGAAGCGCCCGAGCAGCAGCAGCAGCGTGCCAAAGCCGATCACGAAGCCGGAAACGCGGCGCGCGCTGACCACGATCTCGACCGGCAGGTCGTAGCGCCGGTCCAGGCGCCGGATCAGCACCCGCACCAGCCAGCGCAGCACGAAGGCGCCGACAAGGATCGCCACCACCTGCAGCAGCAGGGTGATCTCGCCGGGCCAGGCGTGCAGCCAGGTGGGCAGGTGGGCTTTCATCGGGGATCGGGCCGGGCGCGGGAAGAGCGCCATTGTAGGAAGCGCCGGCGGCATGGGCGACCCCGGCCGCGAGCGGCTTGTTTCCCGGCACGGGCGGTATCATGTCGCCTTCCGGCGCATGCCCCGCCCCAACGCAGAGGAATCCACCGACCGTGGCCATCAATCCGCAGCAACGTGACCGCATCGCTTCCGGCCAGGGCTTCATCGCCGCGCTCGACCAGAGCGGCGGCAGCACGCCCAAGGCGCTCAAGCTCTACGGCGTCGACGAGTCGGCGTACTCGAACGAAAAGGAAATGTTCGACCAGGTGCACGCGATGCGTAGCCGCATCGTCACCAGCCCGGCGTTCACCGGCGAGCGCGTGCTCGGCGCGATCCTGTTCGAGCGCACGATGGACGACAGCTTCGCCGGCAAGGACGCGGTCGCCTACCTGTGGGAAGACAAGGGCGTGGTGCCGTTCCTGAAGATCGACAAGGGCCTGGAGGACGAGGCCGACGGCGTGCAGCGGATGAAGCCGATCCCGGGCCTGGACGCGCTGCTGGCGCGGGCCAGGGCCAAGGGCGTGTTCGGCACCAAGGAACGCTCGGTGATCAAGCACAACAACGCCAAGGGCATCGCCGACGTACTCGACCAGCAGTTCGAACTCGGCCGCCAGGTGCTCGCCGCGGGACTGGTGCCGATCATCGAGCCGGAGGTCGACATCAAGGCCGCGGACAAGGCCGCGATCGAGGTCGCGCTGAAGCAGGGCCTGCTGGCGCGCCTGGACAAGGTCGATCCGGCCGCGCCGGTGATGCTCAAGCTGACGTTGCCGGACGTGGACGGCTTCTTCCAGGAGCTGGTCGACCACCCGGGCGTGCTCAAGGTGGTGGCGCTGTCGGGCGGCTACAGCCGCGACGACGCCAACGCGAAACTGGCGCGCAATCCCGGCGTGATCGCCAGCTTCAGCCGCGCCCTGACCGAAGGCCTGACCGCGCAGCACAGCGACGCCGAGTTCAACGCCGCACTGGACGCCTCGATCGCGTCGATCCATCGCGCGTCGATCGCCTGAATAAAAACAGGGGTCAGAGTACAGTTTCCCCCGACCATCCACCCGGCGGCGAGCGGGTTGGCGGAAACTGTACTCTGACCCCTGTTTTTGCTTTTCAGCCGCCGAGGTGGCCGCTGGCCAGGTACTCTGCGCTCTGCATCTCGATCAGGCGCGAGGCGGTGCGCTCGAAGGCGGCGGCGATGCGGTCGCCCGTGTACAGCAGCGGCGGCGGCGCGGCGGCGGTGCAGACGAGGTTGACCTGGCGGTCGTACAGCTCGTCAACGAGGTGGACGAAGCGGCGCGCCGCATCGTTGCGCAGGTCGTCCAGCAGCGGGATGGCGCCGAGCAGCACGGTGTGGAACTCGCGCGCGATCTCGATGTAGTCGGCGCTGCCACGCGGGCCTTCGCACAGCGCGTCGAAGTCGAACCAGGCCATGTCCTTGCAGCGCGCGCGCACGGCGATGCGGCGGCCGTCGATGTCGATGCCGGCGTCGCGGTGGTCATCGTCGCCGCCGAGCTCGCGCCAGCGCGTCTCCAGCCATGCGTCGGAATCGTCGTCGAGCGGCGCCCGGTAGACCGGTGAACGGGTCAGCGCGCGCAGGCGGTAGTCAGTGTCGCTGTCCAGGTGCACGACCTCGCAGTGCCGCTCGATCAGCCCGATCGCCGGCAGGAAGCGCGCGCGCTGCAGGCCGTCGCGGTACAGCCCGGACGGCGCGACGTTGGAGGTGGTGACCAGCACGATGCCCTCGGCGAACATGCGCTCGAGCAGGCGCGCCAGGATCATCGCGTCGCCGATGTCGCTGACGAAGAACTCGTCGAGCACCAGCACCCGCAGGTGCCGGCGCCAGTCGCGCACGATCGCCGCCAGCGGATCGCGCTCGCCGCCGTGCGCGCGCAGCTGCGCGTGGACGCTGCGCATGAAGCGGTGGAAATGGGTGCGGCGCTTGCCCGCCTCCCCGCGCGACGCGCGCTGCGGCACGGCGTGGCTGGCCAATGCGTCACCGCGCACCTCGGGCAGCGACAATCCGGCATAGAACAGGTCGACCAGGAAGGTCTTGCCGCGCCCCACCCCGCCCCACAGGTACAGGCCGTCGGGTGCGGCCGGTGCGTCATCGCGCAGCAGCCGGCCGAGCAGGCCGCGCCGGAGTTCGGGCTGCAGCAGGGCGTGGTGGATGCGGTCGAGGGCGCGCAGCGCGTCGTGCTGGGCGCGGTCGTCGCCCCAGTCGCCACGTGCGACGCCATCGCGGTAGCGCTGCGACGGCGTCGCCGCCGGGGTGCCTTCGCTCATCGCGCTTCTGGCAGGTAGGCGCGGACGCCGTGCTTGATCGCGCCGCGCAGGTCGATCAGCTTGCGGTGGAAGAAATGGCTGGTGTCGGGCATGCGCACCAGTTCGGCCTGCGCCCGGGTCTGCTCCAGCCAGTCGTAGACCGCCTGCGGGTCGACGATCTCGTCGGCCTCGCCCTGGATCACCAGCCAGGGCATGGTCGGCAGGGTGATCACATCGAAGTCCCAGCGCCCGGCCGGCGGCGCGATCGACACCAGCAGCGCCGGCCCCAGCTCGGCCGCGGCGCGCAGCGAGACATAGGCACCGAAGCTGAAGCCGGCCAGCCACAGCACGTCGTCCGGCCGCGACGCGCGCACCCAGGCCGCGACCGCGCGCAGGTCGTCCAGCTCGCCCTCGCCCTGGTCGAATTCGCCCTCGGAGTTGCCGGTGCCGCGGAAGTTGAAGCGCACCGTGGTCGCACCCAGCTCGCGCAGCGCGCGCGCGGCCATGGTCACGACCTTGTTGTGCATGGTCCCGCCCTCGGTCGGCAGCGGGTGGCAGACGATGGCGACCAGCGGCAGCGCCTCGACGCCGGCCTCGGGCGGGTCGACCGCGACCTCCAGCGCGCCCGCGGGACCGGGCAGCAGCACGGTGCCGGCGTTGTCGGGGAAGGCGGGGAGGGTGGCCATGGAGGGGATGATACCGGGCACGGGGGACGAACTCCCCGGCGCTGGCAGGAGCGGGCCATGCCCGCGACCGCCTTTCCCCGGCATCTGGTCGCGCCCACGGGGCGCTCCTACAGATCCAACCCCACGACCAGCGGATCATGGTCCGAACTGCGCCACGGCATCCCCGCATGTTCGCGACCGTTCGGCCCACGATAGCCGACGTTGTCCGGCTCATCGGCGTTGCTGTGCCATTCCGCCGCGCCCGCCAGCCGCGCCGCCAGGGCCGGGCTGAGCAGGGCGTGGTCGAGCCGGCCGGCCTGTCCGTCGAAGACGAAGCTGTAGGGCGCGGCGACGTTCGCCGCCTGCAGGGCGTCCGTCCAGCCCTGTCCACGCAGGAACCGGAGCGGAAATTCCTGTGCATAGGCGTTCAGATCACCGACGATCGCTACAAGATCGCTGCCAGAGCCCGTGGGGTCCCGTGCCAGCCAGCCCAGCAGCCGGCGCGCCGACTCCAGCCGCAGCGCATTCCAGCAGGCCTGTCCGTCGCCCTGGTCGCGGTCCGCGCCCTCGGCGTCGCTGCAGCCTTTCGACTTGAAATGGTTGGCAACGACGACGAACGTGTCGCCATCGTCCTTTTTTCCGGCGATTGGCCGAAACGCCTGCGCCAGCGGCACCCGGCTGCGCTCGCCGAATGGCCCGCCGGCCAGTGTCGCCGGCGGACCGACCGGGCGCAGCCGGCTGCTGCGATAGATCAGCCCGACCCGGATCGCGTCCGTGCCCGGGCCCTCGCCGCTGTCGACGAAGGCCCAGTCGCCGCCGCCGGCGTTCAGCGCGTCCACCAGCTGGGCGAGGCTCGATTCCGGCCCGTAGCCGTCGTTCTCCAGCTCCATCAGCGCCGCCACCTGCGGGTCCAGCGCCTGGACCGTGGCCACCAGCCGCTCGACTTGCGCCTGCAGCTGCGCCGGCGTGCGCGCGCCGCGGGCGGTGGGAAAGCCGCCGCCGCGGCCGTCGCCGTTGAACAGGTTCTGCAGGTTGAAGGCAGCCAGGCGCACCTTGCCCGGCACCTGCGGCGGCTGCGGGCGCGCGGCGTACTCGATCCGCGGCGCGGCGGTCAGCTGCAGCCGGTACTCGCCCCAGCGCTGGTCGACGATGCCCTCGGCGCCGGTGACCACGCTGCCGCTGCGCGGCGGCGGCCGGCCGTCGAGGTACCAGACCTGCACCGGATGCTCGCCCGCGCTCGCGTCGTCGAGCAGCAGCCGGCGGCGGGCGTTGTCGGTGGCCACGCGCCCGGCGTCCGGGCCGGGCCGGGCGACTTCGGTCGGGGTGAACAGGCGGCCGCCGAAGCTGGCGTGCAGTACGCCGCGGCGCGAAAGGTCGTGCTGGCCGCCGATGGTCAGGGGCGCGTCGATGCGCACCCGCATGCCTTCGTAGCGCTCCCAGTCGTCGGGCGCGGCGGTGAGCGCCAGCGGCTCGATTTCGCCGCGGCCGATGACGGTGATCGCCTCGGCCTGCAGCGCGGTCAGGCTGTCGCGATCGCCGTGTTCGAACACCTGGCCGCGCACGCGCACGCGGTCGCCTGCGCGCAGTTCCGGCGCGGCATCGGCGACGACGAACAGTCCGTCCGACGTCGCGTCGTCGCCGTCGCCTTCGTCCTGTACGAACCAGCCGCCGGAATCGCCCACGAAACGGCCGGTGACCACGCCCTCGACCGCGACCATCTGGCCGCGCAACGGGCTGGTCCAGCCGCGGCCCTGGACCTCGCCGATCGCGATGACGCCGTCCGCGCGCGCCGCGGGTGCGCCGGGGGCGACGGTTTCGCAGCCGGCCAGCAGGCAGGCGGCGAGGGCGAGGGCGGGCAGGGCCAGGCGGCGGACGGGCATGCGGACTTCCGTTGCGGGGCGCGGACACGACAACGCCGCCCGGAGGCGGCGTCGCGCGGGACCGCAGGGCGGGCCAGCTTACTTCAGGTTGCCGACCATCCAGTCGACCGCGGCGTGCATCTGCTCGTCGGTCAGCGCGGGGTTGCCGCCCTTGGCCGGCATCAGGCCGGTGCTGCCGGTGAAGCCTTCGATCGAGTGCCGGTACAGCGTGTCCATGCCCTGGGCCAGGCGCGCATCCCAGTGCGCGTGGTCGAGCGTCGGCGAGCCGCCGGCGCCGGAGGTGTGGCAGCCCGAGCACAGGTTGTTGTAGATCACCGAGCCGTCGAGGGTGCCGCCGTAGGCGACCTGCGAGGCCGCCGCCGCGACCGCGGCCGCCGCGGCCGCCGCCTGCGCCGCGGCACCGGTGGCGCCGGCATAGACCGCGCCGGCCGGCGCGATCCGGTTCTCGGTGCGCTTGGCGGCGGAGGGATCGACCTCCGCCGGCAACGTCCGGTGCAGCACGATGGCACCGATGATCAGGCCCAGCGTGAGCAGCACCAGAAAGCCGATCACCATCGAAAAGTGCTTGAGGAATTCGAGGTCGTAATTGCGCACGGAACACCCTTGGCGCGCGGCCGACGGGGCCGCAGCTGGCAGCGGAGTATAAGACAAGCGATTCCGGTGGGGCAGGGCGGGCCGCCGCCGAGCCGGTCTCGTGGCCTGCGATGGGGCTCCGGCACAATGCCGGCGACCATGACGCCGCCGGCCTCCGACTTCCGCCTCTACCACTCCAACGCGCTCGACGTGCTGGCCGGCCTGCTGGCCGCCGAGCTGCGCGCGCCGGCGCCGGGGCAGGGGCTGCTGGAGCCGGACGTCATCCTGATTCCGCAGCCGGCGATGCGCCGCTGGCTGCAGGCGACGCTGGCCGAGGCGCATGGCGTGGCCGCCAACCTGGAGTTCCTGACCCCGGGCGAATTCGTCCAGCGCGCGCTGGACGGCAACGTCCCCGGCCGTGGCGACGACCTCGATGCCGCCGCGCTGCGCTGGCGCATCCACGCCGCGCTGGCGGATCCGGCGGTCCTGCGCGAACGCGCCCTGCAGCCCATGCGCGCGTATCTGGAAGCCGCCCCCGACCCGCTGAAGGCCTGGTCGCTGGCCGGCGAACTCGCCCAGGCCTTCGAGAAGTACAAGGCCTGGCGGCGCGAATGGCTGCTGGGCTGGGAGGCCGGCGAGGCGCCACGCGATCCGCAGGCGGCGCTGTGGCGGCGCGTGGCCGGCGGCAGTCAGCACCGCGCGCGCCGCATCGACGCCTACCTGCGCGGCTTCGCCGACATCGACGCGCCGCTGCCGGCCGGCCTGCCGAAACGGCTGTTCGCCTTCGCCATCCTCAACGTCTCGCCGGACGTGCTGCGCGTCATCGCGACCCAGGCGCGCGTCGGCACCCTGCACCTGTACGTGCCCTCGCCCAGCCGCGACTACTGGGGCGACCTGCAGCGCGTGCGCGGCGGTGATCCCGACGCTGCCGCCGGCGAGAACCCGCTGCTGCGCGCCTGGGGCGCGGCCGGGCGCGACTTCATGGCGGTGCTCGGCGGCTACGACGTGGTCCACCCGGACATCGAGTTCCGCGGTGACGCCGACCCGGGTGAGGGCGGCGGCGCGCTGCACGGCAGCCTGCTGCGGCGCCTGCAGTCGGACCTGTTCCACCGCCGTCCGTCGCCGCCGCCGGCACCGACCGCGGACGATGCCCGCACGCGGCTGCCGGCGCTGCGCCGCGACGACCCCAGCCTGCAGCTGCACGCCTGCCACACCCGCCTGCGCGAGCTGCAGGTGCTGCACGACCAGCTGCGCGCACTGTTCGAGGACCCTCGCTTCGACCCGCCGCTGCAGCCGCGCGAGGTCGCGGTGCTGGCGCCGGACATCGATCCCTACCTGCCTTACCTCGACGCGGTGTTCGGTGGCCGCGGCCGCGCCGACGCCATCCCGTACGCCGTCGCCGACGCCAGCCCGCTGGCCGGCGAGCCGCTGGCGGAAGTGTTCCTGCGCCTGCTGGCGCTGCCGGTGGCGCGCTTCGGCCTAGTCGAGACGCTGGACCTGCTGGCCAGCCCGCCGCTGGCCGAGGCCGCGGCGCTGGACGCCGCCGCCTTCGACCGCCTGCATGCCTGGCTGCACGCCGCCGGCGCGCGCTGGGGCCTGGATGCCGCCCATCGTGCGCGCCTGGATGCGCCGCAAGACGATGCCTACACCTGGGCCTTCGCGCTCGACCGCCTGCTGCTCGGCCACGCCAGCGGCAGCGATGCGCCGATCACCGCCGCCAGCGGCCAGGTCGTCGCGCCGATGCCCGAACTGGAAGGCAGCGCACTGGACGCACTCGACACCCTGGTGCGACTGCTGCGCGTGCTCGCGCGCCACGCCCGCACGCTGGACGAGGCGCTGTCGCCGGCGGGCTGGCGCGAGCGCCTGCTCGGCCTGCTCGACGCGCTGCTGCCGAGGCCGCCGTCGTCAACGGCATCGCGCCGCGCGCTGGAGCGCCTGCGAAGCCTGATCAGCGAGTTCGCCGAAGACGCCCGCCGCGCCGGTGTCGACACGCCGGTCCCGGCGGAAGTCGTGCGCGCACACTTCTCCGCTGCGCTGTCGGAAGCCGACACCCGCGCGCCGCTGCTCACCGGCGGCATCAGCATCGGCCGCATGGTGCCGATGCGCCTGCTACCGTTCCGGGTGATCTGCCTGCTGGGCATGGACGACGGCGAGTTCCCGCGTCGCGACCCGTCCGGCGGCCTCGATCGCCTGGCGGCCGATCTGGTCGGCGGCCAGCGTCGCCTCGGCGATCGTTCGACGCGCGACGACGACCGCTTCCTGTTCCTGCAGCTGTTCGCCGCCGCGCAGGACGTGTTCTACATCAGCTACCAGGGCGCCGACCCGCGCGACGGCAGCGTGCGCGAGCCCTCGGTGCTGGTCGCCGACCTGCTGGCCGCCGCCGATGCGCAGCATGCGCCGGAAGCGAAGGCGGGCGCGGCACTGGTGGTGCGGCATCCATTGCAGCCGTTCGCGCCGGCGGCGTTCGGCAGCGACGACGAACCGCGGCGGTTCTCCTACCACGCATCGTGGTGGCCGGCGGCGGCGCAGCCGGCGCAGCAGCGCGTGTCGTTGCCGGCGTGGTTCGGCGACCAGGCGCTGGAAGCCGGCAAGGACGGCGAGGACGGTGCCACGCTGTCGCTCGATACCCTGCGCCGCTTCCTGCAGGCGCCGGCCGAGGCCTTCCTGCGCCAGCGCCTGGGGCTGCGGCTGGCCGAGGTCGAAGGCGTCGATGAGGACGTCGAACCGCTGCTCGCACCGGGCCGCGGCTTCGCCCGGCAGGTGCTGCAGAAGGCGGTGTTCGACGCCGTACTGCGCGGCGACGACGACACCACGACGCACGCCCTGCTGCGTGCCCGCGGGCTCCTGCCGTCCGGTCCGCTGGGCCGGCGCACGCTGGAGCAGGTGCGCGCGCAGGTGGATCCGTATGCGCGCGCGTTCGGCGACTGGCGCGGCGCCGCCGAACCCGAAGCTTTGAGGCTGGAGGTCGAGATCGACGGCGTGGTACTGCAGGGTCGCATCGCAGAGACGCACCCGCACGGCATCTCGCGTGTCCGTTTCGACACGCCGGGCGGACAGTCGGCGATCCGCAACGGACTGGACTGGCTGCTGGCGAGTGCGGCGGGGCGATCGACGCCGCTGGTGGAGTTCCACGATGGCGGCGAGTCCGGCCTCGGTCCGCACGAGCGCGTTCCTCTCGATCCCGAACAGGCGCGCGACGTGTTGCGCATGCTGATCGACCTGCGCGCCAGCGGCCTGCGCAGACCGCTGCCGTTCGCGCCGTACAGCGGCTGGGAGCTGTTCCGCGCGCCTACCTTCGAGCGCGGCGTGCAACTCGCCGCGCAGCGCTGGCACGGCAGCGACCGCAGCTGGGGCGAAGGCACAGGCGAGGCGCTGCGACTGGCGCTGCGCGGGCGTGATCCGTTCGCCGACGAAGCGACGCAGGTCGAGTTCGTCGATCTGGCGATGACGATCTATTCGGCGGTGGTGTCCGGCCTGGCCTACGCCGGCACCGACGCCGCCGCGCTGAGCGACATCGCCGCCACGCTCGACGTCGAGGACGCGGAATGAGCGCGCGCGATCCCTACCTCGACCTCGCGCTCGACGGCGTGCACGCGATCGAGGCCTCGGCCGGCACCGGCAAGACCTTCACCCTCGCCACCCTCGTCGTGCGCCTGGTCGTCGAGCGCGGGCTGCGCGTGGGCCAGGTGCTCGCGGTCACCTTCACCGAAGCCGCCACCCAGGAACTGCGCAGCCGCATCCGCGCACGCCTGCTGCTGGCCGAGCAGCTGGTCGGCGCGACGCCTGCGGCCGATGCCTCGCCCGAAGCCGCGCTCACCCACGCGCTGCTCGAAGCACACCTCGCCAACGGCACAGAATCCGCCGACGCCCTGCGCCGCCGCCTGCACGCTGCGGCCAACGACATCGACCTCGCCGCCATCTTCACCATCCACGGCTTCTGCGCCCGCGTGCTGCGCGAGCATGCGCTGGAAGCCGGGCAGGCCTTCGACGCGCCGGAGCTGCTGACCAGCGACACCGCGCTGTACGAGGCCATCGCCGCCGACCTGTGGCGCGCGCACGGCAGCGACAGCGACGCCGCCGACGACCTGCTCGCGCTGTGGCCGGGCGGCCCGCAGGCGCTGGCCGGCGACCTGGCGCCGCTGGTGCGCGAGCCGGTGCTGCGCCCGGCGCTGGCCGATCTGCCGGACGATCCCTCGCCGCGCCTGCATGCCGCCGGCGAAGCGCTGGCCGCGGCCGTCCGCGCACACGGCGACGACTTCCGCGCTGCGCTGTTGGCCGCGGTGGAAGACAAGACCCTGCACGGCGGCAGCTACAGGCTCGACTGGATCAACGCGCTGTTCGATTCGCTGCAGCAGTGGTGTCATGCAAGCGCGCGCGGCGCGCCGTTCGACCACCCCAAGCTGCCGCAATTGACGCGCGACACCCTGCTCCTGCGCACCAGCAAGGCCGGCGCCGGCCGCACGCCAGATTCGCCGATCTGCGACACCGTGCCCGGCTACCTCGACGCACTGGCCGCAATGGCCGAATGGAACGACGCGCGCCGCGTCGAGCTGCTGCACCGCCTGCGCGACGACGCCCGCCTGCGCGTCGCCCGCGCCAAGCAGCAGCAGCGCGTGCAGACCTACGACGACCTGATCGACCGCGTCGCCGACGCCATCGACGACGATGACCGCGCCGAGGCACTGGTCGCACGCCTGCGCGCGCAGTACGCGGTGGCCCTGGTCGACGAGTTCCAGGACACCGACGCGCGCCAGTGGCGGATCTTCGACCGCGCCTTCGGCGCCGCCAGCGGCGCCCCCGCGCTGTACGTGATCGGCGACCCCAAGCAGGCGATCTACGGCTTCCGCGGCGGCGACGTCGAGACCTACCTCGCCGCGCGCGCGACCGCCGACGAAGCGCCGCCGCTGTCGTTCAACTTCCGCTCGCGGCCGGTGGTGCTGCAGGCGGTGTCGGCGCTGTACGCGCAGGCGCAGGCGGCCAGCGACGTCGACGACCGGATCCCGCCGCCCTTCATCGACGGCCGCATCGGCTTCCGCGAAGTCGAGCCTGGCGGCGTGCGCAATGATGCCGACTACCAGCGCGACGGCGCGCCCGCGCCCGCGCTCACCCTGTGGCGCGCGCCGCTGCCGGACAAAGTGGACAGCAAGGGCAAGCCGAAGCCGCACAGCGCCGGCCGCTCGCGTGAACTCGCCACCGCCGCCTGCGTCGCCGCGATCCACCGCGTGCTGGGCGACGCCCGCGAAGGCCGGGCCAGCATCGACGGCCGCCCCGTCGAGCCGGGCGACATCGCCGTGCTGGTGCGCTCGCACAACGAGGCCACGCGCATCCGCCACGCACTGGCGCTGGCCGGCATCCCCGCGGTCGCCGCCGGCAAGCAGAGCCTGTTCGCCACGCCCGAGGCACGCGACCTGCACGCCCTGCTGCTGGCCCTGCTGCACGGCGCCGACGACGGCCGCCTGCGCATGGCGCTGTCGACCGTGCTGATCGGCCTCGACGCCAGCGCAATCGCCGCGCTCGACGAAGACGGCGAAGCGCTGCGCGCCTGGCAGCTCACCGCGCTCGCCTGGCGCGAGCGCCTGCAGCGCGGCGGTCCGCTGGCGCTGGTCAGCGACCTGGGCGCCGAACACGCCCGCCGCCTGCTCGGCCTGCTCGACGGCGAGCGCCGGCTTACCAACTACCTGCAGCTGGCCGAACTGCTGCAGGACGCGCAGCAGCGCGCGCTCGGCCTGCACGGCCTGGTCGACTGGCTGGCGAGCGCGATTGCCGACGCCAATGCCAACGACGACAGCCAGCTGCTGCGGCTGGAGTCCGACGCCCGCCGCGTGCAGGTGGTCACCCTGCACAAGTCCAAGGGCCTGGAGTACCCGCTGGTGTTCCTGCCGTTCGCCGCCATCGGCGCGCCCACGCGCAACCCCGGCAACCGCGCCGTGGTCAACGACGAAGACGGCCGCGCGCTGCACTGGAAGCTGCTGCCGTCGCAATCCGGCTGGAACGAAGCGAAGGAAGCTTGGAGCCTCGCGCAACGCGCCGAGGACGCGCGCCTGCTCTACGTCGGCCTGACCCGCGCGCGCCACGCGCTGTGGCTGGCCAGCGGCCTGTTCAGCAACCACGACAAGTCGCCGCTGCGGCACATGGTCGCCGAGCCCGAGGCGTTGGCCGTGGCACTGGGCAAGGCAATCGCCATCGACGACGACACGCCGCCGGCCACGCTGCCGTGGCTGCCGCCCGAATCCACCGACGCGGTGCCGCCGGCGCGCATCGCCGCGCGCCCGCTCGCCAGCGACTGGTGGGTCTACAGCTTCACCCAGCTCGCCAACGCCGAAGGCCAGGGCGATGCCTCCAGCAGCGCCACCCAGCCCGCGCCCGGCGGCCACGACGAGCCCGCGGCGGATGCCGCGATCGATGCCGATGCCACCGCCTTCGACCCGCGCTTCGCCGGCACCCGCTTCGGCGTGGTGCTGCACGACGTGCTCGAACGCAGCGACTTCGCGCGCTGGTCCGCATGGACGCCCGGCGCGCCGGCGCCCGGCACCGACGATGCCGCACTGATTGCCGAACGCCTGCGCGCCGGCGGCTACCCGGCCGAGGACATCGACGACGGCATCGCCGTGCTCACCCCGCTCATCGGCCACACCCTCACCGTCGCCCTGCCCGAGGGCGCGCGCCTGGCCGACGTGCCGGCGAAGATGCGCCGCCCCGAGATCGAGTTCCAGTTCGCGCTCGCGCCCACGCGCGTCGACGCCCTGCTTGCGCTGCTGCATCGCCACGGCCTGCTCACCGCGCGCCACGGCTTCGGCGCGCGCCGCCGGCTGGAAGGCCTGATGACCGGCCTGATCGACCTCACCTACGTGCACGACGGTCGCTGGTACGTCCTCGACTACAAGTCCAACCGCCTGCCCGGCTACGGCCCCGCGCAGCTGGACGAAGCGATGGCGCACAGCGAGTACGAACTGCAGGCGTTGATCTACACCCTCGCCCTGCACCGCTGGCTGCGCTTCCGCCTGGGCGACGGCTACGACTACGCCCGCGACTTCGGCGGCGTGCGCTACGTGTTCTGCCGAGGCCTGGATGCCGCTCGCGAAGACGCGAAGGGTGTGCAGGGCGTGCAGGCATGGCGCTTCGATCCGGAACTGGTCGAATCGCTCGACACACTGTTCGCCGGCTTCGAGCCCCTCTCCCCCCGGGAGAGGGGTTGGGGTGAGGGTACGCCGGAGCCAGGACAGGAAAGGACGCCCACATGAGCACCACCCCCCTGCTCGACACCCTCTGGCGCAGCGGCGCCCTGCGCACGCTCGACCACGCACTGGCGCAGGCCCTGAAGCGGCTCGACCCAGACACGCCGGACACCGTGCTGGCCACCGCCGCGCTGGCCTCGCTCGCCGTGGCCTCCGGCCATGCCGGCTTCAATCCCACCGAACCGCAGCGCCTGGTCGAAGCCACGATCGACTGGCCTGGCGCCGACGCCTGGCGCGAAGCCCTGGAAGCCTCGCGCTGGGTGGCACACCCGCAGGCCAGCGATAGCGAGTCCGCCGCCGACGCCCCGCTGGTGTACGAACACGACCTGATCTACCTCCGCCGCTACCGCGAATACGAGCGCCGCCTCGCCGCCGGCCTCCACCGTATCGGCAACGCCCCCCCTGTAGGAGCGCCCCATGGGCGCGACCACGCCGACAGCCCCCAGCCATCTCCCGCCAAGCCCCACCTCGCCCCCCTCTTCGCCCAGCTCTTCCCCAACGCCGCCACCACCGACGACCCCCAGTCCCGCGCCGCCGCCGCCGCGCTCCACGACCACCTGCTGCTGGTCACCGGCGGCCCCGGCACCGGCAAGACCACCACCATCACCCGCATGCTGGTGCTGCTGGTCGCGCAGGCCCTGCACGCAGGCGGCCCGCCACCGCGCATCGCCCTCGCCGCGCCCACCGGCCGCGCCGCCGAACGCATGGCCGAAAGCGTGCGCAACGCCCTGCAGGCACTGTCGGCGGCCGGCGTCGATCCCGCCCTGTGCGCCCACCTGCCCACCACCGGCACCACCCTGCACCGCCTGCTCGGCACCATCCCCGACTCGCCGGGCTTCCGCCACCACGCCGACAACCCGCTGCCCTTCGACGTGGTCGTGGTCGACGAAGCCTCGATGATCGACCTGCCGCTGATGGCCAAACTGGTCGAAGCCGTCCCCGACGGCGCCCGCCTCGTCCTGCTCGGCGACCCCGACCAGCTGCCCTCGGTGGAAGCCGGCGACGTCCTCGCCGGCATCCTCGCCGCCGCCGACACCGCTCCCGGCAAAGACACCGAAGCCCCGCACTCCCTGCCCGCCAGTCCCTCCGGTCGTCATCCCCGCGAAGGCCATCCTTCCGACCGTCATCCCCGCGAAAGCGGGGATCCATTGTCTTCTGTCGAAAACGACGCATCGGCCACCCCAGGCCCAAGCTTCCCCGCCCGCCACATCCACCTCACCCGCGGCTACCGCCAAAGCGCCAGCCTCGACCTCGCCCCCCTCGCCGCCGCCGTCCGCGCCGGCGACGCCGACACCGCACTGTCCCTCCTGCGCGACGGCCAACTGTCCGGCGCCCACTTCCACGAAAACAACACCGACCCCCTGCACTCGCACCGCGACCACCTGCTCGCACACTGGACCTCGCTCGCCGACACCACCAGCCCCGCCGAAGCCCTCGCCCTCGCCGCCCGCCTGCGCCTGCTCACCGCCGTCCGCGAAGGCCCGCAGGGCGCACGCAGCCTCAACGCCCGCATCGAAGACCTGCTCGCCGGCACCCGCCGCGGCGCCGGCCCCGCGACCACCGCCAGCCGGCACTTCCACGGCCGCCTGCTGCTGATCACCGAGAACAGCTATCGCCACCGCCTGTTCAACGGCGACATCGGAGTTTGCTTGCGAAGCGAAGCGAGTCCCGCCGCGGGGCGCGACGAGACCGGCACCCTGATGGCCTGGTTCCCCGGCGACGACCCGCACCACCCGCGCCCCTTCCACCCCGCCTCACTGCCCGCGCACGACAGCGCCTTCGCGATGACCGTGCACAAGGCCCAGGGCAGCGAGTTCGACGAAGTCTGGCTGGTGCTGCCGGAGCGCTTCAACCGCGTGCTGTCGCGCGAACTGGTCTATACCGGCCTCACGCGTGCGCGGACGGAACTGCACCTGGTGGGGAGCGCGGGCGTCATCACCGAAGCGCTGGCGAAGCACGCAGGACGGTGGTCGGGATTGGGGATGAGGTTGCGTCGTTAGAGGACGACGGCTTTCGGCCCATTGCGCCGAGCGCGTGCGTACAAAGGGGCGGTCCGGGCACCGGTGCAGGTGCAGGCGCGCTGGTAGCATGACGAAAGTCCACCGCCGCGCGAGGCGCCGTTGTCAGAGCTGGCCCCACAACTCCCGTCGGGCCAGGGCAGCGCGAGCGAAGTGTTCCGCGTATTCCTCCGCCTGGGCCTGACGTCGTTTGGTGGTCCGATCGCCCATCTGGCCTATTTCCGTGCGGAGTTCGTAGGCAGGCGCGGTTGGCTGGACGATGCCCACTTCGCGCAGCTGCTGTCCGTGTGCCAGTTCCTGCCCGGCCCGGCCAGCAGTCAGATGGGGTTCGCGATCGGTCTGTTCCGGGCAGGCTGGCGTGGTGCCCTGGCCGCCTTCGTCGCCTTCACGCTGCCATCGGCACTGCTGATGTTCGGGTTCTCGGTGCTGGCGCCATACCTCGGACACGGCCTTGGTGCAGCCGTCGTGCATGGCCTGAAGCTGGTGGCCGTCGTCGTGGTCGCGCACGGCCTGCTCGGCATGGCGCGGCAACTGGCGCCGGATTTGCCGCGCGCCCTGATCGCGGTCGGCGCGCTTGCGTTGATCGTGTTGACGGGCAACGCCTGGGCACAGCTGATCGCGATTGCACTGGGCGGCTTGCTCGGGCTGTGGCTGTGCCGACATGTGGCCGAACCCGTGGCCGCGGTTTTCCCCGTGCCTTACCGCCGGCGTACTGGCGTGGTGTTCCTGGCCATCTTCCTGGCTGGCCTGGCGGGCTCGCTGATGTGGCAGTCCGGTGATGCGCCCACGGCCGGGGCGCTGGCGGCCGCGTTCTACCAGGCCGGGGCGCTGGTGTTTGGCGGCGGCCACGTCGTCCTGCCGCTGTTGCAGCAGGCGGTGGTCGACCCTGGCTGGGTGGCTCCGGACAGGTTCCTTGCCGGCTACGGTGCGGCACAGGCGATGCCCGGTCCGATGTTCTCCCTGGCTGCTTTCCTCGGCGCCGAAGTGCCGTTGGGGCTGCCGGCAGCGGTGGGCGCGACCATCGCCGTGCTGGCGGTGTTCCTGCCAGGCTTCCTGCTGCTGTTGGCGGTGCTGCCGGCGTGGGGCCGCTTGGCGCAGCGATCGTGGGCCACCAGCGCAATGGCCGGCATCAATGCCGCGGTCGTCGGACTGCTGGCTGCTGCGTTCTACGATCCCGTCTGGACCGAAGGCGTGCGTGGATCGACCGACTTCGTCATTGCCGTGGTCGGTTTCGTGCTGCTGGCTGCGATGCGGGTCCCTGCCTTGTGGATCGTGGTGTGGTGCGTCGCCGCGTCCGTCGTGGTGAGCCTGACCGGATTGTCGTAGCCCGGGTGCGCCCGGTTTCCAGGGGTCGCCTCGTGCCGGCGCCGTCGCGATGGCTCAACCGCCGTACTCGCGCTCCACCTTCGCCACCCGCACCCGGAAGCCGGCGTACCAGCGATCGCGGCCGAGGCGCTGCGCGTCGAGGTGCTCGGCGTTGCGCTTCCAGTCGCGGATCGACTCCAGGCTGTCCCAGTACGAGACGGTGATGCCCAACGCCTCGCGCACGGATTCGATGCCGAGGAAGCCCGGCTGCTCCGCCGCCAGCTGCACCATCCGTTCCGCCATCTGCGCGTAGCCGTTGTCGCCGGGCGTGCGCTGGCTGCTGAAGATCACCGCGTAGTACGGCGGCTCGGGGGTGTTCGCGATGTCCGACATGGGTCCTCCGGGGGGGGCGGAAGGCGGCCGTCACGGCCTGTGCTTCGGGACATGATGCGCCAAGCGCCGCGCCACACTCGCCGTTTTGCAGGGAAGGCCGGGCAGAACACGCGATAGTCAGGCCAACGCCGGAAAATTACAGTCATCCCCGCCTTCGCGCACTGCTGTCCGGAATAATTTCCCGCTCTCCCCCCAA
>DAOMPM010000047.1:0-24305 GCA_035444805.1 Luteimonas sp. | reverse complement strand
GCAGCGCATGGATGCGCTGCGGCGGCGAGTCAGCCATGGATGGCTGATCGAGCCGGGGAATAATCCCCGGCCCGGGACGACTTCCGGCCGCAAGCCGGGATCTGGCCCCATCAATCCGGCCAAGCCCACTCGAATTGGAGAAGAACCAAGAAATAGTTGCTCGCGCAGGCCGCGTTTCGTGCGCGGCCTGCGTGCCTTGCGTGGCAGCGTTGTCATGAGCGCCGCGCGCGCTCCCGTGCCGCAGCATCGTGCGTGACTGCGATCCCGGATCACAGCATGCATGCGCCGATCGGGTCCGCCATCTCCTTGATTCGCCGACCACCTCGGGCAATCCCCAGCTGTGCCAGCGCCTGGACGCGCCACAGGCTCTGGCGGCGCTGCCATCGGGGCGGCGCATGCAGCGCGCATGCAGCGCGCAAGGGGAGACAAGATGAAGCTTGGGATGGCAATCCTGGGATGCGCGGCGCTGGTCGTCGCTGCCGCCTCGTCCACCGCGTCCGCGCAACTGCGCGCCGGCGTCGCACCCGCGCCGGGCGAGACCGACGAGGCTGCCGCGTTCGACCAGCATCTGCAGCGTGAGGCACTGCGCCTGCGCAGCGAACGCGTGCCCTATCCGCAGTACTTCCGGCGTGCCTACGCGCGCTATCCGTCGATCCCGCAGGGCACGCTGGAGGCGATCGCCTATGTGCAGAGCCGCTGGCAGCATCTGCAGCCGGACACCGACGCCAATGCCGACCACCACCACATGCCCCTCGCCCACGGCCTCATGGGCCTGTACGCCGGCGGCGGCTTCGCCGACCAGGTCGGCGAGGCATCCGCGCTGCTGGGTGTGTCCGCCGAGGCGGTGAAGCGCGATCCGGCGATCAACGTGCTCGCTGCAGCAGCGCTGCTGGACCGGGAACTGCGCGGCAGCGGCATCAAGGCGATCGAAGACACCGCCACACCGCTGATGCGCTATGCCGGCTTCTCGTCCGGCGCCGGCGCGATCGACGACTACGCCCGCGCCAGCTTCGCCTTCGACGTGCTGCTGGCGCAGGACCGCGGCGTCGACGAGGACGGCATGCGCGTGCCGGAACGGCCGGTGGCGTGGGAGCGCGCGTTCGCGCCCGATACGCTGGTCAAGCTCAATGCGCCGTTCGTGCGGCTCGACATCGCCCGCGACGCCATCGAGGCCGGCGGCTACGCCATCGATCCGGTCAGCGAAACCCTGGTGCGCGTGCCACAGGCCGGCAAGTCGCTGCCCGACGTGCAGCCGGCCAGCACCGACTACGGCCCCGCGATCTGGAACCCGGCGCACGCGTCCAACTACACCGCCTCGCGCAGCGCCGCGGTCAGCGCGGTCACCATCCACACCGCGCAGGGCTCGTATGCCGGGACGATCTCCTGGTTCAAGAATCCCTCGGCGAACGTCAGCGCGCACTACGTGATCCGCAGTTCCGACGGCCAGGTCACGCAGATGGTGCGCAACGCCCACACCGGCTGGCACGTGCGCAACCACAACAGCTACACCCTGGGCATCGAGCACGAGGGCTACGTCAACAACGCCAGCTGGTACACCACGGCGATGTACAACGCCTCGGCGGCGCTGGTGCGGAACTTCTGCGCGAAGTACAGCGCCATCAGCTGCGCCAGCGCCTACCGCGGCGCGCCCAGCAGCGGCATCAACGTCCTGCCGGCCTCGGTGAAGATCAAGGGCCATCAGCACTACAGCGGCAACACCCATACCGATCCGGGCATCAACTGGAACTGGGCGAGCTACTACACCCGGCTCAACCCGGGGACCGGTGGTGGCACGACGTACCTCGATCGTTTCGAGAGCAGCGTCGGCCACTTCAACACCAGTCCGGCGTACTCGGGCAGCACCACCGGCATCTCGACCGCGTCCACCGCGACCCGCGACTGCTCGATGCGCCATGCCGGCAGTTGCTCGCTGCGGGTGCTGCTCAAGGACAACCCGAATACCTCGGCCAGCTGGGCGGTGCGCCTGCTCTCGGGTGCGGGCAATCCGGGCAGCAACACCGCGATCACCCGCGCCAACGGCAGCATCGGCTTCTGGGTCTACGCCGGCGGCAGCGGCATGAGCGTGGCCGTGGGCATCGACGACAGCGACGGCACCGAGCGTTCGACCAGCCGCTCGATCCCGGCCAACAGCTGGACGTATGTGTCCTGGTCGCTGACCGACGCCAACCAGTGGAACGCCTGGGTGGGCGGCAACGGCGCGATCACCGCCGGCACCGTCAGGCTCGACGCGATCTGGCTGTACCACGCCAACACCAGCTGGGACATCAACGTCTATATCGACGACGTGCAGGTCCGCAACTGATCAGGTGCCGGCCGGCGAACGGCCGGATGCAGACGACGGGGGCGCCACCAACGGCGCCCCCGTCGTCGCCTGCCCGAGGGCCGACGAGGAAACCGGGCAGGTGCCGGGTCATGGACCGCCCCGGTGGCGGAAGGTTCCGGCCCGCCACCCCGGCCCGGCCCACGGCCGCGGCCGGTCCCGGATGGTGCGCTGCACAAGGTTGCCGCCCCAATCGCCCCCCGCTATAATTCTCCGGCTTTGCAGCAGCCTGAGCCCAGTACACGCCGTCCCGACCCGATCCGTCGCGCCGCCATGCGGTTGCCGATGGTGCAGGCTGCGGCCGGACTGGTGGGCGCGGGGCTGCTGGCGGTAGCGGCCGGGGGGCGACCCGCGGCGGCTTTCCTGGTGGGTGCGGTCGTGGTCGCGACGGGGTTCGCGATGTTCGGCTGGCGCACCGCCGGGCGACCGCCGGTAGCGCGCGCCGGACGCATGTTCGTGCGTCTGCTGGTGGGTACCGTGCTCAAGTGGCTGGTGATCGGCGCCGGACTCGTCCTGGCGATGGGGAGTGCCGGTCTGCCTGCGGGATTCGTGCTGGGAGGGGCCCTGACGGCCTTCCTCGTGTTCATGGTTGGCTTGCCCTGGTTGCTTCGATGATCCGTGATTTCCTCCGCGCTGCCGGCGACAGCCCCAGCGAATACGTCACCCATCACCTCAAGCATTGGCAGGTCTCGATCGGCGATGGCGCCTTCTGGACCATCAATGTCGACAGCCTGCTGGTGTCGGTGCTGGTCGGCGTGCTGACCATCGGCACCTTCTGGCTGGTCGGTCGTCGTGCGACCTCCGGGGTGCCCTCGAAGTTCCAGGCCTTCATCGAGATCGTGGTCGGCTTCATCGACACCCAGGTCAAGGACGTCTTCCACGGCAACCGCAGCTTCGTGGCCCCGATCGCGCTGACCATCTTCACCTGGGTGTTCATGATGAACGCGCTGAAGATGATCCCGGTCGATTTCTTCCCGGGCGTGGCCGCCTCCGCCGGCCAGGAATACTTCCGCGCCGTGCCCACCACCGACCTCAACATCACTGCGGCGATGGCGCTGGCGGTGCTGCTGCTGATGTTCGCCTTCGCGATCAGCGCCAAGGGCGTGGGCGGCTTTGGCAAGGAGCTGCTGACCGCACCGTTCCACGCCAACGGCACGTTGATGAAGATCGTGCTGGCGCCGTTCAACCTCGGCCTCAACATCATCGAATACCTGTCCAAGCCGGTCAGCCTCGCGATGCGACTGTTCGGCAACATGTACGCCGGCGAGCTGGTGTTCCTGCTGATTGCCCTGCTCGGCGCGGCCGGCGGCAACATGCTCATGGAGGCTGGCTTCGCGGCCAAGGCCGGTGGTGCGCTCGCCTTCATCGGCGCGGTGCTGGCCGGCGCTGCCTGGTCGATCTTCCACATCCTGGTCATCACCCTCCAGGCCTTCATCTTCATGATCCTGTCGGTCGTCTATTTCTCGATGTCCGCCGAATCGCATTGACCGCGGCCCCGGCCGCAACCGCATCACGTCGTTTTCCCTTTCCACCTTCACCCGAAGATCCACCGAGGAAGTCACCATGGAACTCACCGCTCTCATCGCCGCCGTCCAGAGCAACACCGCGCTCGCGATCGGCATCATCATCGGCCTCGGCGCGCTCGGCGCCTGCGTCGGCATCGGCATCATGGGCTCGAAGTTCCTCGAGAGCGCCGCGCGCCAGCCGGAACTGGTGCCGATGCTGTCGGGCCGCATGTTCCTGCTCGCCGGCCTGATCGACGCCGCGTTCATCATCGGCCTCGCGATCGCGCTGTTCTTCGCGTTCGCCAACCCGCTGCTCAGCGCCGTCCAGACCGCCGCCGGCGGCTGATCCGGCTGCTGGCCGCGCGCCGGTACCCGGTGCGCGGCACGGTCGGGCGTGGTCCCACGCCCGTGCGCCAATAGCGGAGCATCACGATGCAATTCAACGCTACATTCCTGGGTCAAGGGCTCGCCTTCGCGATCCTGATCTGGTTCACCTGGAAGTTCGTCTGGCCGCCGCTGATGCGGGCGATCGAGGAGCGCCAGCAGAAGATCGCCGAAGGCCTGGCCGCCGCCGACAACGCGCAGAAGAACCTGGCGCAGGCGGAGGAGAAGGTCGCCGACGAGCTGAAGGCGGCCCGCGCCAAGGCCAACGAGATCATCGACCAGGCGCACCAGCGCGCGAACCAGATCGTCGACGCCGCCAAGGCCGAGGCGATCGCCGAGGGCGATCGCCAGAAGGCGATTGTCGAGGCCGAGATCACCGCGTCCGCCAACCGCGCCCGCGAGGACCTGCGCAAGCAGGTGTCGTCGCTGGCCGTGGCCGGCGCCGAGAAGCTGCTGCACCGCGAGATCGACGCCAACGCGCACAAGGCGCTGCTCGATGAACTGGCCGCGCAGCTCGTGACCGAGGCGGGCTGACCGATGTCGCAGGCCCTCACGCTCGCCCGTCCCTACGCCCGCGCCGCGTTCGGGCTGGCAAAGGACGCCGGTGCGTTTGCCGCATGGTCCGATGCGCTCGGCTTCGCCGCGCGCGTCGCGGCCGATCCGCAGGCGGCGACGTTGCTCGGCCATCCGGCGTTGACCCGCGAACAGGCGGTCGAACTGCTGTCCTCCGACGCCGCGTCGACCACGTTCCGCGACTTCCTCGCCCTGCTCGCGGACAACCGCCGGCTGGCGCTGCTGCCGGAGATCGCGGGCATGTACGAGGAGCTGCGTGCCGAGGCCGAACACGTGGTCAAGGCGACGGTGACCTCGGCGACGGCGCTGCCGGCCGGCGAGCTGGATGGCATCAAGGCCGCGCTGAAGAAGCGCTTCGGCCGCGACGTGCAGCTGGAAACGGCGGTCGACGAGAGCCTGATCGGCGGCGCGGTGATCGCGGCCGGCGACGTGGTCATCGACGGCTCGCTGCGCGGCAAGCTGTCGCGGCTGCAGACGGCGTTGGCGGGATGAAACGGTTGGTGGTTGGTCGTTCGTAGTTGGTGCCGCCAGGCCGGTACCACCAACTACCAACCAGCAACCACGAACCACACGAAATTCGAAAAGTGAACGTCGGCGGAAGCGCCGGCACAAGGGAAAAGAAGCAATGGCAACCACCACGCTCAACCCGTCTGAAATCAGCGAACTGATCAAGTCGCGCATCGACAAGGTCAAGCTGTCCGCGGAAGCGCGCAACGAAGGCACCGTGACCTCGGTGTCCGACGGCATCGTGCGCATCTACGGCCTGGCCGACGCGATGCAGGGCGAAATGATCGAGCTGCCCGCCGCCGGCGAAGGCACGCCCACCTACGCGCTGGCGCTGAACCTGGAGCGCGACTCGGTCGGCGCGGTGGTGCTCGGCGACTACGAGCACCTGCGCGAGGGCGATGTCGCCAGGACCACCGGCCAGATCCTGTCGGTGCCGATCGGTCCGGAGCTGCTCGGCCGCGTGGTCAACGCGCTGGGCGAGCCGATCGACGGCAAGGGCCCGATCGAGGCGAAGCTGACCGCACCAGTGGAGCGCGTGGCCCCGGGCGTGATCTGGCGCAAGTCGGTCGACCAGCCGGTGCAGACCGGCTACAAGTCGGTCGACGCGATGATCCCGATCGGCCGCGGCCAGCGCGAGCTGATCATCGGCGACCGCCAGACCGGCAAGACCGCGATGGCGATCGACGCGGTGATCAACCAGAAGGGCACCGGCATCAAGTGCGTGTACGTCGCGATCGGCCAGAAGGCCTCGACGGTCGCCAACATCGTGCGCAAGCTCGAAGAGAACGGCGCGCTGGCGCACACGATTATCGTGGCCGCCACCGCCTCCGAGTCGGCCGCGATGCAGTACATCTCCGCGTACTCGGGCTGCACCATGGGCGAGTACTTCATGGACCGCGGCCAGGACGCGCTGATCGTCTACGACGACCTGTCCAAGCAGGCCGTGGCCTACCGCCAGATCTCGCTGCTGCTGCGCCGCCCGCCGGGCCGCGAAGCCTACCCGGGCGACGTGTTCTACCTGCACAGCCGCCTGCTCGAACGCGCCGCGCGCGTGTCCGGGGACTACGTCGAGAAGTTCACCAAGGGTGAAGTGAAGGGCAAGACCGGTTCGCTGACCGCGCTGCCGATCATCGAGACCCAGGCCGGCGACGTGTCGGCGTTCGTTCCGACCAACGTGATCTCGATCACCGACGGCCAGATCTTCCTCGAGACCGACCTGTTCAACGCCGGCATCCGCCCGGCCGTGAACGCCGGCATCTCGGTGTCGCGCGTCGGCGGCGCGGCGCAGACCAAGATCATCAAGAAGCTGTCGGGCGGCATCCGCATCGCGCTGGCGCAGTACCGCGAGCTGGCGGCATTCGCACAGTTCGCCTCCGACCTCGACGACGCCACCCGCAAGCAGCTCGAGCGCGGCCAGCGCGTCACCGAGCTGATGAAGCAGAAGCAGTACCAGCCGATGTCGATCGCCTACCAGGCGCTGTCGATCTACGCCGTCGACAAGGGCTACATGGACGACGTGCCGGTCAACAAGATCCTGGCGTTCGAAGAGGCGCTGCACGCGCACTTCGCCAACACCCAGGGCGAACTGATGGCGCGCATCAACGGCAGCGGCGACTGGAACGACGAGATCGAGGCCGCGTACAAGGGCGGCATCGAAGAGTTCAGGAAGACCGGCTCATTCTGAGCCGGCGGGATTCGGAATTCGGGATTCGGGATTTGTAACAGCGGATTCGTGGCGTCGGGCGGGGATTACCGAATCCCCAATCCCGAATCCCCAATCCCCGCGAGCGGAGCGAGCAGATGGCAGGCGGCAGGGAAATCAAGACCAAGATCAAGAGCGTGCAGAACACCCGCAAGGTGACGCGAGCGCTGGAAATGGTCTCGGCCTCGAAGATCCGCAAGGCGCAGGAGCGGATGAAGGCTTCGCGTCCGTACGCGCGCGCGATGAAGCAGATCATCGGCCACCTCGCGCAGGCGAACTCCGAGTTCCAGCATCCGTACCTGGTCGAGCGCAAGGACGTCAAGCGCGTCGGCTACATCATCATCTCCTCCGACCGCGGCCTGGCCGGCGGCCTCAACAACAACCTGTTCCGCAAGCTGCTCGGCGAGATCCGCAAGTGGCAGGAGCAGGGCGTCGAGGTCGACGTGGTCACCATCGGCCAGAAGGCGACGGTGTTCTTCCGCCGCCTCAAGGTGCGCATGCTCGCCAGCGTCACCCACCTCGGCGACCAGCCGCAGGTCGAGCAGCTGGTGGGCGTGATCAAGGTCATGCTCGACGCGTACAACGCCGGCGAGGCGGACCGGGTGTTCCTGGTCTACAACGACTTCGTCAACACCATGACCCAGCGCGCGGCCTTCGACCAGCTGCTGCCGCTGCCGCCGTCCGACGACAACGTCGCCGCGCACGACTGGGACTACATCTACGAGCCCGACGCGGAGGCCGTGCTCGAGCACGTGCTCACGCGCTACGTCGAGTCGCTGGTGTACCAGGCGGTGATGGAGAACGTGGCGTCCGAGCACGCGGCGCGCATGGTCGCGATGAAGTCCGCCAGCGACAACGCCACCAAGCTGATCGACACGCTGAACCTGGTCTACAACAAGGCCCGGCAGGCGGCGATCACCCAGGAAATTTCCGAGATCGTCGGCGGTGCGGCGGCGGTCTGATGAAGCCGGGAATGGAGAATCGGAAATAGGGAATCGGCAAAGCGCAGGCTTTTGATCTTCCCATTCCCCATTCCCGATTCCCCATTCCCGACAAACGAATCAAACAGAGTTATTGGAGTTATCAAAATGAGTCAGGGCAAGATCGTTCAGATCATCGGCGCAGTCGTCGACGTGGAATTCCCGCGCAGCGAAGTGCCGAAGGTGTACGACGCGCTGAAGGTGCAGAACACCGCCATCACGCTCGAGGTGCAGCAGCAGCTCGGCGACGGCGTCGTGCGCACGATTGCCCTCGGCTCGACCGACGGCCTCAAGCGCAACCTGGTCGCCGACAACACCGGCCGTGCGATCTCGGTGCCGGTCGGCACCGGCACGTTGGGCCGGATCATGGACGTGCTCGGCAACCCGATCGACGAGGCCGGCCCGGTCAAGGCCGACACCGCGTGGGAGATCCACCGCACCGCGCCGAGCTACGAGGACCAGTCCTCGACCACCGAGCTGCTGGAAACCGGCATCAAGGTCATCGACCTGATGTGCCCGTTCGCCAAGGGCGGCAAGGTCGGCCTGTTCGGCGGCGCCGGCGTCGGCAAGACCGTCAACATGATGGAACTGATCAACAACATCGCGACCGAGCACTCGGGCCTGTCGGTGTTCGCCGGCGTCGGCGAGCGCACCCGCGAGGGCAACGACTTCTACCACGAGATGCAGGAATCGGGCGTGGTCAACGTGGCCGAGCCCGAGAAGTCGAAGGTGGCGATGGTCTACGGCCAGATGAACGAGCCGCCGGGCAACCGCCTGCGCGTCGCGCTGACCGGCCTGACCATGGCCGAGTACTTCCGCGACGAAGGCCGCGACGTGCTGCTGTTCGTCGACAACATCTACCGCTACACCCTGGCCGGCACCGAAGTGTCGGCGCTGCTGGGCCGCATGCCGTCGGCGGTGGGCTACCAGCCGACGCTGGCCGAGGAAATGGGCGTGCTGCAGGAGCGCATCACCTCGACCAAGACCGGTTCGATCACCTCGATCCAGGCCGTGTACGTGCCCGCGGACGACCTGACCGACCCGTCGCCGGCGACCACCTTCGCCCACCTCGACGCCACCGTCGTGCTGTCGCGAAACATCGCTTCGCTGGGCATCTACCCGGCGGTGGACCCGCTGGACTCGACCAGCCGCCAGCTCGACCCGAACGTCATCGGCCACGAGCACTACGACACCGCGCGCCGCGTGCAGTCGACGCTGCAGAAGTACAAGGAGCTCAAGGACATCATCGCGATCCTGGGCATGGATGAGCTGTCGGAAGACGACAAGCTGGCCGTGGCCCGCGCGCGCAAGATCGAGCGCTTCTTCTCGCAGCCGTTCCACGTCGCCGAGGTGTTCACCGGCTCGCCGGGCAAGTACGTCTCGCTGAAGGAGACGATCCGCGGCTTCAAGGGCATCGTCGACGGCGAGTACGACCACCTGCCGGAGCAGGCGTTCTACATGGTCGGCAGCATCGACGAGGCGGCCGAGAAGGCGAAGAAGATTTCCGCGTAAGCGGAAATCTTCTCGGGATTCGGAATTAGGGATTAGGGATTCGGAAAAGCGGGCACCGGTTTACGGTTGATGAGGGCGACGAGCGGCACATGCCGTTTCGAATCCCGAATCCCGAATCCCGAATCCCGTTTCCGAGCGTAGCGAGGAAACCATGTCCACCATCCGTTGCGACATCGTCAGCGCCGAGGCCGAGATCTTCCAGGGTGAAGCGACCCTGGTCGTGGCCACCGGCGAAATGGGCGAGCTCGGCATCGCGCCGCGCCACGCGCCGTTGATCACGCGGCTCAAGCCCGGCAAGGTCGTGGTGACCCAGGCCGACGGCAGCGTGCTCGACTTCGCCATCGGTGGCGGCATCCTCGAGGTGCAGCCGCAGGTGGTGACGATCCTGGCCGACACCGCGATCCGCGCCGACGACATCGACGAGGCCAAGGTGCGCGCGGCCAAGGAAGAAGCCGAGCGCGTGCTGGCCGGTCGCGGCGAGGCGATGGAAGTGGCCGAGGCCCAGCAGAAGCTGGCCGAGGTCATGGCCCAGCTGTCGGCGCTGGAGCGCCTGCGCAAGAACCTCAAGCACTGAGGCGTACAGCGTCGCATCACGAAACGCCGGCCTCGTGCCGGCGTTTTGCTTTCTGCCGCTCATTGCCCCTGAGGCTTTGCCGGGGGACTCACCAAGGTTTGACCTATACCGCGGTCGGCCCATGACGCGGCGATGCTGAAGGAGTCGTCATCCCCGCGAAAGCGGGGATCCATTTGGCTTTCGCACAAGCAACTTGGATCCCCGCTTTCGCGGGGATGACGGACGTTAGAGCAGGGCGCGGGTTGCGGCACGCGCAGTTCCGCGGTCGCGATTGCGACACAATGACGCCCTGCGGATCCCGGGAGCGAGCAATGGTGAACTGGCAAAGCGGCTGGCTGCTGGCGGCGATGCTCGCCGCCGGAGCAGTTGCGGCGGAACCGCGCGGGGACACGGGCGAACGCCCGCGTGCGCGCGAGGCCGGCGTCGTGATCGGCGTGCTGCCGACAGGACCGCACAACGCCATCGTCGACGTGCCCGGCGTGGCGGTGGGCCACGCCACGGTGGTCGAAGGCCGCGACATCCGCACCGGCGTCACCGCAGTCCTGCCGCACGGCGGCGACCTCTATCGCGAGCGGGTGCCGGCGGCGATCGTGGTCGGCAACGGCTACGGCAAGCTGATCGGCGTCACACAGGTCGATGAACTGGGCGAGCTGGAAACGCCGATCCTGCTGACCGGCACGCTCGGCGTCTGGCGCGCCGCCGATGCGCTGGTCGAGTGGCAGCTGGCGCGCCCGGGCATGGCCCAGGTGCGCTCGCTCAATCCGGTAGTCGGCGAGACCAATGACGGCTTCCTCAACGACATCCGCGCGCGCGTGCTGCGGCCGGAGCACGTGCGCCATGCGCTGGAGACGGCCTCCACCGTCAACGTCGACGAAGGCGCCATCGGCGCCGGCACCGGCACCGTCGCCTTCGGCTGGAAGGGCGGCATCGGCACCAGCTCGCGTCGGCTGGCGCCGGAGCAGGGCGGCTACACCGTCGGCGTGCTGGTGCAGAGCAACTACGGCGGGCGGCTGACCATCGGCGGCGTCGCCCTCGACGACATCCGCCCCGAACCGATCGCCGGCGACATGCCGCCCTCCCGCGGCGACGGCAGCATCATGATCGTGGTCGCCACCGACGCGCCGCTGGACGACCGCCTGCTGCGGCGGCTGGCGACGCGCGCCCTGCTCGGCGTCGGCCGCACCGGCTCGTCGATGAGCAACGGCTCGGGCGATTACGTGATTGCGTTCTCGACCGCGACCGGGGTGCGCCGCGTGCCGGGCGGGGATCGCCAGCCGCAGCCGCTGCTGGCCAACGATGCGATGACGCCGCTGTTCGACGCGGTCGTGGAGGCGACCGAGGAGGCGATCGTCAACTCGCTGTTCCGCGCGACCACCACTACAGGGCACCAAGGCACCGTGCCCGCGCTGCCGCTGGACCGCGTGCTGCCGCTGCTGCGTAAACGCGGCCACCGCGCGCCGATGCGACCATAGGGCAGCTCTGATCGCGAATGGGGATCAGCGGTACACCACGTGCCGCCACAGGAAGAACGCGACCACCGCCAGTGCGCCCTCGACCAGCGGCTTGGCCAGCCAGGCCTGCTGCAGGCCGAGTTGCGCGGCGATCCAGCCGACCAGCAGGGTGCTCGCCAGGGTCAGGGCCAGCCATACGGCGACGAAGCGCAGGAAGCGGCGCCAGCCCAGGCGCGCGCGGCCATCGCGGGCAAAGGTGACGCGGCCGTTGAGCCAGAAGCCCAGCATCGCGCCGGCGACGCGGCCGGCGACGTTCGACGCCGCCACCGGCAGCCCGAGCGCGCTCAGGGCGACGAACACCAGCCAGTCCAGCAGCAGCTGCAGCAGGCCGGCAAGCAGGTAGTGGCCGCCCTGGCGGAGGATCAACGGCGGCTCGGGTCGTGTCGGCATCGCGACAGGGTACGCGGCCGCGCCCGTCATCGGCCGTTTCGCCGCGCCGTTGCTACCATGCGCATCCCGTCGCCGCTCCCCGGGCCCAGCCGCATGAATCCGTTGCACGTGGTCATCCTCGCCGCCGGCGAGGGCAAGCGCATGAAGTCGTCCCTGCCCAAGGTGCTGCAGAAGGTCGCGGGCCGGCCGATGCTGGCGCATGTGATCGACACCGCGCGCGGGCTGCAGCCGGCCGGCATCCATATCGTCTACGGCCACGGCGGCGACCAGGTGCAGGCGGCCTTCGCCGACGATGACGGCCTGTTGTGGGCCGAGCAGGCCCGCCAGCTGGGCACCGGCCACGCCGTGCAGCAGGCGATGCCGGGCGTGCCGGACGATGCGCGGGTGCTGGTGATGTATGGCGACGCGCCGCTGTTCACCGCCGCGACCCTGCGCCGGTTGCTCGCCGCCGAAGGCCGGCTGGCGCTGCTGGCGGCCACGCTCGACAACCCGACCGGCTACGGCCGCGTCCTGCGCGATGCCGAGGGCAACGTGGCCGCGGTGGTCGAGGAGAAGGACGCCAGCGACGAGCAGCGCGCGATCCGCCTGGTCAACACCGGCGTCATTGCCGCCGACGCCAGCGCGCTCAAGGGCTGGCTGTCGCGGCTGTCCAACGACAACGCCCAGGGCGAGTACTACTTGACCGATGTTGCCGGCATGGCCGCCGGCGACTTCACCGCCGCCGAGATCGTCGAGGTTGACGATGCGCGCGAGACCGAGGGCGCGAACGACCCCTGGCAGCTGGCCCAGCTCGAGCGCGAGTACCAGCGTCGCGCGGTGCGGGCGCTGTGCGAGCAGGGCGCGCGCTTCGCCGATCCGGCGCGGATCGACATCCGCGGCGAGGTGATCGTCGGCCGCGACGTCGAGATCGACGTCGACGTGGTGTTCGAGGGCCGGGTCGAACTCGGCGACGGCGTCCGCATCGGGCCGTTCACCCGGCTCCGGGACGTGGTGCTCGGCGCGGGTTCGCTGGTACGCGCGCACTGCGACCTCGAGGGCGCGCGTGCCGAAGGCGCGGCCATCATCGGCCCGTTCGCGCGCCTGCGCCCGGGCACCGTGCTCGCCGACGGCGTGCACGTGGGCAACTTCGTCGAGACCAAGAACGCGACGCTGGGCGTCGGCAGCAAGGCCAACCACCTGACCTACCTCGGCGACGCGGTGGTCGGGTCGAAGGCGAACATCGGCGCCGGCACCATCACCTGCAACTACGACGGCGTGAACAAGTCGACGACCCTGATCGGCGACGGCGCCTTCATCGGCTCGAACGCGGCGCTGGTCGCGCCGGTGGCGATCGGCGCCGGCGCCACCATCGGCGCCGGCTCGGTGATCGGCGTCGACGCCCCGGCCGGCAAGCTCACCCTCGCGCGCGCCCGCCAGGTCACCATCGAAGGCTGGCAGCGGCCGGTGAAGAAAGAGTAGGAAGAAAAACAGGGGTCAGAGTGGAGTTTCCTGCAGAAACTCCACTCTGACCCCTGTTTTCCCTCCTACAGCGGCAACACCAGCGACACGCACAGCCCGCCGCCGTCGCGGTTGAGCAGGGCGATGCGGCCGCCGTGGGCTTCGGCGATCTCGCGCGCCAACGCCAGGCCCAGGCCGGTGCCGCTGCGCTTGGTCGAGTAGAACGGCAGCAGGGCATTGGCCAGCACCGCCTCGTTCATGCCGCTGCCGCGGTCGAGCACGTCGATGCGCCAGCCATCGCCAACGCGGCGCACCGCGAACGAGACCGCATCTGGCGCGGTGCCGGATTCGTGCGCGTTCTTGAGCAGGTTCAGCAGCGCCTGCTCGAGCTGCGCGGGATCGAAGCGCGCCACCTCGTCGGGGATCGTGCCTTCGATCGCGAACGCCACCTGGGTGTGCAGCTTCTCGACGAAGGGGCGCAGCCGCATCGGCTCGCTGCGCGGCGCCGGCAGCTTGGCGAAGCGCGCGTAGTCGCGCAGGAAGCCCTCCAGGTGCCGCGCGCGCTCCTCGATCGTCGCCAGCGCGACCGGCAGCTTCTCGTGCTGGCCGCGGCGCAGCAGCTCCGCGCCCGAATGCGCGAGCGAGGCGATCGGCGCCAGCGAGTTGTTGAGCTCGTGGCTGATCACGCGGATCACCTTCTTCCAGGTCTGCACTTCCTGCCGCCGAAGCTCGGCGGTCATCTGCCGCAGCAGGACCAGTTCGTGCTGGCGGCCGTTGAGGCGGAACCGGCGCCGGGACAGGTGGTAGATGTCCTCGTGGTCCTCGTCGCCGACGGTGAACATGCCGTCGCCGCCGCGCGCGAAAGCCTCGCGCACGGCAGGCGGCGCGGCCTGCAGCAGCTCCTCGAGCGCATGCCCTTCGAGCCGCTTGCCGTCGCCGAGCATCCGCCGCGCGGCGAGGTTGCCCAGCACCACGCGTCGCGCCGGATCCAGCAGCAGCATCGCCACCGGCGTGTTCTGCACCATGGTGTCGAGCAGCAGCTCGCGCTGCACCAGCGCCAGGCGCTGGTCGCGCAGGACCCGGCCCAGTTCGTTGTGGGCCTCGACCAGGCTGATCAGGTCACCGTAGCGATCCCAGGTGATGCCGAAGCTGTAGTCGCCGTCGCGGTAGCCGGCGACGGTGGCGGTGAGCGCGCGGAACACGGCGCGCAGCGGCACGAAGATGCGCCAGACCGTGATGCCGAGGATGGCGCCGACGGTGAGCGCCGCACACAGCGCCGCCGCCCACAACGGCAGCCACTTGGCCAGCAGCACGGTGAGCGCGGCGGTCGCGGCCAGGCCGAGCAGCATCAGCGCGACCATGCGGATCGCCAGCGACAGGGTGCGGAGCTTGCGCATGGGTCGCGGATCAGCCGCGGGGAATGCCGTAACGGTCGAGGCGCCGGTACAGTGCCTGCCGCGACATGCCCAGCTCCGCCGCGGCCTGCGCCATCACGCCGCCGCTGCGCCGCAGCGCGGCTTCGATCGCTTCGCGGTCGGGCTCGTCGCCGCCATGGGGCGCCTGCGCGGCGGTCGCGGAGGACTGCAGGCCCAGCGCGTCGGCTTCGATGCGGTCGCCCGACAGCAGCGCCGCGCGCTGCACGGCGTTGCGCAGCTCGCGTACGTTGCCCGGCCAGGCGTGGCGCAGCATGGCGCGCTCGGCGCCCTCGCTGAAGCGCTTGCCGGCGGGCAGGAAATGGCGCGCCAGCGGCAGGATGTCGCGAGGTCGCCTGGCCAGTGGCGGCAGCCGCAGCTCGATGCCGTTGAGCCGGTAGTAGAGGTCCTCGCGGAACTGGCCGTCGGCGATCATCGCCGGCAGGTCGGCGTTGGTCGCACTGACCACGCGCACCTTGACGCTGCGCTCGGCGTGGCCGCCCAGTCGCTGGAAGCGGCCGGTTTCCAGCACCCGCAGCAGCTTCACTTGCCCAGCGGGTGGCAGCGTGCCGATCTCGTCGAGGAACAGCGTGCCGCCGTCGGCCGCCTCGAACTTGCCCGCGCGCGCCTTGTTGCCAGCGCCGGTGTAGGCGCCGGGCTCGGCGCCGAACAGCTCGGCCTCGATCAGTTCGTGCGGCAGCGCGCCGCAGTTCACCGCGACGAAGGGGCCGGACTTCACCGCGGAGTTGTGGTGGATGATCTCGGCATATTTTTCCTTGCCGGCGCCATTCGCGCCGGTGATCAGCACCGGCAGCTCCGAACGCGCGACCTGCAGCGCCAGCGCCAGCACGGTCTCGCTGGCGACGTCGTCGTAGACCAGGCCGCGCAGGTCGTGCTGCGCCGCGAGGGCGTCGCGGCGACGGCGTTCCCCGCTGCTGCGCGCAGCGAGCTCGCGCCGCGTGTCCGCCAGCTCCAGCAGGTTGTTCACGCTGGCCAGCAGCTTGTGGTCGTCCCAGGGCTTGCCGAGGTAGTCGGCGGCGCCGGCCTTGACCAGGTCGACCGCGGACTCCAGCCGAGTCCACGCGGTGAGCAGGATCACCGGCATGTCCGGATGCTGCGCGCGGATCTCCCCGAACAGCGCCACGCCCTCGTCGCCGGAGGTGGTGTCGGCGCGGAAGTTCATGTCCTGGATGACGAGGTCGATGCCGCCGCTCGCGAGCTGCTCCAGCCCCGCCTCCGGCGTCTCCGCGCGCTGCACCTGGATCTCGTGCAGCGAGAACAGCACGTCGAGCGCGGTCGCGACGGCGGGGTTGTCGTCGATGACGAGGACGGTGGGCATCAGGACGGGGCGGAGGGCGTCAGGGCTGCAATCGTAACGCCTATTCGCCTCCCTCCAGCGCACGATGGCCGAAGCTGATGATGCGCGTGGCCTTCCAGCTGTCGCCGTCGCGCTTCCACACCTGCACGAAGCGGGCGATGCCCATGCAGTGTTCGCTTTCGAGTTCGCAGAAGCGGTGGCTGCCCAGCTCGATCGCGCCGTAGCCCTCGATCCGGTCGACCTCCAGCGTGCCCGGCACCAGCTCGCGGCGCACCTTGCCACAGATGTGCTTGCGCGTGGCCTCGGTGACCGCGTCCGCGCCAAGCATCAGCCCGCCCTGGTCGTGGTAGAACTCCAGGTCGTCGGCGAGCAGGGCGCGGAACGCGTCGAGGTCGCAGCGGTTGTAGGCATCGAACAGCTGCGCATCCAGTCCGGCGACGATGCGATACAGCTCGCTGTCGGGCGGTGACAGCGGCGGTGCTTCGGCTGCATGCGCGCCGCCGGCGATCGCCAGCAGCACCGCGAGGATGGCGGATGGCCTGGTCATGGCGTCAGACACTCCTGGTCGCGATCGCCGGCGGCACCGCCGCGGCACGCCGCGCCGGTCCGAGCACGGCAATCTGTCCAAGCAGCCACAGCGCCAGCGCGCCGATCGGCAGGTAGTACAGCGGCAGCCGCGGCAGTTCGTACTTGCCCATCAGCACCTGGTTGATGCCGTAGGCCAACAGCATGCCGATCACGATGCCGATCGTGGCCAGCAGGAAGTTCTCGGTCTGGAAGTAGCGCAGGATCTGGCCCCTGGTTGCGCCCAGTGCGCGGCGCACGCCGATCTGCTTGGTGCGCTGCTGCACCCAGAAACTGGCGAGCCCGACGATGCCCAGCGCGGTGATGAACAGCAGGGCGACGCAGACGATGGACAGCAGCCAGGCCATCGAACGCGCGTCCTGGTAGAACTCGTGGCGCATCTGCTCGAAGCTCTTGGTGTTGTCCTCGAGGATGATGCGGTTCGGCCCATTGGCGCGCAGCGCGTCGGACGCGGTCTTCAGGATCTCGTCGCGGCGCTCGGGCGAGGTGCGGATCACGTAGTTGCCGCCGACGTTGTAGTGCGGTCGGATCGGGAACACCATGGTGTACTCGCGCTGCGTCGGCCCACCCTGCATGCTCGGGCGGACCAGGTGCTCGATGATGCCGACGATGCGGATCGGCTGGTCGCCCCAGGCGTAGAAGACCTTGCCGACCGGGTCTTCGCCGGGGAAGACCTTCTCGGCCAGGGTGCGGGTCAGCAGCGCGGCCGGGATGCCGCCGGGTGGACGGTCCGCACTCTGGATGACCTCGAACTCGAGGAACTCGTCGGGATTGAAATCGCGCCCGGCGACGATCCTCAGCCCGAGCGTCTCCACGAACTGGTCCTCGGCCATGTAGACGGTGGCGTTGGCGGTCGGCTGCTGCTGGTCCGCCGTGACGTTGATATTGCTGTTCCAGGACGAGTTCACGAACGGCACCTGGTTGATCACGGTGGCTGCGGTCACGCCGGGCAGGCCACGCAGCATCGCCAGGTCGGAGCGCGTCTGCGCTTCGGCGTTGGCGTCGTTGCCGATGCCGGTGATCTGGATGCGGACCAGTTCGTTCTCGGCGACGCCGCTGGTTTCGCGCAACTGGGTGATGCGCGCGCCAATCATGAACAGCGCATTGCAGATGATCGCGCAGGTCAACGCGATCTCCAGCACGATCAGCGCCGCCGCGGTCTTGTGGCGCATCAGCGTGGACAGGATGGGGCCTATTTCCATGGGGATACTCCGGGTCTTGAAGCCCCTCTCCCTTCGGGAGAGGGGTCGGGGTGAGGGTCCGGTGAGGGTGCGGTCGTTCAAGCAGAATTGACTTCGCCGAACCCTCATCCGGCCCTTCGGGCCACCTTCTCCCGAAGGGAGAAGGGCACAGCAGGACTACTGCGACTTGAGCTGGATCGCCGGCGTCACCTGCATCGCGCGCCATGCCGGCAGCAGCCCGGCGAAAAGGCTGGCGACGATCGCCAGCGCGAACGTGGTCAGCAGCATGCCGAGGTCCAGATGCGCCAGTTCCGCATAGTTCGACGGCTGCTGGCGGACGCCCCACAGCCCCAGCAGGGCCAGCCCGAGCCCGAGCACGCCACCGGCAAGGCCAATGGTGCCGGCCTCGACCAGGCACTGCTTGAAGATCTCCGACCGCGAAGCGCCCAGCGCGCGACGCACGCCGATCTCGCTGCTGCGGCGCAGGAACTTCGCCAGCAGCAGGCCGACGGTATTGAGCAGGCACACCAGCAGGAAGCCGAAGCCCAGCCACAGCTGCAGCACCACGTCGCCGGGCACGACCTTGTTGTACTCCAGCAGCTCCATGACGTTGCGCAAGCGCACGTTGGTGGGGCGTTCGAAGCGGCCGGCCGAACGCTGCTGGTCCGAGTAGTTGTTCAGGTAGTTGCGGTAGGCGGCGGCCTTCTCCGGAGGATCCAGTTCCACCCAGTACTGGATCCACGTGCACGGTGCGTTGGGGCCGGTGTTGTCGCCGCCGGCGTCGGCCCAGCAGTTCATGCTGCCATTGCGGCCCATTTCCAGGCCGACCGCGGTGGAGAATGGCACGTAGACCTCGTCGCCCTCTCCGTACTGCTGCAGCGCCATGTCGTAGAAGCGCGGCGTGGGCTGCCATTCGTCGAGCACGCCGACCACGGTGAAGTCGGCCTGGTCGAGGCGGATGGTCTTGCCCACCGGGTTGCCCTCGCCGAAGACGCGCTCGGCCATCTCGCGCGAGAGCACCACCACGCGTGCCTGCGCCTCGTCCTCTTTCGCCGACCATGCGCTGCCGTGGAGGAACGGCACGTCGAACATCGGGAAGAAGTCGGCACTGGTGTAGCGCGCCCGCGAGACGAACGGCGGCGTGTCGCTGCGCTCCGGCGTGATCGACAGGCCGCCGCCGGTCATCATCGCCTGGCGGTCGGCGCGCTTGTCGCGCAACAATGCCTCGGAGTCGAAGCGCGTCATCTGGAAATCGGGCTCTTCGCCCGGCGTGAAGCCGATCATGTTCTGCGGGTCGAGCTGCACGTAGTACAGCTTTTCGCTCTTGTGCGGGATCGGGTCGCCGGACAGTACCTTGAACACGGTCAGCGTGGTCATGCACGCCCCGATGCCGAGCGCGATCGCCAGCACCATCAGCGCGGTGAGCACCTTGTTGCGCTTGAAGCTGCGCATGGCGAGATTGAGGTAGTAGCCGAACATTGTGGACTCCGTAGGGCGGGTCTCGACCCGCCGGCGCTTGTTCGCCGCTGCGTTTCGTCGTGTGTGCGGATGGCGGATGGCGGGTGCGGTTGGCGGGTCGAGACCCTACGCGTTGGCGGCGGATTCGGCTTCGATGCGCGCCGCGTGCGTCATGCGGGTCAGGCTCGGTTCGATCGACAGGTCGGTGGCCATGCCGTCGACGATGTGCACGTTGCGCTGCGCGCGCGCGGCCAGCTCCGGATCGTGGGTGACCATCACGATCGTGGTGCCGCGCGAGTTGATGTCCTCCAGCAGCTCCATCACGCTGCGCGCCATCTGCGAGTCGAGGTTGCCGGTGGGTTCGTCGGCCAGCAGCAGGCGCGGCGAACCGGCCAGCGCGCGCGCGATCGCGGCGCGCTGCTGCTGGCCGCCGGACAGCTCGGCCGGATAGTGCTTCATGCGCGAGCCCAGGCCCACGTTCGACAGCGCCTCCTCGATCCGCAGCCTGCGCTCGTTGCCGGGCATGCCGCGGTAGCGCAGCGGCACGTCGCAGTTGTCGAACAGGTTGAGGTCGGGGATCAGGTTGAAGCTCTGGAAGATGAAGCCGATCTTCTCGTTGCGCAGGCGCGAGCGCGCGTTGTCGCCCAGCCCCTTCACGTCGACGCCGTCGAGGTGGTAGTCGCCGCCGGTGAAGGTTTCCAGCAGGCCGGCGATGTTGAGGAAGGTGGTCTTGCCCGAGCCGGACGGACCGGTGACGGCGACGAACTCGCCGTCGTGCACGTGCAGGTCGAGCGAACGCAGGGCGTGGGTTTCGACGAGTTCGGTGCGGTAGACCTTGGTGACCTGGCGCATGTCGAGCATGGTGGATTCCTTCGGTGGCGCGGCGAAGCGGGAGAAGTGCCATCCCGGTCCCGGCGGCGGAGAGAGAGGGGAGGGCGCCAGCGGGACGGGATGGGAAGCGGATGGCGTCAGTGCACGCCGAAGCGCTGCGGCAGCGCGGCGCGTGCGAGATAGCCACCGAGCATGCGCGCGCGCCGGCGATCGCTGTTGGCGGCGATGCAGCACTCGCCGTCACGCGCGGCGTCGAAGGCGAACAGCTCGTGCAGCCGCAGCGGCACGGCGTCGGTGAGTTCCTGCGCGGTCCAGTGCAGGCGGCTGGGGAAGTGTGCGAAGGCGTTCATGTCATTGTCCCGAGATGCGGACCCTGTCCGCGTTGGCGAACTGGTCGGTGCCGGAGACGACGATGCGTTCGCCCTCCACCAGGCCCGACACGATTTCAACGGCATTGAGGCTGCTGGCGCCGGCCTGGATCGGGCGTCTTTCGGCACTGGAGCCGTCGACCACCCAGGCGATGCGACCACCGTCCTGCTCCAGGAACGGGCCGCGCTCGACCATCAGCACGTTCTCGCGCGTGTCCATCACGATGCGCGCGGACAGGCGCTGGTTCTGGCGCAGGTTCGGCGGCTGCTGGCCGTCGTCGAAGCGCAGCCGCGCGGTGACCTCGCCGTTGACCACTTCCGGCGACACCGCCGACACCTGTGCGCCATAGCGGTTGCCGCTGCTGGTGATCTGCGCCGGCACGCCGATGGCGAGGTCGCGGGCGAAGCTTTCCGGCACCCGGATCTCGACCTCGAACACGCTCAGGTCGATCACGCTCAGGATCGGCGCGTTGATCGCGACATTGGTGCCCTGCGCGATCTGTACCTGGCCGACCTGGCCGTCGAACGGGGCGCGCAGGGTCAATGCCTCGACCTGGCGCTGCAGTTCCGCGACCACCGCCTGCTGGCGTTCGGCGAGCAGTCGCTTGTTGCGTGCGTCGATGCCGGCGCCCTGGCCCTGCAGCGAGAAATCCTTCTGCGCCGCGGCCAGCCCCAGGTCGGCCTTCTTCAGTCCGTCGAGCGCGCGGTCGTACTCGTTCTTCGACACCGCGCCGCCTTCGAAGGCGCGCTGGTAGCGCTCGACATCGCGCTGCGCGGCGGTGTGGTCGATCTGCGCCTGGTCGAGCAGCTTCTGTGCGTCGGAGCGGGTGAGCTGGGCGTCGAGCATGGCGCGGTTGGCCTCGCCCTGCAGGCTGGCCAGCGTCGACTCCTCCTGCACCAGCTTGCTGCGCAGCTCCGGGCTGTCGATCACCGCCAGCTCCTGGCCCTGTTCGACCACGTCGCCGGCCACCACCTTCAGCGCCACCGTGCCGCCGGCGATCGCGTACAGCGTCGGGCTGTTGGCGGTGATGACGCGGCCATCGGCGGAGAGGTCGCGGACCAGGTCGCCGCGCTTGACCTCGGCGATGCGCAGCCGCGAGGCATCGAACGAGCTGGCGCCCGAGGCCCAGCCCGCGATCACCCAGGCCGCCAGCGCGAGCACCGCCAGCGCCGCGCCGCCGCCGACCAGCCAGGCCTTGGGCAGCCGGCGCAGCCCGGAAGGCCGCGCCAGGACCTGGTCCTGTGCCGAGGTGTCGCGGATGCGGGTGCTGCTGGGGTCCATTGGCAAGACCTGGGATGCGGAAGGGTTCGCAAGGGTTGCATGCAATCCGCGTGCCAACATACAAAACATTGATTCAAAAGAAGAAAAGCGCGTGTCCGGGTGTCCGCCGGACACTCCGCCTGTCCGCCCGGACAGTCCTTTCCCGTACACTTGGCGGACACGAAAGGAGAAGCGGATCCATGTGCGGCATCGTTGGCGCGATTGCGGATCGCGATGTGGTCCCGGTCCTGATCGAAGGACTCAAGCGTCTCGAATACCGTGGCTACGACTCCGCCGGCATCGCCGTCGTCGACGGCGCCGACATCCGCCGCGTGCGCCGCACCGGGCGCGTGGCCGAGATGGAGGCCGCCGCCGCCTCCGAAGGCTTCTCGGCGACCCTCGGCATCGGCCACACCCGCTGGGCCACGCACGGCGGCGTCACCGAGTCCAACGCGCACCCGCACGTCAGCCACGGTGTGGCGCTGGTGCATAACGGCATCATCGAGAACCACGAACAGCAGCGCGAGCGCCTCAAGGCGCTGGGCTACGAATTCGAATCGCAGACCGACACCGAGGTCATCGCCCACCTGATCCACTACTACCTCAAGGGCGGCGCCGACCTGCTGGCCGCGCTGCAGCGCGCGGTCAAGGAGCTGCACGGTGCCTACGCGCTGGCCGTGGTCAGCCGCAAGGAGCCCGGGCGCATGGTGGTCGCGCGCATGGGCTGCCCGCTGCTGGTCGGCCTGGGGGAAGGCGAGAACTTCGTCGCCTCCGATGTCTCCGCGATCCTGCAGGCGACCCGCCGCGTGATCTTCCTGGAAGAGGGCGACACCGCCGAGGTGACGCGCGCCGGCGTGCAGGTGTTCGACGGCGACGACCGGCCGGTGCAGCGCGACGAGCACCTGTCCGACGTCTCGCTGGCGTCGCTGGAGCTCGGCCCCTACCGGCACTTCATGCAGAAGGAGATCCATGAGCAGCCGCGCGCGCTGGGCGACACGATGGAAGCGATCATCGACGCCGGCGCCTTCGAACCGACCCTGTTCGGCAAGGACGCGGAAGCCGCGCTGCGCCAGGTCGAAGGCGTGCAGATCCTCGCCTGCGGCACCAGCTTCTACGCAGGCTCGGTCGCGCGCTACTGGATCGAGGCGATCAGCGGCCTGCCGTGCAGCGTCGAGATCGCCAGCGAATACCGCTACCGCAGCGCGGTCTCGAACCCGAAGCACCTGGTGGTGACGATTTCCCAGTCGGGAGAAACGCTCGACACCATGGAGGCGCTGAAATACGCCAAGTCACTCGGCCAGGACCTGACGCTGTCGATCTGCAACGTGCCCGAGAGCGCGATTCCGCGCGCCAGCAAGCTCGTGTTCTACACCCGCGCCGGCGCCGAGATCGGCGTCGCCTCGACCAAGGCCTTCACCACCCAGCTGGTCGGCCTGTTCGCGCTGGCGGCCACGCTGGCCAAGCTCAACGGCCGCCTGCCGGAGGAGAAGGAGGCCGAATACATCGAAGCCCTGCGCCACCTGCCCGGCAGCGTGCAGCACGCGCTCAACCTGGAGCCGCAGGTTGCCGGCTGGGCGGCGCACTTCACGCCCAAGCAGCACGCGCTGTTCCTGGGCCGCGGCGTGCACTACCCGATCGCGCTCGAAGGCGCGCTCAAGCTCAAGGAAATCTCCTACATCCACGCCGAAGCCTATCCGGCCGGCGAGCTCAAGCACGGGCCGCTGGCGCTGGTCGACGACGACATGCCGGTGGTGGTGATCGCGCCAAACGACAGCCTGCTGGAAAAGGTGAAGTCGAACATGCAGGAAGTCCGCGCCCGCGGCGGCGAACTGTTCGTGTTCACCGACGCCGACAGCAACTTCAGCGAGTCCGAAGGCGTGCACGTGATCCGCACCCCCCGCCACGTCGGCGTGCTCAGCCCGATCGTGCATACGATCCCGGTGCAGATGCTCGCGTATCACGTTGCACTCGCGCGGGGCACCGATGTCGACAAGCCGAGGAATTTGGCCAAATCGGTCACGGTGGAGTAGCGGCGGCTGGGGTTGCGGGGGGGTGAACTGGTAAAACGAAGTCAGTACAGGACAATAAGGTCGGTATGGAGAACCAGCTCAATGCACGCGCAAGAATTGCGGGCATTGGCCAAAGCAATCCCGGCTTCAACTCGGCGGGTTCTTGACGATGTGCGCGTGCGGCTACGGGAAGCCAGCAATCTCGGCTCCAGCTGACGATCGCTCGGGTTCTGGGTTGTTGTGATCTTGACCGGACAGGCTCGATCAGGAGCTACAGAACGCAGTATCCGGCTTCAGCGAGTGAATGCACGGGACGATGAATCGGCTTGGGGGCACCTAGCCCGAATCTTGTTGGTTAGTGGGCTTAACACCAGGTTCGACCTGCGGAAACTGGGGCAAAGTTCCAGCAATCTTGTTGGCGCCGACTTAAAACTGACCCGCCGCGCCGATTTAAAACTGACCCGGG
>DAOMPM010000046.1:0-24816 GCA_035444805.1 Luteimonas sp. | reverse complement strand
TCATGTGCACCGGGATGCGGATGGTGCGCGCCTGGTCGGCGATCGAGCGGGTGATCGCCTGGCGGATCCACCAGGTGGCGTAGGTCGAGAACTTGAAGCCGCGGCGGTGCTCGAACTTGTCGACCGCCTTCATCAGGCCGATGTTGCCTTCCTGGATCAGGTCGAGGAACTGCAGGCCGCGGTTGGTGTACTTCTTGGCGATCGAGATCACCAGGCGCAGGTTGGCCTCGACCATCTCCTTCTTCGCCTTGCGCGCCTTGGCCTCGCCATAGGCCATCGCGCGGTTGATCTCCTTGAGGTCGGCGAGCGTGACCATCATCGCCTTCTCGATGGCGATGGTGGCTTCCTGCTCGGCGATGATCTGGTCCTTCACCTCGCGCAGGCCACTCGACCACTTCTGCTTGCGCTTGAGCACGTCGTCGACCCAGCCAAGGTTGGTCTGGTTGCCGTCCCATGCGCGGATGAAGTCCTTGCGCGGCATCTTCGCCACGCGCGTGGACAGGTCGAGGATGCGGCGCTCGTGGTCCTTGATTTCGCCGACCACGTCGCGCAGCTTCTTGACCAGCACGTCGGTCAGCGGCAGCGGCAGCTTGAAGGTGACGAAGATCTCGGCCATTTCCTCGCGCAGCTTCAGCACCGGCTTGGCGCTGGGCCCGTTCTTGGCATAGGACTTCTGGAACTTGGCGTAGGTGGCGGCCATCGCCTCCATGCGCCGCGCGACCTCGGCCGGATCGGGGCCGCTGGGGCCGGCATCCTCGGTATCGCCGTTGCTGTCGTCGTCCTCGTCGCTTTCACTGTCGTCCGAACCGTTGCCCGTGTCGTCGTTGGCAGCGCTGGCGGCCGGCGCGGCTTCGCCGTCTTCGTCGAGATCGTTGAAGCCGACCACCACTTCGGCCAGGCGCTTCTTGCCGGCCTTGTGCAGTTCGTACTCCTCCAGCAGCAGCTCGACCGACCAGGGGAAGCTGGCCAGGGCGGCGCCCATCTGGCTCAGGCCTTCCTCGATGCGCTTGGCGATGGCGATCTCGCCCTCGCGGGTCAGCAGCTCGACCGTGCCCATCTCGCGCATGTACATGCGCACCGGGTCGGTGGTGCGGCCGCCCTCGGTGTCGAGCGAGGTCAGCGCGGCGGCGGCTTCCTCGGCGGCGGTTTCGTCGACTTCGCGGCCACTGCCGCTTTCGCCGGCCAGCAGCAGGGTTTCGGCGTCGGGCGCGACTTCGTGCACGTCGATGCCCATGCCGTTGATCATGCCGATGATGTCCTCGATCTGCTCCGGATCGACGAGGTCGTCGGGCAGGTGGTCGTTGACTTCGGCATAGGTCAGGTAGCCCTGTTCCAGCCCCTTGGAAATCAGGAGCTTGATGTCGGACTGCTGGGCTGGACGTTCGTTCGCCATCTGGCGCGCACCGTGGGAAAAGTGAACCCGTAATTATACCATCCCGGAGGCCGGATCCTGCCTGAAGGGAAGGTGTCCGGGCCACCAACGGCCCGGCTGACGATCAGATGGGGCCGGAAACGCCGGTTTCCAGTCCAGCTGCGAGCCAGGCACTGGCGCTCCACCCGTAGGAGCGCCCCATGGGCGCGACCGGTTTGCGGGGAAAGCGGTCGCGGGCATGGCCCGCTCCTACCATCAAGGCGGCGCGATCAGGCGCGCAGCAGGAAGGTCACCGGCCCGTCGTTGACCAGGGACACGACCATGTGCGCGCCGAAGCGGCCGGTCTCCACCGCCCCGGCGTGGCGTGAGCGGCACTCGGCCAGCAGCCGGGCGAAGACCCGCTCCGCCTCGTCCGGCGCAGCGGCGGTGCTGAATCCCGGGCGCATGCCCGAGCGGGTGTCGGCGGCAAGGGTGAACTGGCTGACCAGCAGCAGGCCGCCGCCGGTGTCGGACAGGGAACGGTTCATCCGCCCCCCGTCGTCGGCGAACACCCGGTAGCCGAGCAGGCGCTCGGCCATCCGCGCCACCTGCGCGTCGCCGTCGCCCGGCTCCACCCCGACCAGGGCGAGCAGGCCTGGGCCGATGCGGCCGACGGCTTCGCCCTCGATGGCGACGCTGGCTTCGGTGACGCGCTGGATGAGGGAGAGCATGGCGAGAGTTCGTCGTTGGTAGTTGGTGGTTGGTGCGGATCGCCCCGGCGCCAATCTACCAACCACCAACTACCAACTACCAACCGGCCCCGCACCCGCCCTCGCTACACTCCCCCGCATGACCGCTCTCACCGCCCGCCTGCTGTACGCGCTCGCCGCCCTGGTCGGGCGGCTGCCGTGGCCGGTGCTGCGCCGGCTGGGCGATGCGCTGGCGTGGCTGGGGGTGCGCGCCGGCACGCGCGAGAGCGAGGTCACGCTGCGCAACCTCGAACTCGCCTACCCCGAACTGCTGCCCGGCCAGCGCGAGGAGTGGCGACGCGACGTGCTGCGCAGCACCGCCCTGCAGACCCTCGAAACCCTGCGCCTGTGGACGCGCCCGCACGCCGAGAACCTTGCCCTGATCGGCGAGATCCACGGCGAGGCGCTGTTCGACGACGCCCTCGCCGCCGGTCGCGGCCTGATCGTCGCCGCGCCGCATTTCGGAAACTGGGAGCTGCTCAACCAGTGGCTGGCGGCGAAGACGCCGCTGGCGATCCTGTACAAGCCGCCGGAATCCGCGGTCGGCGAGGCCTTCCTGCGCCTGGTGCGCGCCGATGCCGACGCCGATCGCATCACCCAGGTGCGCGCCGAGGGCGCCGGCGTGCGCCAGCTGTACAAGCGGCTGCAGGGCGGCGGCGTGGTCGGCATCCTGCCCGACCAGCAGCCCAAGGGCGGCGACGGCGAGTTCGCGCCGTTCTTCGGCGTGCAGGCGCTGACCATGACCCTGCTCGGCCGGCTGGCCGGACGCAGCGGCGCGACGGTGCTGTTCGCGTGGTGCGAACGGCTCGGGCCCGGCGCCTACGCGCTGCGCATCGAGGCCGCCTCGCCCGGCATCGACTCGGCCGATCCGCTCGTCGCCACCACAGCCCTCAACGCCGACGTCGAACGCATCGCAAGACGCGATCCGGCGCAGTACCAGTGGACCTACAAGCGCTACAAGGCGCGACCGCCGGGCAGCGGCGAGAGCCATCCCTACGCAGACCTGGAACGTCGATGAGCGAAGCCGACTCCCCGCCGCAGGACGATGCGCCCACCGCGCCGCCGCAAGGCTGGCAGCCGCTGCCGCCGCGCGCGCGCCGCCTGTTCGTGCTCGGCAACGCCTTCGGCCTCGGCCTGCTGGCGCTGGGCCTGCTGATCCCGATCGGACTGCTGCTGCGCGACACGCTGCTGGCCCTGCCGCTGGCGCTGGCGGTGCTGGTGCTGCTGCCGGGCTGGGGCGTGTGGCTGGCGTACCGGCAATACGCCAACACGCGCTGGCGCCTGGACAGCGACGGCTACGCCCTGCGCCGCGGCCGGCTGTGGCAGCAGGAAACCTTCGTGCCGAGATCGCGCGTGCAGCACCTCGACATCCAGCGCGGGCCGATCGAACGCCGCTTCGACCTGGCCACCCTGGTGATCCACACCGCCGGCACGCGCCACAACGCGGTATCGACCGCGGGCCTCGCCGCCGACGATGCCGAGCGCCTGCGCGACCAGCTGGCGCGCTGGATCGAGACCGATGACGACGCCTGAGGCACCACCGTCAGCCGCCGCGGCCGAGGAACGGCGACTGCATCCCTGGTCGTGGCTGTTCGTGCTGCTCGGTTCGCTGCGCCAGTTCCTGATCCCGCTGCTGGTGCTGGTGGTCTTCGGCGGCCGCCGCGAGGACGGCGTGCAGCTCGTCGCGGCCGGCGTCGCGGTGGCGATACTGGCGCTGGTCTCGGTATGGCGCTACTTCACCTACCGCTACCGCATCGACGGCGACAGCCTGTTCATCCGCAGTGGCGTGCTCGAACGCAGCCTGCGCCAGGTGCCGTTCTCGCGCATCCACAACGTCGAACTGCGGCAGACCCTGCTGCATCGGCTGTTCGGCGTGGCCGAGGTCAAGCTCGAGTCGGCCGGCGGCACGAAGCCCGAGGCGCAGATGCGGGTGCTCAAGCTCGACGACGCGCTGGCGCTGGAGCGGCTGATCCGCCATCGCGGCCCCGGCGCCGACACCGCCGCCGAGGTCGACGCCCCCGACGCGGGCGAACCGCTGCTGGCGCTGTCGACCGGCGAGATCGTGCGCCTGGGGCTGATCTCCAACCGCGGCATGATCGTGGTCGGCGCCGCGTTCGCGCTGGCCTGGCAGGTGCTGCCCGACAACGCCTTCCGCCAGGTGTTCGACTACGTGCGGCGCGAAGCCTTCGGCTATGCCGCCCAGCTCAACGGCGGCTGGGCCTCGACCGCGCTGGCGCTGGCCGGCCTGGTGCTGCTGGCGCTGGTGCTGCTGCGCGCGTTCTCGGTGCTGCTGGCGCTGCTGCGCTACCACGGCTTCGAACTGCGCGAGCACGGCCGCCGCCTGACCGTCGAGCGCGGCCTGCTGGCGCGCGTGCGCAGCAGCGTGTCGCGGCGACGGATCCAGGCGTGGACGCTGCGCGAAAGCCTGCTGCATCGGCTGTTCCGACGCCGCTCGCTGGGCATCGACACCGCCGGCTCGCACGGCGGCGACGGCGAACAGCAGCGGCGCGACCCGCCCGAACTGGCGCCGATCGCCACGCCCGAGGCCTGCGACGCGCTGCTGCGCCACCTGCTCGACGGCGTCGACTGGCCACCCGCGGACTGGCGGCCGCTGCATCGGCACGCGTGGCTGCGGCTGCTGCTGGGCGACGTCGTGTTCGCCGCGCTGCTGGCCGCGGGACTGGGCTGGTACTTCGGCCCCTGGGGCCTGCTCGGCCTGCTGTGGCTGCCCTGGGGCTGGCTGCTGGCGACCCGGCACGCGCGCTTCGCCGGCTACCACGTCGACGCGACATTGGTTGCGGTGCGCGAAGGCTGGTGGTCGCGACGCTGGCGCTTCGCCGAGATCGACAAGCTGCAGGCGCTGAGCCTGCAGCAGTCCCCGCTCGACCGCCGCTTCGGCATGGCCTCGCTGTGGCTCGACACCGCCGGCGCCACGCCGATGTCGGTGCCGCTGCGGGTGCGCTACCTGCCGGAGGACGAAGCGCGTGCGCTCGCCGCGACGCTCGGCGCAGAGGTCGCGCGCAGGAAACTGCGCTGGTAACCACCGCGCGATCAATGAAGACAGTTGTAGGAGCGGGCCATGCCCGCGACTCGCGGCGACCGGGACATCATCGTTACCCGGTCGCGCCCATGGGGCGCTCCTACGCCATTTCATTTTTTGCGAGTGGGCGTCAGTCGAGCCGCAAGCCAATCAGCCGACGATAGAAGCTTTCCAGTTCCTCACTCTTGTTCTCGACGCGCATGCCGTCGAGCGGGTAGCTCCGCCGCGCCGGCCGCATCGTCGCCATCGCATCCAGCGCCGCGACCAGCGGGCCAACCTCGCCCGTCGGCACCAGCGGCGTACCGATCAGCGGAGCAAGATGCCGCGCGCCGCCGGTCTCGGTCGCGATCACCGGCAGGCCGGCCTGCATCGCCTCCAGCAACACGAGGCCGAACGGTTCCTCGCGCGAGGGGCTGACGAAACAGTCGAACGCCGCCAGCCAGTCTTCCGGCCGCTCGACGAACCCGGGCATCGCCACCGTGCCGCCGGCCTGCGCCCGCAGCGCATCCAGCAAACGCCCGCCGCCGACCAGCGCCAGTCGGGCACCGGCAGGCGCCGCGCGCGCGTAGGCTTCCAACAGCACGTCCATGCCCTTGCTCGGCTCCATCCTGCCGAGTGCGCCGAACAGGTACTCGTCCGGTCGCACGCCGATCGCGCTGCGGATCCGTTCGCGGGCGCCGTCGGCCGCGGCCCGCGGCATCACCCAGTTGTCGATCTGCACCGAACGCGAACGCAACGGCTCGGGAATCGCCGGAAGCTGCCACGGCGCGATGGCGACCAGTCCATCCAGGTGGGCGTGCTGTTCCGGGGAATAGTCGATGTGCAGCGTCGCCAGCCGCGGGAATCCCGCCACGCCACGCAGCGCGCGCGAGGCCGAGCCGAGGTGGGCGTGGGCGATGTCCGGGCGCAGCCTGCGGACCAGCGCCCGCGCATGCGGGACCGACGGCCAGCGCGCGACCAGGTCATGGACCAGCAGGACCTCCACGCGCGGATCGACCCGGTGAGCGATCGCGTCCACGCGCGCCTGCGCGGCCTTGCGCCGCAGGATGAGCGTGACCCGGTGGCCCGCCGCGGCCTGGGCGGCGCTGAGTTCGATCACGTGGCGCTCGGTCCCCGCGAAACGCGCGGTCAGCAGGAGGTGGGCGATATGCATGGAGTGTCCGGCGCAGGCTTGCGTCGCATTCTCGCGCATCGGCGCCGATGCGCGCGCTGCCGGCCACGCACACGTACCCGCGTGAGCCACCGCCGCGCCTGCGGTACGCTGGCGACCCGTTCCCGGACATGACTCCATGCCGCCTGCCCGTTCCCGCCATCGGCCAAGGACAAGCGCATGAGCGCACCCCCTTTGATCGTCCGCTGCGGCGCCTTCGGCGACATGGTCATGCTGAGCACGCTGATGCGGCTGGTGTCGGCGCGCTACGGCAGCAAGGTGGACGTGGTCAGCTCCGGCGGCTGGACGCCGCCGCTGCTCGAACGCGAACCCACGCTAGGCCACCTGCAGATGGTGACCAGCCGCAAGACGCCCTACCTGCTGTGCCCCAGCCAGTGGGCGCTGGTGCGCTGGCTGCGTGAACGCGGGCGCGGCCCTGTCTACCTGGGCGACATCGACGCCGAGATGCGCGCGCTGCTGCGCCGCGGCGGCGTGCGCGACGAGGACATCGTGGCGCGGCCGCCGGCGGAGGAGGACGCGCCGGTGCTGTGGCCGGATCGCTGGCTCGCGCTGGGCATGCAGGATCCGGCGCACGCCTGGCCGACGGTCGCCGTCGACGCCGCGCAGTTCCGCCTGCCGCGATTGCTGGTGACCGAAGCCGAACGCGCGGCATTCGCGCAGTGGCGCGAAGCGAAACAGCTGCACGGCCCGCTGGTGCTGTTCCAGCCCGGCAACAAACGCACCCACAAGCGCGGCAAGGTGATGACCGCCGACCATCCCAAGCACTGGGACGCCGCCAACTGGGCGGCGGTGGCGAACGCGGTGCTCGCCGACCTGCCCGACGCACAGGTGGTGCTGTGCGGCTCGCCGCCGGAACAGGACGTGCTCGAGGACATCCGCCTCGCCGCCGGCGGCAACCCGCGCGTGCACAACTGCGCCAACGAACTGCCGATCCCGCGCCTGCTGGCGCTGATCGAACAAGCGCACAGCATGGTCTCGGTCGACACCGGCCCGGCACACGCCGCGGCGGCGCTCGGCTGCCCGCTGGTGGTGATGTTCGGCGCGGCTTCGCCGGAGAAATGGCGGCCGATCGGGCCGGGCGAGATCGTGGTACTGGGCGGTGATCGCGGCGCTGCCAGCCGCGTGTCCGACATCGCGGTCGAGACCGTGATCGCGGCCTGGCGGAAGCTGCCTACGCGCGCCTGAGCCCTACTCGCAGTCAGGATTGGCGCAGGAGCGCCCCATGGACGCGACCGGCTGGCGACGGTGCCCGAGCTGCTCTGGTCGCGGGCGTGGCCCGCTCCTGCATGATCGTTCCTGGTCGCTCGTTGGCCTGGCCCTTCAGCGCACCGATTCCAGCGCACCCGGCACGTCCACCGCGGCCGGCGGCGTCGACGCGGGCAGCGGCGCCTCCTGCTTGACGATCCCGTGCGGCGTCCAGGTCCGGCGTTCGGCCCGCGTCTGCGCGCGGATCGCCAGGTTCGCCTGCACCGATTCGGCGGTCTTGTGGTCGCGGGCGTGATCGAGGTGCAGGCAGATCGCCTTGTGCCGGACCTGCTTGCCGCGGATGCCGGCGTTCTCGAGCCGCTCGCCAAGCTCGCGGTCCGGGCCGCCGTACTTCATCCGCTCGTCGTAGCCGTTGACGGCGAGCAGGTCGGCCTTCCACGCCGAGGAGTTGCAGTTGTCGAACGTGGCGCCCGCGGGCGTGATCGCGTCGAGCACGCGCGCCGTCACCGGGCTCGCGCCGAGCTTGCGCCGGTTCGTGCCGGCCAGTCGCTCGAAGGACTGCAGCCAGTCGGGCTCGAAGCAGCGGCCGGCGGCGATGTCCACGAGCGTGATGCGCTTGCTCAGTTCCATGCCGAGTTTGCAGTAGCCGCCAGAGAGGAAACGACCTGGCTCGGCCAGGCGCGCGTGGCTGGCGACGAAGTCGCGGCGCGGGATGCAGTCGCCATCGGTGAACAGCACGTAGTCGTGCGCCGCCGCCGGGATCGCCATGTTGAGGACTTCCTGGCGCCGGTAGCCGTCGTCCTCGTTCCGGACGTGGCGCAGCGGCACCGGATAGCCAGGGGCATGCCGCGCGACCAGATCGGCGGTGGCCGCGCGCGAGCCGTCGTCGGCAACGATCACTTCGAAGCCGCGATGGGTCTGCAGTGAATAGCCGAACAGCACCTTCTCCAGCCATTCTTCGGCGTTGCAGGTGCTGACGATGACCGAGATGCGCAGCATGCGGCCCCTTGCGATGGCGACGGTTCCGGCGACGGCTCCCCGTGCGATGCGGATGACCGCCGGGAGCGCCTCGTTTCGATCGTATCGACCGCCCCGTGACGACGACCTCGCGCCGGCTTCACGTTGCGCAATGCCCGTTCAGGAAGGCCCGCGCCGCAGCCAGGCGCTCAGGCGCGCGTGACGATCGCGTAGAAGAAGCCGTCCATGCCGCGTTCGCCCGGCAGTCGCTGGCGGCCGTCGCCGGTGTCGCGGCCGAATGCTTCGGGCAGGGCTCCGGCCCGCGCGGCGGGCGTGCGCGCGAGGAAGGCCGCGACCTGCGCCTGGTTCTCGGCCGCGAGGATCGAGCAGGTGGCGTAGAGCAGCGTGCCGCCCGGCGCCAGCAGCGGCCACAGCGCATCGAGCAGGCGCGCCTGCAGGGCGGTGAGCGCGGCGAGGTCGGATTCGCGCCGGTGCAGCAGCACGTCGGGCTGGCGGCGGACGATGCCGGTGGCCGAACACGGGGCGTCGAGCAGGATCGCGTCGAAGGGCTCGCCGTCCCACCAGGCAGCGGTGTCGGTGGCGTCCGCGGCGAGCAGGCGCGCATCGTTGCCGACGCCGAGGCGGTCGAAGGTCTCGCGCACGCGGCGCAGGCGGCGTTCGTCGACGTCGAGCGCGGTCAGGCGCAGGGTCGGGTCGCGTTCGAGCAGGTGCGCGGACTTGCCGCCGGGCGCGGCGCAGGCATCCAGTATTTTCCTTCCCGAAACTGGTGCACCGGGCGGCGGCGACAGCGCGTCGGCGACGCGTTGCGCGGCGACATCCTGCACCGACACGTCGCCGTCCACGAAGCCCGGCAGGGCCGTTGGTGAGACCGGCGTGTCGATGCGCAGCGCATCGGGCAGGTCGTCTGCGGAATGCGCTTCGATCCCGGCCTCGCGCAGGCGCTGCGCGTATGCGTCCACCGATGTGCGCCCGCGGTTCACCCGCAGCCAGGTTGGCGCGGGCATGGCGCTGACGGCGAAGATCGCATCGGCATCATCCTGCCAGTCGGCGCGGACCCGCGCGCGCAGCCAGTCCGGCCATGCCGCCTCGGCGTCGGCCCGCGGAATGCCTTCGCGCTGCGCGCGACGCAGCAGGGCATTGACCATGCCGGCCTGGTGCTGGCGACCCAGCGCACGCGTCGCCTCGACCGTCGCCGACAGCGCGGCGTGCGCGGGCAGCTCCATCGCGTCCAGCTGGGCGAAGCCGGCCAGCAGCAGCGCGCGCAGCTCGCCGTCCTTCGCGCCGGGCGGCGTCTGCATCCACGCGCGCAGGGCCGCGTCGTAGCGCGCGCGCTGTCGCAATGCGGCGAAGCAGATGGCTTCGAGCAGGGCGCGGTCGCGCGGATCGGCAAGCTTCGGCAGCGCGCTGGCGAGTTCCGCCTTGAGCGAGCGACCGCGCAGCACGGCAGCGAGGACGCGGGCGGCGGCGACGCGGACTTCGACGCCGGGTTGGAGGGCTTTCGCCATGGTGCTCGCTCAAATTCGTGTCAAAAGCTCACATTCCCGTCATCCCCGCGAAGGCGGGGACCCAGTGTCTTCAAAGCCTTTGAAGAACAAAGACGCTGGATCCCCGCCTTCGCGGGGATGACGGCACTTTTCCAGCGCAGCGCTAGCCCACCACCAGGTCGCGCCGCGCATTCAGATAGTCGGCGGCGGTGATCACCTTGCCGCCGGCGCGCTGCAGCGCGCGGATGCGCAGTGCGCCCTCGCCGCAGGCAACGTCGATGCCGGCCTTGCCCGCGAACAGCACGCTGCCCGGCGCGGCGCCATGCGCCAGCGGCAGCGCCAGCGCGCCGTGGATGCGCAGGCGTTCACCGGCGACCTCGGCTTCCGCAACCGGCCACGGATCGAAGGCGCGCACCTTGCGCGCCAACACCTCGGCCGGCTGCGTCCAGTCCAGGCGTGCTTCGGCCTTGTCGAGCTTGTGCGCGTAGGTCGCGCCCTCGTCCGGCTGCGGCCGCGGCGCCGGGCGCACGCCGGCGCGCAGCAGCGCCAGGCCGTCGGCCAGCACCTGCGCGCCGATGTCGGACAGGCGCGCGTGCAGCTGTCCGCCGGTCTCGTTCTCGCCGATCGGCGTGGCCTGCGACAGCAGCACCGGGCCGGTGTCCAGGCCGGCCTCCATCTGCATCAGGCACACGCCGGTCTCGGCGTCGCCGGCCTCGATCGCGCGCTGGATCGGCGCCGCGCCGCGCCAGCGCGGCAGCAGCGAGGCGTGCACGTTCCAGCAGCCGTGGACAGGGATGTCGAGAATCTTCTGCGGCAGCAGCAGGCCATAGGCGACCACCACCATCAGGTCCGGCGCCAGCGCGCGCAGTTCGCGACGCGCCTCGACCGTGCGCAGCGTCTGCGGCTGCAGCACCGGCAGGCCGAGCCGCTGCGCTTCCTGCTTGACCGGCGACGCCGCCAGCCCGCGCCCGCGCCCGGCCGGGCGGTCGGGCTGGGTGTAGACCGCGACCACCTCGCCCTTCGCCGCGGCCACGCGCAGCGAGGGCACGGCGAAGTCGGGGGTTCCGGCGAAGACGATGCGCATGCGCTTCAACGGGTTGGTGGTTGGTGGTTCGTAGTTGGTGACGGAGGTCCGCGGCGGCCTTTTACCAACCACCAACCAACAACCACCAACCCGCTCCTCACTCCCCGCCCTGCTTGCGCAGCTTCTCGAGCTTCTTGATCGCCCGGTCGCGCTTGAGCGGCGAGAGGTGGTCGATGAACAGGCGGCCGTCGAGGTGGTCGACCTCGTGCTGCACACAGGTCGCCAGCAGGCCGTCGATGCGCAGTTCGAACGGCTTGCCGTGGCGGTCCAGCGCCTCGACCACGATGCCGTCGGGGCGGGTCACGTCGGCGAAGATCCCGGGGATCGACAGGCAACCTTCCTGGTGCAGGCGCAGTTCGACCGAGCGTTCGCGGATGACCGGGTTGATGAACGCCAGCGGCTGGTCGCGACCCTCAGTGACGTCGATCACCATGAAGCGCTGGTGGGTGTCCACCTGGGTCGCGGCCAGGCCGATGCCCGGTGCCTCGTACATGGTCTCGAACATGTCGTCGAGCAGGCGCTGGAACGCCGGATCGTGGACCTGGTCGGCCTCCACGGCGCGGGCGACGGTCCGCAGGCGGGGGTGGGGATATTCGAGGATGGGCAGCTGGGACATGGAAAAGGGTGGCGGCGGTCACAACCGCGCGGAACGGCCTGCCATTGTAGCGCCCTGCGGCTTGCAACCGGCCGGTCCTTGTACGTTATAGTGCGGACGCTGCAAGGGGAAATCTTCAAGGGGAGCAATTAGATGGCCCGCATGCTTCAGCGCCTTTCTCAGGGGCTTCGTGTTACGTGCGCGGTTGCGCTGCTGACGGTGGCCACCTACGCCACCGCGCAGAGCATGCGCGGCGACCATCCGGACACCTATGTCGTCCAGCGTGGCGACACGCTGTGGGACATCGCGGGCAAGTTCCTGCAGCGGCCGTGGCTGTGGCCGGAGATCTGGCAGGCGAATCCGCAGATCCAGAACCCGCACCTGATCTATCCGGGTGACATCATCAGCCTCGCCTACCTCAACCGCGTGACCGCGGCGCCGGGTCCGCGCGAGGCGGTGGCGCAGCCGATCAACGCGATCCCGCTGTCCGACGTCGAGGCCTTCCTCAAGGACCTGCGCGTCGTCGACGAGTTCGAGCACCTGCCCTACGTGGTCGGCCTGGAGGAAGACCGCCTGCGCACCACCCAGGGCCAGGTCGCCTACATCCGCGGCCTGGCGGGCGCGACCGCCGGCCAGCGCTACGCGGTGGTGCGCCCGACCGTGCGCTACACGCACCTGGACCGGCTCAGCCTGTGCTGCGACCTGTTCCACAAGGACGACCTCGACTTCCGCGGCAAGCGCATCGCCGACTTCCAGCAGTACTGGACCAACGTGGTCACGCCCGACAAGGGCCAGGAACTGCTCGGCTACGAGCTGCAGCGGGTCAACGTCGGCACCATCACCCGGGGCGAGGTCGGCGGCATCCAGGCCAGCACCCTGCTGCTCGACGAGACCGGGCGCGAGGTCCGCATCGGCGACCGCCTGATCGCGATCGACGCCCAGCCCTACGACCTGCAGTTCTTCCCGCACCCGCCGGCGCAGCAGCTCGAATACGGCCGCGCCCGCATCCTCGGCGTCGCCGACGCGCTGACCCACGGCGGTCCGCGCGACGTGGTGGTGCTGTCGGTCGGCGCGCGCGAGGGCGTGGACAACGGCACCGTGTTCTCGATCTGGCGCGAGGGCACGAACACCGTCGACCGCGTGCAGAAGGGCGCGGACCGCGACGCCGACACCGTGTTCTTCGAGAACAAGGTGCGCCTGCCGGACGAGTTCGCCGGCCACGTGATGGTGTTCCGCACCTATGACAAGGTCAGCTATGGCCTGGTGATGAGCTCCATCAAGGCCACGCGCATCGGCTACCACCTCAAGCACCCCGACGCGCCGTACTGACACCCGACGCGCCCTGCCGGGCGCGGGGTTTTCTGACAGCACATGACGACGGCGCCTTCGGGCGCCGTCTTCGTTTGCGGGCGAAGCTGGCGGCATGACGCCCGACGACCACGCCCTGCTCCGCCTGCTGGCCTGCAGCGGCGCCTCCGCGCCACGCCGGACGCTGCTGGAACGCCACGGGGGCGCGGCGGCCGCGATCGATGCCGGCCCCGCGGCCTGGCGCGAGGCGGGGCTGAAAGCCGACCAGCTGCGTGCGCTCGCCGGCGCCGGCGACGTTCCTGCTGCCACCGTCGACTGGCTCGCCGACCCCGCGCACCGCCTGCTCGGCTGGCACGACCCGGACTATCCGGACCTGCTGCGCCGCATCGCCAGCCCGCCGCTGGCGCTGTTCGTGGCCGGCGACGCCGACCTGCTCTGGCATCCGGCGGTGGCCGTGGTCGGCAGCCGCGGGCCCACCGCCGGCGGCCGCGACCACGCCCGCGACTTTGCCGCCGCCCTCGCCCGTGGCGGCCTGGCCATCTGCAGCGGGCTGGCCGCCGGCATCGACACCGCCGCCCACGAGGCCGCGCTCGACGTCGGCGGCGGCACCGTCGCCGTGCTCGGCAGCGGCATCGACGTGCCCTATCCCCGCACCAACGCCGGCCTGTACCGGCGGATCGTGGCGCACGGGGTCGTGGTCAGCGAGCATCCGCCCGGCACCGGCATCCGCCGCGAGCACTTCCCGGCGCGCAACCGCATCATCGCCGGCCTGTCGCTGGGCACCCTGGTGGTCGAGGCGGCGGAGCGCTCCGGCGCCCTGATCACCGCGCGGATGGCGGCCGAGGCCGGGCGCGAGGTGTTCGCCCTGCCCGGCTCGATCCTCAACCCCAGGAGCCGCGGCTGCCACCGCCTGATCCGCGACGGCGCGGCGCTGGTGGAATCCCCCGGCGAGGTGGCCGCCGCCCTCGGCGGCGTCGCCCAGGTGCTGGCCGACGCCTTGCGCAGCCGCCTCGCGCCCCCACATCCGGGGGCCATGGACAGCGCCGCACGCCTTCCGGACCCGGGTCCGCCCGACGATCCGCACCACCAGAACTTGTGGTCGGCCCTCGGGCACGACCCAATCCCTATGGACACACTGGTCGATCGCACTGGATTGACGACCGCGGAACTGTCGTCCATGCTGCTGCTCATGGAGCTGGATGGCCGCGTCGTGCGCGAGCACGGCCGGTACTCGCGAAAGTCCTGTCACACCGCGCCCAAGGCGCAGGCCGGGGGGAAATGAAAGAGAGCATCCTGGACGTCCTGCTCTACCTGTTCGAACACTACTTCACCGAGGACGCGGACCTCGCCCGCGACCGCGACTCCCTCCAGAACGGTTTGCTCCAGGCCGGCTTCAGCCCGGCGGAGATCAGCAAGGCCTTCGACTGGCTCGACGCCCTCGCCGAGCAGCGCCCCGTTGCCGGCGACGCCCGCGTCGACGGTCCGACCCGCGTCTATTTCGGCCCCGAGCTGGACAAGCTCGACGTCGAATGCCGCGGCTTCCTGCTGTTCCTGGAGCAGCACGGCATCCTCGACGCCGACCAGCGCGAGCTGGTGCTCGACCGCGCGATGGCGCTCGACCAGGACGAGCTGGACCTGGACGACCTGAAGTGGGTGGTGCTGATGGTGCTGTTCAACCAGCCCGGCAGCGAGGCCGCCTACGCCTGGATGGAAACCCAGATGTTCGCCGACGAGCCCGAGCCGGTGCACTGACGCACCGCGCCCACGCTCGCCCGCATGTCCCAACCCGCCTCCGGTGGCCCGCCGCCGCTGCCGCCGCTGCCGCCCCAGGCACCCAGGCCCGCGGCGTTCGCCACCCCGCCGCAGCCGCGCAATCGTGGCTGCCTGATTGCTGCGGTCGTCGCCGCCGGCCTGCTGCTGCCGGTCGTGGCCATCCTCGCCGCGATCGCGATCCCGGCCTACAACGACTACGTGGCGCGCTCGAAGGTCGCGCAGGCGCTGGCGGAGACCGCGCCGCTGAAGCTGCAGGCCGAAGCTTTCATCGCGCAAGAGGGCCGCTGCCCGGACAACGGCAGTGCGGGCTTCTCCGCCGCGGACGGATACCGGGGGATTGCCCACGCCTCGATCGCGATCGGCGAAACCGGTGAGGGCCGCTGCGCGCTCGAGATCCTGCTGCACGACGAGCGCAGCGACGCGATCGACGGGCGGCGGCTGTGGCTCGAATACGATTCCGAGGGCGGCTCTTGGCACTGCAGTTCCGATGCGGAGGATCGCTACCTGCCTGCGGACTGCCGGGGCTAGGGAATGGTGGAGGAGCGCCCCATGGGCGCGACCAGGACGCGACGATGCCCCGGCCCCGGGGGTCGCGGGCATGGCCCGCTCCTACACCATGTTCTTCGCGAATGGGGATGAAACACGTGGTTGGACAACCAAGGGGAAACCAATGTCCGAGTGGTACTACGCCGATGCCGCCAACACCCGCCAGGGGCCGATTGATGCGGCCGAACTGGTGCGCCTGCGTCTGGGCGGCCAGCTAGGCTGGGACAGCCTGGTCTGGCGCGAGGGCATGGCCGACTGGCGGCCGATGCGCGATTTCGCCGCCGAGCTGGCCCAGGTCGACGACCGCGGCCCGCTGCTGTCCACCGGCAGCGGCGAGGTGGTCGACGCCGGCTGGGCCGCGTCCCCGCCCACGACGGCCGAACCGGCCTCGCCCTACGCCCCGCCGCTGTCGTCGGTGTCCGCCGATGCCATCGTGGTTGCCGGCGGCGAGGTGGTCCAGGCCGGCTTCTGGAAGCGCTTCGCGGCCATGGTCATCGACGGCCTGGTCACTGCCGCCGCCTCCTGGATCGTGCAGATCCCGCTGTTCATCCTCGCCGGCACCGCCGGGGCGCTGGGCGGGGACCTGCTCGCCACCGGCGGCTCGATGGGCCTGATCCTGCTGTCCTACCTCATCGGCATCCTGATCCCGCTGTTCTACTTCGCCTGGATGCATTCCTCCGCCAGCCAGGCCTCGCTGGGCAAGCTGGCGGTCGGGATCAAGGTCACCCGCGGCAGCGGCGAGCGGATCAGCTTCTGGCGGGCGTTCCTGCGCTACCTGGCCTACTTCGGCACGGTGGCCCTCAGCCTCGGCATCGGCGGCCTGGTCTCGGCCTTCACCACCGGCCTGTCCGCGCGCAAGCAGGCCCTGCACGACATGATCTGCGACACCCTGGTGGTCGACCGCTGGGCCTACACCGACCGTCCCGACCTGCAGCGCCGCGAGCTGGGCGTGGTGACCTGGGTGGTGATCGTGATCGGCGGCGGGCTGCTGGGGCTGGGCCTGCTCGGAATCGTGGCGGCCATCGCGATTCCGGCCCTGGCCGGCTGACCGGGACCCGTCCCGGCGACGGGGGGCTCGCTTGACAGGGGCATCCGGGCCATGATTCCACTATAAATAGGCGCCGAACATGAACGGCGCCAACCGCAGCGCCCGGGACCTCCCGGGCGTCGTGTTCTCCGAACGACCGTTTGGCATGGCCGGAAGCCACGCCGGAAACCCCCTGCAGATGCCCAAGCACCTTCTCATCGTCGAGTCGCCCGCCAAGGCCAAGACGATCAACAAGTACCTCGGCAAGGACTACCAGGTCCTCGCCTCGTACGGCCACGTCCGCGATCTGGTGCCCAAGGAGGGCGCGGTCGATCCGGACGACGGCTTCCGCATGCGCTACGAGCTGATCGACAAGAACGAGAAGCACGTCGAGGCGATCGCCAAGGCGGCCAAGGCGGCCGACGACATCTACCTGGCCACCGACCCGGACCGCGAGGGCGAGGCGATCAGCTGGCACATCGCCGAGATCCTCAAGGAGCGCGGCCTGCTCGAGGACAAGTCGCTGCAACGCGTGGTGTTCACCGAGATCACCCCGCGCGCGATCAAGGAGGCGATGAGCCACCCGCGGCAGATCGCCGACGAACTGGTCGACGCCCAGCAGGCGCGGCGCGCGCTGGACTACCTGGTCGGCTTCAACCTCTCACCGGTGCTGTGGCGCAAGATCCAGGCCGGACTGTCGGCCGGGCGCGTGCAGTCGCCGGCGCTGCGCATGATCGTCGAGCGCGAGGAGGAGATCGAGGCCTTCCGCAAGCAGGAATACTGGACCATCGACGCCGAGTGCGCGCACCCCTCGCAGCCGTTCACCGCCCGGCTGGTCAAGCTGGACGGCGAGAAGTTCCTGGTCGACAGCCAGAAGGAACAGTTCACCATCACCGACGGCGACACCGCCGAGGCCGCGCGTGCGCGCATCGCCGCCGCCGCGCAGGGCTCGCTGCACGTCACCGACGTCGCCAGCAAGGAGCGCAAGCGCCGCCCCTCGCCGCCGTTCACCACCTCCACCCTGCAGCAGGAGGCCTCGCGCAAGCTCGGCTTCACCACCCGCAGGACCATGCAGGTGGCGCAGAAGCTGTACGAGGGCGTGGCCCTGGGCGACGAGGGCACGGTCGGCCTGATCAGCTACATGCGTACCGACTCGGTGAGCCTGTCGAATGATGCGCTGTCGGAGATCCGCGACGTGATCGCGCGCGACTTCGGCACCGCCTCGGTGCCGGACAAGCCCAACGCCTACCAGACCAAGAGCAAGAACGCGCAGGAAGCGCACGAGGCGGTGCGTCCGACCTCGGCGCTGCGCACGCCGGCGTCGGTGGCGCGCTTCCTCAGCGACGACGAGCGTCGGCTGTACGAGCTGGTGTGGAAGCGCGCGGTCGCCTCGCAGATGATCCCGGCCACCCTCAACACCGTCACCGTCGACCTCGCCGCCGGCGCCGAGCACGGCTTCCGCGCCTCCGGCACCACGGTGGTCGTGGCGGGCTTCCTCGCGGTCTACGAGGAAGGCAAGGACAGCAAGGGCAAGGAAGACGAGGACGAAGGCCGCAAGCTGCCGGCGATGAAGCTCGGCGACCGGATCCCGCTCGACCGCATCCACGCCGACCAGCACTTCACCCAGCCGCCGCCGCGCTTCACCGAAGCGGCACTGGTCAAGGCGCTGGAGGAATACGGCATCGGCCGCCCCTCGACCTATGCCTCGATCATCCAGACCCTGCTGTTCCGCAAGTACACCGAGATGGAGGGCCGCAGCTTCCGCCCGACCGACATCGGCCGCGCGGTGTCGAAGTTCCTCAGCAACCACTTCCCGCAGTACGTCGACTACGACTTCACCGCCAGGCTCGAGGACGAGCTGGACGCGGTGAGCCGCGGCGAGGAGGAATGGGTGCCGCTGATGGAGAAGTTCTGGGGCCCGTTCAAGGAACTGGTCGAGGACAAGAAGCACTCGCTGGACAAGACCGACGCCGGCAGCGTGCGCGTACTCGGCGAGGACCCGAAGAGCGGGCGCCAGGTCAGCGCGCGCATCGGCCGCTTCGGACCGCTGGTGCAGATCGGCACGGTCGAGGACGAGGAGAAGCCGAAGTTCGCCTCCCTGCGCCCGGGCCAGAGCATCTACTCGATCACGCTCGACGAGGCGCTGGAGCTGTTCCTGCTGCCGCGCACGCTGGGCCAGAACAAGGGCGAGGACGTGAGCGTCGGCATCGGCCGCTTCGGGCCGTTCGCCAGGCGCGGCAGCACCTACGCCTCGCTGACGAAGGAGGATGATCCGTACAAGATCGACCTCGCGCGCGCGGTGTTCCTGATCGAGGAGAAGGAAGAGATCGCGCGCAACCGGATCATCAAGGAATTCGCCGGCAGCGACATCCAGGTGCTCAACGGCCGCTATGGCCCGTACATCAGCGACGGCAAGCTCAACGGCAAGATCCCGAAGGATCGCGAGCCGGCCTCGCTGACGCTGGAGGAAGTGACCAGGCTGCTGGAGGAAACCGGCAAGCCGGCGCGCCGTGGCTTCGGGGCGAAGAAGGCGACGGCGAAGAAGACGGCGGCGAAGAAGGAATCTGCGCCGAAGAAGGCCGCCGCGAAGAAGGCGCCGGCGAAGAAGGCGGCGAAGAAAGCCCCCGCGAAGAAGACACCGGCGAAGAACGCCGCGCGCCCGCTCTCGGCCGACCTCGAGCCGGCGAAACCGCTGGTGACCGCGGCGAAGTTCGAGCCGGGCAGGAAGCGCGTGGTGAAGAAGGCGGACGAGGCGCCGTTCTGATCGGGATTCGCGCGTAGGAGCGCTCCATGGGCGCGACCAGGTTTCCGATACGCCGGGAACGACCGGTCGCGGGCATGGCCCGCTCCTACCGGAGCAACCCATAGGTTGGGGTGAGCTTGCGAACCCCAACACCCGGATCCGCATGCTGCGTGCATGTTGGGGTTCACTACGTTCACCCCAACCTATGGGTCGCTGTCCCGGACGCGCAAGACAGTTGCTCCTACCATTTCGGGGGCGAATCCATAAGCTGACCGGATATCCATGCTCACCTCCGTCGAAGAAGCCATCACCGTCCTCCATCGCGGCGGTTTGATCACCTGTCCGACCGAAGGCGTCTGGGGTCTCGGCTGCGATCCCTTCGACGAAGCCGCGGTGCTGCGCCTGCTGGCGCTCAAGCAGCGCGCGGTCGACAAGGGCCTGATCCTGGTCGCGGCGTCGGCCGCGCAGCTCGACGGACTCGTCGACTGGGATGCCCTGCCGCCCGCGCGACGCGAGGCGGTGCTGGCCTCGTGGCCCGGCCCGCATACCTGGATCGTGCCGGTGACGGCGAAGGTGCCGGGCTGGATCCGCGGCAGCCACGACACCGTCGCCGTGCGCGTCAGCGCGCATCCGATCGTCGCCGCGCTGTGCGCTGGCTTCGGCGATCCCCTCGTGTCCACCAGCGCCAACGTCGCCGGCGATCCGCCGCCGCTCGCGCTGGCCGACCTTGCGCCGCGCATCCGCGACGGCGTCGACGCCATCGTTGCCGGTGAAACTTCAGGCCTGTCGCAGCCGACCACGATCCGCGACGCGCGGGACGGACGGCAGCTGCGCTGAAACCGGCAGGAAAGCCGCAGATTCGCGGTTTCCGATGCAACGAAAATTTTTGCGGCGACGATATTGTCGCGCTGCACAAATTGTGTTTTATTCGATCCCGAGCACGGACGCGTGGTCCCGGTGTCCCTCCCGGCACGGCAGGTCTCGATTCCCGTGCCGGCTCACCCTTCCGTCCTTCCCAACCTCGGCGACAACGATGCGGGCAACCCCGGATCGGGGCCTACACGACCCCGAAAGCGAACACGACAGCTGCGGATTCGGCCTGATCGCGAAGATCGAGGGCGACCCCGAGCGCCGCATCGTCGACATCGCGCTCGAGGCGCTGTCGCGGATGGCGCATCGCGGCGGCGTCGCCGCGGACGGGCTGTCGGGCGACGGCTGCGGCGTGCTGATCCACGGTGCAGATGGTTTCGTGCGCACGCTCGCGCGCGAGTCTGGTTTCGCGCTGCACGACGGACTGGTCGCCGCGGGCATGGTGTTCCTGCCGCACGACGATGATGACGCGGCGCGCTGCCGCGACCTGTTGAACGACCAGCTGCAGCGCGTCGGCGCACGCGTGCGCGGCTGGCGCGTGGTGCCGATCGACCTCGCCGCCTGCGGCAAGCTGGCGCAGTCCTCGGTGCCGCGCATCGAACAGGTGTTCGTGGAGAGCGACAAGGCCGATGTCGACGCGTTCGAGCGTGCGCTGTTCCTCGCGCGCCGCCGCGGCGAGCAGGTGCTGAAGGACGTCGCCGACTTCTACGTCGTCGGCCTGTCGCCGCGCCTGCTCGGCTACAAGGGCATGGTGCTGCCGAGCCACCTGCGCCAGCTGTTCCCCGACCTCTCGCACCCGCAGCTTGCCGCGCGCGCGGTGGTGTTCCACCAGCGCTTCTCGACCAACACCCTGCCGCGCTGGCCGCTGGCGCATCCGTTCCGGCGGCTCGCGCACAACGGCGAGATCAACAGCATCGAGGGCAACCGGCGCTGGGCGCAGGCGCGCAAGGGCGTGTGGGCCTCGTCCCTGCTCGACGTGACCGAGTTCGAGTCGAGCGTCACAATGCACGGCTCGGACTCGCAGTCACTCGACAACATGCTCGAGTGGCTGCTGCTCGGCGGCATGGACCTGCTGCAGGCGATGCGCATCCTGATCCCGCCGGCGACGCAGTCGCTGGAGTACAAGGACAGCGACCTCGCCGCGTTCTACGAGTACTACTCGATCAACTCCGAGCCCTGGGACGGCCCGGCCGGCGTGGTGATGTGCGACGGCCGCTTCGCCGCATGCACGCTCGACCGCAACGGCCTGCGCCCGGCGCGCTGGACGCTGTCGGACGACGGCGTGTTCGTGATCGCCTCCGAAGCCGGCGTCTGGGACCTGCCGCCGGAGCAGGTCAAGGCCAAGGGCAAGCTGGGCCCGGGCGAGATGATCGCGATCGACCTCGACCGCGGCCGCCTGCTCGACAGCGACGCGATCGACGAGATCAACCGCGCGCGCGCGCCGTACAAGCAGTGGCTCAAGCGCGGCATGAGCTGGCTGCACACCGAGCTGATCGACCCGGCGCTGACAGACGCGCCGTTCACGCCGGAAATGCTGCTCGCCTTCCAGAAGCTGTTCCAGTTCTCGCGCGAGGAGCAGGAGACGGTGCTGCGGCCGCTGGCCGAGACCGAACAGGAAGGCATCGGCTCGATGGGCGACGACGTGCCGATGGCCGCGATCAGCCAGCGCGTGCGCCCGCTGTACGACTGCTTCCGCCAGGCCTTCGCCCAGGTCACCAACCCGCCAATCGATCCGCTGCGCGAAGCCTGCGTGATGACGCTGTCCACCCAGATCGGCAAGGAAGGCAATCTCTTCCTCGACCAGGCCGAGAACGTCCACCACGTCATGCTCAACTCGCCGGTGCTGTCGCAGCGCAAGCTGCACCAGCTGCTGGCGCTGGAGCGGTTCGAGTCGTCGCACCGCTACATCGACCTGTACTTCGACCAGCGCACCGGCCTGCGCGCGGCGATCGAGCGCATCTGCGCCGAGGCCGAGGCCGCGACGCGCGAGGGCGTCGAACTGCTGATCCTCAGCGACCGCCGCCCGCGCCACGGCCACGCCGCGGTGCACGCCCTGCTCGCCACCGGCGCGGTGCACCTGCACCTGGTGCGCAAGGGCCTGCGCTGCGACGCCAACCTGATCGTCGAGACCGGCACTGCGCGCGATCCGCACCACGTCGCCTGCCTGATCGGCTTCGGCGCAACCGCGGTCTATCCCTTCCTCGCCTACCAGACCCTGGCCGCGCTGGCGCGCCGCGGCCTGCTCGGCGGCAAGACCAGCAACGAGCCGACCCAGTTCGGCCGCAGCTATCGCCGCGGGGTGAAGAAGGGCCTGCTCAAGATCCTGTCGAAGATGGGCATCGGCAGCATCTCCAGCTATCGCGGCGCGCAGCTGTTCGAAATCGTGGGCCTCGACGACGACGTGGTGTCGCTGTGCTTCGAGGGCACGCCCTCGCGCATCGGCGGCGCCGGCTTCGCGCGGCTGGAAGGCGATGCCTGGGCACTGGCCGAACACGGCTGGGACGACAACGCCCTGCCCGAACCCGGCGGCTTGATGCGCTACGTGCACGGCGGCGAGTACCACCAGTACAACCCGGACGTGGTGCAGACGCTGCAGCGCGCGGTGCTGACCGGCACGCGCGAGGACTGGAAGGTCTACGCCGACCACGTCAACACGCGCCCGCCCGCGGCGCTGCGCGACCTGCTGCGGCCCAGGCCGCTGGGCGCGCCGGTGCCGCTGGACGAAGTGGAGCCCGTCTCGTCGATCGTCAGGCGCTTCGACTCCGCGGCGATGAGCCTCGGCGCGCTGTCGCCTGAGGCGCACGAGGCGCTGGCGATCGCGATGAACCGCCTCGGCGGGCGCAGCAATTCCGGCGAGGGCGGCGAGGATCCGGCGCGCTACGGCACCGAGAAGCGCAGCAAGATCAAGCAGATCGCCTCGGGCCGCTTCGGCGTCACCCCCGAGTACCTGATCAACGCCGAAGTGCTGCAGATCAAGGTCGCGCAGGGCGCCAAGCCTGGTGAAGGCGGGCAGCTGCCGGGCAGCAAGGTCAATCCGCTGATCGCGCGGCTGCGCTACGCCAAGCCCGGCATCGGCCTGATCTCGCCGCCGCCGCACCACGACATCTATTCGATCGAGGACCTGGCGCAGCTGATCTTCGACCTGCGCCAGGTCAACCCGACGGCGCTGATCTCGGTGAAGCTGGTCGCGCACGCGGGCGTGGGCACGATCGCCGCGGGCGTGGTCAAGGCCGGCGCGGATCTGATCACCATCTCCGGCCACGACGGCGGCACCGGCGCCAGCCCGCTCGGCTCGATCCGCTACGCCGGCGTGCCGTGGGAACTGGGCCTGTCCGAGGCGCGCCAGGCGCTGCAGGCCAACGAGCTGCGTGAGCGCGTGCTGCTGCAGACCGATGGCGGGCTCAAGGCCGGGCTGGACGTGGTCAAGGCGGCGATGCTCGGCGCCGACAGCTTCGGCTTCGGCACCGCGCCGATGATCGCGCTGGGCTGCAAGTACCTGCGCATCTGCCACCTCAACAACTGCGCGACCGGCGTGGCCACCCAGGACGAACGCCTGCGTTCGCAGCATTTCACCGGCCTGCCCGAGCGCGTCGAGCATTTCTTCCGCAACATCGCGCAGGACGTGCGCGAACTGCTGGCCGCGCTCGGCGCGCGATCGCTGGACGAGATCGTCGGCCGCAGCGACCTGCTCGAACAGCACCTGCGCCACACCCGCGAGGACGTCGACATCGACCTGTCGCGCCTGCTCGCACGCGATCCGTCGCAGGCCGCGGCGTACTGCGGCTCACCCGCGCTGCAGTCGCCGCCGGACGGACTCGCCGCGCGCCTCGATGCGGCACTGTCGGGCGTGATCGAACGCGGCGAAGGCGGCGAGCACGTCGACCGCATCCGCAACACCGACCGCAGCATCGGCACCCGTCTGTCGGGCCTGGTCGCGCAGCACCACGGCAACACCGGCATGGCCGACCGCCCGGTGACGCTGCGGCTCACCGGCAGCGCCGGGCAGAGCTTCGGCGCGTTCAACGCCGGCGGCCTGCACTTGCACCTGGAGGGCGAGGCCAACGACTACGTCGGCAAGGGCATGGCCGGCGGCCGCATCGTGCTGGCGCCACCGCGCGGCAGTGCGTTCGAATCACGCTTCGCGCCGATCCTCGGCAACACCTGCCTGTACGGCGCCACCGGCGGCGAGCTGTACGCCGCAGGACGCGCCGGCGAACGCTTCGCGGTGCGCAACTCCGGCGTGACTGCGGTGGTCGAGGGCGCGGGCGACCACTGCTGCGAATACATGACCGGCGGCACCGTGGTCGTGCTCGGCCGCACCGGCCTGAACTTCGGCGCCGGCCTCACCGGCGGACTGGCCTACGTGCTCGACCTCGACCGCGACTTCGTCGACCGCTACAACCACGAGCTGATCGACATCGTGCGCATCTCGCCCGAGGGCTTCGACAATTACCGCCAGCACCTGACCGACCTGCTCGAAGCGCACGCACATCTCACCGGCAGCGCCTGGAGCGCACGCATCCTCGACGAGTTCCGCGACTTCGTCGGCAAGTTCTGGCTGGTCAAGCCCAAGGCGGCCAGCCTCGAAGCGCTGGCGAACGAGCTGCGGAGGGCGGCGTGAGAGCCGGGATTCGGAATTCGGGATCGGGAATTCGAAAACGCGAATCCCGCCCGGTGGCATGCACATGCCGCTGCCCCGCTTTTCCGAATCCCCTATCCCGAATCCCGAATCCCTTCGCATGAGCAAGAAACAGGTCTTCCAGTTCCTCGACGTCGCGCGCGACATGCCGCGCAAGATTCCGCTGCAGCTGCGCACGGAAGGCGACTGGGGCGAGCTGTACGGCCAGTTCGGCCAGGCCGAGGCCGTGCACCAGGCCGGGCGCTGCCTCGA
>DAOMPM010000045.1:0-26576 GCA_035444805.1 Luteimonas sp. | reverse complement strand
CACCACATGGTGCGCAACATCGTCGGCTCGCTGCTGGAAGTCGGTGCCGGCGCGCGGCCGGAGGCGTGGATCGGCGAACTGCTGGCCGGCCGCGATCGCCGGCGGGCCGGACCGACCGCGCCGGCCGAAGGCCTGGTGTTCGTCGGACCGGTCTACCCCGAGATTCACGGCTTGCCACCGGAGGTCACGGTGGTTTAGCGCGGAAGACGTGCGCGCAGCATGTCATCTCGAACCCTTCGACTTCGCTCAGGACTGGCTCCGTGAGAGATCTGCTTCTTCCACTTGTTACAGGCCACCTCAAGGCAGATCCCTCGCTGCGCTCGGGATGACAAATCGTTAGGCTTCCCCGACTCCCAACCACCAACCACCAACTCCCATCAACCCATGACCGGCCCCCTGTTCCGCACCCGCATCAAGTTCTGCGGCATGACCCGCCCCGGCGACGTGCGCCTGGCGGGCGAGCTGGGCGTGGACGCCGTGGGCTTCGTATTCGCCGAGCGCAGCCGGCGGCGGGTTGCGCCGGCGCAGGCGGCGGCGATGCGTGACGCGCTGGCGCCGATGGTCGACGCGGTGGCGCTGTTCATGGGCAACAGCGCCGACGAGGTTCGCAAGGTGGTCGCGATCGTGCGGCCGTCGCTGCTGCAGTTCCACGGCGACGAGGACGAGGCGTTCTGCGGTTCGTTCGGACTGCCGTACCTGAAGGCGGTGGCGATGGGCGCCGACGCCGCGCTCGATCCGCTGGCGCTGCACGCGGCGCACCCCACGGCCGCGGGCTTCCTGCTCGATGCGCATGTGCCGGGCGAGGCCGGCGGCACCGGGAAGACCTTCGATTGGAGTCGCGTCCCGCGGCGGATGACCAAGCCCTTCCTGGTCGCCGGCGGACTGACGCCGGACAACGTGTTCGACGCGGTGCGCGCCACCCACCCCTGGGGCGTGGACGTGTCGGGTGGCGTCGAGGCAGGAGTCGACCAGCCCGGGGTCAAGGACGGCGCGCGCATGCGCCGCTTCGTCGAGGAAGTGCGGCGGGCGGATTGCGAATAGATCGCGCTGAAAAAAGTGCTGTCATCCCCGCGAAAGCGGGGATCCAGCGTCTTCGAGCGATTGAAAGCAAAGACACTGGGTTCCCGCCTTTGCGGGAATGACGAGCAGAAGCGACTTGATCAGCGTTGCCTTACGGCCTCAGTCAGGCGTCGCGAGCTCCCGCCGCAGCCAGTCGGCCAGCCGTTCGAGCTGCGGATCCGCATCCGCGCGCGTGCACAGGCACCACTGCGCCTCGGTGTCGACGAAGCCCCAGGGCGCAACCAGCCGGCCGGCGGCGAGATCCCCGGCGACCAGCGGCTCCGGCGCGATCGCGACGCCGAGGCCGGCGACCGCGGCCTCCAGCAGGTAGTAAAGGTGTTCGAAACCGTTCCCCAGGCGCAGCTGCCCCGCATCGAGACCCTGCCGCCGCGCCCACTCCGGCCAGGCCTGCGGCCGCGAAGTGGTGTGCAGCAGTTCCTCCCCGAGCAGGGCGGCAGCGGGCTGACCGGACAGGCGGGCGAAGGCGGGATGGCGTGGATCAAGCACCGGTCCGATCCGTTCCGGCGCCAGCGCGTGCACGCGCCATTGTGCAGGCCACGGCGGTTCGCCGATCAGCAAGGCGGCGTCGAGGCCGGGCAGGGCGGGGTCGAAGTCGCCCTCGTGCGCGGACAGGTGCAGGCGCAGCCCGGGCAGGTCGCGCTGCAGGCGGTCCAGCCGCGGGATCATCCAGCGCGCCAGCACGCTGCCGGGGCAGCCGATCACGCGGGTGCCCGGATCCGTCCCCCGGCGCAGGCTGCGCACCGTGGCCTCGATCTGCTCGAAGGCGGCGCCGGCGGTGTCGCGCAGCTGCCGGCCGGCCGCGGTCAGGCGCAGGCCGCGGCCCTCGCGGACGAACAGGGCGGTGCCAAGGTCGTCCTCCAGCAGCTTCACCTGCCGGCTCACCGCGCCGTGGGTGACGTGCAGCTCGGCCGCGGCCCGGCCGAGGCTGCCCAGCCTGGCCGCCGCCTCGAAGGCGCGCAGGGCATTGAGCGGGGGCAGGGGACGACCGGACATCTGTGAGTTTTCCTGACGGATTACTCAGATGTTATCGATTTTTCATCGCCGACGTGTGCGCTAGAGTGAGGCCCTGCTTCCGCACCGCCGATGCCGTCCATGAGTGCCATGCCCGCCCCCCAGGATTTCCACGCCTACCCGGACCCCGCCGGCCACTTCGGCCGCCACGGCGGCCGCTTCGTCGCCGAAACCCTGATCGGGCCGCTGGAGGAGCTGGCTACGGCCTATGACGCCGCCCGGGTCGATCCGGGCTTCATCGCCGCTTTCGAGAAGGACCTCAAGCACTACGTCGGCCGGCCCAGCCCGATCTACCACGCCGAGAGATTGAGCCGCGAAGTCGGTGGCGCGCAGATCCTGCTCAAGCGCGAGGACCTCAACCACACCGGCGCGCACAAGATCAACAACACCATCGGCCAGGCGCTGCTGGCCAGCCGCATGGGCAAGACCCGGATCATCGCCGAGACCGGCGCCGGCCAGCACGGCGTCGCCAGCGCTACCGTCGCCACCCGGCTGGGGCTGGAATGCGTGGTCTACATGGGCGCCACCGACATCGAGCGGCAGAAGATCAACGTCTACCGGATGAAGCTGCTGGGCGCGACCGTGGTACCGGTGACAAGTGGCTCGGCGACGCTCAAGGACGCGCTCAACGAGGCCATGCGCGACTGGGTGACCAACGTGCGCGACACGTTCTACATCATCGGCACCGTCGCCGGTCCCGATCCGTACCCACGCATGGTGCGCGACTTCAACGCCGTGGTCGGGCGCGAGGCGCGGGCGCAGATGCTGGCCGACTACGGCCGGCTGCCGGACGCGATCACCGCCTGCGTCGGCGGCGGCAGCAACGCGATCGGCCTGTTCCACGCCTTCCTCAACGATGCGGATGTGCGCATCGTCGGCGCCGAAGCGGCGGGCGAGGGCATCGACACCGGCCGACACGCCTCCTCGCTGGCCGCCGGCCGCGTGGGCGTGTTGCACGGCAACCGCACCTACGTGATCTGCGATGACGACGGCCAGATCACCGAGACGCATTCGATCTCCGCCGGCCTGGACTACCCCGGCGTCGGCCCCGAACACGCCTTCCTCAAGGACAGCGGCCGCGCCGATTATGTTGGCGTGACCGACGCCGAGGCGCTGGCGGCATTCCACACGCTGACCCGCAGCGAGGGCATCCTGCCGGCGCTCGAATCCAGCCACGCCGTCGCCCAGGCGATCAAGCTGGCGCGCGAACTGCCCAAGGACAAGCTGGTGCTGTGCAACCTGTCCGGCCGCGGCGACAAGGACGTGCATACGATCGCCGCACGCGAGGGCATTTCGCTCTGACGCTTTTTCCTCCATCCCCTTCAATGGGAGGACTCGAAAGCTTCCCGCGAGTAGATTCATGAGCCGCCTCGACAGAAAATTCGCCGCACTCAAGGCCGCCAACCGCAAGGCCCTGATCCCCTTCATCACCGCCGGCGATCCCTCGCTGGAGGCGACCGTACCGGTGATGCACGCGTTGGTCGCCGCCGGCGCCGACGTGCTCGAACTCGGCGTGCCGTTCTCCGACCCGATGGCCGATGGTCCGACCATCCAGCGTAGCTCCGAGCGCGCGCTGGCGCGGGGTGCCGGGCTGACGTGGGTGCTGGAAGCGGTGCGCGCTTTCCGCGAACGCGACGCCGATACGCCCGTGGTGCTTATGGGCTATCTCAACCCGGTCGAGATCCGCGGTGCGGACCGCTTCGCGCGCGAGGCGGCCGGTGCCGGCATCGATGGCCTGCTGCTGGTCGACCTGCCGCCGGAGGAGTCGGCGGAATTCCGCGACGCGTTCGCCGCGCATGGCGTCGCCCTGATCCTGCTGGCCTCGCCGACCACCACCGACGCCCGCCTGCGCCTGCTGCTGGACAATGCGCAGGGCTATCTCTACTACGTCAGCTTCGCCGGCGTGACCGGGGCCTCCGAGCGGCTGGATGCGCGGGCGGCGTCCGGACACCTCCGCAAGATCCGCGTCGACAGCCCGGTGCCGGTGGTGGCCGGGTTCGGCATCCGGGACGCGGCCAGCGCGGCGGCGATGGCGGTCGATGCCGACGGGGTGGTGGTCGGCAGCGCCTTGGTGTCGGTGATGGCCGAAGCCGATGGCCCGACCGACGCGGCTGCCCGCGCGGCGGCCTTCCTGGTGCCGTTGCGGGCGGCGCTGGGCTGATCCCGGCGATCCGCGGCCCTTGTAGGAGCGGCCCATGGCCGCGACCGGCGTCGTCGCAAGCTGGTCCATCGGTCGCGCGCATGGCGCGCTCCTACGGCGAGGTCGATGGGGGAAGGCCCTTTTCTCTCAATGCCTTGGGCTGGGATGGCGCATCGCCCACAGGGGATGAGGGAACGCGGCGCGCGCACCCCTTGCGCTAGACTGGACGCTTCCGCGGCGCGGCCGCAACCGGACCGATTCCAGGCATGAGCTGGCTGAAGAAACTGATGCCGCCGCGCATCCGCACCGAGACCGGTGCGGCGAGGAAGCGCAGCGTGCCCGAGGGGCTGTGGGAGAAATGCGACCGCTGCGGTGCCGTCCTCTACGGCCCCGAACTCGAGGAGAACCTCGAGGTCTGCCCGAAGTGCAGCTTCCACCGCCCGATCCGCGCCCGCGCGCGGCTCCGCGGTTTCCTCGACCCGGGCGAACTGGTCGAGATCGCCGGCGAACTCGGCCCGACCGACGTCCTCAAGTTCAAGGACCAGAAGAAGTACGCCGACCGCATCAAGGCCGCGCAGAAGGCTACCGGCGAGCGCGACGCGCTGGTGGTGATGGAAGGGCGGCTGAAGCAGATGCCGATGGTCGCCGCCGCCTTCGACTTCGCCTACATGGGCGGCTCGATGGGCTCGGTGGTGGGCGAGCGCTTCGCCCGCGGTGCCGAGCGCGCGCTGCAGATCGGCTCGCCCTTCGTGTGCTTCTCCGCCAGCGGCGGCGCGCGCATGCAGGAAAGCCTGTTCTCGCTGATGCAGATGGCCAAGACCTCGGCCGCGCTCGGGCGCCTGCGCGAGGCCGGGCTGCCCTACATCTCGGTGATGACCCACCCGACCACCGGCGGCGTGTCGGCGAGCTTCGCGATGCTGGGCGACATCAACATCGCCGAGCCGGAGGCGCTGATCGGCTTCGCCGGCCCGCGCGTGATCGAACAGACCGTGCGCGAGACCCTGCCCGAAGGCTTCCAGCGCTCGGAGTTCCTGCTCGAACACGGCGCCATCGACCAGATCTGCGACCGCCGCGAGCTGCGCGACCGCATCGCCACCCTGATGGCGATGATGATGCGGCAGCCGGTGCCGGAGGACGTGGCGGCATGAGCCGGAAGTATTTCGGCACCGACGGCATCCGCGGCCGCGTCGGCGAAGGCCCGATCTCGGCCGACTTCGTATTGCGCCTGGGCAACGCCTACGGCCATGTGCTGCGCGAGGACGCCGAGCGCCAGGGCGGCAAGCGCAAGCCGCTGGTGGTGATCGGCAAGGACACGCGCATCTCAAACTACATGTTCGAGGCCGCGCTGGAGGCGGGGCTGGTGGCCGCCGGCGTCCACGTGCAGCTGATGGGGCCGATGCCGACGCCCGCGGTCGCGCACCTGACCCGCTCGATGCGCGCAAGCGGCGGCATCGTCATCTCGGCCTCGCACAATCCGCATTACGACAACGGCATCAAGTTCTTCTCGGCCGAGGGCGAGAAGCTCGACGACGCCACGGAACTGGCGATCGAAGCGGCGCTGGAGCGCCCGTTCACGACGGTCGAATCCGAACGGCTCGGCAAGGCGGTGCGTACCCGCGACGCGGTGGGGCGCTACGTCGAGGCCTGCAAGAGCTCGGTGCCGCGGAGCTTCAACCTCAGCGGCATGCACATCGTGGTCGACTGCGCCAACGGCGCCACCTACCAGATGGGACCGCTGGTGCTGCGCGAACTGGATGCGCGGGTCGATGCGATCGGCGTCGACCCGAACGGCGTCAACATCAACGACGGCGTCGGTTCGCTGCATCCCGAAGGCCTCGCCGCGCGCGTGCGCGAGACCGGCGCCGACCTCGGCATCGCCTTCGACGGCGACGGCGACCGGCTGCTGTTCGTCGACAGCGACGGCACCGTGCGCGACGGCGACGACCTGCTGTACGTGCTGGCCACCGACTGGCGCGACAGCGGCCGGCTGCGCGGGCCGGTGGTCGGTACGGTGATGACCAACTACGGCATCGAGCAGGCGCTGGAGCAGGCCGGCATCGGCTTCGTGCGCACGAAGGTCGGCGATCGCTACGTGCACCAGGCACTGCTGGAACACGACGGCATCCTCGGCGGCGAGGCCTCTGGCCACCTGCTGTGCCTGGACCGCGCGACCACCGGCGACGGCATCATCAGCGCGCTGCAGGTGCTCGAAGTGTTGCGCCGTCGCGGCATTACGCTGCAGCAGGCGCTGGACGGCGTGCGCAGGATGCCGCAGAAGACGATCAACGTGCGCTACGGCAACGGCGCCAAGCCGGCCGAGGCCCCGTCCGTGCAGGCCGCGCTGGCCGAGGCCCAGGCGGCGGTGCAGGGCAGGGGACGCGCCTTCCTGCGTCCGTCGGGCACCGAGCCGGTGGTGCGCGTCACCGTCGAAGCCGACGACGATGCGCTGGTGCAATCGACGCTGGAGCGGCTGGCGGCGGCGGTGCGCGAAGCAGCGGCTTGAACGGCAGTTGGTGGTTGGTGGTTGGTGGTTCGTGTTTCCCACCACCAACTACCAACCACCAACTACCAACTATCAATTCACGAATCATCGACACGAACGACACGCCATGACCTCCCGCATCCCCACCCTCGACATCCGCCGCTTCGACACGGACCGCGATGCCTTCGTGTCCGAGCTCGGCGCCGCCTACCGCGAGTGGGGGTTCGCCGGGATCAACGGCCACGGCATCCCGCAGTCGCAGATCGACGGCGCCTACGGCGTGTTCAAGGCCTTCTTCGCGCTGCCGGAACAGACCAAGCAGCAGTACCACGTCCCCGGCAGCGGCGGCGCGCGCGGCTACACCCCGTTCGGCGTCGAGACCGCCAAGGGCGCGAAGCACTTCGACCTCAAGGAGTTCTGGCACATCGGCCGCGAAATCCCGGACGATTCGAGCTACCGCGACGTGATGCCGGCGAACCTGTGGCCGGCCGAGGTGCCCGGCTTCCGCGAGCACGGCTACGGCCTGTACCGCACGCTCGACCAGCTCGGTTCCAGGGTGCTGTGCGCGCTGGCGCTGCACATCGGCCTGGCGGAGGACTGGTTCGCGGACAAGACCGATTTCGGCAACTCGATCCTGCGCCCGATCCACTATCCGCCGATCACCGCCGACGACATTCCGAACGTGCGCGCCGGCGCGCACGAGGACATCAACCTGATCACCCTGCTGGTCGGCGCCAGCGCCGCCGGGCTTGAGGTGCTGTCGAAGAAGGGCGAGTGGGTGCCCTTCACCTCCGACGCTGACACCATCGTCGTCAACATCGGCGACATGCTGCAGCGCCTGACCAACCACGTGTATCCCTCGACCACGCACCGCGTGACCAATCCGCCGGGCGAACAGGCGCGCCAGCCGCGCTACTCGGTGCCGTTCTTCCTGCACCCGAACCCCGACTTCGTGATCGACGTGCTGCCGTCGACGGTGACGCCGGACAACCCGAGCCGCTACCCCGAGCCGATCAGCGCGCAGGGCTACCTCGAAGAGCGCCTGCGCGAAATCAAGCTCAAGTAGGAGCGGGCCACGCCCGCGACCCGCGAAGCGCAGTCGCCGTTGCGTCCCGGTCGCGCCCATGGGGCGCTCCTACGAAAGATGCGGTTGTCGTAGGAGCGGGCCATGCCCGCGACCCGCAGCGGCTGGGGCATCGTCGCGACCCGGTCGCGCCCATGGGGCGCTCCTACGCCATCGCATACTTTTGATCGCAAGTTGGTATCACTCGATGCTGCGGATGCGCCTGGAGTTCTTTGCCATGCGCCGCAGCACGAAGCGTTCGGGCAGGTGCCGGGTCACGCAGCGCAGCACGCGGTACGCCGCGCCGGGTACCACCACCACCTCGCCGCGCTCGCAGCCTTCGATGCCGGCGCGGGCAACGTCGCCGGCGTCCAGCCACATCCACTTCGGCAGCTTCGACATCATCGCGCGCGTGCCGGTGACGTCGTGGAACTCGGAATGGGTGAAGCCGGGGCACAGTGCGGTGGCGTGGACGCCGGCGTCGGCGTTCTCCAGCGCCAGCGATTCGCTGAACTTGACCATGAACGCCTTCGCCGGCGCATACAGGGTCTGCCCGTCGGCCGAGGGCACCAGCGCGGCGAACGAGGCGACGTTGAGGATGCGGCCGCTGCCGCTGTCGCGGATCGCCGGCAGCAGGCGCCAGGTCAGCTCCGAGACTGCGCCCACCATCACCTGCAGGAAAGCTGCATGCGTGGCCCAGTCGCTCTTGAGGTAGCGGCCCGGCACGCCGTAGCCGGCGTTGTTGACGAGGATGCGCAGCGGCACGCCGAGCGCGGCGATGTCGTCGACCAGCCGGCGCGGTGCATCGGGATCGGCGAGGTCGGCGGTGAGGACGTGGACTTCGACGCGATCGCGCAGTTCGTCCGCAAGCGCCTGCAGGCGTTCCGTGCGCCGCGCGGTCAGCACCAGCGGCACGCCGCGGCGGGCGTATTCGCGCGCGATTTCCGCGCCGATGCCGCTGGAGGCGCCGGTGACGAGGGCGTGGCCGCGGGGAGCGGGCATGGGCGGGTGTCCTGCGGAAAGAGGGCGGAGGTATCGGCTATCCTGTGCGCCCCTTGTCGAGCAGGGCCGCCAGATGCGCCGCAGGATCGTAGCCGGAAACTGGAAGCTGTATGGCACGCGCGATTTCGCGACGTCGCTGCTGAACGAGGTGGCGGCCGCGCTGCCCGTCCCGGGCGTGGACATCGTGGTGCTGCCGCCGCTGCCCTACATCGGTGACTTGATCGAGGACTTCGAGGGCCATCCGCTGTCCTTCGGTGCGCAGGACGTCAGCCACAACGAGGAGGGCGCCTACACCGGCGAGGTCTCGGCGCGGATGCTGGTCGACGTCGGCGCACGCTACGGCCTGGTCGGCCACTCCGAGCGCCGCCGCTACCACGCCGAGGACAGCGACCTGGTGGCCGCGAAGTTCCTCGCCGCCTCGAACGCCGGCCTGGTCCCGATCCTGTGCCTGGGCGAGACCCTGGAGGAGCGTGAGGCCGGGCGCACCGGCGATGTGATCGCCGCGCAGCTGCAGCCGGTGCTGGACCTGGCCGGGGTGGCGCGCTTCGCCGGTGCCGTGGTCGCCTACGAGCCGGTCTGGGCGATCGGGACCGGCCGGACCGCGACCCCAGGGCAGGCCCAGGAGGTCCACGCCGTCATCCGTGGCCAGGTCGCGGCGCGGGATGCTAGAATTGCCGATTCGCTTCCGATCCTGTACGGCGGCAGCGTCAAGCCGGCCAATGCCGCCGAACTGTTCGCCCAGGCGGACATCGACGGCGGCTTGATCGGCGGCGCTTCGCTGCTGGCGACGGACTTCCTCGCCATCGCCCGCGCCGCCAGCCGCTGACTGCAGGCCACAGACATCCCGAGTACGCCGCAATGCTGTTGCTGACCCTCAACATCCTCTTCGTCCTGGTCGCGATCGCGATGATCGCGCTGATCCTCATGCAGCGTGGCGCGGGTGCGTCTGCCGGCTCCGGCTTCGGCGGCGGTGCTTCGGCCACCGTGTTCGGCGCGCGCGGCTCGGCCAACTTCCTGAGCAAGGCCACCAAGTGGCTGGCGATCGCGTTCTTCGCGATCACCCTGTTCATGGCCTGGTACGCGACGCGACAGGCCACAGCCCCGACCCAGGGCACCGACCTGGGCGTGATGTCGCAGGTGCCCGCGGCTCCGGTGGTGCTGGACGTGCCGGTCGCGCCCGATGCCACCTCGACCGTGCCGGTCGCTCCCGCGGCGCAGCAATCCGAAGCGCCGGCGACGGACGTCGTGCCCGCTGTCCCGGCCGAGTCACCGCCGCCGCAGGCAGCGGACGAAGACAGGTAGGCACGCTTACAAAAGCGGCGGGAACGCTTACAATGCTGCGATGCCGCGAGGGCTTCCCGCGCGGCAGTTGAACTTGCCCAGGTGGCGGAATTGGTAGACGCACTACCTTGAGGTGGTAGCGGCTTCGGTCGTGGGGGTTCGAGTCCCCCCTTGGGCACCATTTTTCGAAGTTGCGCGGGTGTCGTGGCACACCTGGCAACGGCCGCGGAAACGCGGCAAACAGCGAGAGAACAACGAGTGCTGGCCGAATACCTGCCGACCCTGCTGTTCCTGATCGTTGCCACAGGCATCGGCATCTCCCTGCTGGTCCTCGGCAACCTGCTGGGGCCCAAGCAGCCCTCGCCGGAGAAACTGTCGCCGTACGAGTGCGGCTTCTCCGCGTTCGAGGACGCGCGCATGCAGTTCGACGTGCGCTACTACCTCATCGCCATCCAGTTCATCATCTTCGACCTGGAAATCATCTTCATCGTGCCTTGGGCCACGGTGTTCCGCGACCTCGGCATGCTCGGCCTGATCGAGATGGGCATCTTCGTCGGAATGCTGCTGCTCGGCTTCATCTACGTGTGGAAGAAGGGAGCGCTGGAATGGGAGTGATCGGGGCGATCCGCGGCCTGGCGGATTCGGCCAGCAACCCGCTGCCCGACGGCCGGGTCGACGACATCCTGCGTCCGGAGACGCTGCTGGGCTCGTCGGCCGACAACAATCCGCTGCTCGAGCGCGGCTTCGTCACCACCAGCTCCGACGTGCTGCTCAACTGGGCGCGCACTGGCTCGATGTGGCCGGTGTCCTTCGGCCTGGCCTGCTGCGCGGTGGAAATGATGCACGCCGGCGCGGCGCGCCTCGACCTCGACCGCTACGGCGTGGTGTTCCGCCCGTCGCCGCGCCAGTCCGACGTGATGATCGTGGCCGGCACCCTGGTCAACAAGATGGCCCCGGCGCTGCGCAAGATCTACGACCAGATGCCCAACCCGAAGTGGGTGATCTCGATGGGCAGCTGCGCCAACGGCGGCGGTTACTACCACTATTCCTACGCGGTGGTGCGCGGCTGCGACCGCGTGGTGCCGGTGGACGTCTACGTGCCCGGCTGTCCGCCCACGGCCGAGGCGCTGGTCTACGGCATCCTGCAGCTGCAGAGGAAGATCCGCCGCGCGACCAATTTCGGCGACGAGAAGACGGGGATGCGCAATGACTGACCGCGCTTCGAGGGAACCGGCGTCCGCCTTCGCCGAGCGCCTGCGCGCGCGTTTCCCCGATGCCGAAGTGACGGTCGCGCTGCCGCGCGGCGAGATCGGCATGGTCACCGCCGGCGACTGGCTGGAGGCTTGCACCACGCTGCGCGACGAATTCGGCTTCGAATCGCTGATCGACCTGTGCGGCGTCGACTACCTTGGCTACGGCACTGACGAGTGGGACACCGATGTCTCGTCCGAAGGCTTCAGCCGCGGCGTCGAAGGGCGCGGCCCCGGGCGCTTCGGCTTCGGCGAGGCGCCATCGCAGCAACTGGCGCAGCCGGACGGCGAGGGCGCGATCGACATGCCGCAGCACCGCTTCGCGGCCGTGGCGCAGCTGCTGTCGGTGCAGCACAACCGGCGCCTGCGCGTAAGCTGCCTTGCGCCGGCCGACGACCTGCCGGTGGTGTCCTCGCTCACCGGCCTGTGGCCCGGCGCCAACTGGTTCGAGCGCGAGGCCTTCGACCTGTTCGGCATCGTGTTCAGCGGCCACCCCGACCTGCGCCGGATCCTCACCGACTACGGCTTCGTCGGCCACCCGTTCCGCAAGGATTTCCCGCTGATCGGCAATGTCGAGGTGCGCTACGACGCCGAGAAGCGCCGCGTGGTGTACGAGCCGGTGACCTCGGTCGAACCGCGCGTGAACGTGCCGCGCGTGGTGCGCGATGACGCGCGCTACCAGACCGCCGTCGGCGAGCAGATGGCGCGCAGGGCGGAGGTGTCGAAGTGAACGTCGTTCCCAGCCCTCCGATACAGCAGGCCAGCGAAGGCTTTGCCAGCAATCCGGCCGAGGCACGCCAGGAAATCCGCAACTACACGCTGAACTTCGGCCCGCAGCACCCGGCCGCGCACGGCGTGCTGCGCCTGATCCTGGAGATGGACGGCGAGACCGTGGTCCGCGCCGACCCGCACGTCGGCCTGCTGCATCGCGGCACCGAGAAGCTGGCCGAGTCCAAGCCGTTCAACCAGTCGATCGGCTACATGGACCGCCTCGACTACGTGTCGATGATGTGCAACGAGCACGCCTACGTGCGCGCGATCGAGACCCTGATGGGAATCGAGGTGCCGGAGCGCGCGCAGTACATCCGCACGCTGTTCGACGAGGTGACCCGCGTCCTGAACCACCTGATGTGGATCGGTTCGAACGCACTCGACCTCGGCGCGATGGCGGTGTTCCTGTACGCCTTCCGCGAGCGCGAGGAGCTGATGGACGTGTACGAGGCGGTGTCGGGCGCGCGCATGCACGCGACCTACTACCGCCCGGGCGGCGTCTACCGCGACCTGCCGGACCGCATGTCGAAGTACCGCGAGTCGCCGTGGCGCAAGGGCGAGAAGCTCAAGCGCTTCAACGAGTGGCGCGAAGGCTCGCTGCTGGACTACCTGGACGCCTTCTCGAAGGACTTCCCCAAGCGCATCGACGAGTACGAGACCCTGCTCACCGACAACCGCATCTGGAAGCAGCGCACGGTCGGCATCGGCGTGGTACCGCCGGAGCAGGCGCTGGCCTGGGGCATGACCGGCGCGATGCTGCGCGGCTCGGGCATCGCCTGGGACCTGCGCAAGAAGCAGCCGTACGCCAAGTACGACGCGGTCGATTTCGACATCCCGGTCGGCGTCAACGGCGACTGCTACGACCGCTACCTGGTGCGCGTGGCCGAGATGCGCCAGTCCACCCGCATCATCGAGCAATGCGTGCGCTGGCTGAAGGCCAACCCCGGCCCGGTGATGGTCGACAACTACAAGGTCGCGCCGCCCTCCCGCGAGGAGATGAAGGCCGACATGGAAGCGATGATCCACCACTTCAAGCTGTTCTCCGAGGGCTACAGCGTGCCCGCCGGCGAGACCTACTGCGCGGTCGAAGCGCCCAAGGGCGAGTTCGGCTGCTACCTGGTCAGCGACGGCGCCAACAAGCCCTTCCGCTGCCACCTGCGTGCGCCGGGCTTCGCGCACCTGTCGTCGATGGATGAGATCGTGAAGGGGCACATGCTGTCGGACGTGGTGGCGATGATCGGCACCTACGACATCGTTTTCGGAGAAGTCGACCGATGAAGGCGACCGGCAATTTCGAGAATGCGCGCAACGTCGACCCGATGCTGGTCCTCAGCGACGCCACCCGCGCGCACATCGACCACTGGCTGGCCAAGTTCCCGCCGGACCGCAAGCGTTCGGCGGTGATCCAGGGGCTGCACGCCGCGCAGGAGCAGAACCAGGGTTTCCTGACCGACGAACTGATCGCGGGCGTGGCCAGGTACCTCGACCTGCCGCCGGTATGGGCCTACGAGGTCGCCACCTTCTACTCGATGTTCGAGACGAAGCCCGTCGGCCGCAACAACGTCGCCTTCTGCACCAACATCAGCTGCTGGCTCAACGGTGCGCAGGACCTGGTCGCGCACGCCGAGAAGAAGCTCGGCTGCAAGGTCGGCGAGTCGACCGCCGACGGCCGCGTCTACCTCAAGCGCGAGGAAGAGTGCGTGGCCGCCTGCTGCGGCGCGCCGGTAGTCGTGATCAACGGGCATTACCACGAGAACCTCACTCCGCAACGGGTGGACGAGCTGCTGGACGGGCTGAAGTGATGGCGGGTCATTCGCACTACTCGGAAGGTTACGGCCCCGTCGGCCCCGCGCCGAAGGAACACCAGGCCGTCTACACCACGCTGCATTTCGACAAGCCGTGGTCGTACGAGAACTACCTCAAGACCGGTGGCTACGCGGCGCTGCGCAAGATCCTCGAAGAGAAGATCCCGCCAGCCGACGTGATCGAGATGGTCAAGGCTTCCGGCTTGCGTGGACGTGGTGGCGCGGGCTTCCCGACCGGCCTGAAGTGGAGCTTCATGCCCAAGGGCGAGATGCAGAAGTACATCCTCTGCAACTCGGACGAGTCCGAGCCGGGCACGGCCAAGGACCGTGACATCCTGCGCTACAACCCGCATTCGGTGATCGAGGGCATGGCGATCGCCTGCTACGCCACCGGCAGTTCCGTCGCCTACAACTACCTGCGCGGCGAGTTCCACCACGAACCCTTCGAGCACCTCGAGGAGGCCACCGCCGAGGCCTATGCCAACGGCTGGCTGGGCAAGGACATCCTCGGTTCCGGCATCGACATCGACATCTACAACGCACTCGGCGCCGGCGCCTACATCTGCGGCGAAGAAACCGCACTGATGGAGTCGCTCGAGGGCAAGAAGGGGCAGCCGCGCTACAAGCCGCCGTTCCCGGCGAACTTCGGCCTCTACGGCAAGCCGACCACGATCAACAACACCGAGACCTACGCCTCGGTGCCGGCGATCGTGCGTAACGGCCCCGAGTGGTTCATGAACCTGGGCAAGCCCAACAACGGCGGCTGCAAGATCTTCTCGGTGTCGGGCCACGTCGCCAGGCCGGGCAACTACGAGATCCGCCTCGGCACGACGTTCTCCGACCTGCTCGAGCTGTGCGGCGGCATGCGCGACGGCAACCGCATCAAGGGCGTGATCCCGGGCGGCTCGTCGATGCCGGTGCTGCCAGGCGAGGTCATGATGGGCCTGACGATGGACTACGACGCACTCCAGAAGGCCGGTTCCGGCCTCGGCTCTGGCGCGGTCATCGTCATGGACCATACCACCTGCATGGTCCGCGCCTGCCAGCGCATCGCGCGCTTCTACTTCCAGGAAAGCTGCGGCCAATGCACGCCGTGCCGCGAGGGCACAGGCTGGATGTACCGCATGCTCACCCGCATCGCGGACATGGAAGCCACGCTCGACGACCTGCAGATGCTGCGCGCCGCGGCGGGGCAGATCGAGGGCCACACCATCTGTGCCTTCGGCGAAGCCGCGGCCTGGCCGGTGCAGGGCTTCCTGCGCCACTACTGGCACGAGTTCGAGTACGCCATCGTGAACAAGCGCTTCCACGTCGACGACGAGATGGCGGGCACGCTGGTCCAGGCTGAAAAGGTGGCCGCGTGAGCGCACAGCCCGTCAATCCGAACCTGCCGCCGGACCACGTCACCGTCTTCATCGACGGCGTCGAACTGGCCGCGCCCAAGGGCTCGATGATCATCCATGCCGCCGACAAGGCCGGCATCGCGATCCCGCGCTTCTGCTACCACGACAAGCTGTCGATCGCCGCCAACTGCCGCATGTGCCTGGTCGACACCGAGGTCGGCGGCCGTTCCGCGCCGAAGCCGTCGCCGGCCTGCGCCACGCCGGTGATGGACGGGCTGAAGGTCTTCACGCGCAACGACAAGGCGCTCAAGGCGCAGCGCAACGTGATGGAGTTCCTGCTGATCAACCATCCGCTCGACTGCCCGGTCTGCGACCAGGGCGGCGAGTGCGAGCTGCAGGACCTGTCGATGGGCTACGGCCGTTCGGTCAGCCGCTTCGCCGAGCGCAAGCGCACCGTTGCCGACGAGGACCTCGGGCCGCTGGTCGCCAGCGACATGACCCGCTGCATCCAGTGCACGCGCTGCATCCGCGTCACCGCGGAGATCGCCGGCACCTACGAGCTGGGCGGCATGCAGCGCGGCGAGAACCTGCAGATCGGCACCTACGACGGCAAGCCGCTGACCACCGAACTGTCGGGCAACGTCATCGACGTATGCCCGGTCGGCGCGCTGACCAACAAGGTGTTCCGCTTCCGCGCCCGCCCGTGGGAGCTGATCGCGAAGGAATCGCTGGGTGTCCACGACGCGCTCGGCAGCAACCTGTTCCTGCACCTGCGCCGTGGCGAGGTGATGCGTGCGGTGCCGCGCGACAACGACGCCGTCAACGAGTGCTGGCTGTCCGACCGCGACCGCTATTCGCACCAGGGCCTGTACGCGGAGGACCGCGCGACCAAGCCGCTGGTCCGTGTCGCCAGCAACGGCGACGAGCGCGACTGGCGCGAGGCAACGTGGGCCGAGGCACTGGTGAAGGCCGCGCAGATCCTGCGCGACAATTCCGCCGACAAGCTCGGTGTGCTGGTGCATCCGGCCACGTCGAACGAGGAGGGCGCACTGCTGGCCCGCCTCGCCGAGGGCCTGGGCAGCGGCAACCTCGACCACCGCATCGCCCAGCGCGACCTGTCCGACGGCGCCGTGGCCGAATCCTTCGCGATGCCCGTCACCGACATCGAGCAGGCCGACGCGATTGTCATCGTCGGCAGCAACCTGCGCCACGAAGTGCCGCTGCTGCACCAGCGCGTGCGCAAGGCCTGGCAGCGCGGCGCGAAGATCCACGTGGTCAACCCGGTGGACTTCGAGTTCACCTTCGACATCCCCTCGAAGGCGATTGTGGCGCCGTCGAAGATTGCCGCCGCGCTGGGTTCGGCCGGACTCGCCGATGCGGTGAAGGGCGCGGGCAGTGTTGCCGTGATCGTCGGCGCGGTCGCCGAGAACGGCCCGCACGCTGCGGCAATCCGCACGGCCGCCGCCGACTTCGCCGGCGCGAACAACGCCGCGCTGTGCCGCATCCCGCAGGGCGCCAACGCGCTCGGCCTGTCGCGCCACGGCGTGCTGCCGACCGCGCGCGACGCCAACGCGATGCTGGCCGAGCCGCGCAGCGCCTACGTCATCTACGGCATCGAGCCGGGCCTCGATTTCGCCGACCAGGCCAGCGCGCTCAAGTCGCTCGGCGGCGCCCAGGTAGTGGCCTTCAGCCACTTCGCCTGCCGCTCGACCCGCCGCGTGGCCGACGTGATCCTGCCGATCGCGACCCTGTTCGAGAACAACGCCACGCTGACCAACCTCGACGGTCGCGACCAGCGCGCCGTCGCCGCCGGCAAGCTGCCGGGCGAGGCTCGCCAGGGCTGGACGGTGCTGCGCGTGTTGGGGGAGCAGCTGGGCCTGCCGGGCTTCGACTTCACCGACCTGGCTGGACTGCGCGCCGGGCTGCAGCCGAAGGCACCGACCGCTTCGCGCGGTGGTGCAACGGCCGCCTTCGCGGGCGAGGGGCTGGAGCTGGCGGTGTCGCAGGCGATCTACCGCGTCGACGGACTGGTCCGCCGCGCGCAGGCGCTGCAGGCGCATCCGCTCAACGTCGGGCCGCGCATCAGCCTGCACCCGGATGACGCGAAGACCGCGGGCATTTCGTCGGGCGCGATGGCGAAGGTCGGCAATGCGGTCGGCACCGCCACGCTGCAGGTCGACGTGACCGACGCCGTCGCGCCGGGCTGTGCCTGGATCGAATCCGGCCACGGCGCGACCGCCGCGCTCGGCGCCGGCAACGTCAGGGTGGAGGCCGCATGAGCGCGACCAATACCGCCACCTTGCTGTCGGACTGGAGCGCGCCGCTGTACGACTGGCTGATGTCGCTCGGCGCCATCGGCGTGATCATCTGGATCGTGCTGAAGGTGCTGGTGATCATGATGCCGGTCATCATCGCCGTCGCGTTCTACGTGGTCTGGGAGCGCAAGCTGATCGGCTGGATGCACGTGCGCCACGGGCCGATGTACGTCGGCTGGGGCGTGCTGCAGGCCTTCGCCGACGTGTTCAAGCTGCTGTTCAAGGAAGTCATCCAGCCGACCAACGCGCACAAGGCGCTGTACCTGCTGGCACCGCTGATCACCCTGGTGCCGGCCTTCGCGGCCTGGGCGGTGGTGCCGTTCGACGAGAAGCTGGTGCTGTCGGACGCCAACGCCGGCCTGCTGTACCTGCTGGCGATGACTTCGCTGGGCGTCTACGGCGTGATCATCGCCGGCTGGGCGTCCAATTCGAAGTACGCCTTCCTCGGCGCGATGCGCTCGGCCGCGCAGATGGTGAGCTACGAGATCGCGATGGGCTTCGCCCTGGTCGGCGTGATGGTCGGCGCGGGCAGCCTCAACCTGAGCGGGATCGTGATGGCGCAGTCCGGCGACGCCGGCCTGTTCGAGTGGTTCTGGCTGCCGATGCTGCCGCTGTTCATCATCTACTTCGTGTCCGGCGTGGCCGAGACCAACCGTTCGCCGTTCGACGTGGTCGAGGGTGAGTCCGAGATCGTCGCAGGCCACATGGTCGAGTACTCCGGTTCGGCGTTCGCGCTGTTCTTCCTGGCCGAGTACGCCAACATGATCCTGATCAGCTTCCTGACCGCGATCTTCTTCCTCGGCGGCTGGCTGTCGCCGATCCCGGAGGCGTGGATCCCGGATGTGCCGGTGCTGGGCGTACTCCTCGGCGACGGCTGGTGGTGGCTGTTCGCGAAGGTGTTCTTCTTCGCCAGCTGCTTCGTCTGGTTCCGTGCCTCCTTCCCGCGCTATCGCTACGACCAGATCATGCGCCTGGGCTGGAAGGTGTTCATCCCGCTGAGCATCGGCTGGATCGTGGTGGTGGCGTTGATGGCGTATTTCGGCGTGTTCGAGGCGGGCGCGTGATGGGCAAGATCGTGACATGGTTCCGCAGCCTGCTGCTGCTCGAGCTGTTCGGTGGCCTGTGGCTGACGTTCAAGTATCTGTGGAAGCCGAAGTACACGCTGATGTACCCGATGGAAAAGACGCCGCAGTCGCCGCGCTTCCGCGGCCTGCACGCGCTGCGCCGCTATCCGAACGGCGAGGAGCGCTGCATCGCCTGCAAGCTGTGCGAGGCGGTGTGCCCGGCGCTGGCGATCACCATCGATTCGGAGCAGCGCGAGGACGGCACCCGCCGTACAACGCGCTATGACATCGATCTGTTCAAGTGCATCTTCTGCGGCTTCTGCGAGGAATCGTGCCCGGTCGACTCGATCGTCGAGACCCACCTGTACGAGTACCACTTCGAGAACCGCGGCGAGAACATCGTCACCAAGCCGCAGCTGCTGGCGATCGGCGACCGGCTGGAGGCCGAGATCGCCGAACGCCGCGCCGCCGACGCCGCCTTCCGATAAGCGACTGTCCATGGATTTCACACTCCTTGCCTTCCTCACCTTCGCCGCCGTGGCCGTCGCCTCGGCCGGCGCGGTGATCAGCGTCAGGAACCCGGTGCACGCCGCGCTGTTCCTGGTGCTGACGTTCTTCACCGTGGCCTGCACCTGGATCCTGGCCGGCGCCGAGTTCCTCGGCGTGGCGCTGGTGCTGGTCTACGTCGGCGCGGTGATGGTGCTGTTCCTGTTCGTGGTGATGATGCTCGACATCGACATCGTGCCGCTGCGCGAGGGCTACGTGCGCTACCTGCCGGTCGGCCTGCTGGTCGCGGTGGTGATGCTGGTCGAGATGCTGACCCTGATCGGCATCAAGGCGAGGATGCAGCCGTTCGGCGCCGATCCGGCCGAAGCCGAGGGCGTGGGCAACGTGGTCTGGCTGGCGCGCCGGCTGTTCACCGACTTCCTGTTGCCGTTCGAGGTCGCCGCGCTGATCCTGACCGTCGCGGTCATCGCCGCGGTCATGCTGACCCTGCGCCGGCGCGAGGGCACCAAGCACCAGAACCCGGGCGAGCAGACGCGGGTCAAGGCGAAGGACCGCTTCCGCATGGTCAGCATGCCGGCCGAGAAGCCCGTGGCGGAACCACCGGCGGATGCCGCTGGCGCGGAAGGAGAGGCGAAATGACCGAGTTCTTCGGCCAGGGCCTGGCGCTGGGCCATTTCCTCGCGCTCGGTGCGGTGCTGTTCTGCATCAGCGTCGCCGGCATCTTCCTCAACCGCAAGAACGTGATCATCCTGCTGATGTCGATCGAGCTGATGCTGCTCTCGGTCAACGTCAACTTCGTCGCGTTCTCGCGCCACTTCGGCGACGCGGCGGGGCAGATCTTCGTGTTCTTCATCCTCACCGTGGCCGCGGCCGAGGCCGCGATCGGCCTCGCGATCCTGGTCACGCTGTTCCGCAACCGGCGCACGATCAACGTCGCCGAAATCGACTCGCTCAAGGGCTGATCAGATGCCGGGTATGGAAGTCGCCATCTCCAAGACGATGCTGCTGGCGATCGTGCTGGCACCGCTGCTGGGTGCGATCGTTGCCGGGTTCTTCGGCCGCCAGATCGGCCGCGCCGGCGCGCATTGGGTCACGATCCTCGGCGTTGCCGCCAGCTGTGCGCTGTCGTCGTATGTGCTGTGGCAGCTGGTCGGGCAGGGCGCCGCGCCGTTCAACGAGAACGTCTACACCTTCTTCGAGGTCGGCAGGTACTCGGCCCACGTCGGCTTCATGATCGACAACCTCACCGCGATGATGATGGTGGTGGTGACCCTCGTCTCGCTGCTGGTGCACGTCTACACCATCGGCTACATGGCCGAGGACGACGGCTACACGCGCTTCTTCAGCTACATCAGCCTGTTCACCTTCTCGATGCTGATGCTGGTGATGTCCAACAACTTCCTGCAGCTGTTCTTCGGCTGGGAAGCGGTGGGCCTGGTGTCGTACCTGCTGATCGGCTTCTGGTTCAAGCGCCCGAGCGCGGTGTTCGCCAACCTCAAGGCCTTCCTGGTCAACCGCGTCGGCGATTTCGGCTTCCTGCTCGGCATCGCCGCGGTCTTCTGGTACTTCGGATCGCTGGACTACGCGACCGTGTTCGCCGGCGCGAGCGAGGTGCTCGACGGGCGCACGATCGAGATCATCGGCGGCCACGCCTGGTCGGTCGCGACCGTGATCTGCATCTGCCTGTTCGTCGGCGCGATGGGCAAGTCGGCGCAGGTGCCGCTGCACGTGTGGCTGCCCGATTCGATGGAAGGCCCGACCCCGATCTCGGCGCTGATCCATGCCGCGACGATGGTCACCGCCGGCATCTTCATGGTCGCGCGCATGTCGCCGCTGTTCGAGATGAGCGAGACCGCGCTGAACTTCGTGCTGTTCATCGGCGCCACCACGGCGTTCTTCACCGGCCTGATCGGCATGGTCCAGAACGACATCAAGCGCGTGGTCGCGTACTCCACGCTGTCGCAGCTGGGCTACATGACCGTGGCGCTGGGCCTGTCCGCCTACTCGGCGGCGGTCTACCACCTGATGACCCACGCCTTCTTCAAGGCGCTGCTGTTCCTGGCGGCGGGCAGCGTGATCATCGGCATGCACCACGAGCAGGACATGCGCAAGATGGGCGGCCTGCGCAAGTACATGCCGATCACCTTCTGGACCAGCGTGGTCGGCACCCTGGCGCTGATCGGCACGCCGTTCTTCAGCGGCTTCTACTCGAAAGACAGCATCATCGAGGCGGCCAAGATCGGTTCCGAACACGCCGGCTGGATCGGCAGCTACGCCTACTGGGCGGTGCTGCTGGGCGCCTTCGTGACCTCGTTCTACAGCTTCCGCCTGCTGTACATGACCTACTTCGGCAAGGAGCGCTTCCGCGAGGTCGCGCATGACGACCACGGGCACGATGACCACGGCCACCATGGCGTCCACGAGCCGCACGAGTCGCCGTGGGTGGTGACCTTGCCGCTGATCCTGCTGGCGATTCCGTCGGCCCTGATCGGTTTCTTCACCGTCGGCCCGATGCTGTTCGGCACCGACGTCGGCGGCCACCACGAGGCGACGCCGTTCTTCGCCGGCTCGATCCAGGTGCTGGCCGAGCACGACGTGATGGCGCAGCTGAAGGACACGCTGTGGCACGGGCCGGTGGCCTTCGCCCTGCACGGCTTCATGGCGCCGGCGTTCTGGCTGGTCCTGGCCGGCTTCGGGCTGGCCACGCTGATGTACGTGTGGAAGCCGGACCTGGTGCCGAAGGTGGCGCATGCGCTGCGGGTGCCGATCCGTATCCTCGTCAACAAGTACGGCATGGATGACCTGTGGATCAAGGGTTTCGCCGGCGGCAGCCTGCTGCTCGGCCGCGGCTCGCGCGAGGTCGACTCGAAGCTGATCGACGGCCTGTTCGTCAACGGCGCCGCGAAGCTCGTCGACTTCACCGCCGGGGTCCTGCGCCGCCTGCAGACCGGTTACCTCTACCACTACGCGTTCGCGATGATCGTAGGCCTGATCGTGCTGCTGGCCGTGCTGATCCGCCATTGGACCTGACCCCGTGCAGAACTGGCCCCTCCTCAGTCTCCTGATCTGGCTGCCGATCCTCGGCGGCGTCGCCGTGCTCGGATTCGGCGAGAAACGCGCGCAGGCTGCCCGCTGGGTGGCGCTGGCGATCGCGCTGGCGGTGTTCCTGATCAGCCTGTCGCTGTTCACCGGCTTCGACTACGCCGCGACCGGCCTGCAGTTCGGCGAGCGTCGCGCCTGGATCCCGGCCTACGACATCCAGTACCACCTCGGCGCCGACGGCATCTCGGTTGCGCTGATCATCCTCACCACGCTGACCACGGCACTGGTGCTGGTCGGCGCCTGGACCGCGATCGACCGCCGGGTGAGCCAGTACTACGCCTCGATGCTGATCCTCGAAGGCCTGATGATCGGCGTGTTCTCGGCGGTCGACGCGCTGCTGTTCTACGTGTTCTTCGAGGCCATGCTGATCCCGATGTTCATCATCATCGGCGTCTGGGGCGGCCCGCGGCGCGTGTACGCGTCGATCAAGTTCTTCCTGTACACCTTCCTCGGCTCGATCTTCATGCTGGTCGGGCTGATCTACCTGTACCTGCAGGCGGGCAGCTGGCAGCTGCCGGACCTCTATGCACTGCCGCTGTCGTCGACCGAGCAGATGTGGCTGTTCTTCGCCTTCCTCGCGGCGTTCGCGGTGAAGGTGCCGATGTTCCCGGTGCACACCTGGTTGCCGGATGCGCACGTCGAGGCGCCGACCGGCGGTTCGGTGATCCTGGCGGCGATCATGCTGAAGATCGGCGGCTACGGCTTCCTGCGCTTCAGCCTGCCGATCACCCCGGACGCCGGCCACGAATGGGCCTGGCTGCTGATCGCGCTGTCGCTGATCGCGGTGGTCTACGTCGGCCTGGTGGCGCTGGCCCAGGAGGACATGAAGAAGCTCATCGCGTACTCGTCCGTGTCGCACATGGGCTTCGTCACGCTGGGCATCTTCATCGCCTTCGCGCTTGTCCGCGACGTCGGCAACACCGACGCCGCGCGCCTTGGCCTGCAGGGCGCGATGGTGCAGATGATCTCGCACGGCTTCATCTCCGGCGCGATGTTCTCCTGCGTGGGCGTGCTCTACGACCGCATGCACACGCGCATGATCAAGGACTACGGCGGCGTCGCCAACGTGATGCCTTGGTTCACCTTCTTCATGGTGCTGTTCGCGATGGCCAACTCCGGCCTGCCGGGCACCTCGGGCTTCGTCGGCGAGTTCATGGTGATCCTGGCCAGCTACCAGGCGCATCCGCTGATCGCGTTCACCGCCGCGCTGACCCTGATCATCGGCGCCGGCTACACGCTGTGGCTGGTCAAGCGCGTCATGTTCGGCGAGGTGGCCAACGCCCACGTCGCCGAGCTGAAGGACATCAACTACCGGGAGTGGATCGTGCTGGGCGTGTTCGCCGCCGGCACCCTGCTGATCGGCGTGTGGCCCAAGCCGCTCGTCGACCTGATGGATCCGGCCATCGCACAGCTCGCGAGCCATCTCGCGGCGAGCAAGCTTTGAGAGAACGTACGCGATGACCGCCGCAATGATGACGCCTCCCGTCCGCTCCTTCGCCGAACTCGCGCCGCTGGCGCCCGAGCTGGTCGTGGTCTTCGGCGCCTTCGCGCTGCTGATGCTGGACCTGTTCCTCGACGACCGCCGCCGCGTCATCACCCAGGCGCTGGCGATCGCGACCCTGCTGATCGCCGCGGTGATGATCTGGTGCGACGTGGGCGGGCAGGGCACCACGCTGTCGGGCATGTTCGTGCGCGACGAGGGCGCGGACGTGCTCAAGCTGGTCCTGCTGCTGGTCAGCGCGGCGTCGCTGGCGTACATGTGGCCGTTCCTGCGCGAGCGCGGGCTGTACAAGGGTGAGGTCGCGGTGCTGGTGCTGTTCGCGACCGTGGGCATGATGCTGCTGGTGTCCGCCGGCAACCTGACCATGGTCTACGTCGGCCTCGAGCTGCTGGCGCTGTGCTCTTATGCGCTGGTCGCCACCGACCGAGACAGTCCTCTGGCCTCCGAGGCGGCGATGAAGTACTTCGTGCTCGGCTCACTGGCCTCGGGCCTGCTGCTGTACGGCATGACCCTGGTGTACGGCGCGACCGGTTCGCTCGACCTGATCGCGATCCGCGACGCCGCCTACGGCGTCAGCGGCGAGCAGCGCACCCTGCTGCTGACCGGCACGGTGTTCGTCGTGGTCGGCATCGCCTTCAAGTTCGGCGCCGCGCCGTTCCACATGTGGCTGCCCGACACCTACCACGGAGCGCCGACCCCGATCACGCTGTTCATCGGCTCGGCGCCGAAGATCGCCACCTTCGGCATGGCCTGGCGCCTGCTCGAGGTCGCGCTCGGCCCGGCCTACGAGCAGACCCAGCTGCTGCTGGCGATCCTGGCGGCGCTGTCGCTGGTCGTGGGCAACCTGGTCGCGATCGCGCAGACCAACCTCAAGCGCATGCTCGCGTACTCGACCGTCTCGCACGTCGGCTTCCTGTTCATGGGCCTCGCCGGCGGCGGGCCGGACGGCTACGCCGCGGCGATGTTCTACGCGATCAGCTACGCGATCATGTCCGCGGCCGCGTTCGGCGCGATCGTGATGCTGGCGCGGCAGGGCTTCGAGGCCGACCGCATCGACGACTTCAAGGGCCTGAACGCACGCAGCCCGTGGATGGCGGCCCTGGTGCTGTTGATCATGGCCTCGATGGCGGGCATCCCGCCGCTGCTCGGCTTCTGGGCCAAGGTCGCGGTGTTGCGCGCCGCACTCGATGGCGGCCTGCTGTGGCTGGCGATCGTCGGCGTCGTGTTCGCGGTGATCGGCGCCTACTACTACCTGCGCGTGGTCAAGGTGATGTACTTCGACCCGCCCACCGGCGAGCCGGTCACGGTCCGTCGCGGCCCGGTGCAGGCGCTGTTCTCGGTGAACGCGCTGGCCCTGCTCGCGCTCGGCCTGTTCTGGAGCCCGATCATGGCCTGGTGCCAGCAGGCGTTTGCCTGAGCCAGCCCCGGTTTTCCGGTCGCGGGCATGGCCGCTCCTGCCGGGATTCAGTGACGATGTAGGTCCGGGCTTGTCAAAAACGACAAGCCTCTTCATAATTCCGCTTCTGTTGCGGGGTGGAGCAGTCTGGCAGCTCGTCGGGCTCATAACCCGAAGGTCGCAGGTTCAAATCCTGCCCCCGCTACCAGTTTCACCGGGTCGTCGAAGGCGCTGAGGCCTTCCGCGGATGCCGGGAAACGGGGCTTCATCGAGGTCACTGCTTGCCTCGATGCCGAAATCCGGCCACACGGCCGGACATTCAGGACAAGGGGCCCATCGGGCCCTTTGTTGTTTCTGGCGTTTCTGGTTTTTTTTGGACGGTTTGCGACTCGGTACGGACGACGACGTGACGGACAAGGCGACACAGCTCTCGGCACTGCTTGCGCCCACGGTGGAATCACTGGGGGTGGAGCTGCTGGGCATCGAGTACCTGCCCTCGCCGGGCGGTGCGCTGCTGCGCCTGTACCTGGACGTTCCCGCGGCGGAGGCCGAGGCGCGCCACGTGACGATCGAGGACTGCGAGGCGGTGAGCCGCGAGGTGTCGGCCCGGCTCGACGTCGAGGATCCGATTTCCGGCAACTACACGCTGGAAGTGTCCTCGCCGGGCGTCGACCGGCCGCTGTTCGCGCCGGCGCAGTTCGCGCGCTTCGTCGGCGAGAAGGCCAAGGTCGGGCTGAAGCTGCCGCAGGACGGACGCCGCCGGCTGACCGGCACGATCACGGCGGTGGACGGCGGCTCGATCGTGTTCGACATCGACGGCCAGCCGCTGGCGATCGCGTTCGACAACATCGACAAGGCGCGGCTGGTCCCGGACTGGGCAGCGCTGGGGTTGGCACCGGCACGCGATGCCGCCGGTGGCGATGCGCGCCCGGGCAAGCCCGGCGCCCGCAAGGCTGCGAAGAAGGCGAAGACGAAGCAATGATTTTCTGGCGCCGCGCCCGCGCGAGCATCGCGTGGACGGGGCAGTGGGGTCGGCGCATGCGCCGGCATGGATTGACGGGATTGAACCGGTTTTCAGAGGTCTGACTGAGAGATGAGCAAGGAACTGTTGTTGGTCGTTGACGCGGTCGCCAATGAGAAGGGCGTGCCGGAATCGGTGATCCTCGAGGCGATCGAGGCCGCGCTGGCCACCGCCGCCAAGAAGCGCTACGTCGAGCAGGACGTGCTGACGCGCGTCTCGATCGATTCGAAGGACGGCAGCTACGAAACCTTCCGTCGCTGGGAGGTCGTGGCCGACGACGTGGTGATGGAGTCGCCGGATCGCCAGATCCGCCTGATGGACGCGGTCGACGAGGTCGAAGGCGTCGAGGTCGGCGACTACATCGAGGAGCAGATCGAGAACGTCGACTTCGGCCGCATCGCCGCGCAGGCCGCCAAGCAGGTGATCGTGCAGCGCGTGCGCG
>DAOMPM010000044.1:0-26841 GCA_035444805.1 Luteimonas sp. | reverse complement strand
CTAGCCGTTGTACGCTGCCTAGGCGGAGCCCGATGGCGGCTTCAAGTCATGGCGGAATGCGCGTGTGGGCAAGATGAGGCCCGCGGAGTCAGCGGATCTGCCGGGAACGGGAGACTGCCGGGTTACGCTGCAGGGTGGGGTGGGGTGACGGCGGTGTCCGGCCTCCGATCAAAGCAGCGTTGACTAGATTGGTCCGATGGGGACTGGTCAGGGAGATTTCCATGTCGCGTTGCTCCGGTCATTGCAGGGCTGTGCTTTTCATCGCCTTGAGTTCGTGCATTTTCCTTCCCGCATTCGCCCAGCAACACGTTTCGAAGACGGCGCCGGGGGCTGCCCCAAAGGCCGCTGAGGTGAGCAAGGCGGGGGCGCTGTCGCCCGAACAACGTGGCGAACTGGCTCGTCAATTCGTGGGCAAGTGGGGTAACTACGTAACGCGGGTCTACGATGTCCCGGCGGACACGTGGGCCATGCGCATGGTGCCAAATTTCGTTTCCGCGGACCCGGCGAACCTGCGGAACTCGTTGAAGAGGGACACCTTTGAAGGGGCTGTGTCCGAACTCGGTGGAGTGGGTCATCGCGTGGCCGACAGCGCCGTCATCGACCAGATGGCGCGGGCTTCCCTGAAGGGGGCGCCGGACGCCGCGATCGCCGCGGCTGCGGGCAAGGCGCTGGGCGCCTTGGGCAACGACCTCGTTTACACTCCCGTTCAGCCGTGCCGGATCATCGACACGCGTTCAACCGCCGCCGGCCCGATCGCGGCCAACGGCACCCGCAGCTTCCTTGCGATCAATTCCTCGAACTTCACCGCCCAGGGCGGAAGCAGCACCAATTGCGGAACGTCGGGGCTGAACGCGACGGCCGTAGCCATCAACCTGACCGCGGTGGCGCCGGCGATCGCCGGGTATGCCACCGCCTACCCGTACGGCACCACGCAGCCGCTGGCCGCGAGCGTGAACTATGCGGCTGGCGCGATCGTGAACAACGCCCTGATCGTGCAGATCCCGAATCCCCTGGCGAGCTACGACTTCACGCTCTACACGTTCGCGCAGTCGCATTACGTCGCCGACATCGTCGGTTACTTCGCGCCCCCGGTCGCGACGGCATTGCAGTGCGTTGAGACGGCCAATGGCGTTGGCAGTGTTGCCGCCGGGTCCACACGTAATCAGGTCGCGCCGAGTTGTCCGACCGGCTACACACAGACGGCCACCAACTGCGAGTCTTCGGAGTGGCTGATGCCCATCGTCTGGATCAAGAATGGCTTGTGCTCTGCGCGGAATAATTCTGCGTCAGCAGCGGAGCTGCGCGCCTCACGTACTTGTTGCAGGGTTCCTGGCCGCTGAAGCATCCAGGGTCGCCGGGACATGGGGGCCGGGATGTAGTCCCGGCCTTTCATCATCCGGCACGAACGGATCAGTGTCCGCCGCTGATGCCTTCCTGCCAAGAGGTTCAGGCGAAATGCAGTCCGCATTCGCGCTTGAGTCCGAAGAAGCGGGTGCCTTCTGCATCCGTGCCCGCCGTCAACGGTCGGGTGGTGTGCACGTCGCCGATCGAGACATACCCCTTGTCCCATAACGGGTGGTAAGGCAGGTCGTTGCGGGCGAGGTATTGGCCGACGTCACGGTCGCTCCAGTCCGCGATCGGATGCAGCTTCCACCGCCCGTCCTTGCGTTCGAGGAAGTCGATGTTGGCGCGGGTGCTGCTCTGGCTGCGGCGCAGGCCGGCGATCCAGGTGCCGATGCCGAGTTCGGCGAGGGCGCGCTGCATGGGTTCGACCTTGCGCAGGCGGTTGTAGCGGGTGATGCCGTCGACGCCTTCCTCCCAGATGCGGCCCAGGCGCGCTTCCATCCAGGCGATGCCGATCTGCGGGCGGTAGACCTTTAGGTTGAGGCCGAGGCGCTCGGTCATCTCGTCGATGAAGCGGTAGGTCTCGGGGAACAGGTAGCCGGTGTCGACCATGATCACCGGCAGGTCTGGGCGCTGGCGCGTGGCCATGTGCAGGGAGACGGCGGCCTGGGCTCCGAAGCTCGAGGACAGGGCGTGGTCGCCGGGCAGGGCGTCGAAGGCCCAAGCGAGGCGCTCCTCGGCGCTGCGTCCGGCGAGCCAGGTGTTCAGTTCCGACAGGGTGTCGTTGGATTGGGCGGCGGCGGTCAAAGTGACGGGGCTCATGCGACGGTCTCTATCAGCGTGCTTGCGATCGGGATGCCGCTTCTGCGGTCTTTTATCGGGATGTCGACGACGCCTGTGCGCAGCAGGAAGTCGCCGAAGCATTCGTCGCGGTGGCGCGATTGGGCGTAGCGCGCGAACAGCGGTTCGAGTTCGTCGAGGATCTGCGCCTCGTTGATGTTCTCGCGGTACAGGGTGTTCAGGCGCTGGCCGCGGTGATCGGCGCCGAGCATCAGGTTGTAGCGGCCGGGTGCCTTGCCGATCAGCGCGATCTCGCCGAGATACGGACGCGAGCAGCCGTTCGGGCAGCCGGAGATGCGCAGCAGGATTGGTGAGTCCGCCAAGCCGTGCTTCTCCAGCAGCGGCTGCAGTTTCGTTGTGAAGTCGGGCAGGTAGCGCTCGGCCTCGGCCATCGCCAGGGCGCAGGTGGGCAGGGCGACGCAGGCGATGGCGGTGCGTGCGAGCGCGGTCGGAGCGCAGTTCTCGGCGTCCAGCGCATATTGCGCGACCAGCGCATCGATGCGTTCGCGCTCGCCCGCTGGCACGCCGGCGATGATGAGGTTCTGGGTCGCGGTCAGGCGGAACTCGCCCTGGTGGACGCGGGCGATCTCGCGCAGGCCGGTGAGGTGCGGCGCGCCGGGGCGGTCGGCGATGCGGCCGCTGGGCAGCGACAGGGTCAGGTGCCAGCGGCCGTCCTCGCCCTCGGTCCAGCCGAAGCGGTCGCCGTTGTGGTCGAAGTGGAAGGGCCGCGCCGGTTCGAGCGTGAAGCCGGCGCGCTGCTCGATCTGCGCGACGATGTTGTCCAGGCCATGGTCGTCGATGGTGTACTTGAAGCGCGCGTGCTTGCGCTCGACGCGGTCGCCGAGATCGCGCTGTACGGCGACCGCGGCGGCGGCGATGTCGATCAGGCGCTCCGGCGGCACGAAACCGATCACGCTGGCCAGCCGCGGATAGGTCTTCGGATCGCCATGGCTGGTGCCCATGCCGCCGCCGATGGCGACGTTGAAGCCGGCCAGCTCGCCCTTGTCGTCGACGATCGCGATCAGGCCGAGGTCGTTGGCGAACACGTCGACGTCGTTGAGCGGCGGCACCGCGATCGCCATCTTGAACTTGCGCGGCAGGTAGGCGGTGCCGTAGAGCGGGTCGTCCTCCTGGCCGCTGTCGGCCAGCTTCTCCTCGTCCAGCCAGATCTCGTAGTAGGCGCGCGTCTTCGGCAGGAAAGCGAGCGAGAGCTTCCGTGCCCAGCCGTGAACCTGTGCGTGCAGGCGCGACTGCAGCGGATTGCTGGCGCCGAGGACGTTGCGGTTGACGTCGCCGCAGGCCGAAACGGTGTCGAGCAGGCTGGCGTTGATCGCCTGCATGGTGGCCTTGAGCTCGCGCTTGATGATGCCGTGGAACTGGAAGGTCTGGCGGGTGGTGACGCGCAGCGAGTGGTTGGCGTAGCGGGTGGCGATGTCGTCGAGCTTGAGCCACTGCGCCGGGGTGAACACGCCGCCGGGCGCACGGATGCGGATCATGAACTGGTGCGCGGGCTCGAGCTTCTGCCGGCGGCGCTCGTCGCGGATGTCGCGGTCGTCCTGCTGGTAGCTGCCGTGGAACTTGACCAGGCGCTGGTCCTCGAACGACAGCGAGCCGGTGACCGGATCAGCCAGTCCTTCCAGCAGCGTGCCGCGCAGGCCGCGGCTGCTGGTCTTGATGTCTTCGACGGAGGGATGGCTCATGGGTTCCGGTGTCTGTAGGAGCGGGCCATGCCCGCGATTGCGGTTCGATGCGGTGGACGAAGGTCGCGGGCATGGCCCGCTCCTACGGGGTCAATAGACGTCGCGGGCGTAGCGGCCTTCGATCTGCAGTGCGGTGAGGTACTCGGCCGCCGCCTCGGCGTCGCCGCCGTTGTGCGCGGTGACGATGTCCAGCAGCGCCGCGTGCACGTCCTTGCCCATGGCAATCGCGCCGCAGACGTAGAAGTGGGCGCCGGACTGCAGCCAGTCGTAGAGCTCGCGGCCGCGCTCGCGCAGGCGGTGCTGGACGTAGACCTTGTCGGCCTGGTCGCGCGAGAACGCGAGGTCGAGACGGTGCAGCTCCCCGCGCTGCAGCGCGTCCTGCCATTCGGTCTGGTAGAGGAAGCCGGTGTTGAAGTGCTGCGCGCCGAAGAACAGCCAGCTGCGGCCGCTGGCGCCAGTCTCGGCGCGCTCCTGCACGAAGCCGCGGAACGGGGCGACGCCGGTGCCGGGGCCGACCATGATGATGTCGCGCGAGGCGTCGGCGGGGACACGGAAGCGCTCGTTGTGCTCGATGTAGACTGGCACCTGGCCGCCTTCGTCGAGCGCGGCGAGGAAGCCGCTGGCGGCGCCGAGGTGGTCGTGGCCGTGGGCGGCGTAGCGCAGCACGTCGACGGTGAGGTGCGCTTCCTCGGCCACGCGCTTGCGGCTGGAGGCGATCGAGTACAGGCGCTGCGCCTGCGGGCGCAGGGCCGCGAGCAGAGCGGTGGCGTCCCAGTCGGCCGGCCAGCGGCGCAGGATGTCGGCCAACTGGTAGTCGGCGAGCAGGGCGGCGAAGCCGGCGTTGCCCGGTTCGAGCAGCTGCTCGAGCTCGGCGGCGCCGGAACGTTCGGCATGGGCGGCGAGGAAGGGCCGCGACAGCCGGCTCAGCTCGCGGCGCGTGGCCAGCCATTCGGACAGCGCGAAAGTGTCATCGCCCAGCGTGGTGCTGGCGTCGCCGTCGAGCTTCGTTGCCTCCAGCAGCGCCGCGACCAGCGGTTCGGGATTGCGGTGGCGGATGCCGAGCGCGTCGCCGGGTTCGTAGTGCAGGCCGGAGCCGTCGAGCGAGAGTTCGACATGGCGCACGTCCTTGTCGGCGTCGCGGTACTGGCGAAAGCCGACGCTGCGGAACTCGCGGCCGCTGAGCGTCTGGTTGGCCAGCACCTCGGCCGGGAACGGCCGCTCGTGCGACCAGCTCGCCGCCGGGCGCAGGGGAGTGACGGTGGCCAGGTGCGCGGTGCCGGCGGCGGGTGCGGCCTTGAGCAGTTCGCCGGCCCTGGCCAGGGCGGTGTCGCGCCACGGGTCGGCGACGGTGTCGATGTCGAGGTCGGCTTGGCCAACGTCGGCCACGCGCTGCGCGCCGAGCTCGGCCAGGCGTGCGTCGATGCGGCGGGCGATGCCGCAGAAGTCGGCGTAGCTGGTATCGCCGAGGCCGAGCACGGCGAACTTCAGCTCCGGCAGCTTCGGCGCGCGCCGGCCGCCGAGGAATTCCACCAGCCCGATCGAATCGTCCGGCGGATCGCCCTCGCCCTGGGTGCTGATGACGATGTAGAGCAGGCGTTCGCCGGCCAGTTCGCGGGTGGCGTAAGCATCGGCGCGCAGCAGCCGCGCAGGCAGTCCGGCTGCTTGCGCCTTGTCGAACAGGGCTTCGGCGACGCGCCGGGCGTTGCCGGTCTGGCTGCCGTAGACGATGGTCAGGCGTCCGGCCGCCGGCGCGTCGAGGCGTGGCGCGGTGGCGGGGGCGAGCTGTGGCGCGCCGCCGCGGCCCGCGGCGAGTCCGGCGGCATAGCCCGACAGCCACCACAGCCCGGCGGGGTCCAGCCCCTGGGTGAGGCGGACGAGCGCATCGGCCGTGTCCTGGGGGAACGGCAGCGCGGGCAGTGCGGCGGGAGCGGACATCCTCCGGCAATCCTTGGTGCGGGTTCACGGCACAGGCTAGGGAGGGGCGCGCGGTGCCGGAAAGGATGGTCGGTTATGCGGACATGCCTTGCGGTGATTTACGGGGACCACGGGGGGTAACGCAGAATCCCGGCGCATATGACGTCCCTGCACTCCATTTCCATCCCCACAGACGGCGACCTCGATCGCCTCGAAGCCGAGAGCCTGCACATCCTGCGCGAGGTCGCGGCCGAGTGCCGCAATCCGGTGCTGCTGTACTCGATCGGCAAGGACAGCTCGGTGCTGCTGCACCTGTTGCTCAAGGCCTTCGCGCCGGCGCTGCCGCCGATCCCGCTGCTGCACGTGGACACGACCTGGAAGTTCCGCGAGATGATTGCCTTCCGCGACCGCCGCGCCGCAGAGACCGGCATCGAACTGCGCGTGCACGTCAATCCCGACGGCGTGCGCGACGGTATCGGTCCGCTCAGCCACGGCGCAAGCATGCACACCGAGGTGATGAAGACCCAGGCGCTGAAGCAGGCGCTGGAGGACGGCGGCTACGGCGCGGCGATCGGCGGGGCGCGCCGCGACGAGGAGAAGTCGCGCGCCAAGGAACGGGTGTTCTCGTTCCGCGACGCGCAGCATCGCTGGGACCCGCGCCGGCAGCGCCCGGAGCTGTGGAACCTGTACAACGCGCGTGTAGGCGAGGGCGAGAGCGTGCGCGTGTTCCCGCTGTCGAACTGGACCGAGCTGGACGTATGGCGCTACGTGCGCCGCGAAGGCATCGACGTGGTGCCGCTGTACTTCGCCGCGCAGCGCCCGGTGGTGCGCCGCGACGGCACCTGGATCATGGTCGACGACGAGCGCTTCGTGCTGCGTGAGGGCGAGCGCGTCCAGCAGCGCCGGGTGCGCTTCCGCACGCTGGGCTGCTATCCGCTGACCGGCGCGGTGGAGTCCGATGCCAGTGACCTCGACGCGGTGATCGCCGAGATGGAGACCAGCGCGCAGTCCGAGCGGGCCGGGCGGCTGATCGACCATGCCGATGGCGATTCGATGGAGAAGAAGAAGCGGGAGGGGTATTTCTGATGGAGCAGGGGATCGGAATGGCAGTTGGTAGTTGGTCGTTGGTGGTTCGTAATCCAGACAGATGCGTACCCCATGGATTGTCATGCCGTGCGCAGCGAGGGATTTCCTGCACGGAGCGAGATCCCTCGCTGCGCTCGGGATGACATCCCTTGGGCATGTAAGGTAGTGGAAGTCAAAGAATGGAAATGAGTAGCGTAGCCATCGACAAGCATCCGGGAATCGGCGGAACCGCCGTTCCCGGAACCTGGGTCGAGATTGCCGATTCCCGGCTCCTCCGCCTCATCGCCTGCGGCAGCGTCGACGATGGCAAGAGCACCCTGATCGGCCGCCTGCTTCACGAAGCCGGCCGCGTGCCCGACGACGAGAAGGCGGCGCTCGCCCGCGCCAGCGCCACGCACGGCACGCGCGGCGGCGACATCGATTACGCGCTGCTGCTCGACGGCCTCGACGCCGAGCGCGAACAGGGCATCACCATCGACGTGGCCTGGCGGCACCTGCAGACGGTGAAGCGCCGCTTCCTGATCGCCGACTGCCCGGGGCACGTGCAGTACACGCGCAACATGGCCACCGGTGCCTCGGTCGCCGATCTTGCCATCGTGCTGGTCGACGCCACCAGGGGCCTGCTGCCGCAGACCTTCCGCCATGCCGCAATCCTGTCGCTGTTCGGCGTGCGCCACGTGCTGCTGGCGGTGAACAAGATGGACCGCGGCGGCTACGACCAGGCGGTGTTCGACGACATCGCGTCGCGCTTCCGCGAACACGCCGCGAAGCTGGGCGTGCCTGACGTGGTCGCGATCCCGGTGGCGGCAGCGGTGGGCGACAACGTCACCTCACGTTCGCCAGCCATCGCCTGGTACGACGGCCCGAGCGTGCTGGAGCATCTGGAAGCCGTGGCAGTAGCCGCGCCGGATCCCGCGCTGCCGCTGCGGCTGCCGGTGCAGTCGGTGCTGCGCGATGCGGACGGCGGGCGCTGGCTGGCGGGCACGCTGGCCGCGGGCGCGCTGCGCGTCGGCGACGCGGTGCGAATCGAACCCGCCGGCGCATCGAGCACGATCTCGGCGCTGGCCGTGTCCGGCAAGGCCGCCGATGCCGCGAGCGTCGGTCAGGCGGTCGCGGTGCAGCTGGCCGACGAGGTCGATGCCGGTCGCGGCAACGTGCTGGCCGCGGGCGATGCGCCGCTGGCGTACAGCGACCAAGTCGTCGCCGACGTGCTCTGGTTCGACGAGGCGCCGCTGTTGCCCGGTCGTCGCTACCAGATCAAGCTCGGCACGCGCGCGGTCGGCGCGCGGATCAGCGAGCTCAAGTTCCGCCACGACCCGGAAAGCCTGCAGCCGCTGGCGGCCAAGCGCCTGGAGTTCAACGAGATCGGCGAGATCGCGCTCTCGCTCGATGCACCGATCGCCTACGCGCCCTACGCCGAGAGCGCGGCGCTGGGCGGCTTCATCCTGGTCGATCCGATCACGCGTGGCACGGTCGGCGCCGGCATGATCCGCCACGGCCTGCGCCGCGCCGACAACATCCACTGGCAGGCACTCGACGTCGACCGCAAGGCGCGCGCCGCGCTCAAGGGCCAGCAGCCGCGCTGCGTCTGGTTCACCGGTCTGTCGGGCGCGGGCAAGTCGACGATCGCCAACCTGGTCGAGCGTGGCCTGCTGGCGCGCGGCCTGCACACCTACCTGCTCGATGGCGACAACGTGCGTCACGGCCTGAACCGCGACCTCGGCTTCACCGACGAGGACCGCGTCGAGAACCTGCGCCGCGTGTCCGAAGTGGCGAAACTGATGACCGAGGCCGGCCTGGTCGTGCTGGTGAGCTTCATCTCGCCGTTCCGCGCCGAGCGCCGCGCCGCGCGCTCGCTGTTCGACGCCGGCGACTTCATCGAGGTGTTCGTCGATACGCCGCTGGCCGAGGCCGAGCGGCGCGACGTGAAGGGGCTGTACGCGAAGGCACGACGTGGCGAACTGCCGAACTTCACCGGCATCGATTCGCCTTACGAGCCGCCGGAGGATCCGGAAATCGTGCTCGACACGCAGGCGGCAAGCGCGGACGCGCTGGCACAGCAGGTGATTGCGCACCTTCTCGACTGACCGCCGGCGCTGCCGATCCGAAGGCTTGCGCAGGAGCACCCATGGACGCGATAGGTGCCGGACTGCACAGGTCGCGGGCATGGCCCGCTCCTACTGTAGGAGCGCCCCATGGGCGCGACCGGGAGAGCGGCGATGCCTGGGCTGCACTGGATCACGGGCATGGCCCGCTCCCGCAAAAGAAAGAAGCCGGGCATCGCCCGGCTCCGTTCCTTCTTCCGTATCCGGCTCAGCGCTTCTTGCGCAGGAAGCCGACGATGAACAGCAGCGCGATCGCGCCCAGCGTGGAGGCGATGAGGCCCGCAGCCTGGCCGTCGCCATACCAGCCGACCGCGCGGCCGATCCAGCCGGCGAACAGCGCGCCGGCGATGCCGAGCACAACGGTCAGCAGGATCCCCATGTTCTGCTTGCCCGGCTTGATCAGGCGCGCGACCACGCCAACGATCAGGCCGATGACAATGATGTAGAGCCAGTTGCTGCTGCCGAACAGTTCCATGCGTGCTCCCCGGGGTGGATGTGGATGGTGGCGTGAAGCTTGGCAGGATGGGTACGACGATGCCAGTCCTGTGCCCGCTTCAGTCCGCCGAAGCCCCCGCTTCCGTCAGCACGGGCTGGAAGCCATTGTCCCCGAACTGCCACAGCATGAAGCTGATGAGGTCGGCGCGCTCGGCGTTGATCTGGCTCTGGGTGGCGCCCATGCCGTGGCCAGCCTCGTAGTCCAGGCGCAGCAGCACCGGCAGTCCGCTGTTGCTGGCTTCCTGCAGGCGCGCGGCGAACTTGTTCGAGTGCCACACCGCCACGCGCGGATCCTCGGCGCCGTGGATCAGCATCGTCGCCGGGTAGGGCGTGCCGTCGCGGAGCTTCTGGTAGCTGCTCATGCCGTGCAGCGAGCGATAGCCGTCCTCGGTGTTCGGATCGCCGAACTCGGGCCAGTTCGCGGGTCCGTTGGGGTCGCGGATGGCGGCGCCGATGCTGTCCATCACGCCCACGCTGGGGAACATGACCCGGTACAGGTCGGGACGCTCGACCATCGCGTTGCCGATCAGGATGCCGCCGGCGCTGCCGCCGAGTGCGCCGAGCTTCGACGTCGAGGTGTAGCCTTTGTCGACCAGGTACTGGGCGCAGGCATTGAAGTCCTTCCAGGTGTTGGACTTGGTGGCCTGGAAGCCGGCGCGGTACCAGGCTTCGCCCTTGTCACCGCCGCCGCGCGCGTGGCAGAACGCGCGGACGAAGCCGCGGTCGAAATAGGCGAAGTGGTCGGCCACCAGCCCTGGCGAGGTGCTGAAGCCATAGGCGCTGTATCCCTGCAGCAACGTGGGGTTACCACCGTCGAGCGCGAGATCCTTGCGGTGGACGATCGACAGCGGCACCAGCGTGCCGTCGTGGCTGGGCACCTCGGCGATGGTGACGGTCAGCGACGCCGGATCGACGCCTTCCGGCTGCGGCTGCAGCGCGGTGTCCGCGACCGTGCCATCGGCATCGACCCTGACCACGGTCGGGAAGCGGCTCCAGCCCGTCCCGCCGAGCAGCATGCCCGGCACTTTCTCGTGCGAGGGCATCATCCAGACCGACTGCAGCCCCGGGAGTCCGACGGCGACGGGCGCCGTGGCGCCCCAGGGCAGGCGGCGCAATTCGGAGCCCACGCCGGTCGCGGACTTGAGCAGGAAATACAGGGCGTCCGCGCGTGTGGCGATCTGCTCGATCGGCTGAGATCCCTCGGGCACGACGATCTCGCGGGACCCGTCCGCCAGCGACAGGCGTTCGATCTGCCGGTTGGGCACGTCCGAACGCAGCAGATAGAGGTGTTCGCCGTGCGGGGCGAAGCTGCGCACCTGCTGGTCGCGGTCGACGACCTTCTTCCACCGGATCGGGCCCGCGTCCAGCTGCGCGCGCGGCGCGGCGTAGAGCACAAGACGGCTGTCGACGGTCATCGGCGAGGCCAGCATCGACGCGCTGCCCGCCCAGAACCCGACGAAGGGCATTTCCGCGGGTGTGATGCCGAGCGCCGGATCGTGCCGGCTGCCGAAGATGACGGGGTCCTGTGCGGCGTCGGTGCCGAGGCGGTGCAGATAGGCCTGGCTGTTGAGCTGGCGCTCGCTCACGGGCTGGTCGGGTGCGAGCTCGTTGATGCGGTTGTAGGCGAAGCCGCTGCCATCGGGGAGCCACGAGGGTGGAAACCACACGCGCGAGATCGGCGGCTCCAGCGTCTTCCCGCTGGCAAGGTCGATGACGTGCACCTCGGCCTGTTCCGAGCCCGACTCGGAGATCCCGACCAGCACCTTGCTGCCGTCCGGAGAGGCGGTGAAATAGTTGATCGCGTGCGGCTTGCCGGTGCGCTTGCGCCAGTCTTCCGGATCGACCAGCACGCGTTCGCGGGCGCCGTCGATGCCCTCGCGCAGGATCAGTCGCGCGATGTCGTCCCCGGCCTCCTGACGCAGCAGCAGCAGGCGGCCATCCTCCAGCAGTTCCGCGTTCTCCAGTTGCGACGTCGCGGCCATGGACAGGCGATCGATGTCCGCAAGCACGTCCGCGCGGCCGGGAATCGCGTCGAGGATCGTGCGGCTGCGCGCCGCCTGCGCCTTCATCCAGGCCTGTACCTCGGGATCCTTCAGGTCTTCCAGCCGGCGGTAGGGGTCGACGGTGGTGATGCCGAACTTCGTTTCGGTCACCGGCTCGCCCTTGGGCGGGGCGGGGAACGCGGCCAGCGGCGGCTCGGTTGCCTGCGCGGCGCTCATGCAGGCAAGCAGGACGAAGGGCAACAGGCGGGCAGGGCGCATGGCGGGATCCTCTTCGCGGAACAGGACAGCCGCAAGCCGGGGTCGCGGCCAGTCATGGAGCGCAAACGCAAGAACCGGCAGGCAACGGCCACACCGGCATCGGCCGGCGTGGCCACGGCCGCCCAGGTGTCAGCAGCAGCCGTGGTCGCCGTGCCTGGTGCCGCTGTCGGCCGCCACCGCCGCGCCGGTGGTTTCGCCGCGCTGGCTGGCGAGGTGGTGTTCGGCGATCACGCGCGCGACCGAGGCGGTGACTTTCTTGCCCATCGGGATGTGCAGGAATTCGTTCGGGCCGTGGGCGTTGGAGTGCGGGCCGAGCACGCCGGTGATCATGAACTGCGCGCCGGGGAACTTCTCGCCGAGCATGCCCATGAACGGGATCGAGCCACCTTCGCCCATGTACATCGCCGGCTTGCCGAAGAATTCCTGGCTGGCCATGTCGATCGCCTTCTCCAGCCACGACGACATCGCCGGGGCATTCCAGCCGGTCGATGCTTTCTCCAGCGCCAGCGTAACCTTCGCGCCATTCGGCGGATTGCGCAGCAGTTCGGCCTGCAGCAGGTCGCCGGCGCGCTTGCCGTCGAGGGTCGGCGGCAGGCGCAGCGACAGCTTCACCGCGGTCTGCGGGCGCAACACGTTGCCGGCCGAGGCCAGCGACGGGATGCCGTCGACGCCGGTGATCGACAGCGCCGGGCGCCAGGTGCGGTTGAGCACCAGTTCGGTGATGTCGTCGTGCATCGGCGTCATGCCGGGCAGGAACGGGAACTTGCTGTAGACCTCGTCGCCCAGTACCTCGGCCACTTTGCGCGCCTGCGCGACGCGTTCGGCGGGAATCTCCGCATGCAGGCCGTCGAGCAGGATGCGCCCCGTGTCCTCGTCCTCGATCCGCGACAGCAGCTGGCGCAGCAGGCGGAAGCTCGAGGGCACCACGCCCGAGGCGTCGCCCGAATGCACGCCTTCGTCCAGCACCTGCACCGTGAGGTTGCCGCCGGCCAGGCCGCGCAGCGAAGTCGTGCACCACAGCTGCTCGTAATTGCCACAGCCCGAATCCAGGCAGACCACCAGCGAGGGCTGGCCGATGCGGTCTGCGAGATGGTCGACGTACGCCGGCAGGTCGTAGCTGCCGGACTCCTCGCAGGCCTCGATCAGGATCACGCAGCGCGCGTGCGGCACCTGTTGTTCGTGCAGGGCGAGGATCGCGGCCAGCGAGCCGTAGATCGCGTAGCCGTCGTCGGCGCCGCCGCGGCCGTACAGCCTGTCGCCGCGCAGCACCGGCTTCCATGGGCCGAGGTCGTCGTCCCAGCCGGTCATCTCCGGCTGCTTGTCGAGATGGCCGTAGAGCAGCACGCAGTCGTCGTTGCTGCCGCCGTGCGCGGCCGGGATCTCGAGGTAGATCAGCGGCGTGCGGCCCTCCAGCTGCACCACCTCGACCACCAGTCCGGGGATCGACTGCACCCGCGCCCAGCCTTCCATCAGCTTCACCGCATCGGCCATGTAGCCGTGCTCCACCCAGTCGGCGTCGAACATCGGCGACTTGTTGGGGATGCGGATGTACTCGACGAGCTGCGGGACGATGTCGTCGTCCCACTTCTGCGCGACGTAGCGGTCGATCCTGCTGGCGTCCATCTGGCGTGTCCCGGCTGAGCGTAGGAGGCAATTCTAGCGCGGCCGACGTGTAGGGATTTTCTGACGCGGCTGCGCGGCGTTCTTCCGGCGTGCGACGGGTGGCCCGGCGATGCCGCGCACCGGACGCCTGCGGAAGACTGCACATACCGGCTGGCGCCCGCCTGCCGGCGGTACGGATACCCCATCAACGCTGGATAAGGAGATCGCACATGAACATCAGGAACCTGTTTGCTTCCGCGCTGCTGTCGCTGGCGCTGCTCGGCACCGCGTTCGCCGCGGAGAAGGTCAACATCAACACCGCCGACGCCGCGACGCTCGACCGCGTGCTGCACAACGTCGGCCCGTCGAAGGCCGAGGCGATCGTCGCCTGGCGCAAGGACAACGGACCGTTCCGCAGCCCCGAGCAGCTGGCCCAGGTGAAGGGCATCGGCCTGCGCACGGTGGAGCAGAACCGCGAGCGCATCGTGGTGTCGGCGCCGACGCCGGCGAGGGCCCCCGGTGCCGCAACCGGCGCCACCCGCGCCACCGCGCAGACGCGCTGACCGCAAGTCGACGGGCGCGCAGGGACGCGCTTCCGCGGCTGGAGCAGGGAGTGCTCCGCGGACCGGCAGGATGCCGCGACAGGGATGTACCTTGCCGCCCGTTCCACGCCAGGAAGGCGTGGGCGGGCGGCCACTTGCCTGCGAAGCGGGGACGCCAGGGGGCGGGGAAGCCGGGTAGAAACCGGGGTCAGAGTCGACTTTCCCGCCATTACTGGCCGATGCCGCATGACGCGTGGGAAAGGCGACTCTGACCCCCGCTTTCTTTGGCAAAGACGCGGGAAACGTCGACTTCGATCCCGGTTTCGCCAGTTTCGTCAGCATCGCGCCGACGTACACTGCCAGCATGCCCGGACCGTCGCGCGTGATCCCCGCCAACGAGTACCGCCGTGTGCGCTGGCGCAACGGCGCCGGCTGGACGCGCGAGATCCACGTCGAACCGGGCGGCGAGGACTGGGACTGGCGGCTGTCGATCGCGGAGATCGAGCAGGATGCGCCGTTCTCCGCGTTTCCCGGGGTCGACCGCGAACTGGTGCTGCTCAGCGGCAACGGACTGCGGCTGCACTTCGGGGACGGCGAAGTGCATGAACTGCTACCGCCGCACCAGCGACTGCGGTTCTCCGGCGAGCGCGCAGTCAGCGGCGAACTGCTCGATGGCCGCACCGAGGACTTCAACCTGATGTGGCGCCGCGATGCGGTGCGCGCCGAACTCTGGCACCGGCCGCTGGTGGGAGCGATGGTGGTGTTCGTGGATCCTGGCTCGACCTGGGTCCTGCACCTGCTCGGCGGCCGCGCGCGTATTGCCGGCGACGCCGCGCTGCCGCCGCTGGCGATGGGCGACACCGCTCTGCTCACCGCGAGCGCGGAGCGCAGCCGCTACGTGGTCGACGGCGGCGGCGAGGTGCTGCTGATCCGAATCGATCCGCGACGGTGATCGGTCGCGCCCATATCGCACCCCGGTAGGAGCGGGCCATGCCCACGACCCGCGCCGCGAAACACTGGTCGGTGCGCCCCGGTTGACCGCATCGCCACGCGCGATGTCGGCGAGCAACGACGTTATCCCTGCGTCACGCCGCTCGCGTGGTCGCGCCCATGGGGCGCTCCTACAAGAGCGTGGCTGGCCGCTTCGGGGAATCCAGGCATGCGGAACGCCATCCGTGGCGGTCCTGATCCAGTCAGAACCTGAAGTTCGCACTCAGGTAGAACCCGCGTGGCGAGCCGGTGCTGATGTTGTTGTCGCTGTGCGCCGACGGGTAGTACTTCTTGTCGAACAGGTTCTCGACGTTGAGCTGCAGGCCGATGCTGTCGTTGACGTTGTAGTACACGGCGCCGTCGTAGCGGGTGTAGCTCTTCAGCGTCACCGCGTTGCTGGTGCTGGCGAAGGAATCGCTGCGATGAATCGCACCCAGGCCCACACCCCAGTTCGGCGAGAAGTCGTAGCGGTTCCACACCCCGACCGACTGCTCCGGGGTCTGCGCCAGCCGGGTGCCCCTGGTCGCGCCGGAGAAATCGCGGATGATCTCCGCGTCCTGCCAGGTGTAGCTGGCGATGACCTGCCACGCCTCGGTCACCCGGCCGCCCAGCGACAGTTCGACGCCCTCGCTGCGCTGGGCGTCGCCGCTGAACAGGAGCATCCGTGTCGGGTCGGCCGGATCGACCACCGCGACGTTGCTCCGGTTGAGGCGATACAGCGCGACGCTGGCGGCCAGGTCCGGGGCGATGTCCCATTTGGCGCCGATTTCGTGGTTTTCGAACTCTTCCGGATCCAGCGCCTGGGTGGTCGGCGACAGCGATGCCATCTGTTCGCCCGATCGCGGCATGTGGGTGATGCCATAGCTGGCGTACAGCGAGACGTTCTCGACCGGCTTGTAGACAAGGCCGACGCGCGGCGACAGCAGGCCATCCGACGACGACAGGTCGCGGTTCGCCGGGCTGGTCGATACGCGCAGGTCACGGAAGTCGACGTCGAAGCGGTCGTAGCGCAGACCAACGACGGCCGCCCACTGCGGTGAGAATTCGATCTGGTCCTGCACGTAGACCGCAGCGACTCTGGTGACGCCGGTGTTGTGGGCGTCGTTGCCGCTGTTGGTATAGGTCACCGGCACCGGGACCGACGGCTTGGCCAGCGACACCAGGCAACTCGTGGCGGTGCTGCCGGCCAGGCATGGCGCCTGGGCTGGCGCGGCGAACCTGCCGGTCATGCGCAGGTTGTCGGTTTCCTGGCGGCCGAACTCGGCGCCGACCAGCAGCGTGTGTTCGACCGCGCCCGTGCTTGCCTTGAACACCAGGTCGGTCTGGTTGAACAGGTTCTGGCGTTGCGTGGCGTTGTTGTACGCGGCCAGGGCGACCGTGTTCGCGGCCATGTTGATGCTGCCCGGGAACACGTTCTGGTACAGCTTGTCGTACTCGGCATGGCGGGTGCGGTTGCGCAGCAGCATGCCGTTGCCGAAGTCGTGTTCGACCAGGGCGTTGAACGCGTTCACGTCCACCCAGGTCGGGCTGCCGGCGGCATCGCCGAAGAACGTCTCGCGGTCGGTTTCGAGCGGATGGCGGGTGCCGTTGAACGCGGTCGGGTCGCTCGGGATGCCGCGGTCGGCGATGCGCTCGTCATGGAAGTACTCGTAGCCGAGCGTAACCAGGGTGTTCTCGCCCGGGCGCAGCGACAGCGTCGGGTTGATGCCTTCGCGCTTGAGCTCGAAGCCGTTGCGGAAGCCTTCGGAATCCTCGTAGACGCCGGTGACGCGGAAGGCCGCGGCATCGTTGATCGCGTGGTTGAGGTCGGCGGTCAGGCGCTTCTTGTCCCAGGAGCCGACCTGCAGGCCGATTTCGCGGGCATTGTCCCAATGCGCAAGCTTGCTGACGCGGTTGAGCAGGCCACCGGGGCTGCCGCGGCCGAAGATCATCGCGTTCGGGCCCTTGAAGGCTTCGATGCGGTCGATGTTGTAGGTGTCGCGGAAGTACTGCACGTCATCGCGCATGCCGTCGATGAAAAGATCCGCGGTCGAGCTGTTGCCGCGGAACACCAGGCCGTCGCGATTGCCTTCGCCCTGGGTGATGCCGATGCCGGGGACGTAGCGCACGCCGTCGGCCATGCCCTGGATCGCCAGGTCCCGGATCTGCTGCTGCGACACGACGGTGATCGACTGCGGCACGTCCAGCAGGGGCGTGTCGGTCCTGGTCGCGGTGCGGCTGTTCCTGGTGTCGTAGCCCGGTATGCGCTGTCCAAGGACGTGGACCGCGTCCAGATCGGTGGCGGCGTTGTCGAGCGCCACGTCGGCCAGGGCCGGGGTGGAGACGGCCAGCAGCAGGGCGGCGGCAAGGGGAGAGACGCGCAGCGTGGGATTCATTCTCGGCTCGATGCAGGGGGTTCGGCCCCGGTTCATCGATAATGCTAATGAGAATGATTCGCTATCGCAACAATTTCCTTACGAATCCCGGTCGTCGCGAGTCCAGATGCCGCCGTCCCCGGTCCGGACCGGGAATTTGGCAACCGGCTCGTAGGCCGGTGCACACAGCGCGCGGCCGTCGCGGATGTCGAAGCGGGCGCCGTGCAGCACGCACTCCACCGTACCGTCAGCGGCTTCGAAGGCGCCGGCCGACAGCTCGAAGTCCTCGTGGGTGCACTTGTCCTCGAGTGCGTACAGATCGCCGTCGAGGTTGAACACCACGATGCCGGCGCCGGTGACCTCGTCGAACGCGGTCTTCATCTCGCCGGGCAGCAGTTCGGCCGTGGTGCAGACGAAGGTCCAGGTGTCGCCGCTCATGCGCCGCTCCGGTCGAGGCGCTTCTCCAGCAACTCGAAGCGCAGGTCGTCGCGCAGCGGGATGCCGAAGCGGGGATCGCCGTAGGGGAAGGGCTTGAACTGGCCGGTGCGGCGGTAGCCGCGGCGCTCGTAGAAGGCGATCAGCGCCTCGCGCAGGTCGATCACCGTCATGCGCATCGCCGGCAGCGACCAGTCCTCGCGCGCGATGCGCTCGGCCTCGGCCAGCAGGGTCTTGCCCAGGCCGCTGCCCTGCAGCCGCGGGCGGACCGCGAACATGCCGAAATAGCCGGCGCCGTCCTCCTCGGCAACATGCGCGCACGCGGCCAGGCCGCTGTCGTCCTCCGCCACCAGCACCCGGCTGCGCGGACGCGCGAGGTCGGCGCGCAGCACCTCCGGGTCGATGCGGGCGCCGTCGAGGAAGTCGGCTTCGGTGGTCCAGCCGTCGCGGCTGGCCTCGCCGCGGTAGGCGGAGGTGACGAGCGCGACGAGGGCAGGGACGTCGGCGTCGGTGGCGGTGCGGAAGGGTGAGGAATCCATGAGGAGATCTTACGGCGATCAGTTGGCCGGTGGCGCGTGCCCCGGGGTATCCAGAACGCGGTAGAAAACCCCTGTCATCTCGAACGCAGTGAGAGATCTGCTCTCGTCGCCGCGCCATGCGACATCGCAAGCAGATCTCTCACTGCGTTCGAGATGACAGGTTGGAAGGCGAGGAATGACGGCTGCAGCCAACGCTTCAACCCAGCAGCCGCCGTACTTTCCTCAGCGCCGCGACGAAGGCATCGATCTCCTCGTGCGTGTTGTAGAACGCGGCCGAGGCGCGGCAGGTGGCGGCGACGCCGTAGAACTGCAGCAGCGGATGCGCGCAGTGCTGGCCGGAGCGGATCGCGACGCCTTCCAGGTCGAGCAGGGTGGCCAGGTCGTGTGCGTGCGCGCCCTCGACCAGGAACGAGACCACCGCCGCCTTCTCCGGCGCGGTGCCGATGATGCGCAGGCCGTCGACGCCCTGCAGCGCTTCGGTCATGTGCGCCAGCAATTCGGTCTCGCGCGCGGCGATGTGGTCCATGCCGACGCCTTCGAGGTAGTCCACCGCCGCGCGCAGGCCCACGAAGCCGGCGATGTTGGGCGTGCCCGCCTCGAACTTGTGCGGCGGGTCGTTGAACACGGTGCCGTCGAAGCTGACTTCCTTGATCATCTCGCCGCCGCCGATGAATGGCGGCATCGCCTCGAGGTGTTCGCGCCGCGCCCACAGCGCGCCGGTGCCGGTCGGGCCGCACATCTTGTGGCCGGTGAAGGCGTAGAAGTCGCAGCCGATCGCGGCCACGTCCACCGGCCGGTGCGGCACCGCCTGCGAGCCGTCGACCACGGTGACGATGCCGCGCCGGCGCGCCTCGCGACAGATCTCGCGCACCGGGTTGACCGTGCCCAGCACGTTCGAGGTGTGGGTGACGGCGAGCAGCTTGACGTCCGCGGTCATCGCGCGCTGCAGCGCTTCGAGGTCGAGCGCGCCCTCGGCGGTGATCTCGGCGACGCGGATCGTGGCGCCGGTGCGCTGCGCGACCAGCTGCCAGGGCACGATGTTGGCGTGGTGCTCCATGCGCGAGACCAGGATCGTGTCGCCGGCCTGCAGCCGCGGCAGCGCCCACGAGTACGCGACCAGGTTGATCGCGAAGGTGGTGCCGCTGCACAGCACCAGTTCGTCGGCACGCACCCTGAGGAAGCGCGCCAGCGCCTTTCGCGCGGCTTCGTAGGCCTCGGTCGCCTCGCTGCCGAGCTGGTGCACGGCGCGGCTGACGTTGGCGTTGTGGCGGCGGTAGAAGGCGTCGACCGCCTCGATCACGGCCGCCGGCTTCTGCGAGGTGTTGGCGCTGTCAAGGTAGACCAGCGGCTTGCCGTGGACCTCGCGCTTGAGCAGCGGAAAGTCCTCGCGCACGCGCGCCCAGTCAATCCCGTCGGCTCCATCCCCCGCGTTCTGAGCAAGGCCGGCATCGGCGTGCGTCAAGCGTGGCGCGTTCATGCCGACAGCGCCTCCAGCGCCGCGTCCAGGCGCGCCAGCAGCGCATCGCGCACGACCGCGTCCTCCACCGCCACCAGCGGCTCGCGGCAGAAGGCCGCGGTGAGCAGCTGTTTCGCCTCGTCCTGCGGCAGCCCGCGCGCGCGCAGGTAGAACAGCGCGTTCGCGTCGAGCTGGCCGACGGTGGCGCCGTGCGCGGCCTGCACTTCGTCGGCGTGGATCACCAGCACTGGCTGGGTGTCGATCTCGGCGGTGGGCGAGAGCAGCAGGTTCTTGTTCGACAGCCGCGCGTCGCTGCCGTCGGCGCCTTCGTGGATGGTGATGCCGCCGTGGAACACGGCGCGGCCGCGGCCGGCGCCTATGCCGCGCCACAGCAGTTCGCAGGTCGTATCGCGGGCGACGTGCTCGATGCCCAGCCGGGTGTCGACGTGGCTGCGGCCGGTGGCCAGCAGCACGCCGTGCGCGGCGAGGGTGGCGCGCTCGCCCGCGAGGCGCACGTTCAACTCGTGCCGCGACAGCGCGCCGCCGAGCTCGAGGTCGACGCGGCGGTAGCGTGCGTCCGCCTGCAGGGTCGCCTCGGTGCGGGTGAACAGCGTGGCGCCATCGGCCGCGTGCTGGATGCGCGCGTGTTCGAGGGTGGCGCCATCGGCGATGTCGATGGACAGCAGGCTGTTGTCGAGGTGGCGGTGCGCGCCGGCGGCGAGATGGTGCTCGATCAGGCGCAGCGTCGCGCCCGCGCCGACTTCGATGCGGTGGCGCAGGTGCCAGGCCAGGTCGCCGGCCACCGGCGCGCCGACGAAGACCAGGTGCAGCGGTCGCGCCAGCTGTGCGCCGGCGTCCGCGCGCAGGCGTACGCCGTCGTGCGCGAGGGCAGCGTTGAGGCGGGCGAACACGTCGTCACCGGTCGCGCGCGGGGACTCGTCCGCATCGGTGGTGGCCGTGGCGGCGTCACCGACGCCGGTCTCCAGCGTGAGCCCGGGTGGCAGCGCATCCGGATGCGAGAGCGAGGCGTCGAAGCGTCCATTGACGAACACCAGGCGCGGCGTCGGAATGTCCGCCAGCAGCTCGGGCTCGATGGCGGGCGTGGCGCCGGCGACGTCGAAGCTGCGCCGCTCCAGCGCGCGCAGCGAGGTGTACTTCCAGCGCTCGCTGCGCGGGCCGGGCAGGCCGTCGCGCAGCGCGGCATCGAGCAGGCTGCGGCGCGCCGGGTCGCCGGCGAATCCGGCGGACAGCGATTCAAGCAGGGGACTGCTCACGCCGCCGCCTCCGGCGTCTCGCGCCCGGCGATCCAGGCATAGCCGTGCTCCTCGAGCTGCTGCGCCAGCTCCGGCCCACCGGATTCGACGATGCGGCCGTCGGCCAGCACGTGCACCACGTCGGGCTTGATGTAGTCGAGCAGGCGCTGGTAGTGGGTGATGACCACGAACGAACGCTCCGGCGAACGCAGCGCGTTGACGCCGTCGGCGACGTGGCGCAGGGCGTCGATGTCCAGGCCCGAATCGGTCTCGTCGAGGATCGCCAGGCGCGGCTCCAGCACCGCTAGCTGGAAGATCTCGTTGCGCTTCTTCTCGCCGCCCGAGAAGCCCTCGTTGACGCCGCGGTGCAGCAGCTTGTCGTCCAGGTGCAGCACCGACAGCTTCTCGCGCACCAGCTTGAGGAACTGCATCGAGTCGAGCTCCTCCTCGCCGCGCGCCTTGCGCTGCGCGTTGAGCGCGCTGCGCAGGAAGTAGGTGTTGTTCACGCCCGGGATCTCGACCGGGTACTGGAACGCCAGGAACACCCCGGCGGCGGCGCGCTCTTCCGGCGCCAGCTCCAGCAGCGGCTTGCCGTCAAACTCGACCGTGCCTTCGGTGACTTCGTAACCGTCGCGGCCGGCGATGATGTTGCCCAGCGTGGACTTGCCGGCGCCGTTCGGCCCCATGATGGCGTGCACTTCGCCCGGCTTCACCTCGAGCGAGAGGCCGGTGAGGATTTCGCGGTCGCCAACGCTGGCGTGGAGATTGTCGATCTTGAGCATGGGATTCGGAATTGGGGATTGGGGATTGGGGATTCGTGAGAGCGGGACCCGGGTGGGAATTCGGACGCTGTTGCGAATCCCGAATCCCCAATCCCGAATCCCGGGAAGGTTCGGCCGGCGTCAGCCGACCGAACCTTCCAGCGATACGTCCAGCAGCTTCTTGGCCTCGACCGCGAACTCCATCGGCAGCTCGCGGAAGACCTGCTTGCAGAAGCCGTCGACGATCAGGCTCACCGCGTCCTCCTCGGAGATGCCGCGGGCGCGGCAGTAGAACATCTGGTCGTCGCTGATCTTGGAGGTGGTGGCCTCGTGCTCGACGGTGGCGCTCGGGTTCTTCACCTCGATGTAGGGGAAGGTGTGCGCGCCGCACTGCTTGCCGATCAGCAGGCTGTCGCACTGGGTATGGTTGCGCGCACCCTCGGCGCCGGCGGCGACCTTCACCAAGCCGCGGTAGGTGTTCTGGCCGCGGCCGGCGCTGATGCCCTTGCTGACGATCTTGCTCTTGGTGCGCTTGCCGACGTGGATCATCTTGGTGCCGGTATCGGCCTGCTGGCGGTGGTGGGTCAGCGCGACCGAGTGGAACTCGCCGGACGAGTCGTCGCCCAGCAGCACGCAGCTCGGGTACTTCCAGGTGATCGCCGAGCCGGTTTCCACCTGCGCCCACACCACCTTGCTGCGCGCGCCGCGGCATTCGGCACGCTTGGTGACGAAGTTGTAGATGCCGCCGACGCCGTTCTCGTCGCCCGGATACCAGTTCTGCACCGTCGAGTACTTGATCTCGGCGTCTTCCAGCGCGACCAGCTCGACCACCGCCGCGTGCAGCTGGTTCTCGTCGCGCATCGGCGCGGTGCAGCCTTCGAGGTAGGACACCTGGCCCCTGTCCTCGCAGATGATCAGGGTGCGCTCGAACTGGCCGGTGTGGCCGGCGTTGATGCGGAAGTAGGTGGACAGCTCCATCGGGCAGCGCACGCCCTTGGGGATGAACACGAACGAGCCGTCCGAGAACACCGCCGAGTTCAGCGCCGCGAAGTAGTTGTCGCCGGTCGGTACCACGGTGCCGAGGTACTGCTTCACCAGCTCCGGGTGCTCGGCGATGGCCTCGGACATCGAGCAGAAGATCACGCCCTTCTCGGCCAGCTCCTTGCGGAAGGTGGTGCCGACGCTGACCGAGTCGAACACCGCGTCCACCGCCACGCCGGCCAGCTTCGCGCGCTCGTGCAGGGGCACGCCGAGCTTGTCGTAGGTGTCGATCAGCTCCTGCGGCACTTCATCGAGCGAGGCGTACTTGGCCTTGGGCGCGGAGTAATAGCTGATCGCCTGGAAATCGATCGGCGCGATCTTCAGCTTGGCCCAGTGCGGCACCGGCATGGTCAGCCAGTGGCGGTAGGCGGCCAGGCGCCACTGCGTCATCCACTCCGGCTCGTTCTTCTTGGCCGAGAGCGCGCGGATGGTGTCTTCGTCGAGGCCCGGCGGCAGCGAGTCGGACTCGATGTCGGTGACGAAGCCGGCCTCGTAGCGGCGGCCTAGCTGTTCGTGGATCGCCTCGTTCTGCAGCGGGCGATCGGCGGTGGGTTGTTCGGCGAGTTCGGTGGCCATGGGGGCTGCCTGAGGTGTGTGCATGGTCTGCATGGCGGGTCGAGACCCGCCCTACGCGTTGGCCAGGCGTGCGTCGATGCGCCGGCCGGGACTGCGTTGCTGGGGGAGGGGAGCGTCGCCGAGCATCTGCGCCAGGCTCACGCCGCGCAGGGCTTCGGCGACGACGTCGTTGATCCGGCGCCAGTTGCCGCGCACGCCGCACTGGTCGGAGATGCCGCATTCGCCGTGGTCGAGGCTGCATTCGGTCATCGCCAGCGGGCCTTCCATCGCCTCGACGATCTCGAACAGGGTGATGTCCGCCGCCGGCCGCGCCAGCCGGTAGCCGCCGTGCACGCCGCGGAAGCCCTCGACCAGGCCGGCCTGGGCCAGCGGCTTGAGCAGCTTGCTGACGGTCGGGCCCTCGAGGCCGGCGCGTTCGGCCAGGTCGCTCGCGCTCAGCACCTCCTCCGGCCGCGCGGCGAGCACGGTCATGACGACGGTGGCGTAGTCGGTGAGGCGGGTGACGCGGAGCACGGATGTGAACCATTCTCGAAAGCGGACCAAAATTGTACGCTTTCGCGGCGCGCGGCTCAATTGCCGGCATCCTCGCGTTCATGCGGCGACGGGCGCTGGAGGTGACGCCTGTCAGTCGCAATGGCTGACAGCCGCGACTGCCGTCGCCGCGCCGCCGACGCGACCATGGACCCGTCCAATCGGGGACAGCGCACGGGAGGCAGACGACATGCAGACGATCCACGGCAGCGGCACCACCACCGGCGCGCGCCACGGCGACCTGTTCAAGGCCGCCCTCGTGGCCGCCGCCACCTTCCTGCTGTGGCGCGCGGCGCGCGGCGTGAAGGGGATGGCCTGGACCGCCTTTGGCCTGGCCATGGCCGCCTACTGGACGGGCATCCGGCCCTGGTGAGTAGGGGCGGCATCTGCCACCGCCAGTTGCAAGCACGGTGGCGCCGGCTCGGAGTCCGGCGTCGCCCCGGCGGTGATCGCGCGAACTCGTGAGACAATACCGGCTTCCGCCGCCGATACCGTCCGTGATGCTGAAGAAGAAAAAGAAGATCGAAGCCCGCCTGTCGCAGATCCATGGCAATGGCGTGTTCGCCACCGAGACGATCAGCAAGGGCGAGCGCATCGTCCGCTACAAGGGCACGTTGCGCACCCACGACGAGGTGGACGAGGAGTACGGCGACGACGACGAGGACGGCCACACCTTCCTGTTCACCCTCAACGACGACTACGTGGTCGACGCCAACGTCGGCGGCAACGTCGCGCGCTGGATCAACCACAGCTGCGATCCGAACTGCGAGTCGGAGATCGAAGAGGACGCGAAGGACCGCCGCCGCAAGGACAAGGTGTACATCCACGCCCTGCGCACCATCAAGCCTGGCGAGGAGCTGACCTACAACTACGGCATCACCCTCGACGAACCGCACACGGCCAAGCTGAAGAAGCTGTGGGCCTGCAAGTGCGGCTCGAAGAAGTGCACCGGGACGATGCTGCAGCCCAAGGGCAAGAGCAAGGGCTGACACCCGCGCGATCAAAAAGAAGGATGTAGGAGCGGGCCATGCCCGCGACCCGTGGCAGCCTGAGCGTCCAAGGCATCATCGCGACAGGATCGCGCCCATGGGGCGCTCCTGCACTACTGCTCGACCGCTTCTTTCAAGGCCACCGACGCGATGCGCCAGGCCCGCTGTTGCGCAGTCGCGCCGTCGACCACCGCGCGGCGCAGCAGGTGGCGGCCGGCGTAGCGGCGCACGCGGCCATCGGCGTCGACGGTGCTCATGCCGACCGGCACCTCCACGTAGCGCGAGCCGGCGGCGGCCTCGACCGGGCCGGGTTCGCCCACCGTTGCCTCGATGCGGACGGCGTCGGCGAATCCCGCTGCGAACTGCGCCGGCGACTGTCCACTGCCGCGGCCATCGTCCGACCACAGCGCCCAGGCGCGGGCGAAGTCGCGGGCGCCGATCGCGGCGTAGTAGTCGCGCACGACGGCGGCGGCATCCGCTGGCGTTGGTTCCTCCATCGCGGCCGGATCGTCCGCGGTCAGTCCCGCCTCGGGGTTGTCCTCGAGCGGCGGCAGGCCGAAGCGTTCGTCGGCCGGCAGCAGCGCCGGCGGCAGGGGGGGCGCTTCGCCCGACAGCGGCACGCCGCCGGGGCCGGGTTGCTCCGGCATGTCGGTGACCGCGCCACCGGCCGACTGCGGGCCGGGCAGCGGTGTCTCGGTCGATGCGCCGGCGGCGGCCTTGTCGCCATCGCCGCAGCCGGGCAGCGCGACCGCGCACAGCAGCGCAAGCAGCATCGCCGTCGTCGTGCGGAAGTCGGGACAGGTGCGCGCCATCTCAGCGATCCAGGTGGACGACGATGGCGCTGCGCTCGATGTCGACGTTGCCGATGCGCTTGCCGGCAGGCAGCTTCGACAGCAGGTCGTCGTCGAGGCGGTAGACCGGTTCGCTGCGCGCGAACTCGGCCAGCAGGCTGTTGACGATCGCGCGCGAGCCGCCGCGCATCAGTTCGCCCGAGCCGGGCAGTTCGAACTGCAGCAGCTCCGGATTGTCGAGGTGCAGGCCCTGCGTCGCCGGTTCGTAGCGCAGGCCGCTGGCCAGGGCGAAGCGGCCCGTGGTCGCGCCCTGGCTGCCGAGCGCGCCGAGGCCGACGTCGAAGTCCAGGCGCAGGCGCGAATCGCCGGCGGGGATCGTCAGGCGCGGATTGTCGAGCGTGACCGTCACCAGTCCGCCGAGCTTGTCGAACGAACGCGGGAAGCGGTGGTCGAGGTAGCGCTGCAGCTGCGGCGGGGCGAACGCCACGCGGTCGTTGAGCCAGGCCGAGACTGCGCCCATGGTCGCGCAGCCGGCGATCAGCGTGAGCAGCGTGGACAGGAGGAGGACGGACGTTGCGGGGCGCGTGAGGCGCATGGGCAGGCCTGCAAGGGAGAGGGTCGCGACCAGTGTGCGGCCGGCGCCTGAACGCCTGCTGGCGCTTCAGGCCGGTTCGCGCAGTGCGCGCCGCCGCGGCTGCAGCCAGGCCAGCAGCGCGCCGAGCAGCAGCATGCCGAGCGTGCCGTAGGCGACCTGCTTCGCCACCAGCGCCAGCGGCAGCGGCTGCACGGCGTAGTGGACGAGGTAGCCGGGTACGGTCGCGAACAGCGCCATCGCCAGGCCGAAGCGCAGCCCTTGCGCCAGCGTCGGCCGTTCCGCGGAAACGCCCTGGGCGAAGATCCAGGTCATCGCGAAGCCCAGCAGCGCATGTGCGAGCAGCAGCCAGGGGAAATGGCGTTCGCCGTCGGCGGCGTCGCGGTACATGGGGCCGAGCGCCTCGTAGTCGGCGCCGAGCAGCAGCGCGTGGATCAGGAACGAGATCATCAGCGCGGCGAACGCCATCACGATGCCGCAGATCCAGAACCGCTTGCCCATGCCATTCTCCGCGCGCCTGCGACTGCCGCCATGCTACGGCAACGCCAATCAAGGTGCTTTTCTGCTCGTCATCCCCGCGAAGGCGGGGCCCCCGCGTCTTTGTCCTTCAACGACGTACAAGTCACTGGATCCCCGCCTTCGCG
>DAOMPM010000043.1:0-27009 GCA_035444805.1 Luteimonas sp. | reverse complement strand
CCGCGTGCGGGCCGCCGCTGCCGGCCGACATCAGCGAGACGGTCGTGGACTTGGAGACGGTCGATTGGCTCGCAGAAGGTGTGCCGGATTCCGGGCGTTGCGTCGTGGACCAGAACGACGTACTTCTCTGTCCCGTGTCCGAGACAATGCCGTGCGCCAGCCCCCAGCCCGCGTCGTCGTCCATGAACGAGGGACGGTCGCGATCCCGGTCCCGGCCGCGACTGCTGCTGCGCTCGGGCGCGTGGTGCGCGAACCGCTCGCGCCAGACCGCAGGCACCTGCCAGGCCACGGCGGCCCGGGTGGTGCGCGGTTCGCTCTGCGCTGTCTGGCGCCTGGATGCCTCCGGCATTCCTGCGGAGGATATCGGCTGAGATCCCTGCAGCACCGCCACCGGCATCGCCGCCATCCCGGCGGCGCCCGAGCAGCCGGCACTGGCGCCATAGCCATACCCGGTCCCGTTGCGGCTGCAGATGTTGCCCAGCGCGTCGTAGCCGACCGCGAGCGTCGCCTGGTTCACCGTCACGCCATTGCGCATCAGCAAGGTGCCGGTGGACAGGCGGTTGAGGTCGTCGTAGGTGAAGGTTTCGAGGTAGCGCTGTTCCTTCAGGTGCGAGCTGAGGTTGCCGGCGGCATCCCAGCCGTACTGCTCGTTGACCAGGCTGCAACTGCTATTGCCGGCGCAGATCGAGGCCACACGGCCGGTGTCGGCCCAGACCGTGCGCGCCACCTCCAGCGCCGCGCTGTTGCCCCGGCGCTCGCGGGTGACGTTGCCCCAGGCGTCGGTCTCGAGCGTGCGCTGGTGGGTGTCGGCCCCTGCGCAGGTCAGGGTGAAGTCGGTCATCAGGTCCGTGGCGCACAGCGCCAGCGCGTGCCCGCGCGGGCCGTACTCGGTCTTGACTGCCTGCCCGCTGGCATCCATGGCGCGCTGCGGCCGGCCCAGCGCGTCGTACTCGATCCCTGCCCCGAACACCTGGCTGTCCAGCTGCACCGTGCCGCCCACGGGACGGCCCAGGGGATCGAAGTAGTGCTCCCGGTCGAAGGCCAGCGCCGTGTCCGGCTGCCCCGACCAGCCGGCGTAGGTGCCGCTGATCGTGTCCCGGGTCAGCTGGCCGAGCGTATTGCTCCCCATCACACTGGTGTCGAAGGTGAAGCTCGACTCGGTCTCGGTCAGGCCGCTGAAGTCCTTGACCGTGGTCCGCCAGATGCGGCCCCTTGCATCGATCGCATGTTCGCTGCGATGGCCCAGGGCGTCGATCTGGGCGGTCAGCTCGCCCAGGGCGTTGTACTCGAAGCTGGTGGTCCCCGTGTCCGGATCGTGCTGCTGCACCTTGCGGCCGAGCACGTCGTAGACGAAGGTGTTGGCGATCACGCCGGCGCCGGCGTTGCGGCTGACGCTCACGATGTTGCCGGCGGCATCGAAGGCGTAGTGCACGCTCAGGCCGGCGGCATCGGTGACGGCCACCACTTCGCCCAGGCCGTTGCGGGTCTCGGTGGTGGCCTTGCCGCGCGGATCGGTTTTCGTCGTGGTCAGGCCGGCGTAGCCGACGCTGGCCTGGCTGCTGTCCGGGGCCTGCACCAGCACCGGGCGGCCGAGCACGTCATAGGTCGTGACCGTCCATTGCCGGGCGACTGCACTGCACACGCCGGCCAGGCCGGTCGGACCGTCGAGGCCGGCGGTGCCGGCGAGGAAGAATGGGTTGGACACGCGGCGCGGGCGGCCGACGGTGTCGTAGTCGGTGCAGGCGGCCGAGACATCCTTGCCGGACACGCCGATGTTGGCCGTCTCACCGGCCTGCAGCACGGGCCGGCCGAGGACATCGAAGTACGTCCACTTGCGTGGGCCGGCGGTGACTTCCACCTGCTGGCGGAAGGCGGCGCCTGCCGGGCAATTCACCTGCGCGCAGGTGCGGTAGGTGGTCAGCGAGCGCACGCCGCTGTTGTTCGGGCGGCCGCCGGGCGTGGTCTGCTGCCAGGCGTAGTAGTCGCGGCCCAGGATGCCCTTCACCGCGTAGCTGCGGACGTTGTTGACATCGAGGACGTCGATGGCCTCGCCGAAGGCGTCGCGGGCGGCGACGTAACTCGTGCGCGCTTCGATGCTGCCGGTCTCGCTGCGGAACGGCTCGTACGTCGCCACCGGGAACCGGCCGCGTTCGTCGTACGCCACCCGCGCATAGCGGCGGATGTGGGTGGCGGTCGTGGGCTGGAACAGCATGCCGCCGGTCGTGCACGGCGTCGCCGGACCGGCGCAGGTGGTGGACTGCAGGCGGTTGCCGTAGTCGTCGAGCTGGTAGGCCTTGGCCGAGGCGAGGTTCGCTGCGCCGCCGGGCTGCAGCCGTTCCTCGGTCAGCAGGCCGGTCGTGGCGCCGCTCATCTGGTAGCTGAAGCCGGTGGTGCGCACGACATCGGGCAGGCCCGGGCGACGGTGGGTGATGGTGCTGGCGGTCAGGCGGCCCAGGCGCCACCTGGCCACGTCGTCGCCGTAGGTGTTGCCGGTGATGACGGTCGCGGTCGGCGTCGTGGCCGATCCGGTGTAGGTGTCGACGATGGTCTGGCTGACGTTGCCGTGGGCGCCATAGTCGAAGGCGGTGGCGACCTTGCCGGTCTGTGCGCCGGTGAAGGGATCGCGCTGGAACTCTTCGGTGCCCAGCGTCCGCACGTGCAGTGGCGCCTGTGACGCGAGGCTGGCAGGCGCCACCTCCCAGGACTGCCAGCTGTCGGAGAACCAGCTGCCGCCGAGATCGGGGTGCGTCTGTCCGGGGGTGCCGAAGCAGGCGTTGCTGATGGTGCCCGTCAGGCAGGCCGGCACGGTGTAGGCGCCGCTGACCGCGCTCTTCTTCGTCCGCATCGGCATGCCGACGAAGGGGAAGTTCTGGGCATAGGTCGTCGTCGTGACGACGTGGCCGCCGGTCTGGTTCGGGTCGATGGTCTCGATGGTCTCGAAGCCGAGGAAGCCGCGGCCGCCGGCCTGCACGCGGGCATTGGCGTAGCGGTAGTACACCGAGGCCATCGCATTGGCGTTGCCCGCGACCGGCGCACTGCTGGAGGCACGGGCGACCACGTACATCGGGGCCAGGAAGTCCGCCACCGGTGAACCGCGCCCCCAGGTCAGGCCGTTGCGCGCTCCGGTCGACCGGCGATACACCGCCGTGTTGGTCAGCGGGGCATAGGCCAGCTCGGTCTTCGCTTCGAAGCCATTGGTGATGCGGACGATGACATCGCGCGGCACGAAGCGCTGGCTGCTGCGCGAGAAGTACAGGCCGATGTTGGCCGAGCCGATGTCCATGGACAGGAAGTCGACCTGCCCATCGCCGTCGAAGTCCGCAAAGATCGGAATCCGCAACTGCTCGTTGCAGCCGCTGCCGCTGCACAGGCGGGCATTGTTGCCGGGCAATGACGTGGAGGCAGCAAAGCTGCCGTCGGGCATGGCCCGGCGCATGGCATAGGCCTTGTAGCTGCCGTAGTTGACCAGGTGCAGCAGGTCGGCGCGACCATCGCCGGTGACATCGACGAACCGGGCCTGGTCGCGGTAGCTCGTCAACGGCAGTATGCTGCTCCCGGTCAGGTACTGCCCGTTGTTGATCCGGTGCCACCAGTCCTGGGTGCTTGTCCCGCGCAGGATCGGATCGGACAGGCCATCGCCATTGGTGTCCGCGAACACGATGGCGTGTGGGTTGCCCGTCGAGAGGGTGACGAGGTTCTTGAGAACGAGCTTGACCGGATCCCGCTCGTCGACCCCCAGCCCATACATCAGATCGGATCGCTCCGCGCTCCAGCACGGATCCTGGAATGCCGCCGGGGCCATCGGGGCAGGTTCGTCGGGATCCTCGTAGCGGTCGATGTAGCCCGTCCCCGGCGAACGGTCGGCGCCCCGATGCACCTCCCGGATGCACCCGGGATAGTTCGTCCACACCTCCGCCTCGGTGGTGACGCGGATGAGCAGGTCGGAGGCCGCATCGCCATTGAGATCGGTCATCTGCATGAAGCCGGTCTTGGTGGTCGGCATCCCCGAGATGTGGGTCTGGCAGTGACGTACGTCCGGGTTGAAGAAGTCGTCGCAGCCAAACGCGGGCGGCTGCAGGGTCGACTCGTCGACCTCGACCTTCCGCTCGTCCCCCCATGCAAATCCTCCCGTCAGCCGTTCCATCAGGCGGGTCTTCATGAAGCCGTCCCGCGGATAGACGATGTCGGTCAGGCCGTCGCCGTTGAGGTCGGCCAGCTGCACCTGGGACCACTCCGAAGCGACGGACGGAATCGCCGGCGACAGCCCGGCGATCAGGTTCGTGGTCATGTCGAAGTGGACGCCGTTCGACGGGTGCACGCGCCAGCCCGTTCCCGTCGCGCTGGAGACGAAGAGGTCATCCCGCCCGTCGCCGTTGTAGTCGAGCAGGTGCCAGGCGCCATCACCGCGGCTGGTGATGTTGGCGGACACGCAATTGAAAATAAGGTTGCCGAACGTGGGCTGCCCGGCACCGTTGAGCGTGCCCAGCGCGGTGATGAGCCAAGTGCCTCCGGGACAGCCCGTCCCATAGTTGCCCGCCAGGTACTGGATCACCAGGTCCGGGCGGCCGTCGCCGTTGATGTCGCCCAGCTTGTAGCCGCGGAAGTGGTCGCTGGCCAGCGATACGCTGCCGGTCGTGAGATTGCCGACCGACTCGCTGGTCGAGAAATCGTGCAGCGCCATGCTCCACTCGAACGTCGTCGGCGACGCGCAGACTTCGGCGCGCGTGTCCCGGCACTCCTGCAGGCCGACGAGGGTCTGCTGCCCGTTGCCCGAAGGGCTGGGCAGGTAGCTCAGCAAGTAGTGGCGCACCTGGGAGCCGACGGCGCAATCGGGCGTCCCGCAGGAGGTGATGCCCTCCAGCTGCTGGCTCTGGGTCAGCAGGCCGCCCGAGGCGTAGCCCCTGCCCTGGGCCGCGGCGGCGCGGGCGGCATAGTGGAAGACGACCTTCGCGAACGGATCGGATGCGGGCGCGCCCTGGCCGGCCAGCGCCACCTTGCCGGTGTAGCGCACCTCGCTGATCAGGTGCTCGCCGGTGCCGGCGCCGGCGGGGTTCTTGAGGTAGTGATAGTCGATGGTGTTGCCGGTGGAATCCTGGAACCGGGTCTGCGCCCAGGACAGGGCCTTCGTGGTCTGGCCGATGGCCGTGCTCTCGAAGTAGCCATCCGGGCGGTTGGCGCTGGCGTTGCGGTCACGATCGCCGTACCAACTGGTGGAGCCGTCCTTGCGCTCGACGGTGAAGAAGGCCGGGCCAGTTCCGCTGCTGGCTTGGTAAACGCACACTCGCTGAAAAGACTCGAGTTCGGTGCGCAGTTCCTGCACTGCCATGCCCGGTGCGGCAGGACACGTGTTGGTGGTGCTGGCGATGAGGCGTTGTCCGTCCAGACAGAAGCGATCGGAGGCGGTGAAGTTGATCGGACGCGGATTGCCGTCGGGCGTTGCGGCCTCAACCAGGAAATCGCCCGCCTCGCGCGTGGCACGGCACCGCGAAATCGCCGACAGGCCGCCCACCGACCAGCCGCGGCCCATCGGGCCGTAGCCGCCCTGACTGGAATAGTTCAACGACAGCTGCGGTGCGACGCCGGCGGTGCCGGGGACAGTAAAGAGCGGTACGGAATACGTGGCCGCGCCGGATTCGTCGACCCGGAACTCCGCCGGTGTCGCGGCGACCGCATCGGAGAGCGGATCCGCAGCCACCAGCACACCGCCGGGCCGGGAGTAGGCTGTCATCTGGGCCCAGACCTCGGACACGATGAATCCGACCGGTGCCAACAGCATCGCCAGCACAATGCACAACAGCGCTGCCGCCGTCCTCGACGTCCTTGCCTCGGCCTGTTCCATGTTGTCCCCCTGTTCGCATATGCACGGCATCGCCGCGCTCCGTTGCACCTTCAGTGAGGTCTCCCTGCCACTCCCCGCAGGCGGATGCTCCCCGCATCCGGACGCGACACCATGCCGCTGATGAGCGCGCCGATGGCTGCTTCCTACGCCTCCACTGTGCCGGTGTCAAGTCAGCGGCAGGGATGTGACGGAGTTCTGGATTCCCGCCCGACAGATGCGGTGCTGGATCTGGCTGGGTTCGACGTAGACGCAGGCGATCAGTTCATTTGGCGAAGAAGATGGCTTGATCCGATGACGGGGGTCGCTGAAGGTTCGGAAGTCGTGCCCGACGCACTACCGTGCGTCTGGCAGATCGAACCCGGGGAATCGGCCACTCCGGGCCGGGTTCAGTCATCACTCCCTGGGCTCAGAATGTCGGCACCTACTCCCACAGCGTCGGCTTTGCCACCATGAGGTAGAACACCGCCAACATCGCGACGAAGGCCGGGTAGCCCAGTGCTTCCCAGCAGCGCGCATAGCGCCAGTACCGGGCGGGCAACTCGCCGGAGTCGGTCCGCGCCGCGGAGGCCATCGCGGCCATGCGCAGCTGCAGCCACACCACGGGCAGCCACAGCGCGCCGGTGACCACGAAGAGCCCGATCGACAGCGCCAGCCACGGTGTGGTGAGCGGCCAGCCTGCCAGGTGCACCAGGTACAGGCCGCTGGCGGGCTGCACCAGGACCGCCGGGGTGGTGAACCACCAGTCGGCGCGGACCACGAGCCGCGACACGACTGCCTGCGCCTCCAGGCTCCCGCTGCGGTTGGCGAAGAACAGGTAGAACGCGGTGCCGAATCCGGTACCGACCAGGACGACGCTGGACAGCACGTGGATCCACTTCACTACGAAATAGGTTGTCACTTCGCTCCCCTGATCAGGATCCATAGCGCCGCGGCAATGGGGACATTCTTCGTCAGCGGTCCCAGGGGGTGCAGCCACAGCGAGGGATCGAGCGCGCTGGCCACCGCGGTCATCGCCAACATGAGCGCCAACGCGGCCAGGTAGACGCGTCGCGACGGGCATAGCGCCATTGCGATACCGATCAGGAAGTCGGCGCTTGCGCCCAGGAGGATCAGGACCGTGGCAACACGAGGGTCGGTGATGCCTGCCTTCGCCAGGAGTTCCATGCTCTGGCCGCTGAACTCCCACAGGCTGACAGCCGCCGTCGCCAGCCACACGAAAACCACGCTCCTGCGCAGCAGATTTTCGTCATCCTTTCTCATCGCAAGGCCGCGGTTGCGCTCGCGGAGAGGACCCGCTGTGAGACTTCGAGGGCCTCGTCGACGACATCGGTCACCATCCCCCATCTGGCGAACTCGGGTTCGAACTCGTCTAGCGACAGCCGGCCTGCGGCCGTGAAGGCGCCCGCGGCTGCGGCATTGCCGGCGGCGAGCTTTCGCGCCAGCAGGACCGTGGCCATGCAGGGGATCTCGGGACCATCGTCGTTGTCGGCCGCGATGTGCCAGGCGCGCCGGACGGGGCATCCGGCGTGGTCGAGCCCTTCGATGCGAACGGCCATGCCGCCCAGCGGTGTGCCCAGCGGGTCGAACACGCCACTGAAGCGGTCCAATACCCCGGCCAGGCGCTCCGGGCGCTTCAGCAGGCCCATGCCACGCAGCGCCGCCAGCACGGTGAAGGCGCGCTGCGTTGCGGCGACCTCGAGTGCCGCGCGGAACATCACCCGGTCGCGCACGTCGTACCGCACCGGGAACAGCTCGAGGTCGGGGATATCGCACAGCGCGCCGATGCGGGGACGCAATCGCTTGAACTCGACGCGCTCGGGCGCGGCCCATCCGGACGCCTGCATCCACTGTCCGCCGCGCCAGACCCGGACCGGCTTGCCGCAGTAGCTCAGCACCGCGGCCAGCGTCGCCTTGCCCCGCGGCGCGGTCTGCGCCGGCGCGATGCAGATATCGATCGCATGCAGGGCCCGCCAACCGGCGGACAGGTGGTCGACGACGGCCGAGGACAGCGCCGGCACTGTGCTCGCACCGCTGATCCCCACCTTGCCAGCCTGCTGGAACGCGTCCTGCAGTTCCCCTGGAAAATCGCAGACGAAGCGGCGACCGTCAGCCAGATCGATGTAGTGCGCCCCGGCGCGTGCGGCCGCAAAGGCCACCGCATACGACTGCTCCTGGAACGGGCCGGCGGTGTGGATCACCAGGTCGACGTCCAGTGCGGCCAGGGTCTGGCCGAAGTCGGGGGCATTGCAGTCGATCGGGACAGCGCCGGCTGGCCCATTCAAGGCGTCTGCGAATCGTTGGGCCTGCCCGGCATGGCGTCCCGCTACCAGCAGATCGATGTTCGCATCGCCCGCAAGCGCACGACAGATGCGGGCGCCGAAGTTTCCGTAGCCGCCCAGTACCAGCGTCCTCATCTGTTCCCGGTGCCCCCTCGACCGTAGCAGCCAGTATCGCCGAACGAACGCGTTCGGCGCACCGTCGAATCACCCCTGGGCGAACGGTCTTTGCTGGCCGCCGTGACGGGTGAGCGCGACCGCCCGGTCCTGCCGGGCCCCATTCGGCAAAGTCCATCCAACGGACAGATGGTTCGCGCCATCAAGCACTTACAGAAAATGAAAATTTACATCCGAGTGTAAATGTGTGCAAAAAGAGGCGATGGGACGGCTCTTCACGTTCAAGAACAGCCGGCATTGATCGGGACAGACGCTCGTATCCGGATGCAGTCACATCCCGTGAGACCGCCCAAGGCGATCCTCCCCCATGGATCCAGACCCACGGCATCGCCAGCATTCTAGCGGGCGTTCCCGAGGGCGGCGCGCCCAACGTCTCAGGATTCCGGGCGACCTCCAGTGAGGGGCCAGGTCCATTGCGGGCGCGAGATCGGTTCGTCGAATCGGTCGCCGCGCCGCCCCTGTTTGCAGTAGGTCAACATGCGCAGATCCGGAACCCTCCCGTCCTCATCGACAGCCGAGACGAGATCTCACCGTGCCCAGACCCCTCAATGCATCCGTGATCGGAAGTCCGTTCCTCAGCGTCATCGGCATTCATCAAGATCGTGTTGACGGGGATGGACACCCCTTCAATGTCCCGGCCATCAGGCACGGCCTTCCACTGAAGCTGAGCACACCGGTCACCTTTCTCGTCGGCGAGAACGGCTCTGGCAAATCGACCTTGCTTGAGGCAATTGGCTGGGCACTGGGTTTCAGCGCGCAGGGCGGCGACCGAACCAACGCCTACGCGGAAGGCGCAGACGGGCACGCCCTTGGCCGCGCCCTGGCACTCCATTGGCGCAAACGTGTCAGCGATGGCTTCTTCCTGCGCGCCGAAACCTTCTTCAACTACGCGCGATACCTGGAAGATGTGGGAAGCCAGTTCCGGCTTTACGACGGATTCTCTCTCAACAAGAGGTCCCACGGCGAAAGCTTCCTCGCGATATTTCAGAATCGCTTTGAAGACGGCGTGTATTTGCTGGATGAGCCGGAGGCCGCCTTGTCGCCGAACCGGCAGCTTATGTTTCTAGCCCTCTTGCACGATCAAGCCCATAGCCGGGCGGCCCAGTTCATCATCGCCACTCACTCGCCGATCCTCCTGAGCTTACCCGGTGCTCGCGTTTTGAACTTCTCTGACCGAGGCATTGAAGCGGTCGACTATCGTGAGACGGAGCACTACCGTCTCACGCGAGACTTCCTGAACGCACCGGAGCGGTTCTTCCGTCATCTGTTTGAAGACTTGCACGATGAGTAGGGACAGTTGAAACATTGGCGCACCCGAAGTCCTTTAGGCAGTACTGGCGATGGTAGCTGTCGCGGAGCGGCAGCAATCGTCCAAAGGCGGTCGTCCATCGCCTGAACTTCGCTGCGCTGCGAAGCGGCGTCGACCTGAACGAGCCGTCGGCAACGATGGTGATCGTGTGACAGCTATGTGTTGTCGATGAGTAAAAGGCCAGGCCCGATCAACGAGTTGTTCGCGAACGCTCCCTAGTCGCGCGTTTACTTGCGCTTCGTCCGGGCAACCCTTTGGCTACTGCTGTCGGGCCGAACACCGGTCAAGAGGACAATTATCGACGTAGCCATGGCTGCAGCAACGAACGCCATGGCGAGCGGACCGATCGCACCGACAAGATCTTTCGGTGTCGGCAACCATGGAGGGAGCTCCATTCCCGCGTAGAGCATGGCGGTGACGCCCGCACCGACGATGACACCGACAGCCCAATCGATAAACAATCGTCGACGGTTGCCGCCACGACTGAGCGCATAGACGAAAATCGCTGCTCCCAGCATGGCACCGATCAAGGTCGCACCGAGAAACAGCACAGGCGGCATGTAGCGCACGGTTACGGGCGTGGCTACATACGGGCCGCCCAAGACCTTGAGCTGGCCCTCCCCGAGCCGAGTCGAGCGCAGTGTTGTGATGGCCACGCCGGTGTCATCGACTTTCAGGTCATGGTGCCCGAGTGCACCGTTATCGAGATCGAGAGTCACAACACTTCCGGAACGCAGGCGTCCATTTCTTGCTCGCACGGTCACCTTCCCGGTTTCGATTCCGAACGCGTCGATCCGTGCCGGCGCCATGATCACCACAGGAATGCGGTTAAGCGGCACGGTGGCTGGTGGTACATCCTGATCCACCGTCGAGACGAGCTGGATGACAAACGGGTCGTCTGGATTCGGGATCGACACGTCGATCTTCTCAAAGCGTCCCCCAATCCTATCGATGGCCAACTCATGGGGCACAAGGGCAGCGCCAGCCGCGAGCAGTTGCACCGAGATCGGATTCGCCAACCTAGCCTGCTTGTGAGGGTGAGCACGATCGATCAAGCCGATTAGGATAACGCCAGTGAATCGGTCCAGGTCAAAGTTCCACGTCATGTTCTGTACGCGATGTACGAGCGAGAGCTGGCGAATGGCGCCAGTTGCATCCAGCGTGATCAATCGGGTCGGCGAAGCCGATTGGGTACCGTCGCTTTCCTGCACGGTCACTGGGATTGCCGACGGATCACGCACGGCAACGATCTGGCCTTGTGAGATTTCGAACGAGTCAGTGCCCGTCACCTCGATCTTCGTCCCCGCCTGGTAAAGCTCGACAGCTCCAACGCCGTCCTGTTGCCTGAGTGCGGCCAGATCGATAGTGTGCCCCTTCCGAGTGTCGGTCGATGCGGTATCCGGTAGCGCGATCCTTGCGCCATCTTCGAGGCCGAGCGCTGACTCGGCTGCATTGCCGCCCAGCGTGACCATGGACGCGCGTCGTGGCACGGTCCGCACGACATCCCCGAGCGGAATCGTCGAGACACGCATTTGGCGGAGAACGCTCGGCGACAACGTGCCTGGGAGCTGAACTTCCTGCACCGAGCTTGGGAGTTCGCGTTCACCCTGCGGGACGGCATCCTGTGCTTGTGCCGGGCAGAAAAAGCACAGGGCCAGCAGCATGATCCGCATGAATGACTCTTTGATCATCATGGAACAACTCCTTCAGAAGCCAGGTTGGCACGAGCGGATTCCAGCTCCGTCACCCGAGGTCTATTTGCAGGTGATCGAGCACTGCTTGAATCGGATTCGCGAAGGCATGCGTGCCGGTGTCTGGACACGCGAACAGCAGGCCAACTGCACGATTGGTCGGCTTGTCCACGATCAACGCGCCGCTGTCCCCAAGCTGAGCGAACAGGGAGGCGCCGGGACGCGCCCGGACTCGGATCTGGTTGACGAAGCGTGCCTGCCGCTCAGGCGTTGCACGCGACAAGGGGAGCAGGACGTCGCACGAGATGTCGTCCACCACGCCGACCGAGTATCCGGTAGTGCGGGCATGCTTGTGCACTTGCTGGCCTTCGAAGGGCAATGCGGTACCGTGAACGAAGCCGACGGCGCAAATTCCCTCTTCAACATTGACACCATCATCCAGCATGGCCACGGCGGCATCGACCTGGTTCGTTGCCAGCGCACCTTCATGGACCGGAACGAACCTCAGCAGGGTTCCTACGCGATCCAATGGCAGCCCGCCGTCGGCGGGCGAAGGTTGATAAATTGCCGAACCGATCGGGGCGGCGCCGTAGTTGGCGAGAACATGACTGTTGCTTAGAAGCAGGAATCGCCCCGCCTCCGCGGGAAGCCGCGAGACGCATCGCAGGGCCAACGTACCCCCTGCAACAGTTTCGTTTCCAATCGACGATCCGGGACGCAGCGGGCGCTTGCGCTCGCGACGAGCGCGCGAGCACGCCGTGCGCATGGCCGGAAACGCGGGTGCGGCTTCGATCACGTCGGTGATAATCCCGTCGATCTGCTCGTCAATCCACGCCTTGGGAGCGAGCAAGCGCTTGGGAAGCTTCTGAGTGACGTAGAAGCGTATGCAGAGGGCGTCGCCGGGCTTTCCTCCCACCATCTTGTGTCCGATGCCAATCGCATGGATCTGGCGTCCGCCGGTCTCGCGGATCGCCGCCAGCGTCCGCCGTATGACAAAGGGTGCCAGCGGACGCCGCATGACTTTGGCAAAGAAGTGTTCGCTTGCCTCGGCTTTCGCCGCGCGCAGATCGGCCGGTACGGCCTCGTACGACGGCTGTGGCGCTGCGCGGACGGATCCTGCGCACATGCTCAGTACTCCGTCTCTACCAGCAGCAGGCCATCAGCGCGCGCCACGACAGCGATGTTGCCGTCCCAACTGTTGCTGTAGATAGCCTTGCGCAGGGTCATGCGGGTGAATTGTGGTGGAGGCGGATTGGCGCCTGGTGGCCGCCCCTTGATGCCGACGCGCACCTGCACGTCCCCGCGGCCCATTGAGACGCCGTAAACTGGATCGAGCAGCATCCTCACCGCGACGCGATTCGGGTGTCCGTAGACGTAGGCGTTGTACATCTCGGTAGTGAACGAGGAGTCGCCTGACTGGATGACCGCAATCTTCGGGCTGGTTGCCCGGACGAACTCTGGTGTCGTTGCATTGACCGACCCATGGTGCCCCACTTTCAGGACATCGATGTCGAAGATGGCCAGGTCCGCCTCATAGGACTCGAGCATGGCGGACAAGCCTTGATGTTCCAAGTCGCCGGTAAACAGGAACGAAACGCGGCCAAAATCTACTCGCACGACCACGCTGTCGTTGTTGCGATTCTTCGCCCAGCCGGCGTCCAGGTCGACACGCCCCCAGAGTGCCACGATCCCGGGGTCAACGCCGCCACGGCTTCGGCAATCGATCGGGTCGATAACCGAATTTCTGACGCCCGAGACGTTCTTGATGTCGGCTTCGCTCAGGCCTACATAGCCGCCTCCAGTCTCGGCTACGTAGCGTTGCATGGCGATCTGTCCGCTGCGTCCTGAATCGTGAGGCCCTGGCTGCCCGCCATCGAGCAGATTGAGGACATCGATCGCGGGGTCCGCGCCGATCAAAACCGAGGTGCCATCGGTGTGGTCCGCATGCGGGTGCGACAGGATCACGAGATCGAGCGTGCGGGACAGGTCGTGACGGCGCGCAAAAAACTCCTCGATGTAGTCGCGCAGCAAGTCCTTGCCCAGAGTTCGCTGTGTGCGCTCTCCGCCTGTATCGATCAAAACGGCACCGCACGAAAACTCAAGGAGGATTGCGTCACCCTGTCCGACATTGATGAAGTGGGCGACCATCGTTGTCGGATCGGCCGTGGCCATTGGCAGCCCGGCGGGCAGCGCGACCTCGGGATGCTCTCCCGCAACGACGGTGGTCCGATGGGGCGCGCCAGGCTGCACCGGATTGACGGCGGTCGACCGAAGCATCGGCGTCGCGCCGTCCGCTGGAGGTGTCACGTCGCGAGTAGAGTCTGGAGGCGGTGTGCTGGCGTGACGGCCCAAGCCCGGCGACCAGCTGCATGCGCTCAGGATCAATGTCAGCCCTGCGACGAAAGCGCAGATCTTCCCGGCGGCCGACGCGCCGCCCATGGCCTTCCTTCGGGAGTAGGCATCGATGCTCATGGCCGCGACCCCGCGTCATCGTTTGGTCGGCACGATCTGTAGTTCTGTACGGCTACGAATCGATACAGGAAGTCGGAGAACCCCTCTCCCCAGATTTCGTTGTGCCCCGAGATGATGCCTTTCTCGACGCGCACCACTAAGTAGGGATTGAACCGCGCCGGGCCGGGGACTGGTGGCGCCAGCCGGGTCAGTACGACCGGGCCCGCAAGCCAGTGATCCGTGTCGCCTCGGCTGTACGCCTGCCAGGTGCAGGCAATCGAATCGAGGCCGACTGCGGCGTCACCGCCCTGACTTACGGCCAGTGTGTGCGTCTGGAACGGCTCGTAGTGGCCAATCGCCCGGACGTTCGCGCGCCTTTGCTGCGCATCGCGATGCTCGGAGAACAGCGTTGCCAACGCTCGGCCGGCAGGGAAGGCGCGCTTGGTCGCGGTATCGGCTTCCGAGGTGAAGATCGCAAGGATTGGCTTCTGCCCTTCCATGAAGTTGAAGCCGCTTGCCTTGCGCTGGATCGCGTTGAACCGAGCGGCTTCGAACGCCGGATTGACGAGCACGACCAGGTCGGCGACGTTCCGCGCGACACGCTCCCGATTCAGGAATGCCGTATCGCGGATCAGCATCTGGTTCACGGCGTTGTAAATGACGGCGCCGCCAAAACTGTGGCCCGTGACGATCAGGCGATTGTCGTTGTGCCCTGCCTTGATCTTGCCGAGTTCGGCAAGCACTTCAGTAACGCCGTCTCCACCCACGCGATGCGCACGCCCCTTGCGATCCCAGAAGCTCAGCGTCTTGAATGGCTCCAGGGTGCTCGAGAGACCCCGCCAGCCTAGATACACGCCGACAACCTGCCTCGTGCGGCAGGGCGCGTTTGCGCATGCCTTGGCATCCGCGACTGTCATTTTGAGCAACAGACGGCTGAACTCTGCGACATTGCCATCGGCTGAGTCCGCGTTGTGCTTCCATCCATGAGCAAAGACGACGATCAGCAAAGGCCGCGTCTCCGCGAGCTTTGCAATATGACGGACAAGATCGTCCTTGAGTTTCGGTTCGCGGAGGTAGCCTTGGTCGTCGAATTCGATGAACCCGACGAGCGGTTCGGGGACCCCATTCGGTGTGCCGCCCACCAAGTGCAGCGCGTCGTGCGGACAGGTGCTGACCTCGGTGGCCACGCAGTAGTCTTGTGTCTTCAACTGCGTTCGGTAGGTTTTCCCTGAGACACAACTCACAGTCCCGAGTACGATCAGGGTGATGGTCAGGGCAGTCATGGCGATGCCTCGCCAGTATCGAGGGGCGCGCTGCTTCATTAGCTGATTCCTTCCGAATCCGGATGACGAGCCGTTCCAATCCTTCCTCTGTCCTTGATTCCATCGTCGCAACGCCGCTATGAGTCCCCTCAACCGTGCTGTGACCTGTATTCCCACCAACGCAGTCGGCCTCGGGGATCGGTCAGCGGTTTGCAGGTCGCGCGCAGTGTCTGCGCGCTTGTACGGCCCCGGCGGGGATAAACCGGTGAGCTAGTGCCTAGGCAGCCCACGACTACCGCCTCTGGGGACCGGGGAGGCGCCTCGACGGTGCGCCGACGACACTTCCATCGCTTACCTGCATCCCGGTGCCGCTGGGTTGAGCAGATCCGCCTTTCCCAAAGGCGAACTGGGGCCTCGGGGAGCACCTGCAGCGTGATCAGCCAGGCAGGAAGGGACGCGCGCCCCGGAGTCTGTGCTGGAGGAAGGCACCGCTGCGGGCCCTGCTCCATATCCGCGGACTGCTGGGTTATGGGTCCTAAATCAGTGGTTCACGGGCCGACCCCTCGGCACGGGTATCAGGGGCCGACCGAGGGCGAACAGTTCCGATCGCTAGGTGACCGACGGTAGCCGCCTTGGTCCCAATCAAGTTTCTGGGCTTGGCTCATCGGTCCGCCCCGCTGAGATGCCGGGGCACCGGAAACAAGTTGTGCAAGAGCTTCTTGCACAAATACCTTGGTAACGGGGAGCGGCAGGTCAGTCGGGTGCATTGTGCAACCTGCTGCGCGGATTCCGACTGGGGTCTAGAACAGTGCCCGCTTTGGGCCGTTAGGCATCGGGGGGATTAGAAGCTGCCTTCCACGCGCGATCTGGATTCGAGCTACTGCACCAGCGTTCCGCTCCTCGGGCTGGCACCTATTTCTGCCCGCATGCCCGAGTTGAACTCAAGGAAGTCGCTCTCCACGCCGTCGCTGAAGATCACTCCGTAATCCGGCATGGCCGAGACCAGGCGCAAGGACCGTCCCGGTTCGATGCGCCCGAAAATGAGTTCCGCCTGCGAACTCCGGCTCGGGAAGGGCTCACGCACGGTGAAGTAGAGATACGTCGACTCCCACGGGAATCCCGCGTGTTGCAAGGCCTTGAGATCCTCCGCGCTGGTGGGACCGGCCATGGCCATGGCGCCAGTCAGCAGGCTGCGGAACCAGCCGGTCGATCCCATCCCGGTCGAGACGATGATCCCGCTCGACGAGTGTGCTTCGCGTCGCTCATCCATCTCGATCGTATAACGTGCCGACACGTGCGAGCGCGGGCCGATGAACAGGTCGTTGACCGCATGCAGTTCCTGCCCATCGCTGAGCCTGACGCGGGCCATCGTGACCGATCGGGTCGGGCGCTTGCCCGCCTGCGCTTCCGGGACGACTGTCTTCAGGTCTCGGACATCGAACGGAAGGAGCACGCCATCCCAGCGCTGCGGGTCGGGATTCACGCCGATCACCGGCTGGCCGTTGAGGTACTTGAGCGTGTTCGCCACCAGCCCATCCTGCCCGACCACCACGGCCAGGCAGTCCGGCGGGAACAGGAAGTTCGGGACCAGACTGCGGTCCAGCTTCTGGACCCGGCCATAGCGGCGGAGCGTCGATTCCGCCGATTCCACGGACTGGTGGTAGATGGCGTGCTCGGTTTCGTAGTCGGAGAAATCGGCGCCCAGATGCTCGACGTAGAACCTGGCTTGCTCGACGGTGTTCAGTCGAGCGACCAGGTCCTCGAGCCGTGTGCGCCGCGTCACCAGGATGATCCGGTGCTGCAGGGCGTCCATGGCTTATTTCCTCGATGTGTTGGCGGCCGGGTGGGTGAGCTGTTGCAGCAGGTCGGGGGAGATGTTCAGCTCGCCGATCTTGCCGGCGTTTTGGGCCAGTTCCTGGAAGGCCGCGGCAATGATCGTGCCGGGCTCAGCGCTGCCCAGTGCCAGGGCCTGAAGCACCTTCGGGTCGACACCACTGACCGTCTGGACCAGGGCGCTCATGGCATAGGCCTTGGCATCGGCTTCCCGTTTGGCGTTGCCGGCGCGCAGCACGGTCAGGGTCTCGTTCTCCTTCTCGTGCGAGATCCGGCCCTGCATCTCCTGGGCCTGGATCTGCTGGCGCTTGTCCAGCAGCGCCCGTTCGGCCTCCATCTGGGTTTCCCGGATCTGACGCTTCTTGGCTTCCACGGCGATTTCCGTGTTGAGCTCGTTCTCCTTGACCGCACGCTCCTGCTCGATGGCCGCATTGCGGCGCACGTACAGGGCGTCGTCGGCCTCCTTGAGGATCTGCTCACGGACCGTGGCTTCCAGGGCCCGAGCCGTGTCCGGCGTGGGCTTGATGGCCAGGACCGCCAGGCTGACCAGCTCCAAGCCGAGGCTGGACAGGCCATCCGGTTGGCGCAGGCCATCGCGTACCGCCTGCACCAGACCTTCAGACTCGCGCAGCAAGGCCTGCAGGCTTTGGCCCTGCAGGGCGGCCCGCAGTTGCACCTGGACGGCATTGACCACGCGCTGCGGCAACTTGCCGGGGTCCTCGGAGACGAACTCGTTGCCGTTGGCCTTGAGCGTGAAGTTCATCAGCGAGGCCAGCAGCTTCGGCTCGGCCACGCGATACGTGACCTGCCCCTGGACCGTGACCTCCTGGAAGTCCGCGCTAACCTCGCGAAACATGAAAGGTACGTCCACGCTTTCCATGGGGATCGAGACGAGCGAGGCGCTGGGGGAGAAGTAGAAGAAGGCCAGGCCGGTGCCCTCGCGGACAGGCTGGCCGTTGCGGTACTGGATCAGGTAGGTGGTGGGGCTGACCTTGGCGTAGCGGATGCCGAACATGGTGTTCTCCTCGGAAGATCCTTCCAGGGGTGACGGAACCGGTCTGTCCGGATCCGGCGCGGACGGTCGCGGCCGCGCAGCGCGTCTTGCCTATAGCGTGCCGATGAAGTGCTCGATGATGTGGAAGTGGTCCTCGTACATCTGCGACTCCATGGACCGAAGCTCCGATAGCGGGAACCAGCGGGCTTTGGCCGCATCATCACCGCCCTTGACGGGTGGTAGCTCGCCCGACGGAAAATCGAAGTGGAAGGCGTGGGTGATCGTGCGTCCACGCAGGGAACGTTCGGGGTGATCGAAGGTTTCCCGGGCACGGAGCGAGCCCCTCAGCACGGGAGCCGGCAGCTTTAGCCGGGTTTCCTCGCGAAGCTCGCGCAGGACGGCATCCAGGAGCCGCTCGTCGCCGCGCACGAAGCCCCCAGGGAGTGCCCACTGCCCCTTCCCGGGCTGGGCGCCGCGCTGGACCAGCAGGACATGGCCGGAGTGGACGACGACACCGTCCACGGTCACGAAGGTCGGAGGATACGGCGCCGCCTCCCAGCCCTGCCGGTAGCGCTCAATGAAGCGACGCTCCTCGACCAGCGCGGGATATGCGGGCGACTCCTCTCGAAATGTCATCAGGAAGTCGGCAACGCCTGGCGGCACGTGGGCGCGGACCGTCGCCATGCCTTCGTCGGAACCGTCCAGGAAGTTGGCGCGCAGATCTTCCGCCCGTAGGCAGGGGAGAGGCGCCACCTCCTCGCGAGGCCACTGCGGGAACGCGCGCAGATAGTCCACGCCCGTGTGTTCCGGGCCGCCGACCAAGCCGACGCGACGGGATGAAGAGGCATCGGCGCCAAGCGCTTCGCGGACCGCCGCCTGGACCGCGGTGATCCAGGCATTCTCGTTGTACAGATGGTCGCGAAGAGGCTTGACCTGGATGCGGCCCGATTCGGCCGACACTGCCGCGCGCAGCATCTGCTCGCGCTCAGGCGCGGTCCAGGGATGGCGGCTGTTCCGGGCCCGTCCGGCGGAGCCCATGAGGACAATGACGCGATCGGCACGATCAAGCGCGCGATGCAGCAATGCAAGGTGGCCGTTGTGGAACGGCGCGAACTGTCCAACAAGGACAAGGGTATCGAGACGCATGAGGCTCCCTCATGGCAGTGGCTGCGCCGGTCTTTCCGGCACAAGTCAAGCCTACGCCTACGCGTCAGTGGCGACAAGAGAGATGTGCCATGGCTTCACGGCGTCGCGGAGGCCAGCCGCCCCGACTGCGGCGGCATCGACCGAGAGCAGACAACTTCGATCGCGATAGAAGTTCGTCTCCGGATGCCGCCACCTCTCGTCAGGCCGAGCACGCTCCGCGAGGCCGATTAGCATCCCTTATCAAAGAAACGATAATTTTCAACTCACAGAATCAGTCACTTACGCAGCCGGCCATAGAGCAGCTAGCCGTGTCAGCTCCGATTCTCCTCTGATGCTTAGCTTGGTCAGTTGGCCATGCAACCGCGTATAGCCGTGGCAGCAGCGTCGCAAGAGAAGTCGCGTCGACAGGGCATCAGCGGCATCAAATATCAATCAAATCAATCTGATATCAGGGCCACGGACATGAACTGACACGGTTACCTGCACTCGACAGCACCCGAAAACCAATAAAATCCTTCAATATCAACAAGATACGTCGAAACCCTGACGCCAGGGCGGGCCGGGGCAGGCGGCCAGAAGCCGCCCAGTCCGGCGGCATCCCTGCGCTACTGCGGCGCCGGCACCGAGCCGGCGCGGTACGGGTACTGGGCGAAGATGTCGGCCATGCCGCGGTCGACGCGGGCATCGCGCTCGGCGACGTCCTTGGTCCGCGTGACGCGGCCGACGGCGATGCCTTCCCACACCAGGCGGTTCTGCGCGGCGTCGACCAGGTCGACGTTGAGCGTGCCCTCGGTGTACTGGTAGACGTCGGTGCGGTCGCGCCAGTACGGCATGACGTAGTAGCCGCGGGCGCGGTAGCTGTAGTAGTAGCCGTAGTCGACGCTCGGCATGGTGCTGACTTCGGTGCGCCGCTGGGTGTAGGCGTTGATGTTCACCCACAGGTCCGGCTTGTCGGCGGTGAAGACGTAGCCGCGGGACTCCATCTCGTGCCGCGCCGCGGCCTTCATGCGCTCGCTGGCGGCGGAGGTGTAGCCGTCGCGTTCGATCGCCAGTGGTGAGTAGAACGCGAACGTGCGATAGCGCGAGAAGTCCGCCTGCGGATCGACCTCGGTGCTGACGCGTGGGCCGCTGGCGCAACCGGCGAGCAGGGCCAGCAGGAACAGGCCACAGGTCCATGACGCAATGCGGAATGCTTTCATGGCGAATCCCCTCCTGAATGGTGGATCGACGCTAGCACGCACGGCATGACGCCGACTGAATGCCAGCTGCCAGCTTACAAGTGGCCCGCCCGGCAGGACAGGCGGCACATTTGCGCATGGTCGCGCCGGTCAAGCCGGCAGACAAGATCGGCACACCCGGAACCGCGGGACCGCCTAACCGCCTGCCCGCGCCCGGCCCAGACTGGCGCGACTACTCGAAACACGCCGTCCCGTATCGAATCGACCCTCTCTCTCCGATCCGATCCCTTGGCGCCCTGACGGGCGCCAATTTTTTCCGTTCTTCGCCGAATCGCGGGACATCGCGGTGCTGATGCGGTGTCATTGGCGCCGGGAGTCCGCGCCCTTGATCGCGAATGTCCCCCGGCGATGGCCTGCGTCCATCGCCTCCTCCTTTATTTCGCGCCCAAGGGCGCGGACTCCCGGCTGTCGCGACGTTATCCCTGCCGGTACACCTCTCCGCCCTGCGCCAGGAACTCGGCCGACTTCCCGGCCATGCCCTCGCGGATCGCATCCGCCTCGTCCACGCCGTGCTCGGCGGCATAGTCGCGCACGTCCTGGGTGATCTTCATCGAGCAGAAGTGCGGGCCGCACATCGAGCAGAAGTGGGCGAGCTTGTGCGCGTCCTTGGGCAGGGTTTCGTCGTGGAACTCCTTGGCCTTTTCCGGATCCAGGCCGAGGTGGAACTGGTCTTCCCAGCGGAATTCGAAGCGCGCCTTCGACAGCGCGTTGTCCCGCACCTGCGCGCCGGGATGGCCTTTGGCGAGGTCGGCGGCGTGGGCGGCGATCTTGTAGGCCATGATGCCGTCGCGTACGTCCTGCCGGTTGGGCAGGCCCAGATGCTCCTTCGGCGTCACGTAGCAGAGCATGGCGGTGCCGTACCAGCCGATCATCGCGGCACCAATCGCGCTGGTGATGTGGTCGTAGCCGGGCGCGATGTCGGTGGTCAGCGGGCCGAGGGTGTAGAACGGCGCCTCGCCGCACTCGGCCAGCTGCTTGTCCATGTTCTCCTTGATCAGCTGCATCGGCACGTGGCCGGGGCCTTCGATCATGGTCTGGACGTCGTGCTTCCAGGCGATCTTGGTCAGCTCGCCCAGGGTTTCGAGTTCGCCGAACTGGGCGGCGTCGTTGGCATCCGCAATACAGCCCGGGCGCAGGCCGTCGCCCAGCGAGAAGGCCACGTCGTAGGCCTTCATGATCTCGCAGATGTCCTCGAAGTGGGTGTAGAGGAAGTTTTCCCGGTGGTGCGCCAGACACCACTTGGCAAGGATGCTGCCGCCGCGCGAAACAATTCCGGTCACGCGCTTGGCGGTCAGCGGCACGTAGCGCAGCAGGACGCCGGCGTGGATGGTGAAGTAGTCGACGCCCTGCTCCGCCTGTTCAATCAGGGTGTCGCGGAAAATCTCCCAGGTCAGTTCCTCGGCGCGGCCGTCGACCTTCTCCAGCGCCTGGTAGATCGGGACGGTACCGATGGGAACGGGCGAGTTGCGGATGATCCACTCGCGGGTCTCGTGGATGTGCTTGCCGGTGGACAGGTCCATCACCGTGTCGCCGCCCCAGCGGATCGACCAGACCAGCTTCTCCACTTCCTCGGCGATGCCGGACGACACCGCCGAGTTGCCGATGTTGGCGTTGATCTTGGTGAGGAAGTTGCGGCCGATGATCATCGGCTCGCTCTCGGGATGGTTGATGTTGTTGGGCAGGATGGCGCGACCGCGGGCGATTTCATCGCGCACGAACTCGGGCGTGATGAGCTTCTGGATGCTGGCGCCGAAGGCTTCGCCCGGATGCTGCGCGAGCAGGGCGAAACCGAAACTGGGGTCAGAGTACCTTTTCCCCTCGGCACGATCGGCATGGGAGTTGGCGTCTGGGGAAAAGGTACTCTGACCCCAGTTTCGCCTCAATTCGTCCAGCCGCTGGTTCTCGCGGATGGCGACGTACTCCATCTCCGGGGTGATGATGCCGCGCTTCGCGTAATGCATCTGCGAGACGTTCATGCCAGCCTTCGCGCGCCTTGGCAGGGTGCGGCCGGGGAAGCGCACCGCGTCGAGCTTGGCGTTCGATTCGCGCCCACGACCGAACTCCGAGCTCAGCGCCGGCAACGCTTCGGTGTCGCCGCGCTCTTCGATCCAGCGCGCGCGCAGCACCGGCAGGCCCGCCGACAGGTCGATGCGTGCATCGGGGTCGGTGTAGGGGCCGGAGGTGTCGTAGACGGTGATCGGCGGATTGTCCTCGCCGCCGAACAGGGTCGGCGTCTTCGTCTGCGCGATCTCGCGCATCGGCACGCGCAGGTCGGGGCGCGAGCCGGCGACGAAGATCTTGCGCGAGCCCGGGATCGGCCGGGTCACGGATTCGGAAAGCTGGTCGGTCTGCTGCTGCAGCGGCGAGGGCACGGCGTTCATCGGCATCGTCCTTTCGTGGCGGGACGAAGCGGCGGCGCATGCTGCGGACGGATCGGGGGCCGGCATGCCCGGCGGCGATACGGCGCATCCTGCGAAGCTTCCCTACGCCGGCATCACCCGGATCAGGTTCGAAGGGTCTGTCTCAACCGCGCCGTGGCGCGGTACCCCCGCTTCGGCCGCCATTTGACCACGCGGCGGGCCTCCGGGCCAGCCTCAGCGCAGCGCGATCAAGACCAGCGCAGGAGCGGGCCATGCCCGCGACCGGCAACGGCCGGGGCATCATCGCAACCCGGTCGCGCCCATGGGGCGCTCCTACACCATTCCACGGTCATGACCGCAAGTGGGTATCAGCGCAGCGCGGCGTTGATCTTCGCCAGCGCCGCCGCGCCCGGACCCAGCTCCGCCGGCCCGAGCGCGTTCAGCGGTGTGTCCACGGTGCCGATGTGACCGTGCAGGTCGTCGCCCTCGGGGTCGACGTAGAGCAGGCCGGTGACCAGTTCGCCGCGTGCCTGGCGCTGGTGGATCAGGTTCAGGGCGGCGACCCGGTCGCGCGGGTCGTAGCCTCCGTCGAGCTTGTGCAGGCGCAGCAGGCTGCCGTCGTGCTGGGGCACGTCGATGGTGGTGCCGGGGTCCTGCTCCAGTTCGATCGCCGCCCGCGGCGGGATCACGTCGAGGCGGTTGACCGCTTCGTTGTGCTCGCGCACGTGGTCGTAGCTCTTGGTGCTGCCGGCGTGGTTGTTGAAGGCCACGCAGGGGCTGATCACGTCGAGGAAGGCGGCGCCGCGGTGCGACAGCGCGCCCTTGATCAGCGGCACCAGCTGTTGCTTGTCGCCGGAGAAGCCGCGGCCGACGTAGCTGGCGCCCAGCTGCAGGGCCATCGTCACCAGGTCCAGTGGGCTGTCGGCGTTGGCCACGCCCTTCTTCGACACCGAACCCTGGTCGGCGGTGGCCGAGAACTGGCCCTTGGTCAGGCCGTAGACGCCGTTGTTCTCGACGATGTAGGTCATGTCGACGCCGCGGCGGATGGCGTGCACGAACTGGCCGATGCCGATCGAGGCGGAGTCGCCGTCGCCTGAAACCCCGAGGTAGGTCAGCGAGCGGTTGGCGAGGTTGGCGCCGGTCAGCACCGAGGGCATGCGCCCGTGCACGGTGTTGAAGCCGTGCGACTGGCCGAGGAAGTAGTCCGGGGTCTTCGAACTGCAGCCGATGCCCGAGAGCTTCGCGATGCGGTGCGGCTGGATGTCGAGCTCCCAGCAGGCCTGGATGATCGCCGCCGAGATCGAGTCGTGGCCGCAGCCGGCGCACAGGGTGCTGATCTTGCCCTCGTAGTCGCGGCGGGTGAAGCCGATCGCGTTGCAGCGCAGCGTGGGATGGTGGAGCCTGGGTTTGGCGAGGTAGGTCATGCCACCTTCTCCTTGCGCCGGGCCTGCGGTCGCAGGTGGTCGCGGATTGCGCCGCTGATGAAACGCGCGGTGATCGGCGTGCCGTCGTAGTGCAGCACCGCCACCAGGCGCGCGGGATCGATGCCGAAGGCGTCGATCAGCAGCAGGCGCAGCTGGGCGTCGCGGTTCTGCTCGACCACGAACACCTGGTCATGCCCGTCGATGAACTCGCGCACCGAATCCGGGAACGGATAGGCGCGCACGCGCAGGGTGTCGAGCGCGACGCCGGCCTCGCGCAGCTGCGCCATGGCCTCGTCCATCGCCGGGCTGGTGGAGCCGTAGAAGATCGCCCCGCACTTCGCCGGCACGTCCGATTGCACCAGCACCGGCTGCGGCACCAGCGACTTCGCGGTGTCGAACTTCTGCAGCAGGCGCTGCATGTTGTAGACATAGTCCGGGCCGCGCTCGGAATACTGCGCCTGCGGATTGCGCGAGGTGCCGCGGGTGAAGTACGCGCCCTTGTCCGGATGCGTGCCCGGCCAGGTCCGCCACGGAATGCCGTCGCCGTCGACGTCCTTGTAGCGGGCGAATTCGCGGCCCGACTCCAGGTCTTCGGCGGTCATCACCTTGCCACGGTCATAGCGGCGCGCGTCGTCCCATTCGAACGGTGCGCACAGGCGCTGGTTCATGCCGATGTCGAGGTCGGTGAGCACGAACACCGGCGTCTGCAGGCGGTCGGCGAGGTCCAGCGCCGCGGCCGCGAAGTCGAAGCACTCGCGCGGATCCTCGGGGAACAGCAGCACGTGCTTGGTATCGCCATGCGAGGCGTGGGCGCAGGCGAGCACGTCGGACTGCTGGGTGCGCGTGGGCATGCCGGTGGACGGGCCGCCGCGCTGCACGTCGATGATCGTCACCGGGATCTCGGCGAAGTAGGCCAGGCCGATGAACTCGTTCATCAGCGACACGCCGGGACCCGAGGTGGTGGTGAAGGCGCGCGCGCCGTTCCAGCCGGCGCCGACCACCATGCCGATCGAGGCGATCTCGTCCTCGGCCTGGATGCTGGCGTAGCGCGCCTTTCCCTCGCCGTCGACGCGGAACTTGCGGCAGTACTTCTCGAAGCCCTCGGCCAGCGACGACGAAGGGGTGATCGGATACCAGGCGCAGACCGTGGCGCCGCCGTAGACGCAGCCCAGGGCCGCGGCGTCGTTGCCGTCGACGAAGATCCGCTTGCCGACCGCGTCCGCGGCCTGCACGCGCAGTCCGATGGGATACGGCAGGTTCGCGTGCACCCAGTCGCGCCCCAGGTGCAGGGCCTTGACGTTGGGCGCCTGCAGCTTCGGCTTGCTCTTGTACTGTTCGCCGATCAGGGCCTCGACCACCGCCATGTCGATGTCGAGCAGGGCCGACAGCGCACCGACGTACATGATGTTCTTGAACAGCTGGCGCTGGCGTGGATCCTCCCAGGCGGCGTTGCACAGTTCGGTCAGCGGCACGCCGATCACGGTGATGTCGTCGCGCACGCGCGCACGCGACAGTGGCCGGCTGCTGTCGTAGAACAGGTAGCCGCCGGGCTCGATCTCGGCCACGTCGGCGTCCCAGGTCTGCGGGTTCATCGCCACCATCAGGTCGACGCCGCCACGCCGGCCGAGCCAGCCGGCCTCGCTGACCCGCACCTCGTACCAGGTCGGCAGCCCCTGGATGTTGGACGGGAAGATGTTGCGCGGACTGACCGGCACGCCCATGCGCAGGATCGCCTTGGCGAACAGCTCGTTGGCCGAGGCCGAACCGGAGCCGTTGACGTTGGCGAACTTGACGACGAAGTCGTTGACCGCCTGCAGCGGAGAGTGGCCCGGAGTCATGCAATACCTCCGGCATGACTGCGGCCAGCTTCGCCGGTAGGCGGCACCCTGCTGTCCGGCGTCATCCCCGCGAAAGCGGGGATCCATGTGCTTTGGTGCCTGTGAGACGACGACCACGGAACAACGTCCATGGATCCCCGCTTTCGCGGGGATGACGGGCCGAGGGGCATCGCAGGCGACCCGATCTTCTTGGCCTTCATGCCGCCTCCTTCTTGCCGGTGCGGCAGCGGTCGCCGCCGGCGTGGGTTTCGAGCAGCAGGAACTTCTGCATGTCCCAGGCGCCGGTCGGGCAGCGCTCGGCGCACAGGCTGCAGTGCAGGCAGACGTCCTCGTCCTTGACCATCACCCGCGTCGTCTTCAGCGGCTCCGAGACGTACAGCGGCTGCTCGGTGTTCAGCGCCGGCGCGGTCAGGCGCGTGCGCAGCTCGGCCTCGTCGCCGTTGGCGGTGAAGCTGATGCAGTCGGTCGGGCAGATGTCGACACAGGCATCGCACTCGATGCACTTCTCGCCGGTGAACACCGTCTGCACGTCGCAGTTGAGGCAGCGCTGGGTCTCCTTCCACGCGGTCGCGGCGTCGAAGCCCAGCTCGACCTCGACGTGCATGCTGTCGAGCTTCTTCGCCGCCTCCGACCACGGCACCGCGAAGCGCTCGTCGTGCGAGACCGCGTTGTCGTAGCGCCATTCGTGGATGCCCATCTTCTGGGACTCCAGGGTGACGCCCGGTGCGGGGCGGTCATGCGTGTCTTCGCCCTCCAGCAGTCGGTCGATCGAGATCGCCGCGGCGTGGCCATGGGCGACGGCCCAGATGATGTTCTTCGGCCCGAAGGCCGCGTCGCCGCCGAACAGCACGTGCGGCAGGCTCGACTGGTGGGTCACTTCGTCCACCACCGGCATGCCCCACTGGTCGAACTCGATGCCGAGGTCGCGCTCGATCCAGGGGAAGGCGTTCTCCTGGCCGACCGCGATCAGCACCTCGTCACAGGGGATCACTTCGTCGGGTTCGCCGGTCGGCACCAGTTTCCGCCGCCCGCTGTCGTCGTACTCCGCGCGCACGCGCTCGAAGCGCATCCCGGTGAGCCGGCCGCTGGCATGTTCGAAGGCCTTGGGCACGCGGAAGTCGAGGATCGGGATGCCCTCGTGCATCGCGTCCTCCTTCTCCCAGGGGCTGGC
>DAOMPM010000042.1:0-27365 GCA_035444805.1 Luteimonas sp. | reverse complement strand
GAACGCCGCCATCGCGGCGTCGTGGTCGCCTCCGCCGAGGCGCACCTCGCCGATGCCGGCCAGCGAGCGCGCCTGTTCCTCCAGCGCGCGGTCGGTCAGGTCGCGCGGATCGAGCGTGGCGAAATAGCCGGTCGCCTTGTCGTCGACCGCGCGCATCAGGTCGAGCCGGCCGACGGTGGTCAGCTTGTCGCGCAGGTCGCCGAGCATGAAGCCGAGGAGGTCCTCGGCCTGCGCCTGGCGGCGCTGCGCGTCGTTGCGCGCGACCCACGCGGTCGCGGCCAATGCCAGCGCGATGGCCATGCCCGCCAGGGAGGCCGCCGCCACGATCGCCATCCGCCGCGTGCGCCGCTGCGCCTCGCGCTGGGCAAGCGCGTCGAAACCCACGCCGAGCAGGCCCGCCACCAGCTTGAGGAAGGCACGTTCGCGGCCGTCGCCTTCGCGGCGCGCGTCGGCGGCCAGCGGCTCGCGGACCACGCCGTCGGCATCGGGCTGCAGCAGTCGGGGCGGGAAGCAGGCCAGCTCGGGATCGTCGCTGCCGGGCACGCCATCGACCACGAAGCACAGCACGCGCTCGACACGGCCGCTGTCGAGGAAGCCGGCGATTTCGGCGTCGACCCAGCGCGAACGCGCGGCGGCGGGCGAACAGACCACCACCAGCGCCGCGGAGTCCGACAGCGCCTCGCGGATGGTCGCGCCGAGGTCGCCGGAACTGGGCAGTTCGTCGCGGTCGCGGAAGAAGCTGCCGAGCCGGCGTTCGATGATGCCGTGCGCGCCCCGGGTGCCGACCAGGTTGGAGGGGACGCGGTAGGTCTCCAGGCGCCGCAGCAGCCAGCGCGCCCAGGCGGCGTCGGCGTGGCTGTGGCTCAGGAAGGCACGGAACCGCATGCGCGGCTACCCCCGACAGCGCGGCGTCTCCCCCCCGGAATCCTGTTTGAACGCGGAACGGCGCGGGCAGCGGCCAGCGCGCGATCACAGCCGCGAGGTCGGCAGCGGGCGCTCGCGGTGCATCAGGCTCCATTCGGCGTGCTCGGTCAGTGCCGCCTCGCCCAGGGCGACCAGCACGCGCCGGCGTTCGCCGGGGTCGTCGGCCAGGCCGGCGAGCAGCCGCGTCGCGCCGGCGAAGATGCGCTGCATGAAGCCGTACTGGCGGATCAGCTCCTTGTCCGCCTTCTTGTGCATGTAGGCCTCCTGCACGGCCGCGGCCACCGACAGGATGCCCATGGCCGACACCAGCACCAGCTTGGTCTGGTCGTCGAAGCTGTGCGCGAACAGCGCCAGCAGCGCGGCGCTGGCCACGCCCAGCCCGATGCAGGTCCGGGCGATGCGCTCGGCGCGATGGTGCAGGCGCGTCCGGCGCTGCGCCGCGTGGCCGTAGTAGGCAAGCTGGCCGACGCCGTCGGGCGTGCCGATCCATTCGTCGATCACCGCGTCGACCAGGGCTTCGTCCACGGGCGCCGCGACCAGCATGCCGTCGACGCTGGCGCCGCGCATCACGTTGCGGATCCAGCCCAGTTCGGTGTCCTGCTTCTGCAGGAAATTCTCGTGCGCGGTCGTGCGGCTGCCGGGGACCACGATCCCGGCGCGGCGCCAGTACGACTGCACGCGCAGGCCTTCGGCCAGCGTGCGGTAGTCCAGGTACTTGCGCTGCCATTGCCGCCAATGGGCCAGCAGGCTGAGGCCGCCGCCGACCAGGAACAGGACCAGGAAGGCGTAGATCACCAGGTCCTCGGCGATCACGTCGGTATAGGTGAAGAACGCGATGCCCATCAGCGCGACCAGGACGTAGGTGCTGCGCAGCACGCGCGCAACGCGCTGCTGGTAGAGGCGCGCGAGCCAGTCGGCGGCGTTGAAGGTGCGCCAGACCGGGCAACGTGCGGCGCCGTCGGTGTCGCCCACGGCCGCGGTCGCGATCGCGCCGGCGTACTTGCGCACATCGTCGTCGAAGCCCGCCTGGCGCGAGAACATGCGCGCGAAACCGGCGGGCAAGGGTGCATCCGCTGGCAGCGCGCCGTCCTCGGTCAGCCAGCGCCCGCGCGGGTCCGCCATCGGTGCGGCGCCGGCGCGCGCCGCGGGCAGGTGGCGGACGATGTTCTCCTGGTCCGGGCCGAGCAGGGTCGCCGCCGCCGGCTGGCGATCGGCCGCGCCGCGCATGGTCCCGTACAGGTGGAAGCCGACCACCTGCGCGGTGCCGCCCAGGTGCGGCGACGGCTGCCCGTCCCACAGCGCCAACAGCACATGGCAGTGGTCGGAGACGAAGATCCCGGCCTGCGCGTACTGCTGGTCGCGCGCCGGGCCCGGCACCGAGACCGCGGCCAGGGTGCCATTGCCCGCCAGCGGCATCGCCAGCACTTCCACGCGCGGCAGCTGTCGTTCCAGCAGCTGCCGCGCGTCCGCGGTGAAATCGGCGAGGTACAGATCCAGCGGCAGCGGCAGCGGTGCGACCACGCGCAGGCCGAGGTCCAGCGCGACCTCGGCGGCCAGCTGGTCGCTGCCCTCGGCCAGCGGCGAGATCAGCACCACCGGCAGTCGCGGATGGCGCGCCTGCAGATCGAGCAGGAAGGCACGGACCTCCGCCCGCAGCCGCGGTACATCGTCGGCGCGCAGCTTGCGATGGCCGCTGACGCCGACGATCAGGCTTTGGGCCAGCAGGGCGAAGCCGTCGGCGGCAGGCATGCAGGCCTCCTCGCGGCTTCGACGCCGGACCCGTCCGGTCAAACGTCGCCCGGGGCGCGGCGCGGCCAGTCGCGAAGCCGCGCTCGATCGACCCGGGGCATCGTGCGGTCGACGACCGGGCGCGTGTGCGTCGACTTCGCCGATGGCCGTTGACGCGCGTGGCCGCCGCGTCCACCGTGGCGCCCGGAGACCGGCAAGGGAGACGGCCATGGCCTCGGCCACCGAGGAACTCGAACGCTTCGTGCACGACGCGCTTGCGGCGGGTGCGTCGAAGCAGGAGATCGAGTCCGCGCTCGCGGACGCCGGATGGGAGGCCGGACAGGTGCGCGGCACGCTCGCCGCCTACGCCGACCTCGCCTTCCCGGTGCCGGTGCCCAGGCCGCGGCCCTACCTCTCGGCGCGCGACGCCTTCCTCTACCTCGTGCTGTTCGCGACGCTGTACCTGTGGGCCTGGCACCTGGGCAGCCTGCTGTTCGACCTGATCGAACATGCGCTGCCCGATGCGGCCGATCCGATCTATCGCACGCAGGGGCTGGCGCGCTCGATGCGCTGGTCGATCGCGTCGCTGCTGATCGCGTTCCCGGTGTTCGCCTTCGTCGCGCACCGGATCGCCGCCGAGGTCGCGCGCAATCCGGCCAAGCGCCTGTCGGCGGTGCGGCGCTGGCTGACCTACCTGACCCTGTTCATCGCCGCGGCCGTGTTGATCGGCGACCTGACCACCCTCGTCTACAACGTGCTCGGCGGTGAGCTGAGCCTGCGCTTCGTGCTCAAGGTGCTGGTCGCCGGCGCGATCGCGGGCACGATCTTCGGCTACTACTTGGGCGACCTGCGGCGCGAGGAGAAAGACGCATGAGCGGGCGCATGCTGTTGATCCTCGCGGCGGTGGCGGTCGCCGCCACCGTGGCCGCCGCGGTCGCGGTGATCGGCCTGCCGGACGAGCAGCGCATCGCGCAGCTGGATGCGCGGCGGGTGCAGGACCTGCAGCGCATCGAGGCGGCGATCGACGGCTACGCCCGGCAGCGCGACGCGTTGCCGGGCACGCTGGACGAACTGCCCGGCGGCACCGACCGCCTGCTCGCGCTGGCCGATCCGGACACCGGCGCGGCCTACGGCTACGAGGTGGTGGACGCGCGCCGCTATCGGCTGTGCGCCGACTTCAGCACCGACAGTCGCAGCGCCGGCCTGCGCGCTGACGCGTCCGTGATCGAGGGCTGGCGGCATCCGGCCGGACGGCATTGCTTCGAGCGCAGGCGCCCGGCCGACGAGGGCGGGAAGGCGGGCGCGGAAGCGGGCTGACGCGTCGGTTTTCCTACTCCAGCGATGACGCGACGGTGGCGTGGTCGCCGCGCGGTGTCGCTTCGATCAGCCGCAGCGGCCGGCCGTCGAGGCGGTATTCGAGCGCGTCCTGCAGCGTCTGCATCACCGCGACCTGCGCGCACATCGCGTCGGCGCGTGCTTCCAGCGCGTCGATGCGTGTCTCCAGGCGCCGCTCCAGTTCGGCCCCCATCTTCTCGCTGCGGCGCTCGAGGCGGTCGGCACCGCCGGGTGTGAACACCGCCCACATCACGCTGCGGCCGATGCTCGAGGCCATGCTTTCGGCGGCGGCCTCGATGCGCGCCTCGAACTCCTCGCCGAAGAAATCCTGGTCCCAGCGCCCGGTGCCGAGCGTGGCGTCGACGTGGGCCAGGGTGTCGTCGCGGAAGCTGCGCAACTTGCGCGCCTTGCGCTTGCTGCCGGTCAGCGCTTCGACCACGCCTTCGAGCGAATCGAAGGTGATGTCGACGGCCTCGCGCGCGAGGCCGGCGACCTGCGGCATCAGCACCCGCGATTCCGCCTCCAGCCGGCGCAGTCGTCGTGCGTCGGCATCACTGACCGCCTGCACCTTGTGGTCGATGCTCAGTTCGCCGTCGTGGAAGAAGATCTCCGTCGGCGCGCCCTCGCCGCGGTACAGCCACACGCCGCCGCCGTCGACCAGCACGTTGTAGTCGGTGGTCAGGCCGCATTGCTGCGAGGACAGCTGCGGGCGCGACGCATCGTCACCAGAATCGGCGAAGGCCGCCGCGGGCAGGGCGACGAGGCACGCAAGCACAAGGGAGGGGAGGGTTCGCATCGGCGGTCGCCACGGCGTGGGGTGGCCGCCAGCATGGCCGCGCGGGCCGGATGGGGCACGTGCGGAAAGTCAGCATGACCATCCGCGGCGGTCGTGGTGGCGGCTTCCGCCCCTGCCCTTCGTTGTCATCCCGAGCGCAGCGAGGGATCTGCTTCCCGCGGATGACGGCGCAAGGGCAGAGCGATAGGTTGGGGTGAGCTCGCGAACCCCAACGCACGGGTCGGCAACGTGCGTGCACGTTGGGGTTCACTGCGTTCACCCCAACCAATCGGTCGTGTTCCCGGACTCGTGAAAAGACGACTCAACCGGCGAGTTGAACCCACGCCGGCGCATGGTCGCTGGGGCGCTCCCAGGTGCGCGGCTCCCGGTCGATGCCCGATTCGACCGCCTGCGCGCGCAGCGCGTCGGAGACCAGGGTCAGGTCGATGCGCAGGCCGAGGTTGCGGCGGAACGCGGCCTGGCGGTAGTCCCACCAGCTGAAGACGCCGGCCTCGTCGCTGTGCAGGCGGAAGGCGTCGTGCAGGCCGAGGGACTGCAGCCGCTTCAGCGCGTCGCGCTCGGCGGTGGAGGTGAGGATGTGGTCGTCGTTCCAGACCAGCGGATCGTGCACGTCGCGGTCGTCGGGCGCGATGTTGAAGTCGCCCAGCACCACCAGCCGCGGGTGCGCCTTCAACTCCTCGCCGAGCCAGCCGTGTACCGCGTCGAGCCAGCGCAGCTTGTAGGCGTACTTGTCGGTGCCCACGTCCTGGCCGTTGACCACGTACAGGTTGACGATGCGCACGCCGTCGACGGTCGCCGCGATCACCCGCTTCTGCTCGTCCTCGAAGCCGGGGATGCCGGCCTGCACCTCGTCGATCACGCGGTCGCGCGCGAGGATCGCCACGCCGTTGTAGGTCTTCTGCCCGGCGAACACGCTGCGGTAGCCCAGCGCGGCCAGGGCGTCATCCGGAAACTTGTGGTCCTCCAGCTTGGTTTCCTGGATGCCGACGACGTCCGGCGTGAAATCGCGCAGCCACTGCTGCAGGTGCGGCAGGCGCACGTTGAGGGAGTTCACGTTCCAGCTGGCGATTTTCATGGCGCGATTGTATGCCGCGCAGGCGCGGGTCGATCAAAGCCCGGACAAAGCGTCGCCGATGAACTCAAGCACGGCGCTGCCGATGTCGCCGGCGATCTCGACCAGGTCGATGGCGTGGCCGGCTTCCGCGCCGACATCGGCGACCCGCTGGGCCATCCTCGGGCGCTCGCGCGCCTGCAGGATCCGGTCGCGTTCGCCTGCATCGAGCCAGACCCCCGCGCAGTGCGGGCAGGCGTCGATCTCGATGCCGTGGTGGTGCAGGGCCTGCAGCTGGTGGCCGTCGTTGGGGCAACGCAGGTTGCGCGGCGTTCCGGCGTCACGGATGCGTTCAAGAGCTGTGGCACCGATGCTGGCCTGGACCAGCCGGCCGGGCAGCCAAAGGCCTTCGCAACGCATGCACAGGTATTCGGTCGCGCCGCCGGGCAAGGCAATCGCGCGCATGTCGATCCGGTCCACCGGGCACTGGGGCATGCGCGCTTACCTGACGAGGAAGTCGATGAACTTCGCCACCTTCGCGTACGGCGGCTTGAGCAGGTCGCTGCCTGCGCGGCGCGGCTGCCACAGGATCGGCAGGGCCTTGCTCATGGCGTCGAAGCCGGCGCGGCCGTGGTAGGCGCCCATGCCGCTGGCACCGATGCCGCCGAAGGGCAGGGCGTTGATAGCGAAGTGGAGCAGGGCGTCGTTGACGGTGACGCCGCCGGCCAGGGTGTGGTGCAGGATCTTCTCGACGCTGGCGCGGTCGTCGCTGAAGGGGTACAGCGCCAGCGGGCGGTCGCGGGCGTTGACTTCGGCGATCGCGGCGTCGAGCGATGCGACGCTGCGGATCGGCAACACCGGGCCGAAGATTTCGTCGCGCATCACCGCTGCGTCGTCGCCGGGTTCGAGCACGAGGGTCGGTGCGAACAGGCGCTGCGCGCGGTCGTGGGTCGACGCCAGCGGCAGCACCTGCAGGCCGCGGGCGCGGGCGTCGTCGAGGTAGCCGTCGAGCCGCGCGAACTGGGCGTCGTTGATGATGCGGGTGTAGTCGCCGGTCTCGCCCAGGTCGTCGCCGTAGCGCGCGGCGACTTCCCTGCGCAGCGCGTCGACCAGGGCGTCGCGGCGCGCGGCGTCGCCGACCAGCAGCACGTAGTCCGGGGCGATGCAGGTCTGGCCGGCGTTGAACCACTTGCCGGTCGCCAGCCGCGCGGCGGCGCGTTCGATCGGCACGTCGGCGCAGACGATCGCCGGCGACTTGCCGCCGAGCTCGAGCGTGAGTGGTGTGAGGTTGGGCGCGGCGGCGGCCATTACCTTGCGCCCGACCGCGGTCGAGCCGGTGAATACGAGGTGGTCGAACGGCAGTGCGGCGAAGGCGGCGCCGACCTCGGCATCGCCGGTGGCGACGGCGACGCGGTCGCCAGGGAACACCTCCGCCAGCAGCGCGCGCAGGAACTCCGCGCTGCGCGGGGTGTGCTCGGAGGGCTTGAGGAAGACGTGGTTGCCGGCGGCGATCGCGGTCGCCAGCGGGATCAGGGCGAGGTTGACCGGGTAGTTCCACGGCGAGATCACGCCGACCACGCCCACCGGTTCGCTGCGCAGCTGCGCCCGCGCCGGCCAGAAGCGCCAGCCCACGCCGACGCGGCGCGGCTTCATCCAGCCGCGCAGGTGCCGGCGCAGGTGGTCGATCTCGGTCAGCACGGTCATGCCGTCGGCGATCAGGCTCTCGTGGGTCGAGCGGTGGCCGAAATCGGCAGCGATGGCCGCGGCCATCTCCGGCAGGCGCCGCTTCAGCGCCGCGCGCAGGCGCTGCAGGTCGTCGCGGCGCTGGACGGCGTCGGGCTTGCGCGCCTGCCAGGCGGCGCGCAGCCGCGCCAGCGTGGCCGGGAGCGCGGAAACGGGGGAGTCGGCGGCGGGGTCCATGCGCCGCAGTGTAGACGCGGCCGATCGAGCGCAGGCACTACAATGCGCGCCATGACGCCCCTGCCTTCCCGCCTGCGCGCCTATCGCGGCAAGCTGCCCGAGATCGGCCAGCGCGTGTACATCGATCCGTCCTCGGAGGTGATCGGTGACGTGGTGCTGGGCGACGACGTGTCGATCTGGCCGATGACCGTGGTCCGCGGCGACGTCAACTACATCCGCATCGGCGCGCGCACGAACGTCCAGGACGGTGTGGTGATCCACGTCAGCCACGATGGCCCGCACCTCAAGGACGGCGGCTTCGCGACCGTGATCGGCGAGGACGTCACCATCGGCCACAAGGCGATCATCCACGCCTGCCGGATCGAGGACGCCTGCCTGGTCGGCATGGGCGCGACGGTGATGGACGGCGCGGTGGTGAAGAAGCACGGCTTCGTCGGCGCCGGCGCCCTGATCGCGCCGGGCAAGGTGGTCGGCGAGGGCGAGCTGTGGCTGGGCAACCCGGCGCGCTTCGTGCGCCGGCTCGACGACGCCCAGATCGAGGCGCTGTACTACAGCGCGCAGCACTACGTGCGGCTGAAGGACGACTACCTGGCCGAAGCGCTCGGCTGACGTTCCGCCGTATCCGGATGCCGTAGGAGCGGGCCATGCCCGCGACCCGGGTAGCGCGGCACCATCGCCGCCCGGTCGCGCCCATGGGGCGCTCCTACAGTTGGAGCGGGTCATGCCCGCGACCCGCGCTACAGTAGCGTCGGTGCAGGGATCGACGCAGCGGACGCTTGGACGGACGGGGGGACAGGGACTTGGCAGAGGCAAACGGCGTGCGCCGGCTCGCCACGCCGGACGTATCGGCCGGCTGATGCTCGACACGATCCGCGAGATCCATACCCCCGAAGGCGTCGCGCTGCGGCTGCCAGCGGCCGGGCCGGTGCCGCGTGCGCTCGCCTGGCTGATCGACCTGCTGGTGCGGCTCGGACTGGTGATGGTCGCCTCGATCCTGCTCGCCATGCTCGGCCGTTTCGGCACCGGCGTGTACCTGGTGTTCCTGTTCCTGGTGGTCTGGGCCTATCCGGTCATGTTCGAGGCGCTGTGGGACGGGCAGACGCCCGGCAAGCGCGCGCTGGGCCTGCGCGTGGTCGCCGCCAATGGCGCGCCCGTGGGCTGGCTGGCGTCGTTCACGCGCAACCTGATGCGCACCGTCGACATGCTGCCGTTCGGCTACGCCTTCGGCCTGGCCGCGAGCCTGCTGGATGCCCGCGGGCGGCGGCTGGGCGACGTGGTCGCGCGCACCCTGGTGGTGCACGTGCCGTCGCTGGCCGGGGCCTCGGGGGTGCCGCCGGTGCCGCCGCGGGCGCCGCCGGTGGCGCTGCTGCCCGAGGAGCAGGGCGCGGTGATCGCCTTCGCCGAACGCGCCGGCGCGCTCACGCCCGGACGGCGCGAGGAACTGGCCGCGATCGCCGCGCCACTCACCGGCGCCCAGGGCGCGGTCGGGGTGGAGCGGCTGCTGGGCATTGCCAGCTGGCTGCTGGGGCGGCGCGCATGAGGCAGGACGCCTTCGTCGCCCGGCACGAGGCCGAATGGCGCGACTTCGAGACCTGGCTGGTCCGGCGCGGTGAAGTGTCCGCGCGCCTGCGCCGCGCACGCCCAACCGACGGCCTGCGCGACGACGAGGTGCCGGCGCGCTACCGCCGGCTGTGCCAGCAACTCGCGCTGGCCCGTCGCCGCGGCTACAGCCCGCAGCTGGGCGAGCGCCTGCAGGCACTGATGCAGCGCGGCCACGATGTGCTGTATCGCGCGCCGCCGCCGCCGTGGCGACGCGCGCTGCGCTTCCTGGTCGCCGGCTTCCCGCGCCTGGTGCGCGCCCAGCGCGGCTGCCTGTGGCTGGCGACGGCGCTGCTCGCGCTGCCGACGCTGGCGCTGTTCTTCGCCGTGCAGCAGTGGCCGGAGCTGGTGCACAGCGTGTTCACGCCGCAGGACCTGGCCCGCCTGGAGGCCATGTACGACCCGGCCGATCCCTCGCACAAGCTCGGCCGCGAGAGCGGGACCGACATGGCGATGTTCGGCCACTACATCATGAACAACATCAGCATCGGCTTCCGCACCTTCGCCGCCGGGCTGCTGGCCGGGGTCGGGACGGCCTTGGTGCTGGTGTCCAACGGTGTGATGTTCGGCGTGGTCGCCGGGCACCTGCAGGCGATCGGCCACGGCGATCCGTTCTGGCGCTTCGTCGCCGGGCACTCGGCGCCGGAGCTGGTGGCGATCGTGATCGCCGGCGCCGCCGGCCTGCGCCTGGGGCTGGCGCTGCTGGCGCCGGGGCGGCTGCGGCGGGTGGACGCGCTGGCCGAGGCCGGGCGCGTCGGCGCGCAGCTGTGCCTGGGGATCCTGGTGATGCTGCTGTTCGCGGCCTTCGTCGAGGCGTTCTGGTCGTCGACCGGGTCGATCCCGGCGCCGCTGAAGTTCGGCGTCGGCGCGCTGCTGTGGATCCTCGTACTTGGATGGCTGGCGTTGGGTGGGCGAGGGCGAGGCGATGACGGGCTGGCGCGGCACCGCCGCGCCGTCATGCCGAGCGACCGGCCAGGGATAGCCGGGCCGGACGATCCGGAGCCGACAAGGTCCCGCCATGGATGGCAGCGACAATCCGACAGGAGGCAGGACTTTGCGGGTTGATACCGTCCGCGTCGAACTGCGCCCGCGCCTGCCGTGGGAGTCGATGGAGCTGGGCATCGCCCTGGTGCGCCGCCATGCCAGGGCGATCTGGACGCCGTGGGCCATCGTCACGCTGCCGCTGTTCGCGCTGTTCAACGCCGCGGCCTGGGCGCTGGATGCGCTGTGGCTGGCGGCGCTGGCGATGTGGTGGCTGCTGCCGCTGTTCGACCGGATCCCCCTGTACGTGCTCTCGCGCGCGGTGTTCGGCGACGCACCGACACCGCGGCAGACCCTCGCCGCGCAGCGCCGCTGGAGCTGGCGCGGGCTGGGCGCGCGCCTGGGCTGGCGCCGGTTCAGCCCGTGGCGTTCGGTGGCGATGCCGGTGGAGGCGCTGGAGGGGCTGGAGGGCGAGCCGCTGCGTGCGCGTCGGCGGGTGGTGGTCGACGGCATCCAAGGCCACGCCTTCCTGCTGTGCATGATGTGCCAGCTGTTCGTGCTGGCGCTGGCGGTGTCGCTGGTGCTGCTGGTGCTGCTGTTCGTGCCCGAGCAGCTGTTGTCCGAATCGCTGCGCGCACTGTGGACGCTGGTGGTCGAGGAGCCGCCGCGCGGCGCGCAGCTGGCGCTCAACGGCGTGCTGTGGCTGGCGATGTCGGCGATCGAGCCGTTCTTCGTCGGCGCCGGCTTCGGCCTGTACCTGGACCGGCGGGTGCGGATCGAGGCCTGGGACATCGAGCTGGCGCTGCGGCGGATGCGCGCGCGGCTGGCGCAGGCGGCCGGCGCGGTGCTGGCGGCGTTCGCGCTGTCGCTGCTGCTGCTCGCGCCGGCGCCGGCCTCGGCCCAGGTCGGCCAGCGCGCGCAGGAGGAGCGCGAGCGCATCGCGCAAACACCGCTGGTGCGACCGCTGGAGGCACGGAACGAGGACGACACCCTGGCCCGCGTCTTCGGCGGGGACGCGGTGGTCGATTACGCGCCGTTCCGGCAGGCGGTCAAGCGCGCCTACGAGGATCCCCTGCTCGACCGCAGCCGCAGCGAGCGCACCTGGGTACGGCGCACGCCGGCCGATCCGCCGTCGTCGCAGCCGCCGCCGCGCTGGCTGGCGTGGCTGGGCCAAGCGCTGGCGGTGATCGGCGAATACGGCCTGTGGCTGCTGCTGGGCGTGCTCGCACTGGGGCTGGCGCTGACCGCGAGGCGCTGGTGGCCGTGGCTGCGCGGTGGCGTGCGCACGTCCGAGCCTGAGAGCCCGGTCACGCATGAGGCGGCGCACGAGCCCGATGAGTTGCCATCCGACTTCGCCGACGCGGTGCGGCGGCTGTGGCGCGAAGGCCGGCCGCGGCGCGCGCTGGCGCTGCTGTACCGGGGCAGCGTAGAGGCGATGGCCGCGCGCATCGGCGTGGCGCTGGTGCCGGGCGCTACCGAGGCCGAATGCCTGCGCGCCTCGCGGCGGATGCCCGAGGCCGGCGACCGCGAGGCCTTCGCGCGCATGGTCCGGGTCTGGCAGTACGCGGCGTACGCGCGGCAGCTGCCGGACGAGGCCGGGTTCGAGTCGCTGCTGGGCGATCTGTCGCAGCGCTTCGGGTGGGCGCGATGAGCGCGCGCACGCGCACGATCGTGCTGTGGCTGCTGGCCGCCGTGGCCTTGGCCCTGCTCGCGGCCTGGTGGCATCACACCTATCGGCTGGTCGAGCGGACGGTGCCGCTGTCGCCGGCCGGCGAGGCCGGCTACAACCCGCTGTACGCGCTCAAGCGCGCGCTGCAGGCCGACGGTATCCCCGTCGATTCGCGGCAGCGGCTCGACTTCGCCGCGCACGCGCCGGGCCCGCGCGACACCGTGCTCCTGTTCGGCGACCCGCGCACCCTGTCCGCGCGCGAGGTCGACCAACTGCTGGCCTGGGTGGAAGGCGGCGGCCACCTGCTTGCGACCACGCCCGGCGACGCGCGCCGCACGGGCGCGCGCGACGACGGGCTGCTGCCGCGGCTGGGGCTGTCGCCGATGCCGCGCCGCCGCTGCGAGGACTTCGTCGTGCCCGGCGAACCCCACCACGTCGAGTTCTGTCGCGGCCATCGCTTCGGCCTGCGCGGTGTCGATCCGCTGCTGTCCTGGGGCGACTTCGACGCCGGCTTCGTGTTCGCGCGGCAGCAGCGCGGCGAGGGCCTGGTCGACGTGCTGGCCGAGCTCGACTTCCTGCGCAACGACAAGCTCGACGACGCCCCGCACGTCGCGCTCGCGCGCCAGCTGCTCGATCCGAACTACGGCCAGGGCACGATCCATCTCGTCTACGCCGCCAGCATGCCGCCGCTGTGGCGGCTGCTGCTCGAACGCGCGTGGATGGCGTGGCTGCCGCTGCTGCTGGCGCTGGTGGCGTGGCTGTGGTGGCGCCTGCAGCGGATCGGTCCGGCGATGCCGGCGCCGGCCGAAACGAGACGCTCGCTGCTCGAACACGTGCAGGCCAGCGGCGAACACCTGCGTCGCTACGGCCAGTCGTCGCTGCTGCATGCGGCGCTGCGCGAGGACGTCCTCGCCCGCCTGCGCCGCCGCGATCCGCTCGCCGCCGCGCTCGACGGCGTGGCCCGGGCCGAGGCGATCGCCGCGCGCACCGGCCTGGCCGCGCCCGACATCGAACACGCCCTGCGCTCCCCGCGTCCCCGCGACAGCCGCGATTTCCGGCTGCGCGTCGCCCGATTGATCGAGATGAGGAAACGACTATGACCGACCCACACACGCCCGCGCCGGTCACCGGCGAGGCCCTCGCCGAGCGCGTCGCGCGCGTGCGCGACGAAGTGTCAAAGGCCTTCATCGGCCAGGCCGAGGTGCTCGACCAGATCCTGGTGGCGCTGCTCGCCGGCGGCCACGTGCTGATCGAGGGCGTGCCCGGCCTCGGCAAGACCCTGCTGGTGCGCGCGCTGGCGCAGGCGCTGGGCTGCGGCCACGCGCGCGTGCAGTTCACCCCCGACCTGATGCCCAGCGACGTCAGCGGCCACGCGGTCTGGGACGCGCGCAGCGAGACCTTCAGCGTGCGCCGCGGGCCGATCTTCACCAACCTGCTGCTGGCCGACGAGATCAACCGCGCGCCGGCCAAGACCCAGTCGGCGCTGCTGGAGGCGATGCAGGAGCAGCAGGTGACGATCGAGGGGCAAAGCTTCCCGCTGCCGCCGCCGTTCATGACCCTGGCCACGCAGAACCCGGTCGAACAGGAAGGCACCTATCCGCTGCCCGAGGCGCAGCTCGACCGCTTCCTGCTCAAGGTGCTGATCGACTATCCCGCGCACGCCGACGAGGTGGCGATGGTGGGTGCGATCAGCGACGGCAGCATCGCCGCCGGCTTCGACCTGTCGCAGGTGGCGCAGGTGCTCGACGCCGGCGGGATCATGGCGCTGCAGCAGGGCACGGCGGCGACCACGCTCGATCCGGCGGTGGTCGACTACGCGGTGCGGATCGCCGCGGCCACCCGCACCTGGCCTGGCATCGCGCTCGGTGCCGGCCCGCGCGGCAGCCTCGCCCTGGTGCGTGCGGCGCGCGCGCAGGCGGTGCTGTCCGGGCGCGATTTCGTCACCCCCGACGACGTGCGCGACGTCGCCCTGCCGGCGCTGCGCCACCGCATCGCGCTGGCGCCGGAGCTGCAGATCGAGGGCCAGGACGCCGACCAGGTGCTGCGCGCGCTGCTGGCCAGGGTGGAAGCGCCGCGCAAGTGAGTGCCGTGCCTGCCAACGCGACGCTAGTCCGCCGAAGCTTCCTGCCGCGACCGGCGCCGGCGCTGGTCGTGTGCGCGGTCGCCTGGGGCCTGCTCGGCGTCGCCACCAGCCTCGGCTGGCTGCCGGCGATGGCGTGGACGGTGGCCGGCGTCGCGCTGGCGGCGCTGGCGCTGGTCGATCTCGTGCTGACGCTGCGCCTCGGCGTGCCCGACGTCGCGCGCCGCGTGCCCGAGGCGCTGGCGCTGGGCGTCGAACGCGAGGTGCGACTCGAGCTTGAACCCGGCGCGCGGCGCCTGCGCGTGGACGTGCACGACCTGCATCCGGGCGGCTGGGACGTCGCCGGCCTGCCGCGCCGGCTGGCACTGGAGCCGGGCACGGTGACCGGCGTCGGCTACCGCCTGCGCCCGAACGCGCGCGGCAGCTTCAGCTTCGACGGCGTGCACCTGCGGCTGCATTCGCCGCTGCGGCTGTGGCGGCGGTTGTGCCTGGCCGGCGCGGCGCAGCCCGTGCGCGTGTTCCCCAACTTCGCGCCGCTGACGAAGTTCGCCCTGGTCAGCGCCGAACAGGCCTCGCGGATGATGGGCGCGCACATCCGCCGTCGCCGCGGCGAGGGCACCGACTTCCACCAGATGCGCGAGTACCGCGTCGGCGACAGCCTGCGCCAGATCGACTGGAAGGCGACCTCGCGCGCGCGCAAACTGATTTCGCGCGAGTACCAGGACGAGAAGAACCAACAGCTGGTGCTGGTGCTCGACACCGGCCGGCGGATGCTGGCGCGCGATCCTGCCGCAGCGAAGGCCGGCGGAGAGCTCGCGCACTTCGACCACGCGCTCGATGCGACCCTGCTGGTGGCCTACCTCGCCCTGCGCCAGGGCGATGCGGTCGGCCTGTTCGCCACCGGCGGCGAGCGCCGCTGGGTGCCACCGCAGCGCGGCATGGCCGCCATCGACACCCTGCTGCGCGCCAGCTACGACCTGCAGCCGCAGCCGGTGGCGACCGACTACCTCGCCGCCGCCACCGAACTGTCCCTGCGCCAGCGCCGCCGCGGCCTGCTGATGCTGGTCACCAACCTGCGCGACGAAGACATCGAGGACGTGCTGGCGGCGGTGCGCATGCTGCAGAAGCGCCACCTCGTCGTCGTCGCCTCGCTGCGCGAACGCGCGCTTGACGAGGTGTTAGACCAGGACGTGCAGGACATCGCCGGCGCCGTGCGCGCCGGCGCCACCGCCCGCTACCTCGCCCAGCGCGCCGCCGCCCACGACGCCCTGCGCCGCCACCGCGTGACCGTGCTGGACGTGACCGCGGAACAGCTTCCGGCGGCGCTGGTGGAGCGGTATCTGGCGATCAAGCGGGACGGGTTGCTGTAGGGGGCTGGTTGCGAGCGGTGAAGCAGATTTCTCCCCCGGATCAAGTCCGGGGTCGAAATGACAAGGTTGCGGTCGAGATGACAACACGCCTTCGGAATGTCATTTCGACCGAAGGGAGAAATCTGCTCCCAAGTCGCGCCACTGCGGATTCATCGACGCGACCAGCGCATCCTTCTTCTCCCGCCGCCACTTCTTGATCTGCTTCTCGCGCTCCAGCGCCGCCAGCACGTCCGACGTTTCCTCGAAGTACACCAGCATGTCCACGCGGTATCGCTCGGTGAAGCCGGGAACCACGTGCGAGCAATGCTCATGCAGCCGCTTCACGAGGTCGCTGGTCATGCCGATGTACATGACGTTGCGGTGGCGGTTGGTCAGGATGTAGACGAAGTAGCGGTGCTCCGTTGGCATGGATTCCTCCTTGAATCCGGTTTCGCGGGCTGCTTCGCGCATTGTGGTGAAAGCGTTGAAGCAGATTTCTCCCTGCGGTCGAAATGACAATTTCCATGCTGTCATCTCGACCGGAGGGAGAGATCTGCTGTCGGGTGCCCGCACTGTCCGTCACATGCGCGCGCCCCGCCAGCCCCATCAATCCGCCGTCACCAGCGTCGCCTGCCGCGCGCGCAGTTCCTCGTAGACCTCGTCGGTGTGCGGGCGCGCGCCGTGCCACAGGGCGAAGCTCTCGGCCGCCTGTTCGACCAGCATGCCGAGGCCGTCGATCGCGTCGCGGGCGCCGCGGGCGCGGGCCCAGGCGAGGAAGGGGATGGAGGCCTCGCCATAGCTCAGGTCGACCGCGGCGCTGCGCGGGCCCAGCAGCGACGCCGGCAGGCGCGGCAGTTCGCCGCCGCGGGCGGCCGAGGTGGCATTGACGAGCAGGCCGAACTCGCCGATCGCGGGCAGGTCGTCGAAGTAGCGCGGATGCACGCGCCCGGGCTGGCCGAGGCTGTCGGCGAGGGCGTCTGCGCGCTCGGGCGTGCGGTTGACGATGAACAGGTCGCCGATGCCGGCGTCGAGCAGGGCCGGGGCGATGCCGCGCGCGGCGCCGCCGGCGCCGATGAGCAGGGTGCGGCGTTGGCGCAGGTCGAGGCGGTGGCGCTGGGTGAGGTCGCGGACCAGGCCGGCGCCGTCGGTGTTGTCGCCGTGCCACTGGCCGTCGAGGCGGGCGAGGGTGTTGACCGCGCCGGCGCGGCGGGCGCGGTCGGTGCTGGTCGCGCACAGCGCGAACGCGGCTTCCTTCAGCGGCAGGGTCACGTTGGCACCAACGCCGCCGGCGGCCGCGAAGGCGGCCAGCGCCTCGCCGAAGCCTTCGAGCGTGGCGTCGATCACGTCGTAGCGCAGGTCGATCCCGGCCTGGCGTGCGAACGTGGCGTGGATGCGCGGCGACAGCGATTGCGCGACGGGATGGCCGAAGACCGCGAACTGCCTGCTCATGTCGGGAACTCCCCCCTTGCCTGTCGTCCGGAGTCTACTCCGTCCGGTCATGCGCTGGCCGGCTCATGCCCACTCGCGATCAAACGCATGGAATGGCGTAGGAGCGCCCCATGGGCGCGACCGGGTCGCGATGGCGCCCCGGCCGCCGCAGGTCGCGGGCATGGCCCGCTCCTACATTTGATCGCGAACGGGTATCAGCGGCCGTCGCGCAGCCAGCGCGCCGCATCCAGCGCGAAATAGGTCAGCACGCCGTCGGCGCCGGCGCGCTTGAAGCCCAGCAGCGCCTCCAGCGCGCAGGCGCGTTCGTCGAGCCAGCCGTGGCCGGCGGCGGCCTTGAGCATCGCGTACTCGCCGCTGACCTGGTAGGCATAGGTCGGCACGCCGAAGGCGTCCTTCACCCGGCGCACGACGTCGAGGTAGGGCATGCCCGGCTTCACCATCACCATGTCGGCGCCTTCGGCGAGGTCGAGTTCGACTTCGCGCAGCGCCTCGTCGGCGTTGCCCGGGTCCATCTGGTAGGTGGTCTTGTCGGCCTTGCCCAGCGCCGAAGCCGAACCGACCGCGTCGCGGAACGGGCCGTAGAAGGCGGAGGCGTACTTGGCGGCGTAGGCGAGGATACGCACGTGGACGTGGCCGGCGTCCTCCAGCGCGAGGCGGATCGCGCCGATGCGCCCGTCCATCATGTCGCTCGGCGCGACCACGTCGGCGCCGGCGCGCGCGTGCGAGAGCGCCTGCTGCACCAGGGCCTCGACGGTGGCGTCGTTCATCACGTAGCCGCTGTCGTCGAGCAGGCCGTCCTGGCCGTGCGCGGTGTAGGGGTCGAGGGCGACGTCGGTGATCACGCCCAACTGCGGGAAGTTGGCCTTGAGCGCACGCACTGCGCGCTGGCACAGGCCGTCGTCGTCCCAGGCGGCGGCGGCGTCGAGCGACTTGGCCTCGGGCGCGGTGACCGGGAACAGCGCCAGCGCCGGGATGCGCAGCTCGCTGGCCTGTTCGGCCACGCGCAGCAGCTCGTCGACCGACACCCGCTCCACGCCGGGCATCGACGGCACCGGCGCGCGGCCGGCCGGCTCGTGCACGAACACCGGATAGATCAGGTCGTCGGCGGTCAGGGTGTGCTCACGCATCAGCCGGCGCGAGAAGTCGTCGCGGCGCATCCGCCGCATGCGGGTATCGGGGTAGGCCATGGCGCGATTCTACGCGCCACGGCCCGCGCGGTCGCCGGACGCAGCGTCCCGGCGCCGCGTCAGATGAACCCGCCGCCCAGGCTGAGCCGGATGATCGCCACCACGATGACGATGCCGTTGAGCACCAGTCCGGTCTTGGCGCGCCCGCGCTGGCCGCTGCTGGTGACCAGTACGCCGATCGCGGCGATGATGGCGCCGACTGCGGCGAACGGGATCAGGAACCAGTTGCCCCAGCCCAGGAACGGGATCAGGGCCAGGATCATCCAGATCATCGAAACGATGCCCCAGAGCAGGCTGATCAGTCCCATGGTGTCGGTCCTCCGCTGGCGGGCACGTCGCCCGTGTCTTCGGGACGCAGGATGCGGGCGGGTTGTGACCGGGACAAGCCCGCCGGCTCCGGAACGCTGGCGCGGGACTCATACACATTCGCGATCAAAACGACAAAAGTGGGAGCGGGCCATACCCGCGACCCGCGCAGCCCGGGCACCGTTGCCCGCCGGTCGCGCCCATGGGGCGCTCCTACACCCCACCCGTACTCTTGATCGCAAGCTGGTATCAGCCGGCGCCGTGGACGCCGTCGATCTCCACCGCCAGCTCGCGCCGGCAGATCGCGGCGTGCAGCACGATGCGCGGCACGCGGTCGCCGAAGCGGGCGTCGAGCGCATCTGCGACCGGCGCCAGGTCGTCGTGGTCGCGCACGTAGACCTTGAGGCGGGTGCCGGGGCCGAACTGCGCCGGCAGCGACGGTGCGTTCGCGCGCGCCGCGCCGAGCAGGGCGTCGAAGTTGGCGAGGGTTTCCTCGAGCTGGGCCAGCAGCTCGCCGGCGTGCTGCGAGGCGTGGCCGACCACGGCGGCGGTACCCGAGAGCAGCAGCGGCATCGCGCTGCCCGGTGGTGGCAGCATGGCGCGGGCGAAGCTCGGCGACTGCGGGCCGTACTGGCGCGGGTAGCGGTAGGCGCTGACCTGGCGCGGGTTCTCCACCGGCGTGCCCGGCGTGCGCGCGGCCAGCCAGTAGACCTGGATCGTGCGCGCGTCGTCGCTGCGGCCGATCGCGGTGGCAGCGGGCAGCGAGGTGGTATCGAATTCACCCAGTCCGTGCGCCCGGCCCACGCAGAACTGCCGGTAGCGCTCGCCGTCGCCCTCGCCCAGGGTGATCGCATCGAGATAGTTCCAGACCCGCAGCATGTGCGGGTACCCGCTGTCGTCGACGAAGCGCGTGAGCTGGCGGTAGGCGTGCTCGGCAGCCAGCAGGATGCCGCTGTGGTCGCCGTCGCCGGTATGTCCGGCCGGCTCGTCGACCTCGATCGCGCCAAACAGCAGCTGGCCGTCGCTCGACCAGGCGATCTCGCCCTCACGGCCGCTGCGCACCGGCGCATGCGCATGCCAGACCTCCAGCGGCGTGCGCCCGTAGGGCTGCAGCGGCACCCGCAGGTAGCGTGGATCGTCGAGCCGGGGCGCGTCGTCGCCGAAGCCGAACACGGCCAGCGCATCATCGCGCGCCAGCAGCTGCGCCGGCGTGGCGTCGTCGACGTATTCCACCCGCAGGCGCGGCGGCGGGCCGGGCGGCAGCGGCTGCGGGCGGCTCACGGGTTGCCCTCGTGCAGGGTGTCGCCGGCGAAGGCCTCGCCGACCTGGCGGCGGCGGTTGCGCCAGCCGCGCAGCGCCTGCGGCGCGATCGCGATCGCGTTCAGCGCGTAGATCAGGCGGAACACGTACAGCCGCCAGCGCACGTCGCGGTTGTCGAACACGTCGCCGGCGAGCATCGAGATCACCGCCTGCTCCACCTGCCAGTCGTTGCGCGGCGCCGAGAACAGGCGCTGCATCACCGGCGTGGTGAAGCGGTGGATGAACCACGAGAAATGCTTCAGGCCGCGGCGCAGGCGCTTGTCCATCGATTCCTGCAGCGCGCGCTCGCGCGCCGGTTCGCGCAGCGCGCCGTCGACCACCTCGGCAGCGTGCTCGGCGCTGTTCATGCCCAGGTAGACGCCGGAGGAGAACACCGGGTCGATGAAGGCGAAGGCGTCGCCGGCCATCACCCAGCCAGGGCCGGCCATGCGGCTGCACTGGTAGGAATAGTTGCCGGTGGCGTGCACCGGGGCGATGCGCTCGGCACCCTGCATGCGCTGCCACACGCTCGGCGTGCGCTGCAGGGTCTGCATCAGGAACGCTTCATTGTTGCTGCGGCGCTGCTTGAGGTATTCGGGGAAGCAGACCGCGCCGACGCTCATCACGCCATCGCGCAGCGGGATCAGCCAGTACCAGCCGTAGTCGAAGCGGTCGACGGTGATGTTGCCGGCGTCCTCGCCCTCGCGCCGGACCACGCCGCGGAAGTGGCTGAAGATCGCCGCCGACTGGTGCCTGTCGCTCTTGCGCTTGAGCTTGAGCCTGTTGCCGAGGAAGGTGTCGCGGCCGCTGGCGTCGACCACATAGCGCGGGCGGAAGGCGAGTGCCGCGCCGTCGGCACCAGTGGCGTGGACCAGCAACGGGCGGTCGTCGGCGCCGAACTCGATCGCGGTCGCCTTCACCCGTTCGCGCGCATCGACGCCGTTGCCGCGGGCATGCTCGAACAGCAGCTGGTCGAACTCGGAGCGGCGCACCTGGAAGGCGTAGCCGAACTTCGGCTCGAGCGCGCGATCGAAGCGGAACACGTGGGTGCTGCCGTCGAGATCGGTGCCGGTCCCGTGCACCGGGAAATCGGCCCCGGCCTTGTGCACCGCGATCGCGCGCACCTGCTCGAGCACGCCCAGGCGCTCGAGGATCGGCAGGTTCATCGGCAGCAGCGATTCGCCGATGTGGAAGCGCGGGTGGGCGTCCTTGTCCAGCAGCACCACGTTCCAGCCGCGGCGCGCCAGCAGGGTCGCGGCGGTGCTCCCGGCCGGGCCGCCGCCGATCACCAGGACGTCGCAGTCCTCGGGTCCGGCGGGAGCGGAGGCGGGTGGAGCGGAGCTGGCCATCCTGCGTGGGTCGGGGAGCGTCTGCGCGAAGCGGGAGCGCATGATAGCGGACGCCCCGGCGCGGCCCGAATGCCGGGCGGGCCCGGCCGCGGCAAGCTGAACGGCCTGCGCTTGCGCCGCACGGCGCGATGGTCGATTGTTTGCGGCCCCGTCCGAGCCTGCCGATCCCGATGTCCCTGCAAACCGATGCCGAACGCGAACTGGCCGAGCTGCTGGTCGAGAGCCTGAACCTGGACGGCGTGGCCGCGGCCGACATCGACCCCGAGGCGCCGCTGTTCAACGCCGGGCTGGGCCTGGACTCGATCGACGCGCTGGAGCTGGCGCTGGCGATCAGCAAGCGCTACGGCTTCCAGCTGCGCTCGGACGGCGACGAGAACCGGCGCATCTTCGCTTCGCTGCGGGCGCTGTCCGGACACGTCCAGCAGCACCGCACGACTTGATCCTCGCCCTGCAGATCGTCCTGGCGGCGGCCTACGCGCTGCTCGCGCACGGCGCCAGCGCCGGCGACGACGCGCGCCTGGCCCTGGCCGCGCTGTGGGTGCTGGTGGCGCTGGTGTTTGCTGCGCCGCTGCTGCACGGGCGGCCCTGGGCCTTCGTGCTTGCGGCGGCGTCGGCGGCGGGCGCGTGGTGGCTGTACCGGCGCGGGCTGGTGGCGCTGCCGCTGCTGCTGGTGCCGGTGCTGTTCGTGGCGCTGGTGGCCTGGCTGTTCAGTCGCAGCCTGCGCGCCGGGCGGGTGCCGCTGATCAACCGGATCGTGTCCGGCCTCGACGGCGTGCCGCCGGAGCAGCTGCCGGCCGACGTGGCGGCCTACGCGCGGCGACTGACCGCGGCCTGGGCCGGGGTGCTGGCGCTGCTGGGGCTGGCCAACCTGGTGCTGGCCCTGCTCGCCAGCCCCGGCGGACTGCTGGCCCAGGCCGGCATCGCGTCGCCGTGGCCGGTGACGCACACGCAGTGGTCGTGGTTCGCCAACCTGCTGAACTACGGCCTGGTCGGCGGCTTCTTCGTGCTCGAGTTCCAGTACCGCCGGCACCGCTTTCCGGGGCGCGATGGTGGCTTCTTCAGTTTCCTGCGCCGGATGGGTGGCCTCGGACCGGCGTTCTGGCGCGATTTCCTGCGCTGATACCCGCTTGCGATCAGAAGCAAGGAATCGAGTAGGAGCGCCCCATGGGCGCGACCGGATCGTGGTGATGTCCCGGCCGCGACGGGTCGCGGGCGTGGCCCGCTCCTGCATCTGTCTCCTTTGCTTCAGCCGGGCGCGAGGGTGCCGACGGTATCCTGTGCCATCGCGATTTGGACGAGACACGAAGGGATGCGCCCACCACGGCGACCGGCATGATGTGGCGCCTTTGCAACCTGCTCCAGTTCGTCGCCACCCTGGCCTGGACCGCCGGCTGGATCGTGCTGGCCCTGCTGCTGCGGCCGTTCTGGGGCGCGCAGGCGCGGCTGCCGCTGCGGATGGCCGCGCGCTGCTGGGCGCCGGGGCTGCTGGCCGTGGGCGGGGCGCGGCTGCGGGTCGAGGGCGCGGACGGGATCGACTGGTCGAAGCCGTATCTGTTCGTGTCCAACCACCAGTCCGTGATCGACATCTGCGCACTGTTCCGGGCGATCCCGGTGCCGCTGCGCTTCCTGCTGAAGGAGGAGATGAAACAGGTGCCGCTGCTGGGAACCTACGCGAAAGCCACCGGGATGCCGTTCATCGTCCGCGACAGCGCCCGCGCCGGCGCGCTGTTCCGGCGCGAGGCGGCGGCGATGCTGGCCGGCGGCCGCAGCCTGTGCCTGTTCCCGGAGGGCACCCGCAGCCGCAGCGACGCGATGGGGCCGTTCAAGTCCGGCGCACTGCAGCCGGCGATCGATGCCGGGGTGGCCGTGGTGCCTGTGGCGTTGCACGGCGCCGGCCGGGTGCTGCCGCCGCTGGGCTTTTTCCGGGCGCGGCCGGGCACGATCCGGCTGCGCTTCGGCACGCCGCTGCCCACGCGCGAGGCCGGCCAGCCGGTGCCGCGCCAAGCCTTGGCCGAACGCGCCGAAACCCGGGTGCGGGCGATGCTGGAGGCGTGGGACTGAGGTGGACTTCGTGATCGGCCACGACCATCCCAGTCTGCCCGGCCACTTCCCCGGGCGCCCCGTGGTGCCGGGCGTGGTCGTGCTCGACCGCGTGGTCGCTGCGCTCGAGCGTGCGCACGGCCCGCTGCCGCCGCTGCGCCTGGCGCAGGTGAAGTTCCTGCAGCCGCTGCTGCCGGGCGAGACGGCGCGCATCGAGCTCGACCCGGTAGCCGACGCGCGCTGGCGGTTCCGCGTGCTGCGCGCAGCGGCGACAATCGCCAGCGGAGAGATCGTCGCGCAGCGGAGGAACGAAGCGTGAGCGTGGACTGGAAGCAGCGGCCGGAAGGCGGTGGGCGTTTCGCGCTGTGGCTGATCCGCCACATCGGCCGCTATGGCGGGCGTCCGCTCGCGCGCCTGACGCTGTATCCGATCACGCTGTACTTCCTGCTCCGGCGCGGACCGGAGCGGCGCGCCTCGATCGCCTTCCTCGGTCGCGCGCTGGGTCGTCCGGCGCGGCTGGTCGACGGCGCCAGGCACGTGCACGCCTTCGCCTCGACCCTGCTCGACCGGCTGTTCCTGCTCGACGGCCAGGAGCACCGCTTCCGCATCGACGTCGACGGACTCGACGCACTCGCGGCCCGGGTCGACGAGGGCCACGGCGTGCTGCTGTTCGGCTCGCACCTGGGCAGCTTCGAGGTGATGCGCGTGCTCTCGCGCCGCCGGCCCGGCCTGAAGCTGCGGGTGGTGCTGGACAAGGCACACAGCCAGGCGACCACGCAGATGTTCGACGCGCTGGCGCCGGACATCGCCGCCGGCGTGATCGACGCCGGCCAGGACGGGCCGGCGCTGATGCTGCAGATCCAGCAGGCCGCCGCCGAAGGCGCGCTGGTGGCGCTGCTGGTCGACCGCACGCTGCCCGGGCAGGCCTCGGTGCAGGTGCCCTTCCTCGGCGCGCCGGCGCCGTTCCCGCTGGCGCCGTGGCAGATGGCGGCGGTGCTGAAACTGCCGGTCGTGCTCGGTTTCGGGCTGTACCGTGGCGGCAACCGCTACGACCTGGTGTTCGAGCCGTTCTGCGATCGCCTCGACCTGCCGCGCGGGCGCCGCGACGAAGCCCTTGGCGCGCTCATCCGCGGTTACGCCGCGCGGCTGGAGCATCATGCCCGGCAGGCCCCCTACAACTGGTTCAACTTCTACGATTTCTGGCATGTCGACGAACAACAGCCACATGCCGCGCGCACCGCGCCCGGCGAACCGCAGGCGATGGCGCTGGCTGCCGGCGTGCGCGCTCGCGCTGGCGGCACCGGCGTGGACCCAGGCCGCGCCCGATAGCGACGCGATCCTGCACGCGCTGGCGCGCCCGGCGCCGGCGGCGACGCCCTTCGTCGAGGTGCGCGATTCGCCGATGCTCAAGGCGCCGCTGCGGCTGGCCGGCGAGTACCGCCGTCCCGACGCCGACACCCTGGTGCGCGAGGTGCGCGCGCCCTACGCCGAGACCACCACGATCCGCGGCGGCGAGGCGGTGCTCGCCCGCGCCGGCAAGCCCGAGCGCCGCTTCGCGCTGTCGCGCGCGCCCGAGCTGGCGGCGCTGCAGACCAGCTTCGGCGCGCTGCTGGCCGGCGACGGCGACGCGCTGCGCGCGCACTACAGCATCGACGCGCAGGGCACGGCCGCGCGCTGGACGCTGCGCCTGGTACCGCGCGAGGCGAAGCTGGCCGCACGCCTGCAGCACATCGTCCTGCACGGCGGCGGTGACGAGCTGCGCTGCATCGAGACCACGCCGATCAAGGGCGAGGCGCAGCGCACGCTGATGGCCTCGGCCGCGCAGGCCGCGCAGGCCGCGCAGCGCGACGGCGACGGCGCCGACATCGCGGCCCTGTGCCGCGGCGACGCCGGCTGATGTCGCCGCGCGCGCGCCTGGCCTGGGCGCTGGCCTGGCTGGTGCTGCTGCTCGCCGCGGGCGCGTGGCTGTCGCAGTCGCTGTCGTTCAGCGGCGACCTGCGCCGCTTCCTGCCCGACGCGCGCACGCCCGAGCAGAAATTGCTGATCGACGAGCTCGGCGAAGGCCCGGGCTCGCGCCTGCTGCTGCTGGCGCTGTCCGGCGCGCAGCCGGAGACGCTGGCGGCGCAGTCGCAGGCGATACGCGATGCACTTGCCGGAGACGATCGCTTCAGCATCGTCGCCAACGGCGCCGACGCCGGCCTCGACGCCATCCCCGAACGCCTGCGGCCCTACCGCTACCTGCTCTCTCCCAGGCTCGATGCGCAGCCGCTCGATGCCGCCTTCCTGCGCGACCAACTCGACGCGCGCGTGCAGGACCTCGGCTCGCCCGCGGGTGAGCTGATCGAACCGCTGCTGCCGTCCGACCCCACGCTCGAGACCCTGGCGCTGGTCGAAGGCTGGCTGCCCGCGCATGCGCCGCAGCGGCTGCACGAAGTCTGGTTCGACCGCGCCGGCGAACAGGCGCTGCTGATGCTGGAGACGCGCGCGGCCGGCTTCGATCCCGACGGCCAGCGCGAGGCGGTGGCCGCGATCCGCGCCGCCTTCGCCTCCGCCCGCGACGAGGGCGCGTCGCGACTGGAGATCAGCGGCCCCGGCGCCTTCGCCGACGAGATCGGCACGCGCACCGCGCGAGAGGTCGGCTGGATCGGCACCGTCGACGGCATCGGCCTGGTCCTGCTGCTGCTGATCGCCTACCGCAGCTGGAAGATCCCGCTGCTGGGCGTGCTGCCGCTGGCCAGCGCCGGGCTCGCCGGCCTGGTGGTGCTGGTGCTGCTGTTCGGCGACCGCGTGCACGGCATCACCATCGCCTTCGGCTTCACCCTGATTGGCGTGGTCCAGGACTATCCGATCCACTTCTTCAGCCACCAGCGCGCGGGGCTGTCGCCGTGGCGCAGCGTGCGCGCGCTGTGGCCGACCCTGGCCACGGGCGTGGTCGCGACCTGCATCGCCTACCTCACCTTCCTGTTCTCCGGCGTCGACGGCCTGCGCCAGCTGGCGGTGTTCACCATCGTCGCGCTCGCCACCGCCGCGCTGTGCACGCGCTTCGGCCTGCCGGCGCTGATCGACCCGGCCCCGCGCGACCTCGCCGACTCGCCACGGCTGCTGACGCTGTGGCAGCGGATCGAGCGGCTGCCGCGTCCGCGCTGGTCGCTGCTGGCGCTGGCCCTGGTCGCGCTGGCGGTGGTGGCGTTCCGCCCCGGCGCGTTCTGGCAGAACGACCTGTCGAAGCTGACCCCGGTGCCGGAACCGCTGCTGCAGCGCGACGGACAGCTGCGCGCGGAGCTCGGCGCGCCCGATGTGCGCTACGTGCTGACCCTGCAGGCGGCCGATGCGCAGGCCGCGCTGCAGGCCGGCGAGCGGCTGCGTCCCGCGCTCGATGCACTGGTCGCCGAGGGCGCGATCGACGGCTACGACCTCGCCGCGCGCTACCTGCCCAGCGCAACGGTGCAGCGCGCGCGCCAGCAGGCGCTGCCGGCGCCGGACACGCTGCGCGCGTCGCTCGACGCCGCGCTGGCCGACTCGCCGTTCCGCAGCGACGCCTTCGAAGACTTCCTCGCCGACGTCGAGACCGCGCGCACCGCGCCACCGCTGCAGCCGCATGACCTCGACGACACGCCGCTGGCGACCAGCCTCTCGGCCCTGCTGCTCGAAGGCGAGGGCCACGCCACCGCCCTGGTCTCGCTCACTGGCCTGCAGGACGTGGCCGCGGTCGCCGCGGCGGCTGACGCGCACGGCGCGCACCTGCTGGACATGAAGCAGGCCTCCGAATCGCTGGTCGCCGACTATCGCGTGCGCATCCTCGGCGCACTCGCGATCGCCGCGCTGCTGCTGGCGGCCACGGTCCGGATCGCCCTGCGCTCGTCGCGTCGCACGCTGCGCGTGCTGCTGCCGATGGCGCTGTCGACGCTGCTGATCCTCGCCGTGCTGCGCGGCCTCGGCATCGAGCTGAACCTGTTCCACCTCATCTCGCTGGTCCTCGCCGCCGGCCTCGGCCTCGACTACGCCCTGTTCTTCGAGCACGCAGGCAGTGACCGCGACGACCAGCTGCGAACCCTGCACGCGGTGATCGTGTGCAGCCTGATGACCCTGCTCGTGTTCAGCCTGCTCGCGCTGTCGACGATCCCGGTGCTGCGCGCGATCGGCGGCACCGTCGCACTGGGCGTGCTGTTCAACTTCGTGCTGGCGCTGCTGGTCGCACGCGAGCCGGCCCGGATGGCGCGCTCCCACAATGGCGCGCCGTAGGAGCGGGCCATGCCCGCGACCGCTTCGCGAGCCGCCTTGCCGGTCGCGCCCATGGGGCGCT
>DAOMPM010000041.1:0-27409 GCA_035444805.1 Luteimonas sp. | reverse complement strand
GCCATGGCGGCGTGACTCACACCAACGAGTCTCCGGGATTCCCGGGTTGGTTCAGTTCGAGGTCTCGATGGTGAAGCTGTGCCGGTGGTTCGGGGTGGCGCGGCGGACCATGTACTACAAACCGACGAAGGCGCCGCCCAAGGTCCGGCCGGAGCTGGCCGCGCCGATCAAGGCGATGATCGAGGAGGAGCCGTCGTTTGGTTATCGGACGGTGGCGGGGCTTCTGGGCATGAACAGGAACACGGTGCAGAGGATCTTCCAGCTGATGGGCTGGCAGGTCCGCAAGCGGTCGATCGGCTCGCGGCCGAGGATCCAGGCGCTGCCATCGGTCGCGCAGGCACCTGACGAACGCTGGTCGACCGACCTGTGCCGGACTGGGGTGGTCGCGATGGCTGGCTGACGCTGGCCCTGGTGATCGACTGCTACACGCGTCAGCTGCTCGGCTGGCAGCTCTCACGCAGCGGCAAGGCCAGCACCGCAGCCGCGGCACTCGAGCAGGCGTTGATCTCGCGATACGGGACGCTGGGGCGGGTGCAGACGCCGTTTCTGCTGCGCTCCGACAACGGCCTGGTGTTCACCAGCCGCGACTACACCCGGCTGGTGCGCAGCTACGGCCTGCGGCAGGAGTTCATCACCCCACACTGCCCACAGCAGAACGGGATGGTCGAGCGGGTCATCCGTACGTTGAAGGAGCAGTGCGCGCATCGCCACCGGTTCGAGAGCCAGCAGCATGCCAGTCGCGTGATCGGTGACTGGATCCAGTTCTACAACCACCGGCGCCCACACCAGGCGCTGGGCATGAAGACACCGGCTGAGGCGTATGCTTTAGCGGCCTGACCTGTGCAGAAACCGCTGGGTCATTACAGCGCGGCTCAACTCAGGCGTTAGAGCCCCCGGGGGTTGATCAAAAAAATGGGGCGGACACCGGTCCGCCCCCTCCAGGCACATGGTGGCCGTCGCTCAGGCCTCGTTGCCCACGCCTTCGTCGACCACTTCGCGGGAGCGACCGGGCGCCAGCCACAGCGAGGCGACCAGCAGGGCCACCAGCAGGGCGCCGACCGAGAACACGACGTCGCCCGGCGTGCGCAGCCAGACCAGAACGTCGATGATCGGGCGGCCCATGAACTCGGCAGAGCGGGCATACCAGTAGCCCTTCTCGATGCTCGCCTCGAGCTGCAGCGCGCCCAGCGGCAGCAGGGTCAGCACGGTCATCAGGCCCAGGCCGATGTTGAGCGCCCAGAAGCCGCTGCGCAGCAGGCCTTCGCGCCAGACGAGGTCGGGCTTGAGGCCACGCAGGCAGTACAGCATCAGGCCGATGCCGAGCATGCCGTAGACACCGAACAGGGCGGTGTGGCCGTGGGCCGCGGTCATGTTGGTGCCCTGCATGAAGTACAGCGCGATCGGTGTGTTGATCAGGAAGCCGAGCAGGCCGGCACCAATCAGGTTCCAGAAGCTGACCGCCAAGAAGAACATGATCGGCCACTTGTAGCGCTCCATCCACGGCGTGGCGCGGCTGTTCTTCCAGGTGTCGTGGGCCTCCAGGCCGATCAGCGCCAGCGGTACGACTTCCAGCGCCGAGATACTCGCGCCCACCGCGATGATCGCCGTGGTCGTGCCTGAGAAGTACAGGTGGTGGAACATGCCCAGCACGCCGCCGGCCATGAACACGATGGTCGCGAACAGCACCGCGATCGTGGCCGACTGGCCGCGAACCAGGCCCAGCTTGACGAAGATGAAGCTGATCACCGCGACCGCGAAGACCTCGAAGAAGCCCTCCACCCACAGGTGCACGACCCAGAAGCGCCAGTAGGTGATGATCGAAATGTGCGAGTGCTCGCGCCACATCAGCGCCGCCGCGTACAGCAGGCCGATCGCGACCACCGACAGGAACAGCAGGCCGGCGATCGAGGACATCTCGTCCTTGCGCTTGAGCGCAGGCCACAGGGCGCGACCCATCAGTCCAAGCCACAGCATCAGGCCGATGAACAGGTAGATCTGCCAGAAGCGGCCGATGTCGGTGTACTCCCAGCCCTGGTGTCCGAACCAGAAATTGTGCGCCAGGCCAAGCTTCTGCATCACCGCCATCCACTGGCCGGTGAAGGCGCCGACGACGATGATGATCAGGCTCACGAACAGGAAGTTGACGCCGAACCGCTGGAACTTCGGCTCGTGCCCGGAGATCGCCGGCGCGAGGTACAGGCCGGTGGCCAGCCAGGCGGTCGCGATCCACAGGATCGCCAGCTGGGTGTGCCAGGTGCGGGTGAGGGTGTAGGGCAGGTACTCGGCCAGTGGGATGCCGTAAGCCGCCTGGCCTTCGACCTGGTAGTGCGCGGTGGTCGCGCCCAGCAGGATCTGCACCAGGAACAGCGCCATCACCAGCCAGAAGTACTTGCCCACTGCGCGCATCGAGGGCGTGACCCGGGTGCTCAGCGACGGGTCCTTCGCCGGCGGCACCAGTGGCACTTCCTTGCCGTGGTAGGCCGCGTAATGCCAGACCAGCAGCGCAATGCCGGCGATCATCAGCAGGATGCTGAAGAGCGACCACATCAGGCTGCTGGAGGTGGGCGTGTTGCCGACCACCGGGTCGTGCGGGAAGTTGTGGGTATAGGTGATGTCGCTGCCCGGGCGCTCGGTGACCGTGGCCCAGGACGCCCAGAAGAAGAAGCCCGACATCAGGCGCCGGTGCTCGGCGTCCGGGATCGGGTTCTCGCGCAGGGCGTAGATCTCGCGCAGCTCGGCGCTGGCCGGGTCGTCCGAGAACACGCTGTCGTAGTGCGCGGACACGACCTTGATGGCGCGCGCGCGCTCGTCGCTGATGACGATCGTGTCGGTGGCTTCGTCGTAGGTGTTGGTGCGGATATCCGGGCGAAGCTGCGTCTGGAGCCGGGCCTGGTCATCGGCCGGAAGTGTGTCATAGCCGGCGCCGTACTGCGCTTGCGCACGCTCGTCCAGCATCGCCAGCGCTTCCTTGTGCAGCCATTCGGCCGACCAGTCCGGCGCCAACAGCGCGCCGTGGCCCCAGATCGAACCGATCTGCTGGCCACCAAAGCTCTGCCAGACCTGGCGGCCGGTTTCCATCTCTTCCTTGGTGAAGACGAGCTGGCCGCTCTCGGTCACGATCTTCGACGGAAGGGGTGGGGCTTGCTGGTGGATCTCGCGACCCATCCACAACATGATCGCGAAGGTGACGATGAGCAGGGTCGACAGCCCCCACCATAGCCGCTTGGTTGTATCCATGGTCGCGTCTCCGCTCAATGCTAGGCGGCGCCATGCTGTCACCGCCGCCAGCGGCGGCGAATGATCTGGATCAAGCGAAGTCGAACCGGCCCTAGGGCACGCCCCAGCTGACGGCCGGGCGCGCGTCCGCGCTAACGTCGCCGTACCAGGTCGTACGGAGGCGGACATGGGCATCGGCATCTCACCGGTCATCGATTCAGGTTCGCGCTGGCAGCCGCCACCGGTGGCGCCGCCGGTGATGGCGCCGGCCACGTGCACCAGGCCCGAAACCGTTCCGCAGCCGCCGGTCAATCTTGGTCCGCAGTACGCGCTTCCGCCGGGCAGCACCCTGAGGGACACCGTCAGCGGCACGCAGGCGCAGCCGTTCGACGTGACCATGTCGCAGCTCGCCACCGCCGTCTACGGCACGCGCGGCGGGCCGCCGGTGGGCTGGAGTTCGGTGAGCGACCAGCAGCTGCGGGACCAGGGCGTGACCGATCCGCAGGCCTGGCGCCTGCAGTACCTCGGCTTCAACGACTGCGTCCAGGGCAACGACCAGGAGTTCCGCGCCGACATCTACACCGACGGCAGCGGCAACTACGTGCTGTCCTACCGCGGCACCGCCGAGGGCGGCGACGACTGGGACAACAATTTCCGCCAGGGCCTGGGCTACGAGACCCGCGACGGCGACAAGTTCAGCGTCACCGCGGTCAATACCGCGCGCGAGTTCGCGCAGGTGTTCGGCAACCACCCCGGTGGCGAATCAAGCAACCTCGCCATCACCGGCCACTCGCAGGGCGGCGGCTTGGCCTCGGTCGGCTCGATCGCCAGCGGCGTGCCAGCGGTCACCTTCGACGCCTCGGGCATCCACCCCAACACCTTCGACCGCATGGGCATCGACCCGCAGCGTGCGCGCGACATGGCCGAAGGCGGCCAGATCCGCGCCTACTCGCTGTCCGGCGACGCGCTGACCAACGCCCAGGACAGCTGGATCACCGGTATCGTCGCGCCCGACGCGATCGGCACCCAGATCGTGGTCGATCCGGCAGCCGCCGACGAACACCACATGTTCACCCACTACGGGCCGACCGAGGGCTTCTCGCCCGAACAGAGCGCGCTGATCAACACCGGCGTCGAGATCGGCCGGCATACGCCGTTCCTGCCGATCAACCCGGTGACCGGCGTGGTCACCGGCGTCGCCAACCTCGCCGGCAACCTCGGCTATGCCGCGATCAGCCACAGCCCCAACGCCCTGACCGCGGCGATGATCGACCAGCAGCCCTGGCAGGCCGGCTACGAGAACCCCTCGAACTTCGGCCGCGACGTGCAGAACCTGCTGCCGGACATCGTCAAGGACGACTACGCGCGCAATACGCATGACTTCGCCACCGACGTCGATGCGGTCGTCGCCAACGAGTTCGCCAACGGCCGCTACGTGCAGGGCGGCGTGCGCCTGGCGGGCGACTTCGCCGAAGGTGCCTTCAACTCCTTCGGCGACACCGTGGACGGCTATGCCGACACGCTGGCCGCGAGGATCGACGAGCGCGTGGACGGCTGGGTCGGCGACCTGCTGTCGGGCGCGGTCGATGGCGGCGGCAACGTGGTCGAGTTCGCGGCCGACGCCGGCGGGCAGGTCGTCGAGACCCTTGCCGATGGCGCCGGCTGGCTGGCGCAGGGCGTGACCGACGGCGCGCGCGGGGTCGGCAACTTCATCGGCGGGCTGTTCGGCCGTTGACGGCCGCCGCCACCAGCTGGGGTAGCATCCGGCTATGATCGGCATTGAACCATCGCGCATGCGCCGCCTGCCCGCGATCGCGTCCGCGCTCCTCCTCTGCTTCGCCGTAGGCTGCGCCCGACCGTCCATGAGCCACGACGCCTTTTCCAGCCCCGACCTGACCACGCTCGCCGATGCCGTGCAGCGCGGCGACGCGCCCGAGATCCGGCGCCAGCTGGAGGGCATCGACGCCGACACCCCCGGCAGCGACGGCAGCACCCTGCTGATGGCCGCGATCAAGGCCGGCCAGGGCGACAGCGTCGAGGCGCTGCTCGCAGGCGGCGCCGATCCCAATCGCGTCGATGCGCGCGGCGACACGCCGATGCATGCCGCGGCGTTCTCGGGCAAGGCCGACATCCTGCGGGCGGTGCTCGAACACGGTGGCGACGCCAACGCGCGCAACCCGCACACCGGCGCCACGCCGCTGGTGCAGGCGCTGCTGTCTCCGGACGCGCAGCAGTACGCGGTGCTGCTGGAGGCGGGCGCGGATCCGGCCGCCGCCGACAACAACGGCGACACGCTGCTGCACGTCGCCGCGCGCACCAACCACGGTGGCGCGGTCCTGGCGCTGCTGCGCAAGGGCGCCTCGCCGCTGGCGAAGAACTCCAGCGGCGCCACCTTCCAGCCGTACTACTTCGGCTACAACCGCGCGATCCTCAACGACCGCGCGCTGGAAGAACGCAAGGCGGTCGCGGCGTGGCTCGAAGCCAATGGCGTGCCGCTGGAGGCGGCGGTGAGCGAGGCGGATCGGAAGTAGTCGCGTCGCAAGCCGCGTGAGCGAGCCCGCTCCCGACAGTTTTCTGTCATCCCGAACGTGGTGAGGGATCTGCTTTCGGCAAATGATCGGCAAGAGCAGATCCCTCACTACGTTCGGGATGACAATCGGCGCAGCATCACAATCCGCGCAGCATCGTCCGGAAAGGAAAACGGCCGGGCATTCAGCCCGGCCGGTTCCTCCCTCCCACGTTTTCGTGCGAACCCGGTGGTCTCAGGCCGCGACGGCGTGCGAGCGCTCGAACTGCTCTTCCTCGGTCGAACCGGTCAGCGCGGTCACGCTCGAGGCGCCGCCCTGGATCACCGTGGTCACGTCGTCGAAGTAGCCGGCGCCGACTTCCTGCTGGTGCGAGACGAAGGTGTAGCCCTTGTCGCGCGCGGCGAACTCCGGCTCCTGCACCTGCTCCACGTAGTGGCGCATGCCTTCTCCGCGCGCATAGTCGTGCGCGAACTTGAAAGTGTTGAACCAGTTGATGTGGATGCCGGCCAGGGTGATGAACTGGTACTTGTAGCCCATCGCCGCCAACTCGTCCTGGAACTTGGCGATGGTCGCGTCGTCGAGGTTCTTCTTCCAGTTGAAGCTCGGCGAGCAGTTGTACGACAGCAGCTTACCCGGATGCTTGGCGTGCACCGCCTGCGCGAACTCGCGGGCGAAGCCGAGGTCCGGCGTGCCGGTCTCGCACCACACCAGATCCGCGTAGGGCGCGTAGGCCACGCCGCGGCTGATCGCCTGCTCCAGGCCGTTCTTGACCTTGTAGAAGCCTTCGTTGGTGCGGGTGCCGGTGACGAAGGGCTTGTCGTTGGCGTCGAAGTCGGAGGTCAGCAGGTTCGCTGCCTCGGCGTCGGTGCGCGCCAGCACCACGGTCGGCACGCCGAGCACGTCGGCGGCCAGGCGCGCGGCGACCAGCTTCTGGATCGCTTCCTGGGTCGGCACCAGCACCTTGCCGCCCATGTGCCCGCACTTCTTGACCGCGGCCAGCTGATCCTCGAAGTGCACCGCGGCGGCGCCGGCGCCGATCATGTTCTTCATCAGCTCGTAGGCGTTGAGCACGCCGCCGAAGCCGGCCTCGGCGTCGGCGACGATCGGCAGGAAGAAGTCGATCGCGTCCTCTTCCTTCATCTTGCCGTCGCAGATGTTCTTCCACTGAATCTCGTCGGCGCGCTGGAAGGTGTTGTTGATCCGGCGCACCATGGTCGGCACCGAGTCGTAGGCGTACAGCGACTGGTCCGGGTACATGGTCTCGGAGGTGTTGCCGTCGGCCGCGACCTGCCAGCCCGACAGGTACACCGCTTCCAGCCCGGCCTTGGCCTGCTGCATCGCCTGGCCGGCGCTGATCGCGCCGAAGGCGTTGACGTAGCCCTTCTTCGCGCCGCCGTTGACCAGCGACCACAGCTTCTCGGCGCCGCGCTTGGCGAGCGTGTGCTCGGGCTGCAGGCTGCCGCGCAGGCGCACGACGTCGGCGGCCGAGTACGGACGCTCGATGCCGGCCCAGCGCGGGTCGGTGATCCACTGCTGCTGCAGGCTGTCGATCTGTTGCTGGCGGGTGTTGGTGGTCATGCTGGAACTCCTGGAATCGTGGGGGTGGCGCGGCTGCGCCGACAGAAAGGAAACGGAACGATCAGTCGATGCGCTCGTAGGCGGGCAGGGTGAGGAAGTCCTCCAGCGTCGCGCGATGGGTCAGCTCTTCGAGCATCGCGATCGCCTCGGGCACGCGCGCCGCGCCGATCACCGGCTGGCCGGCGAGCCGCGAGGGCAGGCCCAGCAGCACGCGGTCGAACAGGGCATCGTCGATCACGGTGCCGTCGTCCAGATGCAGCGGGCAGCGGCCGCCGTCGGCCGCATGCAGCCACTGCCACAGCTGGGTGCGCGCGATCTCGGCGGTGGCGGCGTCCTCCATCAGCCAGTGGATCGGCACGCAGCCGTTGCCGTCGAGCCAGGCGGCGAGGTAGCGCACGCAGACTTCGACGTTGCCCTCGAAGCCGATGCGCGTGATCGTGCCCAGCGGCGGCGCCAGCAGGTCGGCCTGGCTGACGACCACGTCCTCGCGGCCGACGTGCTGCTGGTGCTGCGACGGCATGCGCTCGTCGAACACCTCGCGCGCCAGCGGGATCAGCGCCGGATGCGCGACCCAGGTGCCGTCGTGGCCGGCGCCGGCCTCGCGCAGCTTGTCGGCGCGCACGCGGGCCAGCGCGCGTTCGTTGGCGTCCTCGTCGTTGCTGATCGGGATCTGCGCGGCCATGCCGCCCATGGCGTGGGCGCCGCGGCGATGGCAGGTCTGGATCAGCAGCTCCGAATAGGCCTTGAGGAAGGGCTGGGTCATCGTCACCTGGCCGCGCTCGGGCAGCACGCGCGAGCGGTACGCGCGCAGGGTCTTGATGTAGGAGAAGATGTAGTCCCAGCGCCCGCAGTTCAGGCCCGCGATACGGTCCTTGAGCGCGTGCAGGATCTCGTCCATCTCGAACGCCGCCGGCAGGGTCTCGATCAGCACCGTGACCTTCATCTGCCCCTGGCGCAGTCCCAGCGCACGCTCGATATGCGAGAGCACGTCGTTCCACAGCGCGGCCTCTTCCATCGACTGCAGCTTGGGCAGGTAGAAGTAGGGGCCGCGGTCCTTCGCCGCCAGCGCCTTGGCGTTGTGCCAGGCGAACAGGCCCAGGTCGAACAGCGAGGCCGACATGCGTTCGCCGTCGACCAGCACGTGCTTCTCGTCGAGGTGCCAGCCGCGCGGACGCACCAGCAGCACTGCCTGATCGGTCTCGGGCTTGAGCGCATAGCGCTTGCCGTTGCCCTCGAAGCTGAGGGTGCCGGCGATCGCCTCGCGCAGCGCGCGCTGGCCGGTCAGCAGGTTGTCCCAGGTCGGCGCGGTCGAATCCTCGAAGTCGGCCATGTAGCAGCTCGCGCCCGAGTTCAGCGCGTTGATGACCATCTTCGGGTCGACCGGGCCGGTGATCTCGACCCGGCGGTCGAGCAGGGCGGCCGGGATCGGCGCCACCCGCCAGTCGCCCTCGCGGATGGCGCGGGTGTCGGCGCGGAAGTCGGGCAGGGTACCGGCGTCGAACTCGGCCTGGCGGCGACGACGGGCCGCAAGTCGCGCCTGCCGTTCCGGCTCGAACTGGCGATGCAGCTGCGCCAGGAACGCCTGCGCGCGGTCGTCGATCAGGTCGGCGGCGGCGGCGGATTCCGGCAATTCGATGCCGGGAGCGATCGGGGACGGCTTGAGGACGGCGGACATGCGGGGCTCCGGTGGATGTTGCGGTGCAGCGCCACCCTCCCCCCCGGGAAACTATTTGACAACTGAGTTTTTTCAATGTAATTCATAAGTTTTTCAAATACATGAGTCGAATCAATGCCTTCAAGCGGCATTTCGACCCCGAGATTCGCCTACAAGGCCGACCGGCTGAAGCCGCTGCGGGCCTTTTGCCAGACCGCGCGGCTGGGATCGGTGTCGCGCGCGGCCGAGGCGCTGTACGTCAGCCAGCCGGCGATCACCCTGCAGCTGCAGGCGCTGGAGCGGGAGCTGGGGCAGAAGCTGTTCGAACGCAGCGGCCGGCGGCTGGTGCCGACCCGCGCCGGCGAGGCGCTGTACGAGCTGGCGCGGCCGCTGGTCGACGGCATCGACACCCTGCCCACCGCCTTCGGCGACGCGCTCAAGGGCATGGACGCAGGCGCGCTCAACATCGCCGCCAACAGCTCGACCATCCTCTACCTGCTGCCGCAGATCGTGGAGCGCTTCCGCGAGCGCCACGCCGACGTGCGCCTGAGCCTGCACAACACCGTCAGCGCCGACGGCACCGACCTGCTGCGCACCGACGAGGTCGACCTGGTGGTCGGCTCGATGCACGACGTGCCCGGCGACCTGGTCTACGAGCCGCTGCACCGCTTCGAGCAGCGGCTGGTGATGCCGCCCGGGCATCCGCTGGCCGACAAGGAGGAGCTGACCCTGGCCGACATCGGCCAGCACGGCCTGATCCTGCCGCCCAAGCGGCAGATCACCTGGCGCCTGGTCGACCTGGTGTTCCAGCAGAACCGCGTGCCCTACACGGTGGCGCTGGAGGTCGGCGGCTGGGAGGTGATCAAGCAGTACGTGGCGATGGGCATGGGCATCAGCATCCTGTCCTCGATCTGCCTGACCGACGCCGACCGCGGGCGTCTCGTCACCCGCCCGCTGGACCGCTTCTTCCCCGCGCGCAGCTATGGCGTGGTGATGCGCAAGGGCAAGCTGCCCACGCCGCAGGCGCGCGCCTTCATGGACCTGATCCACCCCGACATGTTCGTGCGCCGCGACTACTACGACAGCGGGCATTCGGAGCGTTGAGCCGCGCGCCGGCGGATACTGGCGCTTCGTTCCCGGCCACGGAGGCCGCGCCATGTCGAACCACCACCGCATCGACTACGTCGAGTTCGCCGTCGCCTCGATCGCCGCCGCCCGCGACTTCTACGGCGCGGCCTTCGGCTGGACCTTCCAGGACTTCGGCCCGGACTACTGCGAGTTCCGCGATGGCCGCCTCAGCGGTGGCTTCCGCCACGCCGCGCCGACGCCCGGTGGCGCGCTGGTGATCCTCTATTCCGGTGACCTGGAGGCCAGCCTGCGCGCGGTCGAAGCCGCCGGTGGCCGCATCAGCCAGCCGGTCTTCGCCTTCCCCGGCGGCCGCCGCTTCCACTTACTCGACCCGGACGGCTACGAGCTGGCGGTCTGGTCCGACCGCTGATCCCCATTCGCGATCAGGACGACAAATGTAGGAGCGGGCCATGCCCGCGACCGGCGCAGCCCGGGCACTGTCGCTCGCCGGTCGCGCCCATGGGGCGCTCCTACGCCTGATTGCAAGTTGTTGGTATGCGCGGGCTCACGGCAGCGGCAGTGCGTCCTCGCGGTACACCGCGACGTGCGGTACGCCGTCGGCGCCGATCCAGCCGCGGTACATGCCGGGGGTGTTGAACGGGAAGGCGAGGCTGCCGTCGGCACCGAGCGCGATCGCGCCGCCGTCGCCGCCGGCGGCGGGGATCACGCGGTTGATCACCGCTTCGCCGGCGCGCGCGATGCTGTCGCCGGACAGGCGCACGCGCGCGCACAGCTCGTGCGCGGCGGCGGTACGGATGTAGAACTCGCCCCAGCCGGTGCCCGACACCGCGCAGCGGTCGTCGGCCCAGGTGCCGGCGCCGATGATCGGCGCGTCACCGACGCGGCCGTAGCGCTTGTTGGTCATGCCGCCGGTCGAGGTGCCGGCGGCGAGGTGGCCCTGCGCGTCCAGCGCGACCGCGCCGACGGTGCCGAAGTATGCTTTTGCCGGCAGCGGCGGCGAGATCAGCAGCGCATGCGGCTTGCTGTCGTCCTGCAGCGCCTTCTGCAGCTGCCGCCAGCGCTTCTCGGTGCGGAAGTACGCCGGATCGACCAGGGTGATGCCCTGTTCCCTGGCGAAGATCTCGGCGCCGGCGCCGATCATCATCACGTGGCGCGAGCGCTCCATGATCGCGCGCGCCAAGGTGATCGGGTTGCGCACGCGGTGCAGGCCAGCGGCGGCACCGGCCTTGCCGCTGGCGCCGTCCATGATCGAGGTGTCGAGCTCGTTGCGGCCGTCGTGGGTGAACACCGCGCCGCGCCCGGCGTTGAACATCGGCGCGTCCTCGAGCGAAGTGATCGCGGCGGTCACCGCGTCCAGCGCCGGCTTGCCGGTCGCGAGTGCGGCGTGGCCTGCACGCAGGGCGGCGGCGAGCGCATCGCGTGCGGCGGTCTCTTCCTCGGGCGTGAGGTCGCCACGCTCGACGCCGGCGCCGCCGTGGATCACCAGCAGCGGCGCGTCGACCGCCACCAGCACGCCGTCGCGCACGGTGTAGCGGCGTTCGAACATCGGCCGCTCGACGCGGCCCGAGGGCAGGTGCAGCACCGAATCGACGCCGACGCCGACGACATCGGCGCGATCGAGCCGCATCGCCTCGTCTTCGACCTGGCGCTGCGCGAAACCGCCGCGCACCACGCTCACGCCTGCGCCGGGCGCGGTCGCGTACACGCGCGCACGGCCGTTGGCCTCGACCGCGACGGCGGCATCCTCGTCGACGCCGAGCCCGAGCACGGGGCGTCCGTCGGACAGCGTCTCGGCCTTGGCGACGAAGGCGAGCAGGCGGCCGAGCCGGTTGCGTTCGCGGAAGTGGGTGTCGGTGATCACGCCGCGCAGGGCGGCGATGTCGAGGAAGCCGGTCTCGATGGTGTTGCCGCTTCCCAGCGGATCGGCCAGCGCGCGCGGGCTGGTCTGGCTGCCGCCGTCCATCGCGCCGTAGGCGAACTCGCCGAGGATGGCGAGCCCGGCGCTGGTGCCGCCGAGCGGTTTGCCGGCGCGCACGTGCGCCTCCAGCGCCTGCTCGACCGGCGTGCCCTTCCAGTAGCGGATGTAGCGCGACTGGTCGCCGCCGGCGATGAAGATGCCGTCGGCCTTGCGCAGGCGCGCGAGCAGCTTGCGGTCGCTGGCGGCCTCGCGGTCGCGGAAGACGAAGGTCTCGACCGAGGCGACGCCGCCGACCTCGTCGTGCAGCTCCTCGCCGATCTCGCCGCCGAGCGAGGCGCGCAGCACCACCACGTGGCCGTTGCCGGCCTTGTCGAGGAACCAGCGCAGCGCGTCGAAGTTGCGGTCGCCGCCGCCCATCAGCAGCAGGCCCGGAGCGGGCGTGCCGGGCGTGGGCAGGGTGGGGTCGCCGACCAGGTGATGGCCGTAGTCCGCCGCCAGCGCGGGCGCCGCCAGCAGGGTGAGCGCCGCGGCGAGCAGCATCGATCGAATCCCGCGTCGTGTCGTCATTCTGGTTCCTCTGGCTTGTCGGCGGCCTGCAATGGTACGGCGGTCATGTCAGGCGCGGCCCATAGGTTGGGGTGAGCTTGCGAACCCCAACATCGCGGTCGGCATGCCGCGCGCACGTTGGGGTTCCCCCGGATGAAGTCCGGGGTCACCCCAACCTATGGGCCTGCCGCGCAATGGAAGCAGATTCCTCGCTGCGCTCGGAATGACAACCTGTTGGTGCTCCGCGAGCTGGTCGATGTTTCGGAGACGAACAACGACACCGATTCCCCCGTGCGGCAATCGCGGCCCGCGATCGGCTATGGTGCGGCCATGCACAGTGCGCTGGACGACTGGTTCATCCACGAGATCCTCGTCCACGAGGAGGCGCTGCAGCATTTCCTCGCGCGCAGCTGGCCGCGGCGCGACGAGGTGCCGGACCTGCGCCAGGAGGTCTATGCGCGGATCTACGAGGCCGCCGGCAAGCGCCTGCCGGACCAGCCCAAGGCCTTCCTGTTCGCCACCGCACGCCACCTGCTGGCCGACCGCGCGCGCCGCGCCAAGGTGGTGTCGATCGAGCCGGTGGGTGATTTCGAGCCCTTGCACGTCTTGGTGGACGAGATGTCGCCGGAGCGGTGGTGCGGCGGCCGCCAGGTGCTCATGCGCCTGGCCGAGGCCTTCGACCGCCTGCCCGACCGCTGCCGCGAAGTGGTGTGGCTGCGGCGCGTCGAGCACCTGTCGCAGAAGGAAGTGGCCCAGCGCCTGGGAATCAGCGAGAAGACCGTGGAGAAACACATCGCCAAGGGCATGCGCCTGATCGCCGGGTATTTCCACGGCGGCGACGGCGCGCGCGCGGCTGTTGCCGGCCTCGACGAGGCCCGGCCCGGCGCGGGCGGGCGGCGGCAGGGCGACTGATGGACGGCGACCGCATCGAAGCCCGCGCCGCGGACTGGCTTGCCCGCCGCGACGGGGATGCCTGGTCGACGACCGAGGCCGCGGCGCTGGAGGCATGGCTGGCCGAGGCCACGGCGCACCGGGTCGCCTTCCTGCGGCTGGCGTCGGCCTGGGAGCAGGCCGGGCGGCTGGCCGCGCTCGGTGCCGGCCGGGCCCGCGGTGACGGGCCGCCGCCGCGCGGGCAGTGGAACGCCTTGCCCGAGCGTGCCCCGCCGCCGGTCGCGGGCGCCGACCTGGGCGGACTCGTGTTCGCTCCGCGCACGCCGGCGCGCAAGTCACGCGTCGCTGGCTGGTTCGGCGCAGGTGCGGCGGCGCTGTGCGTGCTCGCGCTCGGCATCGGCTGGCAGGCTTACGATCCGGCCGACGCCGCGCTTTACGCCACCGCGCTGGGCGAGGTCCGCGAGGTGCCGCTGGCGGACGGCTCGCACACCACCCTGGCCAGCGACAGCGGCATCGACGTGCGCCTGTCGCGCCGCGAGCGCCGCATCGACCTGCGCCAGGGCGAGGCCTTCTTCGACGCGGCGAAAGATCCGGACCGGCCGTTCGTGGTCGCCGCCGGCGAGCGCCGCGTGGTCGCCGTCGGCACCCGCTTCTCGGTGCGCCGCGACGGTCCCGACCTGCGCGTGGTGGTCACCGAGGGCACGGTGCGGCTGGAGTCCGACCCGGTCGACGGCAAGGCGCTGCCGGCCGCGCTGCTGCCCGCGGGGAGCGTGGCGATCGCCAAACGCGACGGCGTGCTGGTGCGCTCGATGCCGCTGGCCGAGGCCGCGCAGCTGGTCGACTGGCGCAGCGGCCTGCTGGTGTTCCGCGACACGCCGCTGGCCGAGGCCGCCGACGAGTTCAACCGCTACAACCTGCGCAAGATCGTGATCGCCGATGCCGCGGTCGCCGACCTGCGCGTCGGCGGCAGCTTCCGCTGGGCCAACGCCGAGGGCTTCGTGCGCCTGCTCGAGCAGGGTTTCCCGGTGCGCGCCGAGTACGGCGACCACGCGATCGTGCTGCATACGCCATGAGGGGAGAGCCGGGGTCAGACTCGACTTTTCCGCGGGATGCGTCCAGTCGGGAAAAAACAGGGGTCAGAGTCGACTTTTCCGCTGAGTGCGTCCGGCCCGGGCAAGTCTTTCGGGAAAAGTCGACTCTGACCCCTGTTTTTGCTCCCGAGGCGGGAGGGATTTCCGCGCCTCGTTCGTCCTGAGCCATCAACAGGCGCCATCCGGGCGCCGCACCTGGGGAATCCGCTTGAAGCCGTCACGTCCGCTGCGCGTCCTGCTCCTGTCCCTGGCCTGCTCGGCTGCGCTCGCCGCCCATGCGCAGGCGCCGCTGTCCGCGGTCGACATCCCCGCCGGTGACCTCGCCACCGTCCTCGACGCCTGGGCGAAACAGTCCGGCACCCAGCTGGTCTACCGCGCCGACCTGGTCAAGGGCGCGCGCAGCGACGGCGCGCGCGGCCTGCCCGCCGGCGAGGCGCTCGACCGACTGCTGCGCGGCACCGGCTTCGCCGCCCGCCGCGACGCCTCCGGCGCGGTGCTGGTGGTGCAGCAGCCGGTGCTGGCGCAGGCGACGCCGGTGCCGGCGCCCGCCGCGCCCCCGCCGCCACCGCAGCAGCCCGAGCCCGAACCGCCGGTGTCCGAACTGCAGACGGTGCAGGTCACCGGCTCGCGCATCCCGCGCGCGCAGGTCGAGGGCCCGGCGCCGATCACCGTGGTCACCGCCGAACAGATCCAGGCCGCGGGCCTGACCAGCGTGCCCGACGTGCTGCGCTCGCTCAGCCAGAACAGCGGCTACGTCCAAGGCCAGCAGAACACCACCAGCGCCCAGTCCACGCCTGGCGCACAGGCGGTCGACCTGCGCGGCCTCGGCCCCAACCACACCCTGGTGCTGATCAACGGCCGCCGCATCGCCGACTTCCCGCTGCCGCTCAACAGCCGCAGCAACTTCACCGACATCGGCAACATCCCGCTGGGCATGATCGACCGCGTCGAAGTGCTGACCGGCAGCGCCTCGGCCGTGTACGGCTCCGACGCGATGGCCGGCGTGATCAACTTCATCCTCAAGAGATCGCTCGACGGCACCATCATCGACTACCGCTATGGCGACACCGAGGAAGGCGGCGGCGAATCCCACAGGCTCACGCTGACCACCGGCTTTGAACGCGGCGCGTTCAGCGGCATCGTCGGCGTGGAGCTGCTCGACAAGCGCCCGCTGTGGGGCTTCGAGCGCGACATCCAGGATTCGACCCTCGACGCGCCGACCGCGCGCCGGCGGCTGCCGCGCCTGACCGCACAGATCCTCAACTGGGAGGACGACACCAACCTCGCCCCGGCCGACGGCTGCGCGGCCATGGCCGGGCTCAACGAAGGCACCACCGGCCTGCACCTGGACCGCTTCGGCGAACCCTACTGCGGCAGCGAGCGCGCCATCGCCTATCGCACCATCACCAACGAGCGCAAGGGCGGCAACGTCTACGGCGCGTTCGAGTACCGCATCTCCGACGAGCTGTCCTGGTTCGCCGACGTGCAGGCCGGGCACCAGACCGTGCGCCTGCTCACCGGCACCAACGGCAACGACGTCGCCAGCGACCACATGGGCTGGGAATTCCACGACCCCGCGTCGTTCGACAACTACCGCAACAAGATCTTCTACAACGCGCTCACCGACCAGCGCGAGATCTGGTCGCGCCAGTTCACGCCCGAGGAGACCGGCGGCCTGCGCAACCGCATGAACACCACCACCCAGAAGACGCTGGCGGTGACCACCGGCTTCAAGGGCTTCTTCGGCGACGACTGGAACTGGGAAGCGGCCTGGAACCACGCCCAGTACAAGGCCGACGTCGAGATGCCGCGGATCCTGGCCGCGGCCGCCAACCGACTGTTCCTGGGCGAACTGCAGGGCTACACCAGCCGCGGCTACGCGATCTATTCGCCCGATCCGGCGCGCATGTTCACGCCGCTGACCCAGGCCGAGTTCGATTCGATCTCGACGATGTCCACCTGGCATCCGGTGGCGAAGAACAACAACCTCAGCTTCACCATCGACACCCAGTCGCTGTTCACCCTGCCGGCCGGCGACGTCGGCTTCGCCGGCGCCATCGAGTACGGCGAGCAGTCCTACCGCATCAATCCCGACCCGCTGGCGCTGACCGAAGACGCCTACTACGGCCCGCGCTACGGCGACGGCCGCGGCGACCGCGACCGCTGGAGCGTGGCCGGCGAACTGCGCCTGCCGCTGCACTCGACCCTGGACGCCAGCGTCGCCGGCCGCTACGACCGCTACAGCTACGGCGACAAGGACCCGGGCAAGTTCACCTACAGCGCCGGCCTGGAGTGGCGTCCGCTCGACACCCTGCTGGTGCGCGGCTCGTACGGCACCGGCTTCCGCGCCCCCGACATGCACTACCTGTTCGCCGGCAGCGACTACTACCGCACCCGCTTCGCCACCGACTACTACGACTGCCGCACCGCCGAGCCCGGCGCCACTGACGACTACTGCTATGACGACGGCAGCTACGACGTGAGCACCTTCGACGTCTATGCCGGCAACATGGAACTGGATGTCGAAACCAGCAAGTCGTTCACCGCCGGCTTCGTCTGGTCGCCGTTCGCCGGCTTCGACCTGGCGATGGACTATTACAAGATCCGGGTCAGGAACCAGGTGCAGACCCAGGACCGCGAGCGGCTGCGCAGCGACGAGGCCAGCTGCCGCCTCGGCGTCACCGACAACGGCGTGCCGATGGACATCAACTCGCCGACCTGCCAGGACGCCATCGCCCGCGTCATCCGCGACGTCGACGGCGTCATCACCAGCGTCCACTTCGGTCCGATCAACATCGCCAGCGAGGAAACCTCGGGCATCGACGTGACCGCCAACTACCGGCTGGAGACCGCCGTCGCCGGCGACTTCCGCTTCACCGGCAACTACACCTGGGTCGACAGCCACACCCGCCAGCAGTACCCGGGCGACCCGGTCCAGAACATGCTGCACTGGGAAGACTTCAGCGTGGCGCTGCCGCGCAGGAAAGGCAACCTGGGCGTGAGCTGGGACAAGGGTGCATGGGGCGCCAGCGTGTTCGGCACCTACCTCGGCCGCGTCCCGAACTACAACGACGACGCGTGGATGCCGGCGACCTGGCGCTTCAACGGCGGCGCGCGCTACGACATCAACGACCACCTGCGCGTCTCGCTGTCGGTCAACAACCTGTTCGACAAGATGCCGCCGAAGGACCCGACCTGGGCGAACTATCCGTACTACGACACCGCCTGGTTCGACAGCATCGGCCGCAGCTATTTCCTGCAGGTCACTTGGAAGCTGGGCGGCAAGGCGCTCTGATACCAGCGCGCGATCAGGCGACGTAGGAGCGCCCCATGGGCGCGACCGGCGAGCGACGATGCCAGGGTTGCACGGGTCGCGGGCATGGCCCGCTCCTACGTCTATCTTTTTGATCGCGAATGGGCCTCACACCGTGCCGCGGTTCCGGCCCTGCCACGGCCGGTACCACTCGCGGATGCTGGCCATGTCCGCCTCGAGGTCGTCGCTTGGCCAGAACAATCCGCCGATGCCGATGGTCCGCTCCGGGTAGTGGAAGTAGGCCAGCAGGATCGGCACTTCGGCATCGCGGGCGATCTTCCAGAAGCCGCTCTTCCACTTCTGCACCTTCCTGCGCGTCCCCTCGGGCGTCAGCGCGAACCACATGCGGTCGGCATCGCGGATCTGCGCCGCCGCCTGCTCCACCGTGCCGTTGGGCGAACTGCGGTCCACCGGCACCGCGCCGAGCTTGCGCAGCAGCGGACCCAGCGGCCACCAGAACAGCTGCGACTTGCCCAGCACCCGCACCCGGAAGCCCAGCGCGAGCTTCGCGGCCATGCCCCAGATGCCGTCCCAGTTGGACGAGTGCGGCGCCACGATCAGCACCAGCTTCGGCACGTCGGGCAGGGTGCCGACCACCTTCCAGCCGCCCAGGCGCAGCACGCTGCGGCCGAACCAGCGAGTGAATCGGTTCGGCGGCACCTGCGGCATGTTCGGCGGGATCGCCGGGAGGAGGTCGTCGTCCAAGCCCCTACTCCCAGTGGCCCTGCGAACGGCCGCGCTTGACCTCGCCGCGGCCGCGCTTGGCGTCGAGTCGTCGCGCCTTGGCCGCGCGCGAGGGCTTGGTGGCGATGCGCGGCTTCGGCGCGTGCAGTCCGGTGTCGATGAAGGCGGCCAGGCGCGCGCGCGCGTCCTCGCGGTTGCGCTCCTGGGTGCGGAAGCGCTGCGCCTGGATCACCAGCACCCCGTCCGCGGTCACGCGCCGGTCGCGTTTGGCCAGCAGCCGCGCGCGTACCGCCTCGGGCAGCGACGGCGAGTTGGCCACGTCGAAGCGCAGCTCGACCGCGGTCGCGACCTTGTTGACGTTCTGCCCACCGGCGCCGCTGGCGCGCACGAAGCGTTCGACCAGTTCGTCCTCGGGAATGACGATGCTCATGGCGCGATGCTCATGGCGGGAGACTCATGGCGCGGATTGTAGGGGCTCCCCGAACAGCGCCAGCGCCCTGGCGAACTCCGCGTCGGGCGGCGCTTCCACCGTGACGCGCCCGCCGTTGGCCGGGTGCGGGAAGGCCAGTCGCGAGGCGTGCAGCAGCATGCGGTGGATGCCAAGCATCCTGAAATGCCGGTTGTGGCGGCCGTCTCCGTGGCTGGTGTCGCCGATGAGGTGGTGCGAGGCGTGCTTGAGGTGGCGGCGGATCTGGCGGAAGCGGCCGGTCTCGGGCTGCGCGCGCAGCAGGGCGTATCGCGAGGTGGCGAAGCCGGCCGAGGGCAGCTCGAGCTCGGTCGTCGCCAGTCGCTCGAAGTGCGTGACCGCCGGCTTCTTCAGCGGCTTGCCGGGGCCGCCGTCGAGCGGATGGTCGATCGTGAAGCGCGCCTCCGGCCAGCCGCGGCAGACGGCGAGATAGTGCTTGTCCACGGCGCCGGACATCAGCGACTTGCCCAGCGCCGAGGCGGTGTCGCGGTCGAAGGCCAGCAGCAGGCAGCCGCTGGTGGCGCGGTCGAGGCGGTGGACGAGGAACACCGGGCGGCCGAACTGCGCGCGCAGGCGGTCGGCCAGGAAGTCGTCCTCGCCGCGCGCCAGCGCGCTGTCGTGGACCATCAGCCCGGCCGGCTTGTCCACCACCGCGAGCGACTCGTCGTGCAGCAGCACGCCGACGGGCGCCGGTGCCTCCGGCGGCGATTTGCTATGTTGCGCGGCCAAATCCAGGGAAGAAGGTCCAGCAGGATGAAGTTGCATCATTCCATGTTCCTCGCAGCGGCGCTTGCCCTGCTGTCGCCGGTCCTCGCGCAGGCGCGCGCCCCGGCCGCACCGGTCGCGGTCGCCAGCGCCGAGGGCATCAGCGAGTACCGGCTCGACAACGGCCTGCGCGTGGTCCTGTTCCCCGATGCGAGCAAGCCGGTGACCACGGTCAACGTCACCTACCTGATCGGTTCGCGCCACGAGAACTACGGCGAGACCGGCATGGCGCACCTGCTCGAACACCTGGTGTTCAAGGGCACGCCGGAGCACGCCGACATTCCCGGCGAGATGAAGAAGCGCGGCATCCGCTTCAACGGCACCACCTGGTTCGACCGCACCAACTACTTCGCCAGCTTCGCCACCGAGCCGGACACGCTGGCCTGGCTGCTGCAAATGGAGGCCGACCGCATGGTCAACTCGCGCGTCTCGCGCGAGGACCTCGACAGCGAGATGACCGTGGTCCGCAACGAGATGGAGTCGGGCGAGAACAACCCGTTCCGGGTGCTGCTGCAGCGGCTGCTGTCCACCGCCTATGTCTGGCACAACTACGGCAACGCGACCATCGGCGCGCGCGCGGACGTGGAGAACGTACCGATCGGGCGCTTGCAGGCCTTCTACCGCACCTGGTACCAGCCCGACAACGCGGTGGTGGTGGTCGCCGGCGACTTCGATCCGGCGGCGACGCTGGCGCTGGTGAACGCGAGCTTCGGCGCGATCCCGAAGCCGGCGCGCGCGCTGCAGCCGACCTACACCCGCGAGCCGGCGCAGGACGGCCAGCGCTCGGTGGTGGTGCGGCGCGTGGGCAAGACGCCCTATCTCGCGCTGGGCTACCACATGCCGGCCGGGCGCCACGCCGACAGCGCGGCGATGTCCGTGCTCGGCCAGGTCCTCGGCCACACGCCCACCGGGCGCCTGCACAAGGCCCTGGTCGAGGGCGGGCAGGCGACCCAGGTGTCCAGCATCGCCTTCGCGATGGACGAGCCGGGCTACTTCATGTTCTTCGCCGAGGCACCGGCCGACGCCGACCTCGACGCGCTGGAGGCGAAGTTGGTGGCCCTGGTCGAAGGCAGCGCCGTAGAGCCGATCACCGAGGCCGAGGTCGCCGAGGCGCGCCAGCGCCTGCTCACCGGCGCCGAACTGGCGATGCGCGATCCCAACCGGATCGGCGTGGCGCTGTCCGAGGCCATCGCCCAGGGCGACTGGCGCCTGTTCCTGCTCGCGCGCGACCAGCTCGAACAGGTCACGCTCGCGGACGTGCAGCGCGTCGCCGCCGCTTACCTGCTGCCCGACAACCGCACCAGCGGCCGCTTCGTGCCGACCGACAAGGCCGAGCGCGTCACCATCGCCGAGGCCCCGAGCGCGGCGACCCTGCTCGAAGGCTATGTCGGTCGCGAGGCGCTGGCCGCCGGCGAGGCCTTCGATCCGTCGCCGGCCAACATCGACGCGCGCGTGCGCAAGGTGACGCTCGCCAACGGCGCCGAACTGGCGATCCTGCCCAAGTCCACCCGCGGCCAGTCGGTGCAGCTGCAGATGGCCCTGCGCTTCGGCGACGAAGCCTCGCTGCAGGATCGCGCCACCGCTGCGGGTCTGCTGTCGGGCATGCTGATGCGCGGCAGCGAAGGGCTCGATCGCGCTGCCATCTCGCGACGTCTGGTCGAACTGAAGTCCGGCCTCGACGTCGGCGGTGGCGTCAACACGCTCGGCGTGAGCGCCAGCAGCGACCGCGACAACATCGAAGCCCTGCTCGAACTGATCGCCACCGTGCTCAAGCGTCCGACCCTGCCCGAAAGCGAGTTCGCGCAGCTGCGCAGCCAGGCCATCACCGGCCTGCGCAGCAGCATGACCGAGCCCAACGCCATCGCCGGCCGCGCGATGGGCCGCTACTTCAACCGCTGGCCGAAGGGGCACCCGTACTACGCCGACACCGTCGAGGAAAGCCTGTCCGCGCTGGAGTCGGCCACGCTCGACGAACTGCGCGCCTTCCACCGCGACTTCTACGGCGCTGCCGGCGCCAGCATCGCGATCATCGGCGACGTCGATCCGGACCAGGTGCAGGCCCAGGTCGAACGCCTGTTCGGCGACTGGAACGCGCCCACGACGTTCACCCGGATCGCCTCGCCCTACCTCGCCCGGCCTGGCACCCGCGAATCCTTCGAGACGCCGGACAAGCCCAACGCGATGTTCCTCGCCCAGCTGCAGATGCCGGTGGGCCAGGACCACGCCGACTATCCCGCGCTGGTGCTCGGCCACTACATCCTCGGCGGCGGCGCGCTGAAGTCGCGCCTGGCCGACCGCATCCGCCAGAAGGACGGCCTGAGCTACGGCGTCGGCGCCAGCTTCAGCGCCTCGCCGCTGGACGAGGCCGGCGGCTTCGTGGCCTACGCGATCGCCGCGCCGGAAAACATGGCCAGGGTGGAGGCGGCGTTCGCCGAGGAGCTGGCGCTGATCCTGCGCGCCGGCGTCAGCCAGACCGAACTGGATGAAGCGGTCGACGGCATGCTCCAGGCCCGCCGCACCTCGCGCGCCAGCGACGGTGAACTGGTCGGCGTGCTGGCCGACCACCTCTACCTCGGCCGCACGATGGCCTACGAGGCCGCGCTCGAAGACCAGCTGCGCGCGCAGACCCCCGAAACCGTGCGCGCGGCGCTGGCGCGGCACATCCGGCCCGACGACATCGCGGTGTTCGTCGCCGGCGACTTCGCCGGCGCGGCCAAAGAGAAGGAGTAGGAGCGGGCCATGCCCGCGACCGCGCACAGGCAGCAGGCCTGCGCGCAATACGGGCCGCTTCAGTCGCGCACGATGCGCACGCCGCGCAGGTTGGGCACGCCGTCGCCGACGTCGGTCCAGGCGACATGGGCGACGCCATCCACCACCGCCAGCTGCGGGAAGCCGGTGGCGCGGCCCTCGCCGCCGACCTTGGCCACTTCGATGCGCTCGTGCTCGGTGGCGAGGTCATGGCTGCGGCGCGACAGCCACAGCGACTGGCGGCCAGCGTCCTCGCGCATCCACAGCGCCCAGGCCTGGCTTGCGTCGAGCGCGATGGCGATGCGTCCTAGCACGGGTTGGCCGCTGTCGAGCACCACCGGCGCGGCGAAGCTGTCGCCGGCGTCCGCGCTGGCGACCAGGCGCACTTCCGGCGCGCCGGCCGCTTCGGTGTACCAGCCGACCACCACCGCATCGCCCGCCGCAGCGACATCCGGTCCGTTCACCGGGCAGGCCGGCATGATCCAGCCGTCGGCGTGCACCGGCCGCGGCGCGCTCCAGGCGCTGCCGTCGAGGCGCACGGCGAGGATGTCGCGCACCTCGTCCTCGCTGCGTCCGCGGTAGACCAGCAGCGGCCCCTTCGCTGTCACCGCGACCGCGGTCTGGCAGCAGTCGCACACGCGCGTGTCGATCTCGGCATCAAAGCTGCGCTGCAGCTCGGCGTCGAACACCGCTGCACGCAGCGTCATCGCGCCGGCGTGTCTGCCGTGTCCGTCATGGCCGCCTGAGCCGGTGTGGCGGCCGTCCAGCCAGGCCACGCCCAGCGCGTCGTCGCCCTGCGCCCACATCGACACGAAGCCGTGTTCGGTACGAGTGCCGTCGTCATGCGGCATCACCGGCGCCGCCCAGTTGGCGCCGCCGTCGCGCGAGCGCGTGAGCACCACGTCGTAGGCGTAGGGCGCGTCAGCACTTTTCTGCAGCCAGTGCGCCCACAGCGTGCCGTCGGCGGTGGCCGCCATGTGCGGCACGTCGGCCCAGCTGACGAACAGGCTGTTGCCGATCGCGACGGTCGACATCGCGTGCATCCAGCGGCCCCAGTCCGGCGCATGGGTGCTGAACTGGAAGATGTGGCGGCGTCCCTTCTGCGAGTTGATCCAGCTCAGCAGCAGCTTGCCGTCGGGCGTCGTGGCGAGGCTGGGCGAGGCCGAGCCGGGCAGGGTCGGCGGCAGCGGCCAGTCCTCGACGCGGCTGGGGGCGGCGACGCCGGTTGACGCGACGGCGGGCGACGCGGCATCGCCGCCGCCATTGCCGCCGCAGCCGGCCAGCGCCAGCGCCGTCGCCAGCAGCGTGGCCTGGAGCGTGCGCGTGATCATCGGCGGAGCCTCCTCGTGGCGGATGGCCTGCCGCGGTGCCCGCGCACCATCGACATCACGGCCAATCGTTCGCGATAGCGTAGCCTGTCACCTGTCCCGAGGCACTCCACGGCACCGCCGCGCATGTTCACCACCGTCGCCAGCTACCTCGATCCGGTCGAAGCACAGATCGCGCGCGGCCGGCTTGCGGCCGAAGGCATCGACGCCCACGTCGGCGACGAACACCTGGCGATCGCGAACTGGGAATGGCGGCTGGCGATCGGCGGGACGCGCGTGCGCGTGGCCGATGACGACGCCGAACGCGCCCGCGCCATCCTGCGCGCGATGGACGCCGGCGAATACGCGATCGACGACGACGCGACACCGGCCGGCGCGCAGCTGCACGCGCCCGAGCGCGAATCCACGTCCAGCCGGCTGGCCTGGCTGGCGCTGATCCTGCTCAACATCCCGCTGCCGTGGCGCCGCCGCGCCGCCGGCGACACGGTGGTGCGCGACGCCTGAAGCAAAACTGGGGTCAGAGTGCAGTTTCGCGGGCGAAACTGCACTCTGACCCCAGGTTTGGCCATTCAGGCAAATATGGGTAAAAGGCGTATATTGGCCCTGTCGCCCTCCCGGAGTGCCGCCATGCCCGCCCCCTCACCGACCACGCCCCTGGACGGCCTCCCCCGCGCCCCCGCCTCCGACGTCAAGAAGCTCGGCTGGCGCGGCGTGATGAAGCTCGTCGCCCGCCACGGCCCGGTCGTGGTGACCAACCACAACGCGCCCGAGGCGGTGATCCTGCCGGCCGAGGAGTACGAGCGCCTGGCGCAGGCCGCCAGCCAGAGCAGCTCGCTCGTGCTTGGCGAGCTGCGGGCGAAGTACGACGCGCGTCTGCAGTCGCTGGACGCCTCCGACGCCGGAGACAAGCTGCGCGACATCCTGCGCAAGCCACTCGAACTCGACGGCAAGGTGATCGCCGGCGAAGACTTCTAGGCCATGCCGCGTCCCTTGATCTACGTCCTGGCCGGCGTCAACGGCGCCGGCAAAAGCTCGCTCGGCGGGCGCGCACTGGCGCAGGCGGGGCTGTCATGGTTCAACCCGGACACCTATGCACGCGAATGGAGCGCCCTGACCGGCGGTTCACTGGCCGAAGCGAACGGGATCGCCTGGCGGGAAGGCGTGCGTCGCCTGGACGACGCCTTCGCGCGTGGGCGCGATTACGCCTTCGAAACCACGCTGGGCGGCAACTCCATCGCCGCAAGATTGCGCGCCGCCACCGCGACCCATGATGTGGCGATGTGGTTCTGTGGGCTGGACTCTCCGGATCACCACATCGCACGGGTGCGACTGCGCGTGGCCGGCGGCGGCCACGACATACCCGACGCGAAGATCCGCGAGCGCTATGTCTCGTCGCTTTCGAACCTGATCGCGCTGTTGCCGCATCTGTCGCAACTGCAGGTTTACGACAACAGCCTCGATGCGAAGCCGGGAGATCCCGTATCGGATCCGCGGCTGCTGTTGCAGATGGAGGACCAACGCATCACCTCGGCGACCGACATCGACGCCCTCAAGGCCATGCCCGACTGGGCCAAGCCGATCATGGAAGCGGCGCTGGCCCTTGCCGATCAGTCGGCCTGAAGCTCAACCCACCACCGGATAGAGGACATCCCCGTATCCCTGGCCGGGATGCTCCATCATGATCGCGAGCACCAGCGGCACCAACGTCCCGAGGATCGCCACGCCATCGGCGATCTGTGCCCGGTTGAGCTGGCTGTTCCAGGTCGCGCCCCCATGCACCAGCTGGTTGCGCAGTACGTAAAGCCGGTCGAACACGATGCCGAGCACCTTCGCGGTATCGCCCAGCATCACCGAGGCCAGCGCCGCCTTCTTGCCGTTGGCGAAGCTGGTCTCCCAGCGATCGCTGGAATCGTGCGTGCGCATCGCCGTCCAGAACGGCTCGAACGCGAACCTGTTGTCGATCAGCGTGCGCACCGGCCCGCTGAACTGCTTGAACAGGGCCTGGTGCAGCCGCTTCTGCCCGTCCAGCCCGACCAGGGTCTCGATGAAGCCCCGCATCCGCTCGCGCTCGCTTTCCTCGCGGCCGAACTCGCGCGCATAGGCCGCGTTCAAGGCGATCCACTGCAGGATGAAGCGCGCATCCGGGTCTTCAACTTCCTCTTCGGAGCGCAGCAGCCAGCTCAGTGCGCGGTGGATGCGCAGTCGCAGCGCCTCGGGCTGCGCGTCGCGGATCTCGCGGTGGCGTTGTTTGAGCTCTTGTGCGGTCATCGACACCGGACACCCCCATCTTCGGATCCGGAGTATGCCATCGCGCGCGGCCAACCCTGCGCATGCAACAACCGGCCCACGCCTCGCCTGATACGACACATCTTGTCGCACAGATTCCGAAAATGGAACTCCAGCAATTCGGATGACGACATGACTTTCAGCTTCGAACTCAGTGACATCGATGATCCCGACATCACGACGGTCCCGTCACCCGATCCAAAGGCCCATCCGCTGCTTCGGCTGTGGATCCTGCGCATCCTGGTGCCACTCAAGGGTCACCGGAAGTTCGTGCGCCGTGGCGATTTCGCCGACGATGACATCGCCATCGCGCTCGGATTCGGCAAGTGGATCGACGTCGGCCGCAATGAGTTCGACGCAAAGTCCATCCGCGCCGCGCTTGTCGCCCAGCACGCGAAGGCCGAGCACGCAAGAGACAGGGCTCGGGCACCCGCGACCCTGGCCCGCAACGTCAAGCGGGTGGCGAAACTGCTCGATCTGACGCCCGCCGACTGCCGCATCCTCGAGTTCGTCGTCTTGCTTCACAACGAAGACCTGCTGGACAACGTCGCGGACTGGCTTGGTTCGCTGGTGACCAGCAAGGTGCATTCCGCACTGGCGCGGATCCTCTGCCTGCCCGTTCGCCAGGTGGTCGACGCGCTGGCTCCGCGGGGCATCCTGGCACGTTCCGGGCTCGTGACCATCGGCGGCCTGGGCAGCATGGGCCTGCGCTCCAAGCTCGATCTGCTGTCGCGATCGTTCGCCGACCAGATGCTCACGGTCAGCGCCGACCCCGTGTCGCTGCTGCGCGACACCGTCGTCCTGGCACCAAAGCCCGAACTGTCGCTCTCGGACTACGGCCACGTCGATACCTCGCTGGCCATTCTCCGTCCGTATCTTCGCGAGGTTCTGACTGCACGCCGCGCGGGCGTGAACGTCTTCTTTCACGGCCCGCCGGGAACCGGCAAGACCCAGCTCGCCCGCGTACTGGCGCGCGAGCTTCGCTGCGACCTGTTCGAAGTGTCCAGCGAAGACAGCGACGGTGATCCGGTGGAAGGCGAAGGCCGCCTGCGCGCGTGGCGCGCCGCGCAAAGCATGCTGTCCCGCCGCCGCGCCATGATCCTGTTCGACGAGGTCGAGGACGTTCTCGACGACGGCAGTGTGTTCATGGGTCGCCGGAGCACGGCGCAGACGCGCAAGGCCTGGATGAACCGGATGCTTGAAGAAACTCCGGTGCCGACCTTCTGGCTGTCCAACTCGATCCACGGCGTCGACCCTGCATTCCTGCGCCGCTTCGACATGATCGTGGAACTGCCGGTCCCGTCGAGA
>DAOMPM010000040.1:0-27510 GCA_035444805.1 Luteimonas sp. | reverse complement strand
CCATTGCCGGCATCGACCAGTCGCCACTGCTTCTTGGCGGTTTCGTCGCCATTGACGAAGACGTAGGTGTCACCGTTGCGTGCGCTGCGATACATGCACAGGCCGTAGGGATCATGCATGCCGGTGGATTGCGGCCCGTCGGCCACGTCCACCAGCGTCCGGGTGGCGACATCCAAGCGGTAAATCGCGATCGTCTTGTCGGTGCGATTGGTCGCAGTGACCAGCGTGACCTCGCGTCCTCCCAGCTTGAAACCATCGCGCAGGTCGACGTTGTTCATCTTGCCGTCCGGCAGGAACTGCACCACCTTGCCCTGCAGGTCGTAGATGTACAGCCCCGCCTTCTTGTCGGTGGCGATGATCAGGCTCTTCGCCGGGTCAGTCGGATGCGCCCAGATCGCGGGATCGTCCGCAGCGTCGCCGAAGCTCCCAACCGGCACCGTTTCCGCAGTTGGCAGCACCACGGCGACCGGTGATTTCGCGCTTGCACGTGGATCCGACTGCGCCGCGCCGGCCGCGATCCCGAACGTCTTCGCCAGCGTCGCGATCGATACCAGCTTCACGTCGGGGCCATCCTCATCGACCACGAGCAATACGCCATTCGGGTAGGTGTCGCCGCTCGCAGCGCTGGTCGCATACAGCGGCCCCGGTTCGCCGATCGGTTCCTCGCTGCCGCGCAACGCGACTGTCGTGCTGCCAATGAAAGCCGCATCGCGATCCAGGTCATACAGGTTGATGTTGCCCGCCGATGCGTTGGAAGCCAGCAGCCAGTGCGCGCCCTCGCCGCCATCGTGGATCGCCAGTCCCCCCACTTCTTCTTCGAGATGGCCCCGCGGCGAATCCAGTAACACGGCACCCACGTCCGACTCGGGATCAGCGTTGAAGCGCCAGATGCCGACCGCTTCCTCGGACGCGTAGACATGCCCGCCACGCGTATCGACGACACATTGCTTCAACGGCGACGGCACCGAGATGCGCCGCACCTGGCGTGCATCGAGCTTGCCGTCGGCGGTGCCGTAGATGACTTGCTGATCGACTTCACCGCCGTCGCCGACGATGAACGCATGCAGGCCGCCGTCGAGCGGATGCCGATACAGGCACACACCCTCTGCCGCGAACCCAAGAGGAACCGCGCGCGCGCCGACTTCCGTCAATGCGTCCCCGGCCAGGCGGAACAGGCGCAATGTCTGGCTGGTGATGTCGATGGCGGCAACCACCGTCGCCACTTCGCCACCGAGCGGCACCCCGTAGCCCACATCGACTGCGACCACCTCGCCCGCCGGTGTCGCGCCCAGACGCTTGCCGTCCGAGGAATACAGTTCCAGCCCACCGAGTGCCGTCGCAGCGACGATACGCACGTCAGCACCTTCGCCGTGGATCAATGCGGCGCTGCCGATTTCACCCGAGCCACTCGCGGCCGTGGCCGCAACCGCTTCTGATTGCCGCGGTTGCGGCGGTGCAGCATCTGTGGACTGTACTCTTCCGCAGGCCGACAACAGAAAGGCAATGCTGACGAGGCATGCCGAAATCAGGCTGTTTTTCATGTTTCCTCCGCTTGGACGGCTGTTTCCCCGCCACGATCCGGCGTCCGTCCCCCAGCCGTAGCTAACGCCCTCTCCGGTCAATTTGCAAGAAATATTCTATTTCTATTGAAATATGGAATCTTTGTTCGTAATCTCGCCTGCAGCTGCCTGCAGATCCGAATGGCCATCGGCAGCAGATCGTCCTCGGGAGGGACAGAATCATGCGGACATTGCGTCGAAATGCGCTCTTCAGGGCCCTCGTGCTCTGCCAATGCGCAGTACTGCCATCCATCGCGCTCGCCCAGCAAGCGACGAACACCCCGACCCCTCAATCCGAAGCGACCGACCTGGACAAGGTGGTGGTCACCGGCCGCCGTGCGGCCGACCGACTTGCCATCGACGACAAGCGCAACGCCGATGGACAGGTGGACGCCATCCGCTCCGATGACGTCGGCCGCCTGCCCGACCAGAACGTCGCCGAAGCCGTGCGCCGCCTGCCCGGCGTGACCACGGTCAACGACCAGGGCGAAGGTCGCTACCTCACGGTGCGCGGCGTGTCACCGGAGCTGCTCAACGTGACCCTCAACGGACAGACGGCCGCGGCGCCGGAACCGGATGGTCGCCAGGTCAAGTTGGATGACATTCCGTCCGCGCTGATCGGTGGCGTCACCGTGTCCAAGACGTTGACGCCGGACATGGACGCGAATGCAATCGCGGGCCAAGTGAACATCGAGACGGTGTCCGCGTTCGACCGCGGCGGCCGTACGTTCGGCTCGGCGCGCGCCGCGTATGGCCGCTACGACATCAATGGCGAGAATCCCTACGAGTTCGATGCTTCGATCGGCAGCGTCTTCGGCGCCGACAAGCAGTTCGGCGCGGTCTTCGCGGTGAACCGTTCCGACCGCAAGATCGGTTCGCAGAACGTGCAGAACCCCGGCGACTGGATCGAGGTCGAAGACCAGTGGGTGCCGGAAGGACTCGAAGTCCGTCAGTACAACACCCATCGCCAACGCACCGGTGCGGTCGCCAACTTCGACTGGAAAGCCAGCGAAACCGCGTCCCTGTTCCTGCGCTTCCTGTACTCGAAGTACCAGGACCAGGAAACCCGCGATGGTTTCGCGGTGGAGTTCGATGAAGACGGCATCGCGCCTTCGTCCTCCACGGCCGGCACGTTCGCCGACGCCGAGGCGATCCGCGCGATCCGCACGCGTGAGGAAACCACCAGCACCTTCACTGCTTCCACTGGCGGCGAGTTCAAGTTCGGCGCCAACACGATGAAGGTCGAGGGCACCTACTCGCGCGCCAACAAGCGCGACCCGCATCGCGACGAGTGGGGCTTTGTAGCTGAGGACATCTCGGGAAGCTACGTGATCGGCCCACGCAGCTACAACGTCTCGTTTGACGACGACGCGGCATTTGATCCGTCCAACTTTGAACCCGACTTCTACGAACCCGAATCACGCCACGCAATCGAGGACCTCTACCAGGCCCGCGTGGATTACGTGATCCCGTTCGGTGAAAACGGCTCGGACTTCCAGTTCGGTGCGAAGTTCATCAAGCGCAAGAAGAGCAACGATCAGAACGGACAGGCGTGGGAGTACGACGACGGCGACCTGATGATGTCCGACGTCACCAACACATCGATCCCCACCGTGTTCGGTGGCCGCTACCGGCTGGGCCCACTGGTCAATGGTCCGCTGGCCGATGCCTACTTCCGCGCCAATACGGGTGAATTCGAGGAAGACGGCGAAGGCACGCTGAGCGCCACGCTGGCGGCCGACTATGCGATCGATGAAGACATCACCGCCGCATATGCGATGGCGCGCCTGTGGTTTGGCAATGTCACCGTGATCCCGGGCGTTCGTGTCGAACACACCAAGGGCAGCTATGCCGCGCACGCGTTCGACATCGAGGAATCCAGCATCTACCAGCCGTTCAACGTGTTCGGCTCTCGCAGCTACACCGATTTCTTCCCCGGCGTGAACGTCCGTTGGGATGCCGGCGAACACCTCGTCTTTCGTGCCGCCGCGACCCGCGCCATCGGCCGACCCAACTACGAGTCGCTGGCACCCTTCGTGGAGATCGAAGGCGCGAACAGCATCGAACCTGCGGTCACGATGGGCAACCCGGACCTCGAGCCGCTGTACTCCAACAACTTCGACTTGTCGGTGGAGTACTACGTCGGCAATCGCGGCGTATTGTCGGCAGCACTGTTCTACAAGGACATCAGCAACCCCATCTACGAGGTTACTCGTACCGGCCAGGACGGCGTTTTCGGCGGCATCGCACTGACAGGCGCCGAAGTGGGCACGTGGACGAATGCGCGCAAGGCCACTGTGTCCGGACTGGAACTCAACGCCCAGTACGAACTGAGCTTCCTGCCCTCGCCGTTCGACGGTTTCAGCGTCAGCGCCAACATGAGCTTCGTTGATTCGGAAGCCGAGGGGCTGCCGGCGCGCACCGACAAGGTGCCGTTGCTCAACCAGTCCGATCGCGTCGCGTCGGCGCAATTGAGCTATGAAAAGTACGGGTTCTCGGCGCGCCTGGCCTACACCTATCGCTCCGCGATGCTCGACGCCGTGCACGAGGACGATCCCGATGGCGATATCTATTGGGATTCGCTGAAACAGTGGGACATCAAGTTCGGCTACGAGATCAACGCACGCTGGTCCGTGTTCCTGGAAGGATCCAACCTCAATGATGCCGCGATGCGGGCCTACGCCGGTCGTCGCGAACGCACGATGGAACAGGAAATCTACGGCTGGTCCGCACGCATGGGCGTGCAGTTCAAGTTCTAACAATAACGATTTGTCGTACGACTCCCACGGCGGCCCCCTCGGCCGCCGTTTTTTTGGACGCCATGATGAAGACCTGTTTCCGTATCCGCCTGATCTGCCAACTCACCTGCGTGGTACTTGCCTTGGCATTGGCAACGGCCTACGCCCATCAGCAAGCGCCGCAGCCCATCGACGGCGTCGATACGGAGAGGTCTTCGCTGACGCTCGAACGTGTCGTGCTGCTGATGCGGCATGGTGTACGGCCACCCACGCGCCTGCCGCCGATCGCCGAGGGCCTGTCCCGCGAACCGTGGTCGACATGGGACGTGCCTGCGGGACACCTGACAGCACACGGTTTCCAGGGCACGGTGCTGGTCGGGCGCTGGCACCGGCAAGCGCTTGCAGCACGCGGGCTGGTCCCGCCAACCGCATGCCCTGGCGAAGGCAGCATCGCGGTGCGTGCCAACACCGACCAGCGCACGCGTGAAAGCGCACGTGGTTTCCTCGAAGGCTTCGCGCCGCAATGCCACGTAGAGGTGCAGCATTCCAGTGGCCATCGCGACGACCCGATCTTCCAATCGATCGACCTTGACCTGGTCGAACACGACCGCGATGCCGCGCGCGCCGCAGTGATGGCACGCGTCGATGGCCAACTCGACAACGCCATGGCGCCGCTAGCACAGGCGTTCGCTCGCCTCGACGCAATCCTCGGTTGCTGCACGCCGCCCGCGTGCATCGCGGCCGGCCTTGCAGCGGATTGCACGCTATCGACATGGCCGAACGGCTGGGCAGATACCGCAGTGGGGAAGCGGGTGAAGTTCAAGGGTCCGCTTGATGCTGGCGGCATCGCCGCACACACGCTGCTGCTGGAGTACGTGGAAGGCAAGCCGATGGACCAAGTCGGCTGGGGATGCGCGACCGAAGATGACATCGAATTGCTGTCGCGCATCCATGCCGCCGAGTTCGACCTGCTCTATCGCACGCCCTACATCGCCCACCGCGGGGCAACGCTCATCCTGGCGCACGTGCTGGCGAACTTCGGCAACCACGCCGCGCCACGCTTGGACATTCTGGTCGGCCACGACACCAATGCCGCCAATGTCGGCGGGGCACTGGACCTACACTGGCACGTGCCCGGTTACGCGCCGGACGATGCCGCCGTCGGCGGCGTCATGGGCTTCGAGCTTTTGCGCGACAAAGACGGCGAGCGTTTCGTGCGCGTGTCGTACCTCGCCCAGGGCACGCGGCAGTTGCGCCAACTGCAGCCACTCGACGACGCCAATCCGCCGTACGTCACCTACATGGCGCAGCCCCTGTGCGGACTGCCCACGGATCCGACGCGGTGCCGGCTGGCCGACTTCGAGGCGGCATTGCAGGCACGCATCATTCGCTGACGATCGCCTACAGCGTCACGACCTCTCCGGTCTTCGACGACAGCGTCGCGGCTTCTGCAAGGGCCAGTGCGGCCACGCCATCGGCATAGCCCACCGAAGGCGTCGCGCCCGCGAGGATGTCGGCGAAATGGTCCATCTCGCGGCGATAGGCTTCCGCGTAACGGTCCAGGAAGAAATTCTGCAGGCGATCGCTGCCCGCGCCACCTTCGCCGAACACCTGCACGGTACTTTCAAGCACGTTGTCGGCCCGCACCATGCCCGCCGATGCATAGGCCTCGACGCGCTGGTCGTAGCCGTAGCCGCTGCGGCGCGTGTTGGAGATGACGCACAGCTTTCCCGATCCGGTCTTCAGTACCGTGCGCGCGGTGTCCACATCGCCGAGCTTGCCGATCTCGGGATCCACCAGGCAACTGCCTGCAGCCCATACCTCGCACACTTCCTCGCCCAGCAACCAGCGCGCCATGTCGAAGTCGTGGATCGCCATGTCTTTGAACAGTCCGCCAGACACCGCGACATAGGACGGTGGCGGAGGCGCCGGATCGTTCGAGGTGATCTGCAGGCTTTCAATGTGTCCGATGGACCCTTCGTCGAGTCGCGCCTTCAGCGCCTGGAAGTTCGGATCGAAACGGCGGTTGAAGGCGAGGAACAGCCGCGCACCCTTCAAGGCGTCGGCGGCACTGCGTGCGCGCTGCAGGTCCTGGTCGATCGGCTTCTCGCAGAACACGGCCTTGCCCGCCTGCGCAGCGCGGACGCTGTACTCGAGGTGCGTGTCCGTGGAGCTGGCGACGATCACACCGTCGATGCTGCCATCGGCCAGCACGTCTTCGAGCGAGCGGATCGGGGCATTCCACTCGGCGGCCAGCGATTCCGCCGAGGCAGCGACCGGATCCACCACCGCCGCCAGCGTGAGCCGCGGATGCAGCGCAGCGTTGCGTGCGTGGATGCGACCGATGCGGCCGGCACCGATCAATGCAATCTTCGACATCAATAGCTCTCCCTACAGTTGAACCGGACGGCCTTCGCGCATGGACTGCTGGCACGCTTCGGCCAGCACCAGTGCGGCAATGCCGTCGGCGTAATGCGTGCGTGGCTGCGCGGTTCCGCGCGCGACCTCGGCGAAGTGCGCGATCTGCGCACGGTAAGACTCGGCATAGCGCTGGGGGAATGCGTAGGCGATGGGCGCAGCGGTCGTTCCGCGTTCGTCCAGCGCCTGGACGGTGTCACGCGAAACGTTCCCAGCCGTGGCCATGCCCCGTGAACCGAATGCCTCGATGCGCTGGTCGTAGCCATAGCCGCTGCGGCGGGTATTGGAGATCACACACAACTTGCCCGATGCCGTCTTCAGCACGGTCCGTGCGGTATCCACGTCGCCGAGGCGGCCGATCTCGGGGTCCACCAGGCAACTCGCGGTGGCAAAGACTTCGACCGGCTCCTCGCCCAGCATCCAGCGGGCCATGTCGAGATCGTGGATCGTGAAATCCTTGAACAGCCCGCCACTGGTCGGGATGAAATGCGGCGCGGGCGCGGCCGGGTCATGGTTGACGATGTGCAGGCTTTCCAACTGGCCGACCACGCCTGCATCAAGACGCTGCTTCAGCGCCAGGAAATGCGGGTCGTAGCGCCGATTGAATCCCAGCACGAAACGTGCGCCTACAAATTGCGGTTGAGCCGCCAGCGCCTTCTGCAGGTCGAGGTCGATCGGCTTCTCGCAGAACACCGCCTTGCCCGCCGCCACCGCCTGCAGTGCATTGGCCAGGTGCTGGTCGGTGGAGCTGCAGACCAGCACGCCGCCGACCGACGGATCGGCAAGCACCTGCTCCAGCGTTGCGGTCTCCGCGCCTGTCGCCCCTGCCATGGCAGCCGCAGCGTCGGGCCTCGGGTCCACTACATAACGCAGGCGCAAACCGGGCATGTGTGCGGCATTTGGCCCATGGACCTGCCCCATGCGTCCGGCCCCAACCAGGGCCACGTTGATCCGTTCCATGCGACCCTCCCGCCGCTCGAAGTGAATAGAATATGTGTTCCAAATTGAAATGCAATAGAATTTCCAGAAATCCGGCCGCATTCCATTTTTTGCCGGACACTCGCGTGACGCAGGGAAGAACGACAGAGGCCACCGCATGACCGACCAACCCATTCCACCCGCCAGCGCCGAAGAACTGCGCTCGGCGATCCTGGCCCGCTACGACGGCCTGAGCAAACGGCTCAAGCAGGTTGCGCGCTACATCCTCGACGAACCCAACGCGGTGGCGCTGGAAACGCTAGCAGTGCTGTCCGAGCGCTGTGGCGTGCAGCCGTCAGCGATCGTGCGTTTCGCCAAGTCGTTCGGGTTTGATGGCGCCACGCAGATGCAGCGGCTGTTCCGCGACGGGCTGCTGTCGGCGAACGCATCACTGGGCTATGGCGAGCGCGTGCGTGAGTTCAGCAAGGCCAGCGATGGCAAGCGCTTCGACGATCCATCGCAGGTGCTGGCGGAGTTCGTCGAAGGCAACGTGCTGGCGCTCCAGCACCTGGGCGAGGTCATCGACAAGCGCCAGTTGAACGAAGCGGTGAAGCTGATCGCACAGGCCGATACGGTGTTCGTGGCGGGCTTCCGGCGCTCGTTCCCTGTTGCGGCCTACCTCGCCTACTCGCTGCACCAGGTCGACAAGAAGACCGTGTTCATCGACAGCGTCGGCGGCATGACCCAGCAGCAGATCCACGGCATCACCCGCAACGACCTGCTGCTGGTAGTCAGCTACCAGCCCTACGCAGAAGAAGCCGTGCACCTGATCGACGTGGCGGTGGACAACCACTGCAAGGTGCTGTCGATCAGCGACAGCCCGGTCAGCCCGGTCGCCAAGCCCGCCACGCTGGTGCTGCAGGTCAAGGAAGCGGAGATCCGCAAGTTCCGATCGCTGTCCACATCCATGTGTCTGGCCCAGACCCTGGTCATTTCCTACGCCTTCTCGACCACCACCACCCGCAACGCATCGACGCTTGGCGCGAAGCAACGCCCGGGGAAAAAATGAAACAAATCTTGCCATTGATTTGAAAATAGAATAGATTTTACAAAAGTGGGCCGTCAGCCACGGACCCCGGAGGACGAGCAGCAATGGCGAGGGCGGATGGGTTGGATCTGATCGCAATCGGGCGTTCGTGCATCGACCTGTATGGCGAACAGACCGGCGGCCGGCTGGAGGACATGCAGTCCTTCGCCAAGTACATCGGCGGCAGCCCGACCAACACGTCCGTTGGCGGTGCGCGGCTGGGCTTGCGCACGGGCCTGCTGACACGCGTGGGCGAGGATCATTTCGGGCGCTTCATCCGCGAACAGCTCGTCCGCGAAGGCGTGGATACCCATGGCGTCATCGGTGATCCGCAGCGCCTGACCGCGCTGGTGTTCCTCGGCATCCGCGACCCCGACACCTTCCCGCTGATCTTCTATCGCGAGAACTGTGCCGACATGGCGCTGTGCGAGTCCGACGTCGACCCTGGCTTCATCGGCTCGGCGAAGGCGGTGCTGATCAACGGCACGCATCTGTCGCAGCCGGGCGTCTTCGCCGCATCGCTGAAGGCCTGCGAAATTGCACGCGCCAGCGGCGGCAGGATCGTCTTCGACATCGACTACCGGCCGGTGCTGTGGGGTCTGACCGGCAAGGACGCAGGCGAAAACCGCTTCGTCGCCAACAGTATGGTCACGCAGCGCCTGCAGCAGGTGCTGCCCCTGTGCGACCTGATCGTAGGTACCGAGGAAGAGATCCACATCCTCGGCGGCGATACGGACACGCTGGTCGCGCTGCGCGCCATCCGCGCGGGTACCGATGCGTTGATCGTCTGCAAGCGCGGTGCTGCAGGCTGCAGTGCGTTCCCCGGCCCGATCCCGGCCTCGCTGGACGACGGCATCGTGGGTCGCGGGTTCCCGGTCGAAGTCTTCAACGTGCTTGGTGCCGGCGATGCCTTCATGGCCGGCTTCCTGCGCGGCTGGCTGCGCGATGCCTCGCTGGAAGACTGCTGCGCGTGGGCCAACGCCTGTGGCGCCATCGTCGTGTCGCGCCATGGCTGCTCGCCGGCGATGCCAACGTGGGAAGAACTGCAATCGTTCCTGCACGGCGGCGAGCGCCCTTTTCGCCTGCGCGACGACAATGTGCTGGAACATCTGCACTGGGCCACCACGCGCGCCGAGCAATATCCGGCGTTGACGGTGCTGGCGATGGACCACCGCAGCCAGTTCGAGGCGCTGTGCAAGGCAACCGGCGCCGACACAGATCGGATCGCCGCATTCAAGTCGCTGGCGATCGCGGCAGTCGATCGCGTGGCACAAGGCGACCCAGGATTTGGCGTGCTGCTCGACGGGCGCTACGGCATGCGCGCACTCGAAGTCGCGGCCGGCAAACCGTACTGGATCGGTCGTCCGATCGAACTGCCGGGATCTTGCCCGCTCGAATTCGAATCTTCGCCGGATGTCGCCACCGAACTCGCGACCTGGCCTGCGAACCATGTCGTGAAGTGCCTCGCGTTCTACCATCCGGACGATGCGCAGGACCTGCGCGAGCGCCAGGAACGCCAGCTGCTGCGACTGGCCGACGCCGCGCGCAAGACGCGCCATGAACTGCTGGTGGAAATCATCGCCTCGCGCAACGGCGACGTGGCCGACGATACCGTGGCACGTGCCATCCATCGTCTGTACGACCTCGGCATCCGGCCCGACTGGTGGAAGCTGGAACCGGACGACCGTGCATCGGCATGGCGCCACATCGAAGACGCCATCACCCGCAATGATCCGCATTGTCGCGGCGTGGTGCTGCTGGGCCTGTCCGCGCCGCAGGACGAACTGATCGCTTCGTTTGCTGCCAGCGCGCAGGCACCGATCGTCAAGGGATTCGCCGTCGGCCGCACGATCTTCGCGGACGCCGCAGAACAGTGGCTCTCAGGCAACATCGATGACGAGGCCGCCATCGCCGACCTTGCACGACGCTTCTCGATCCTGGTCGACGCCTGGCGTGATGCAAAGCAGCGGGCGCTGCCGCAAGCGATCCGCGAGACTGCATGACATGAGCGCATCGAACACACGCGACACCTCGACCGACACCCTCCGACTCACCGCCGCGCAGGCCACCATGCTGTGGCTGGCCAACCAGCATGTCGTCATTGATGGCGACGAGGTGCCCTACTTCGCGGGCGTCTGGGCGATCTTCGGCCACGGCAACGTCGCCGCGGTCGGCGAAGCGCTGCATGCCGCGCGCGCCGCCTTGCCGACGTATCGGGCGCACAACGAGCAAGGCATGGCACATGCCGCGATCGCGTACGCCAAACAGATGCGTCGACGACGCGCGATGGTCTGCACCACATCGATCGGCCCCGGTGCGACCAACATGGTGACGGCTGCTGCACTCGCGCACGTCAACCGATTGCCAGTGCTGCTGATCCCCGGCGATGTGTACGCCAGCCGACGGCCCGACCCGGTGCTGCAGCAGGTTGAGGATTTCAGCGACGGAACGGCGTCGGCCAATGATTGCTTCCGGCCGGTCTCGCGCTATTTCGATCGCATCACACGGCCCGAGCAGATCCTCGACGCGCTGCCGAAGGCACTGGCAACGATGCTCGATCCCGCGACCTGCGGCCCGGTGACGCTCGCGTTCTGCCAGGACGTGCAAGCCGAGGCCTTCGACTACCCCGCGAATTTTTTCTCGCGACGCACCTGGCATCCACGCCGGGCACCTGCCGATGCGCACGAACTCGACGCACTCGCCAGTGCGCTGCGCGCTGCAAAACGGCCACTCCTCGTTGCCGGTGGCGGCGTGCTCTACAGCGGCGCTGAAGCCGCGCTCGCCGCCTTCGCCGAACGCACCGGCTTGCCGGTAGCGGAAACGCAGGCCGGCAAGGGTGCGTTGCCGTGGAACCACGCCAATACGCTTGGCTCGATCGGCGTGACCGGCTCCAGCGCAGCGAATGCAGCCGCGAGCAATGCAGATGTCGTGGTCGGCATCGGCACACGACTCCAGGATTTCACCACCGGCTCGCGCAGCCTGTTCCCCGATGCAAGCCTGTTCCAGGTCAACGTGCAAGCCTTCGACGCGCACAAACACGGTGCGGTGCCGGTGGTCGGTGATGCACGCACAGTGCTGGCCTCGCTGGATGCCGCGCTGGTCGATTGGCAAGCGCCGCAGGTGTTCGATCGCGACGCGATCACGCAGTGGCATGCAGCCGTCGATAGCGCCACGCAAGGCGAAGACGCCACCAACCTGCCCAGCGATGCACAGGTAATCGGCGCGGTGCAAGCGTCGTTCGACGACGATGCGATCGTGGTCTGTGCCGCAGGTGGCCTGCCCGGTGAGCTGCACAAGCTGTGGCGGACGACGCGCAGTGACGGCTATCACCTGGAATACGGTTTCTCATGCATGGGCTACGAGATCGCGGGCGGCCTCGGTGTGAAACTCGCCGCGCCGGATCGCGACGTGGTGGTGATGATCGGCGACGGCAGCTACCTGATGATGAATTCCGAGCTCGCAACGTCGGTAATGCTCGGCCAGAAGCTGGTCGTGGTGCTGCTCGACAATCGCGGCTACGGCTGCATCAATCGCCTGCAGCAGGCCACCGGCAGTCCCGGCTTCAACAACCTGCTGGCGGACTCGCGACACGAGACCCTGCCCGACATCGACTTCGCCGCGCACGCGCGCAGCTTGGGCGCGCTCGCCGAGAAGGCCACGAACCTCGGCGAGTTGCGCGCCGCGCTGGCACGCGCACGCGCGGCCGACCGCAGCAGCGTGGTCGTCATCGACACCGATCCGCTGAAGACCACCGAGGCCGGCGGCTGGTGGTGGGACGTCGCCGTTCCCGAAGTGTCGGACCGCCCGGAAGTGAACGCCGCGCGCCGTGATTACGAACAACGCATCCGCATGAAGAGAGACCTGTCATGAGCATCCGATTCGGCGTCAGTCCCATTGCATGGGCCAATGACGACATGCCCGAGCTTGGCGGCGACACGCCGCTGGAAAGCATCCTTGCCGACATCCGCGACGTCGGCTTCGAAGGTGTCGAACTGGGCGGCAAGTTCCCGCGCGACGCCACCGTGCTCAAGCCGCTGCTGGCGTTGTACGGCATCGACCTGATCGGCGGGTGGTACAGCGGCTCGCTGCTTGCGCAGGACGCGGATGCCGAGATCGCCGCGCTGCAGCCGCACCTGCAGTTGCTGAAGGCCATGGGCAGCACGGTGTTTGTGTTTGCCGAGACCAGCAATGCGGTGCATGGCAACCGCTCGGTACCGCTGACCGGCACGCCGCAGCTCGCCGATGGCGACTGGGCGCGCTTCTGTGCGCGCATGACCGACGTCGCCGACTACATCCAGGCGCAGGGGCTGAAGTTCGCCTACCACCATCACTTGGGCACGGTGGTCGAGCGCGCATCCGACATGGATGCCTTCATCCGGCACACTGGGCCGTCGGTCGGCTTCACGCTCGACACCGGCCATGCCGCACTGGGTGGCGTCGATTACCTGCAGGTGATCCGCGAACACCCGGCGCGCATCGCGCATGTGCATTGCAAGGACTTCCGCGACGAAACGTATCGCACGCTGCGCGATGGCGGGTCGAGCTTTCTCGACGGCGTCCTCGGCGGCATGTTCACCGTGCCCGGCGATGGTGGCATCGACTACGGCGCAGTGATGCGCGCACTGGTCGAAATCGACTACAGCGGCTGGATCGTGATCGAAGCGGAACAGGATCCTGCCATCGCCGCGCCGAAGCCCTATGCCGAACTCGGCCTGCGCACGCTGAAGACGGAAGCCGTCAAGGCGGGATTGATCTGATGTCGCGCCTGCGCGTCCGTCCGCAGTCACCCGCCGCCGACGGCACGGTGCTGTCGGTGACGCCGGAGAGCGCCGGCTGGTCGCATGTCGGTTTCAGGGTCGTAAAGCTGTCCTCCGGCCAGCGCTACACCGGCGCTGATGCAGCGCGCGAAGCCTGCCTGGTGCTGGTAGCCGGCACGGCCAACATCGTCGCCGGTGAATCGCACTTCGATGATGTCGGCGGTCGCGCATCACCGTTCGAAGATCGCGCGCCGGGTGCGGTGTACGTGCCTGCGGGCGTGTCCTACACGGTGGTTGCAAAGGATGACGTCGAACTCGCCATCTGTACTGCGCCGGGCACGGGCCATGGTGCCCCGCGTCGGATCGACGATGCCGAGATGTCGCGCGAAGTGCGTGGCGTGGGCACCAATACCCGCCACGTACGCAACATCCTGCCCGAGACGCAGCCCGCCGACGGCCTGCTGGTCGTCGAAGTGGTGACACCCGCCGGGCACTGGTCGAGCTACCCACCACACAAGCACGACACCGCGACGCCGGGCGAGGAAACCATCCTCGAGGAAACCTATTACCACCGCACGCAGCCGCGGCAGGGTTTCGCGTTCCAGCGCGTGTACAGCGACGACCGCACGCTCGACGAGGCCATCGCGGTCGAAGACGGGGACGTGGTGCTGGTCCCGCGCGGCTACCACCCGGTCGGCGCCGCCCATGGCTATGACCTCTACTACCTCAACGTGATGGCCGGCCCCGAACGCCGCTGGCTGTTCCGCAACGATCCCGACCACGCCTGGATCGTCGCCCCGCCCCCTGCTTCCGGAACCTGAGTCATGCGCAACATCGAACATTTCATCGACGGCCGCATCGTCGCCGGCGCATCCGGCCGGCACGGCGATGTCTTCGATCCCAACAGCGGACGCGTCCAGGCGAAAGTATCGCTGGCCGCGCCCGTCGAGCTCGACCGCGCGATCGCCAATGCCGTCCAGGCGCAGGCCGATTGGGCGAAGGTCAATCCGCAGCGGCGCGCGCGGGTGATGTTCGAGTTCAAGCGCCTGCTCGAAGTGCACATGGATGAACTCGCCGCCTTGCTGTCCTCCGAACACGGCAAGGTAGTGTCCGATGCACGCGGCGACCTGCAGCGCGGGTTGGAAGTCATCGAATTTGCCTGCGGCATCCCGCACCTGCTCAAGGGCGACTACACGCAGGGCGCCGGTCCCGGCATCGACGTGTATTCAATGCGCCAGCCGCTGGGCGTAGTCGCGGGCATCACGCCGTTCAATTTCCCGGCGATGATCCCGATGTGGATGTTCGGCCCGGCGATCGCCAGCGGCAACGCGTTCATCCTCAAGCCCTCTGAACGTGATCCTTCGGTGCCGGTGCGACTGGCGGAACTGATGATCGAAGCGGGCCTGCCGCCGGGCGTGCTCAACGTCGTGCACGGCGACAAGGAGATCGTGGACGCGATACTGCACCACCCCGACATTAAGGCGGTGAGTTTCGTCGGCTCATCCGACATTGCGCAATACGTGTATGGACAGGGCGCGGCGCAGGGCAAGCGCGTGCAGTGCATGGGCGGCGCGAAGAACCACGGCATCGTGTTGCCGGATGCAGACCTCGACCAGGCCGTCGCCGACATCATCGGCGCTGCGTATGGCTCCGCGGGCGAGCGCTGCATGGCACTGCCGGTGGTCGTGGCCGTGGGTGATGCCACTGCGAACGCGCTGCGCGAGAGACTCGTTGCGGCGATTGCGTCGCTGCGGATCGGCGTTTCCACCGATGCCGATGCGCACTACGGGCCGGTCATCACTGCCGCGCACAAGGCGAAGATCGAGCACTACATCCAGCTGGGCGTCGACGAAGGCGCGGAACTCGTGGTCGACGGGCGCGGTTTCTCGCTTTCGGGACACGAAAGCGGCTTTTTCCTCGGCCCGACACTGTTCGACCATGTCACGCCCGGCATGCAAACGTGGCGCGAGGAAATCTTCGGACCGGTGCTGCAGATCATGCGCGCCGAGTCTTTCGATGAGGCGATCGCGCTGCCTAGCATTCATCAGTACGGCAACGGCGTGGCGATCTTCACCCGCAACGGCGATGCCGCGCGCGAGTTCGCGGACCGCGTCGAAGTCGGCATGGTCGGCATCAACGTGCCGATCCCGGTGCCGGTCGCGTATCACAGCTTCGGCGGATGGAAGCGCTCGGGTTTTGCCGATCTCAACCAGTACGGCATGGACGGCGTGCGTTTCTACACGCGCACCAAGGTCGTCACGCAGCGCTGGCCGAAGGGTGGCGCCGATGTCGAACAGAGCTTCGTGATTCCGACGATGCGCTGACGCCCACCGTGCCGATGTACCGGGTCGTCGCGTGAGCGCGGCCCACGGATCCCTGGGGAGGGAACGCTTGATGGCCAATGCACTGACGAGATTCTTCGCGACCGGCGCCGACCAGCCGGTCACCGCTGACCCGTCGACCATCGATGCGATGTTCCGGCGGCATCGCTTCCGGGTGATGCTGGCGATCACGCTGGGCTACGGCGTGATCTACACCTGCCGACTTGCGCTGGGCGTGGTGAAGAAGCCGCTGATCGACGAAGGCATCTTCACCCCGGTCGAACTGGGCATGATCGGATCGGCGCTGTACTACGCGTATGCCATCGGCAAGTTGACCAACGGCTTCCTCGCCGACCACGCGAGTATGAAGCGGTTCCTTGCGTTCGCGTTCCTGATGACCGCGCTGTGCAATTTCGCGATGGGCCTGACCACGGCGGTATGGACCGCGGTGATCATCTGGGGGCTCAACGGCTGGTTCCAGAGCTTCGGCGCACCCGGCGGCGTGGTGGCGATGACCGCATGGTTCTCCAACAAGGAACGCGGTCGCGCCTATGGTATCTGGAGTACGGCACATTCGATCGGCGAAGGCCTGACGTTCATCGGCGTGGGCAGCGTGGTCGCATGGCTGGGCTGGCGTTTCGGCTACTTCGTGCCGGCGCTGTTCGGCATCGGTGCGGCGGCGATGATGTTCTGGCTGGTACAGGACCGTCCGCGCACCATGGGCCTGCCGACGGTCAACGAGTGGAAGAAGGATTACTACGAGGAAAAGGCGCGGCCGGATATCAAGTCGGTGCTTGGCCTGCAGCTGTCCATCCTCAAGATCCCGGCGATCTGGGTGCTGTGCCTGTCGGCGGCCACGATCTACGTCACCCGCTACGCGATCAATTCGTGGGGCATCCTCTACCTGCAGGAAGACCGTGGCTTGTCATTGCCGACGGCCGGCACGGTGCTGATGATCAGCACGCTGGCAGGCATCGCAGGTGCGATCTCGTACGGCTTCATCTCCGACAAGTTCTTCAATGCCCGCCGTCCGCCGGTGAACCTGATCTTCGCGATCCTCGAGATCGGCGGCCTGCTGCTGTTCTTCTATGGCCCCAACACGATGCCCGTGCTGATCACCGGCATGGTCCTGTTCGGATTGGGGCTGACCGGGCTGGTCACGTCGCTCGGCGGCCTGTTCGCCGTCGATATCGCACCCAAGCGCGTGGCGGGTGCGGCGATGGGCGTGATTGGCATCTTCAGTTACATCGGTGCCGGCATCCAGGAATATGTCTCCGGCAAACTGATCCAGGAGAGCATGACCGTCGTCGGTGATGTTCGCCTGTACGACTTCGGCCCGGTGATCGCGTTCTGGATCGGCGCGTCGGTATTGTCGATGCTGCTCGCCGCCAGCCTGTGGCGAACCACCTTGAGGGATTGACGCACGATGTCCATCGACGCCTCCAGCGAACTGCGCCACATGATCGATGCCGCGAAGACGGCAGGCGCCGGACTGTTGCGCCGCTACGCGCAACTTTCCGAGCTCACCGTGCACACCAAGGCCGGCCCCACCGACCTGGTCTCCATCGCCGACGAAGAAGCCGAGAACACCGTGCGCTCGATGCTGGCTGCAGCGCAGCCCTCATACGCGTTCCTCGGCGAGGAAGGTGGCATCGGTGGTGGCAGCGACACGTCACAGCGTTGGATCGTGGATCCACTTGATGGCACCACCAACTTCCTGTTCGGTTGCCCGTTGTGGGGCGTCAACGTGGCGCTGTCGCGCAACGATGAGGTCGTCGCCGGCGTGACCTACCTGCCGGTGATGGACGAACTGTTCGTCGCCGAACGCGGCAAGGGCGCATGGCTCAACGATCGCCGCATCCATGTCTCCACCCGCGCGCCATTGATCCGCACCGTGCTCTCGTGCGGCATCCCGTTTGCCGACAAGCCCGACCATCCGGTGTTCGCACGCGAAATGGCGTTGCTCAGCAACCAGGTGGCTGGCATCCGCCGCACCGGTGCGTGCGCCGTGGACATGGCGTTCGTCGCGGCGGGCCGCTGGGACGCGTACTGGGAACGCGCCACCAACGCCTGGGACATGGCACCCGGCGTAATCCTGGTGGAAGAAGCGGGCGGCATCGCGACTTCGGTCACAGGCGACGCGCTCGACCTGCACGGTCAGAACGTCTGCGTCAGCAATGGCGCAATCCACACGGTATTGATCGACGCGCTCAACGCCGCACGTGAAGCGAAGGAGCTAGGTGCATGACCCTGCGACGCCGCACTTTCCTTGTCGGTGGTGCGCTCGCCGGCGTCTTCCTGGCGCTGCCCAAAGCGATCGCCGGCGTACTCGGTTATCCGCGCGCCTTGCAGGGACCGATGCTTGGCGCACCCGGACCCAACCATCTCACCGTCTGGGTCCGCGCAAGCGGCGCGTTCGAGGTGCTGCTGGAAGTCGCGACCGATCGCGAGTTCCGCCACATCGTGCAGACCGCGACTGCTGTCGCATCGCCTAGCGACGACTGCTGCGTGACGCTGCGCGCCGAAGCGCTGCAGCCCGATACGCAGTACTGGTATCGATTGCGCTACGACGGCCAGCAGGACCGCTTCCAGTTCATCCCGCATCGCGCACGCACCGCGCCCGCAGGCGCCGCCGCATTCCGCATTGCGTTCGGGTCCTGCTGCCGCATCCAGTACGACCCCGACCAGCGCATCTGGAACACGGTGCGCGCACTGGAGCCGGACATGTTCCTGTGGCTGGGCGACAATATCTACGCTGACAGCGACCAGCCTGCCGCGATCACCGATCTTTACGCGCGCGGACGCGTCGTCCCCAGCCTGGAACCGTTGCTGCGTTCGGTACCGCAGCTGGCCACCTGGGACGACCACGACTTCGGCTACAACGATTCCGACGGACGCAGCCCGTACAAGGCCGAATCGCTGCGCCTGTTCAAACGCTTCTGGGCAAACCCGTCGTACGGTGAATCCGACAATCCCGGCGTCTATTGCAAGCAGCATTACGGCGGCGTGGACTTCTTCATCCTCGACGGCCGCTACCACCGCGACCGCACCGATGCGCCCGATGGCGCCGACAAGACGATGCTCGGCGCACGCCAGAAGGCCTGGCTCAAGCGCGAATTGAAGGCCAGCACGACGCCCTTCAAGATCCTCGCCATCGGCGGCGGCTGGTCGTCGGCCGAGAACGAGAAAGGTGGCGATTCCTGGGCCGTCTACATGGCCGAACGGAACGAGCTCTTCGACTTCATCCGCGACGAAGGCATCGCCGGCGTGGTCTGCATTTCCGGTGACTCGCACATGGGCGAACTCAACTGCATCCCCCGCTCCGCGCAGGGCGGCTACGACATCTACGATTTCTGCTCGTCGCCACTCGCGCAGATGCCGGCGGCCAAACACACGCGGCAGGTGCCCGAAGTGCGCGTGCGCGACGTATGGACCCGCACCGTCAACGTGGGCTTGATGCGCTTCGACCTGACCGGCGACACGCCGACGCTGTCGTACACGCTACACGATGATCTTGGCGACGCCGTATGGGATCCGCTGGTGCTCACACCTGCTGATCTCGTCAACGGCGCCTGCACCTGGGACAGCAAATCCGATCCGGCCGAACTGGCACGCCTCGAACGCTTCCGTAACGGCGGCGGCTACTACGGCTTCGATCCGCCGGAAGGCTGGCCGGACAAGCCGTACTACGACGGCCAATGACCTCCGTGGCGGGTGCCCCGGGAGCCAGCCCGGAGGCTGGAGGCACCCGACACGGCAGGTCGGCCCGCAGCATGGTCTTTCCGGGTTGACGCCAGAGCCACGGCCGCTGTCAGCCGGATGTCAGCCTCGGCGCGGCAGGCTGTGCGCCATGAACAAGACTCTCATCAGCACCACCATCGCGATCCCGCTGGTCCTCGCCACGGCCATCGCATCCCTGTCCATGCAGCCTGCCCATGCAGGCAAGGACGACCAGATCGAGGCCCGCGCATTGTTGCAGCGGGGCGAGATCCTGCCGCTGGGCCGCATCCTGCAGATCGTGCAGGAGCGCGTACCGGGCGATATCATCGAAGTGGAGCTCGACCTCAGCGACAAGCACGGTTGGGAATATGAAGTGAAGGTGCTCGCCACGACCGGCCGCGTGCTGGACGTCGACGTGAACGCCCGCACTGGTGAGATTCGGAAAATCGAGGACGACTGATGCGTTGCCTCATCGTCGAGGACGACCCCGACATTCAAGCGGATCTTCGACGTGCACTGGAAGCTTCCGGCTTCGTCGTCGATGCCGCGAGCGATGGCAACGATGCCTGGTTCCTGGGCGACACCGAAGAGTACGACGCCGTCGTGCTTGACCTAGGCCTGCCCGGACTCGACGGGCTGTCGGTGTTGCGCCGTTGGCGCGCGTCGGGCCGCGCTTGTCCGGTGATCGTGCTGTCCGCGCGCGGTGACTGGACCGAAAAGGTCGAAGGCATCGAGGCCGGCGCCGACGACTACATGGGCAAACCCTTCCAGATGGGCGAACTGGTTGCCCGCGTGCGCGGATTGCTGCGACGCGAAGCCGGACGCACCAGCAATGTCGTCGCCATCGGCAAGCTTCGACTGGACACCACGCGCATGAGCGCGACCTTCGACGGCGCTCCCGCGCACCTGTCGCCGCTCGAGTTCCGCCTGCTCGACCACCTTGCGCACTCGCCGGAACGCGCAGTATCGGCAGGTGAACTCGCAGAACATCTCTACGGCATCGCTGATGCCGGCGATACCAATGCGATCGAAGCCATCGTCGCGCGGCTGCGCAGGAAATTCGGGGCCGACGTCATCGCCACACGCCGCGGTTTCGGCTATCTGCTGGGCGTCTCCCCTTGATCGCACGCTCGCTGCACTGGCGCCTGCTGGCCGGCGCTGCCGCAGCAATCCTGCTGGCACTGTGCGTGGCATGGCTGTTCATGACCTTGCTGTTCGAACGCCATCTGGAACGACGACTGGAAGCCGAACTCACGCGCGATGGCCTGCGTCTGGTCGCTGCGCTCGAACTCGGTCCCGGCCAGGTGCCGGTAATCGATCCCGCGCCAATGGATCCACGCTTGCAGACACCTGCAGGCGGTTACTACTGGCAAGTCTCGACAGCCGCGGGCGCGGCACGCTCGCGTTCGCTCTGGGATGCCGACCTGCCCGCGCCGGAACGCGCGCCTACGGGCGACTGGCGACTGCGCCATGTCGATGGTCCGTATGGCGAACAGGTCTCGGTGCTGGAGCGACTGGTCGTACCCGATGCCAATGGTCCCGGCGTACTCGTGCAGTTGGCGCAGGATCGCGCGCCGCTGGCCGCCGCACGCAACGAATTCGGTCGCGAACTCGCGCTGTTCCTCGGCGTGTTATGGCTGGTGTTGTCGGCGGCGGCATGGTTGCAGGTGCGGCTCGGCTTGCGTCCGCTGGGTCGGATCCGCGGCGGCCTTCCCTTGCTTCGCGACAGTGCGCGCGCGCGATTGCCGGAAGCACACCTGCGCGAGATCCAGCCGCTGACCGAAGCGATCAACGCACTCGCCGATGCGCGTGAACGCGACCTCGCGCTCGCGCGCCATCGTGCCGCGGATCTCGCGCATGGCTTGAAGACGCCACTGTCGGCAATCGCTGCACAGAGTCGTCGCGCCCGCGAGGATGGTGCCGTGCAGGCCGCCGATGGACTGGATCGCGCGGTCGCGGCGATCCGTCGCACCATCGATGCGGAACTCGCATACGCACGCGCGGCGACCATCCGCCGTGCGCCCGGTGGCGACGCCGACGTCCGCACGGTGGTCGAACAACTGGTGACGGTGATCGAACACACCGACCAGGGCGGGCAGCTCGCATTCACCGTCGACATCCCGCCGAGCCTGCGCCTGTCGGTGCAGCCCGAGGACCTGTCGGAGATTGTCGGCGCGGTGCTGGAGAACGCGGCGCGCCATGCACGCCGCCAGGTGCGCGTCTCGGGGCACGCCGGCCCGCAATGGACTGCCCTGACCATCGAAGACGATGGCCCCGGCTTCCCGGCCGATCGCATCGATCACTTGCTCTCGCGTGGCGGCCGGCTGGATGAGTCCGGTAGCGGCCTCGGCCTCTCGATTGCACGCGAACTGGCCGAAGCCACGGCTGGCCGGCTCACGCTGTCGGCATCACCACTAGGTGGCGCGCTGGTACGTTTCGACTGGAGCGCAGGCTGACGCCAGTCGCGTGGTCCACGCTTCAGCGCGTGGGAACGGGCTCGTCCTCGTAGCGCTGCAATGACGCACGAATCAGCGCGCGGGCTTCCGCCGCATTGCCCCAGCCATCGAGCTGCACGGGGTTACGTCCCGCCGGCAGGTCCTTGTAGACGCGAAAGAATGCCTCGATGCGATCACGCTCGACCTGTGGCAGGTCGGCAATATCTTGGATGCCGGAATACGTGGGATCGACCTTGTCCACCGGCACGCCGATGACCTTCTCGTCGTGCTCGCCGTTGTCGACCATCCTCAGGAATCCGATCGGGCGGAAGCGGATCAGCGTGCCCGGATGCAATGGCGTGCGCGTCAGCACCAGCGCATCCAACGGATCATGGTCGCCGGCCAACGTGCGCGGCATCGAACCATAGTTGGCGGGGTACGCCGTCGGCATCGACAGGAACCGATCCACGTACACCAGTCCATCTTCCTTGCCGATCTCGTACTTGGTGAAGCCACCGGCGGGGATCTCCACCGCCAGCAGCACTTCATCGGGCGCTGTTGACGGCTGCGCCGCCTGGAACGGATGCCGGATCGATTCGCCTGCGTGCAGCGGCTGCACCAGCGACAGCACCAGCAGCCATCGGCACCACGCAAATCGTCCGGTCATCACCTTCTGTCACTCCCAGCAGCGGTCGGCGCGTCCGCCGAGGGTTTGTGCACGTGCACAGGTACGTTCGTCGATCCGGCCTTCGCGCGTCTCTTCAATCCGCTTGCCCGCGCTGCCTTCATCCACCAGGCTGAAAGCATCGTACAGGCGGCCTGTGACAGTCCGCGCTTCGTAGCTGAGGCGATTGCCTTCCAGCCGCAACACCTGGAACAGCTGCGTGTCCTCGCCGACCGGTGACATCGTGTCGCGTGCCTCGTCGGCAACGAGATACTGCTTCGGCCCCGCCACGGACACCGTGTACACCGGCGGGCCGCCGCCATCGCTGGAGCGACGCCCGTAGACGTGGTCGTGGCCCTGCAGCACCAGGTCCACCGAATGACGCTGCAGGACCGGCATCAGCTCATCGCGCAACAACTGGTGCCTGTCGTTGCGCGCCTTGCCGCGTGGCGAATAGAACGGCTGGTGGATCAGCACCATGCTCCAGCGATTCGGATTGGCTTCCAGCACCTTGTCCAGCCATTCGGCCTGGGTGGACGCCGCATCAAGATCAAGCGCCGAGGTGCCATCGATCACCGCGAAGCGGATGCCCTGGTAGTCGAACCAATAGGTCGTCGGCTCGACGCCTGCAGCACCGTTGGCCGGCAGCGCGAAGTGATGCTTCCACTGTTCGCCCAGCACGCGGCGCTCCTGCGGCGTGTCTTCGTGCTCCTCGAAGAACTCGTGGTTGCCCGGCGCAGGCGCGAACGCCATCGTCGCGAGCGGGCCGGTGGCATCGAACCATTCGCCCCACTCGTCATCATCGACCGCTTCGCTGACAAGATCACCTGCGAACAACACGAGGTTCGATTTAGACGCGTGACGCACGGCCTCATGCATCACCCGTGTCACCAGACTGGCGTTCTTGTTCTGGGTGTCACCGACGTACAGGAACTCCAGCGGCGTTCCAGCCGGTGCGGCCGTGCGCAGCTGGCGCCAGGGGCTCCAGGTGCGATCGCCCTGCACCCGCCATGCGTACAGCGTGTCGGGCGAAAGACCATCGACCACGACATGGTGGTGGTGGGCTGTCCCGTTCGCCGTTGCCAGGACGCGGCTGTCGGCCTTGAGCTGGCGCGGCGGTGTATCACCGTCCCACTGGTCGGGTGATTCCTTGGCCACCGCGATCTCGATCACCGGCGACTGCACGTCATCACTCGTGCGCCAGCTGACCGCGAACCCGGTCGATGCATCCTGCGCAGGCACCGCGACGATGCGATCGGGAAAACCACTGGGCGCATAGCGGATGACGCCTTTCGGCACCAGTGTATTTGGCTCGACATGACGATTGGCCTGGGGAGCCTCGGCCAGTGCACCGAACGCCGGCAGCAAGAGCAGGGCAGCGGAAAGAACGGTCAGCGTCATCTTGCGTGACATCTTGGTACACCTCGCGAGTCGAAAAGAGAGAGGGAACGTGCCTTTGGCGCATCCCGTGGTTGTCGGCGCGGCGACCGGGCTGGTCGTGCGTCATCGAAGCCCCCTTGGCATGCGCGGCGGTTGGCCGGCTTGAGACAGATTTCCATATCCAAGCTGACAAGGTTCTGACAAAGCCACGCGCGCCTCTGCGATGTGAAACGCGCGGCAGGCGATGTGCAACACAACGCAAATCCGCCTGGCACGAAGCTGACACCAAGCTGACAGCCATCTCCTCCGATGCGTCAGCAGCCAGGCACTAGAGTCCATCTCGAGCACCGGGTTTCAGCCCACACGGTGCACCGACACACAAGGACCCACCATGCCGCTGTTCTCACTGCGCCTGAAAGCCGCCTCGCTGGCGATCGCACTGGCCGTTGCACCCGTCTGCACCGCGCTGTCGCGATCGCCGGATGTTCCCGTTGCCGAAGCACCGGCCACAGAGGCGTATCCGCACGCCGCGCTGGAATCCTTCGTGTCCGACATCCTCGACCGGATGGTGCGCGACATGACACCGGAGCAACGGCTGGCGTTGACGTCCGAGAGTGCAGCGGCCTTCCTGAGCAAGGAGGAACGTGAGCGCCTGTCCACCGGGTTCGTCCATTTCCGCGTCGATCGTCCAGCGCGCGTGTTCGTTGCCTTCGACCACAGCTACGGCGAAACACCGTTCTGGCTGGCGGAGACCGGATTCACGCGCCGCGCCGACCTCGATTTCATCGTCGATCGCGAAGACCCGTTCCACGTCTGGGAAAATAACGTGCCCGCCGGTGAAGTCCACCTCGGCATCCCCAGCCTGTCGGGAGAGATGAAGCCCTACGTGGTGTTCGCGGCAACAGCTGCGGGCGAAGGCCACGTCGCGATGACACCACTGGTGCCCGGCACCGACGTCCAGGTCGCCGAGGTTGGTGGGCGCCCGTACCTCGACGACAACGACTACTTCAACACCTTGCCTGATGCATTCGTCGGCCTGCCAGTGCTGCGTTCGCATGAGGCCTGGGAATTCGTCTCGCGTATGGTCGGCTTCTTCCGCACGACCGCCTATCCCTCCAGCGCGCAACCGCAGCATCCGCAGCTGACCTGGCAAGGTGACCCACGCACGTCGGTGACCGTGCAGTGGCGCACCGATGGCACGGTCGACAAAACCCTGCTCCGCATCGCCCGCGCCGGCAACGTAAGCGACGAGCGTCAGGTCGCCGCGACGTTCACCGAACTCACCAGTCGCCAGATCGTCAACGATCCAACGACGCGACTGCATCGCGTACGCCTCGACGATCTTTCACCGGGCACCGACTACGCCTATGCGATCAGCGCCGATGACGGACGCAACTGGACGCCAGCGCGTAGCTTCCGCACCGCCACCGACGCCGGCGCCGAACCGTATGCCTTCGTCTACCTCGGCGATCCGCAGAACGGGCTGGACGAATGGGGCAAGCTGATCCGCCAAGCGGATGAACGTTTTCCCGATGCCCGCTTTTACATGATCGCCGGCGACCTGGTCGACCATGGCACCGAGCGCGACCAGTGGGACCAGTTCTTCCATGAAGGTTCGACCGTATTCGATCGCGCCAGCGTAATCCCGGCACTAGGCAACCATGACAGTCACGGCGGGCACCCTACGCTCTACCTGCAGCATTTCGCGGTACCCGACAACGGCACCGACACCCTCGATTCCGGCCGCACCTACCACGTTACCTACCAAGACATGCTGGTGGTAGTGATGGACTCGAACTACGACCTGGTTGAGCCGGACCTGCAAGTCGAGTGGCTGGACCGCGTGCTGGGTGAAAGCAATGCACGTTGGAAGGTCGTCATCTACCACCATCCTTTCTACGCCTCGCGTCCTGGCCGCGACAACTATCCGCTACGCGAGACCTGGGGCCCAATCTTCGACAAGCACAAGGTGGACATCGCCTTCCAAGGCCACGACCACGCCTACATGCGTACCGTACCGATGCGCGGCCACGAACCCGCGCCCGAAGGCGATCACGGAACGATCTACCTAGTCGCCGTGTCCGGCACGAAGTTGAACGAACAAGCCCTGCCCGACTTCGCTACATTCGGCACGACCGAGCAACGCACGTACCAGATCGTGGAAGTCGACCCAAGAACGGGTGCACTGTCATTTCGTGCGATCAACACTGAAGGCGAAGTGATCGACAGCTTCGATCTACGCAAGAACTGAGTTGATCAGTACGTTGAGTATTTCTGCAACCTGGAAACGTCTGGCTGCGCTCTTAGTAATTCAGTCTCAAGAACTGAAATGAACCCAGCTTGGAACGGATCGAATACTCCTGCCATGAAGGCGACAGACATGACCGTTTCAGCCTCCTGCGACGAGGACCTCGCGGCTGACTCCATTCACAGGCGTTCGCATAAGTGCTCGCCACGCTGAGCCTCTCTTCAATGATTCTCATCAAAGGCATTCGATGCAGGGATCTCGTACAGAGATCCCGAGACAGATGATTTGAGGAAGACATCAAGGGACACTTACGCACACTGGCCCAAAGTCCTGTTTCACTGCCCTCGATAAACATCCCTAATCCCCTGCCCAGCCGACGTCCACCTCCGGCTAGGAACGGACATGCTCCCGAATGATGGCCGCCTTCAAACCGGGACGATTCAATATTCCGTCTACACAAAAATCTGCACACGCGTCGTGCTCAATTTCCGCTCATCCCCGTGCAGTTTGCTCGCCAAAGGCCAATCGTAATGCTTCGGTGTCGCCGTTCAGCGCGGCACGCATGCGGCCCTCGTCCAAAGGGCGTACCACCCATTCGACATCCCATTGGAAGCCATTACGTCTTGAAACCGGAATGGCCAGATATCAGCTTGGCCCGGGCCCTACGCAGTACCAGAATGCATCGTCTGAGGCCTGTGTCATCCAGCGCGGTCCCGGCTGCTGCATACCATCGAACCGTCCGTGCAGCTGTTTCACCACCCGTACCTGAGCACCGGTGAAGGTAGCGCCATCGCGCGACGGAAACCGCAGCTGCTCGAACGTTTCCCGGCGGGCAGCCCGCAACCGCTGCGGGCCGGTGAGTTGCGCAGCAGCCGACGCCATCACCGCCACCATTCCCAGCAATATCACCAATGCGCTCTTCATGACGTCTTGCCCGTAGTACTAACGAAGTCGTCAATGATAGCGATCAGCTGCAGCAGGACGCTGCACTACGGCACCGGCAGGAATGCAAAAAGGTAAAGGCATGCGCTTTACTCGCTGCGCAGTAAAAGCAGTGAATATAGTCAATCTCCTATAGCGCAAAGGCGCCATTTGGCCTGCCGCATCAGTCAGCCTGCTGGGCGATATCGGCGTTCTCGATTACTTCCAGCCGCTGCAGGGGATTGATCACCAGCCGCAGCAGGCACCGGCCAATCGCCTCGGTGCTGGTGTGTTGCCGCCGATCCAAAACTGACCCACTTTCGAGGCTGATGCCGATCCAAAAT